>NZ_CP033070.1:1953701-2604934 GCF_003669035.1 Chryseobacterium sp. 3008163 | reverse complement strand
TTATTAGAGAGATCAGTATAAAATCTAGGGACGGTGAAGACATTCCACTAACATTGATTTACGATAAAAATCTTAAAAGAAACGGAAATACCCCTGTTTTAATTGAAGCATATGGAAGCTATGGAACCATTCATACCCCTTTCTTTGCCAAAAGTTATTTAATGTGGGCGAAAAAAGGAGGAATTATAGCGATTGCCCATGTAAGAGGAGGTGGAGAAAAAGGAGACAGATGGCATAAAGCGGGCTACAAACAAACTAAGCCTAATACTTGGAAAGACTTGATTGATTGTACAGAATATTTGATAAAAGAAAAATACACCTCAAAACATAAAGTGGCAATTTGGGGGTCAAGTGCAGGAGGAATTACAATAGGAAGAGCTATTACAGAAAGACCAGATTTATTTAAAGCTGCTATCATTAGTGTAGGATCTACCAACACAATCCGAGATGAAGTAACTCCAAATGGTCCCGGTAACGTTCCTGAATTTGGAACAGTAACGAAACCAGATGAGTTCAAAGCTTTATTAGAAATGGATGCTTTCCACCATATCAGAAAAGGAGAAAAATATCCCGCCACTCTCATAACTGCCGGAATTAATGACAGCCGTGTTGTTTCGTGGATACCTACAAAATTTGCAGCAAAACTAATAGTAAACGATGTTTCTGATAATCCTATCTTTTTAAAAATTGACTACGAAGGCGGTCATGGAGGTGGTGTTGATCTTCTGCATACATATGCTAATTTAGGAGAGATTTTCGCCTTTGCTTTTTGGCAGCTAGGTCATCCGGATTACCAGCCAAAAGAAAACACAAAAAAATAAATACATAGATCTTTTAAAAATGAAAATCAAATTATTAATTATAGCTTTATTTTTTAGCAACGTACTATTTTCACAAAAATTTTATTTATCTAAAAATTCAATATCAGACTCTTTAGTTTTAAACCAAAACATTTCCAATATCGCAGATAAAATTTCCGAGAAATACAAAAATGCTAAAAGACCAGATTCTTTAGAGAAATTATTTAAATTAGAAATTCTGGCAGGAAACTATAAAAAATCACTTTCAACAATAGATGCTTATAAAAAAGCCTATGCAGATAGCAATAGTGCTTGTATTAAAGCTATAGCTTTTGAATTCTATAGCTTAGCTAAAGAAATAGAAAAAAATGAAAAAATTACTTTTTCAAAAGCATTAAACAAAGCGTTTGAACTAAAATACGCTACCTTACCTGAAAAATACTCTTTTCGTATTACTGATTATTTCACAGAAAATATTCCGGATTACAGAGAAAAATTTCAAAACTCATTAGACTCTTCCAAAAAAACAGACAGCATAAGTTCCAGCTTTGCCATAGGGTTATGTCTAAATTATTTAAACTATAAAACTTATTCAACGATCCAATCTCAAATAATCCAACTTCTAGATTCAAAAGATAAGAAGAAATTTATAGTAGAAACTCATAATCTAAAAACAAAAAGTGGAGGAAGCGTCACTGTAACTGTTACTCGACGAAAAGAAAGCAAGCAGTCTCTACCCGTGATTTTAACGAATAATATATATGCCGGAAAATATGATGATGCCTTAAGAAAAAGAGCTGTAGCATATGATTACATAGGCGTAGTATTAAACACTAGAGGGAAAAGAACCAGCAACGATATAATAGAGCCTTTCGAGCATGAAGCACAAGATGTATACGATGCCATCGACTGGATAAGCAAACAACCTTGGTGCAACGGGAAAGTGGGTATGATCGGTGGAAGTTATTTAGGTTTTAGCCAATGGGGGGCTGTAAAAAAGATACATCCGGCATTGAAAACAATTGTACCTCAGGTAGCTGTAGGAATAGGAATAGATTTCCCTAAAAACAATAACGTATTCATGAGCTATATGCTGCAATGGATATCTTATGTTACTAACAATAAATTTACTGATGAATTAGATTTTAATAATTATGCAAAATGGGACTCTATCAATACAGCATGGTATAAGAATGGCAGATCCTTCAGGGCATTAGATTCAATAAGTGGAAAACCCAACAAAATCTTTCAAAGATGGCTAGATCATCCTGATTATGATGAATATTGGAAAAACATGATTCCTTATAAAACTGATTTTTCAAAAATAAATATTCCTGTTCTTACTACAACAGGCTATTATGATGCAGATCAGTTAGGCGCATTATACTATTTTAAAGAGCATTACAAGTATAATAACAATCCCAACCATTATTTGGTAATAGGTCCTTATGATCATGGAGGAGCACAAAATTTTGCTACAAATATATTACGAGGCTATAAGATAGATGAAGTAGCTAGAATTAATATCAATGACTTAGCTTTTTCGTGGTTTGATTATATTTTAAAAGATGGCAAAAAACCGGAATTACTGAAAGACAAAATCAACTTTCAGGTTATGGATACCAATGAGTGGTATCACGCCCCAACTATAGAAAAAACCCATAATAGTTCATTAACCCTTTACCTTAAGAAAGATTTAAATTCAAACAGATTAATCAAAGAAAAACCTAAAACAACTGATTTTATTACTCAAATTGTTGATTTTAAAAACAGAGAAGAAAAAGATGTTTATTTTAATGCAGGAAAAGATAGCATACGAATTAATAACTCTATTGTTTATCAAACGGATATATTAGATAAAGATGTTATCATCAGCGGTGCATTTACTGCAAGACTCAAAACTGCAATCAACAAAAAGGATATGGATATTACCATAAACTTATTGCAGATAAAACCGGATAAAACTATGTTTTATCTGTCTGATTATTTAGGTAGGGCAAGTTATACCAAAAGCAATGAGCAAAGACAACTTTTAAAACCAAATGAAATAGAAATTATTCCTATTGATAATTCGACATTTGTGAGTAAGAAAATTTCTAAAGGCAGTAAACTTATTGTCATTTTAGGAATAAATAAAAGTCCCGATTATCAAATCAACTACGGTACAGGAAAAGACGTAAGCGAAGAAACAATAGCTGATGCAAAAGAACCTTTGGAAATAAAATGGTACAACGACAGTTATATTGAAATTCCAATTCTAGAAGAATAAAAATGCCCCAATTCCCCTATCATTTTTTGAAGAGTATATTGTTCGTTCTCCATTATTTTCACGCAGGAATTTTCATGAAAATGCATATAAAGAAGCCTTTTCTGATGATGAACTAAAAGAAATTTGCGAAGATTCGATTTTTCAGGAGGCAATATATCTAGCGTCACCCAATCTGTATCATGAGCTGAATCGATGGTTGCATTCAGAAAAAGAATTATCCTCAAGTCAACACCAAAAATTTAAAAACACCATTTTAAAATACTATACCAGAATGAGTACAAGATGTACTCCATTCGGACTTTTTTCAGGGGTTGGCTTGGGGAAATTTAATCAAGAAACAATAAATAACAAACTTTCTGACAACATTCAGTTACAAGTAAGAGATACGAAATTGGATATGCATCTATTGGTTTTTCTTTCGAAGACTTTAGAGAAAAATCCGAACATTAGAAACCAACTTCTATATTTCCCAAATAATAGTATTTATAAAATAGGGAAGAAAATTCGTTACGTCGAGTACGAATATAAAGAAGGAAAAAGAGATTACATTATTTCGTCGGCTCCAGTCTCTGAAGAGCTATCTCAGATATTAGATTTCTCAAAACAAGGTAAAACCATCACAGACACTGCAAAAATTCTTGTAAATGAAGAAATAAATCATGAAGAAGCAAAAGAATTCATAGAAGAATTGATTGACAATCAGGTTTTAGTGAGTGAGCTAGAGCCTAATGTTTCAGGATGCGATTTTTTAGATACCCTAATTTCTATTCTAAACCGAATTGAAGCTAAAAATGAGACTGACGTTTTAATTTCAATAAAAAATAAATTAACCGAATTGGACTTAAAGATCGGAAACCAAGTTTCTTTATACTCAGAAATTGAAGATCTGATTAAATCTTTCAAAACAGATTATGAGCAAAAGTATCTCTTCCAGACGGACGTTTATTTTAAAGATGAATTTACAATATCAACTCATTGGAAAAAAGAAATCAAAAAAGGCTTGAGTTTTCTCAATAAGATTACTTTACTAAACAAAGACACTCCTTTTGAACATTTTAAAAAAGCATTTTATGAAAGGTTTGAAACTCAAGAAATACCCTTATCTTATGTTTTAGATACAGAAATAGGTATTGGCTACCTTCAGAATAAAAACGCTAAAGGAATTCATCCGTATTTGGACGATCTAAAACTTCCCAATTCTCAAGAGAAACAAAATTTCCATATTCAACTAACCCCATTTCAAAGAATCCTTAATGAAAAGTTGCAGGAAGCTTTAGTCGAAAATGAATTTACGATTTCATTAAATGATAATGACATAAAAGATTTTGAAGAGAAATGGCATGATTTACCGGATACTTTATCAGTTATGGCAGAAATCGTCTCCGAAAATAATCATGAGAAATTATGCATTAGAAGTGTTGCCGCAAGTAGTGCAGCAAACCTTTTAGGAAGATTCTGTTCAGAAAAATCACATCTTCAACATTTAACGAAAGAAATTACAAAAAAGGAAGAGATGCTTTCCTTCGGAAATCTCATGATAAACTCAGATCAGCATGACAATAGTGAAATTTTAGCAGAAATCATTCATCTGCCAGAAGCCAGAATTGGAAACATCATCAGAAGACCTTCGCTGCGTGAATATGAAATCCCATATTTAGCTGCATCTGTTTTGCCGAAAGAAAACCAAATTCTTGTCGATGACCTATATATTTCTTTGAATAATAACAGAATTATTTTACGGTCAAAAAAACTGAATAAGGAAGTAAAACCTTACTTGACCAATGCACACAATTACCATCACAATGCTCTGCCGATTTACCATTTTTTATGCGATTTACAGTCACAAAACACTCGTACAGGTTTGTATTTCAATTGGGGAGGTCTTTCTCAGATTTATAAATTTCTGCCAAGAATAGAATACAAAAATATCATCTTATCAAAAGCCCAATGGAATATAACAGACAAAGAAATTGCTTCATTAGAATCATTACTGGAAAATAAAAATGAATTTCTTTCACGAATGGAAATATGGCGAAGCAAAAGACAAATTCCCCAATGGATACAATGGGTGAAATCTGATAATACTTTACCCATGAACTTAGAAAATTATGACATGGCAAAACTTTTTATACAAACAATAAAAAGTGAAAAATCGATTACGATTGAAGAGTTTTTATACAATGAGAATGATGATTTTAAGCGAGAATTTATTTTCCCGATGTACAAAGAGAAAGTAGAAATATGATGATTGAAAAGAGAAAATTTGCTCCTGGGACAGAATGGCTCTATCTGAAAGTTTATACTGGTGTTAAGACTTCCGACCTTATTTTAGAAGAAACAATAAAGCCTCTGACTGAATATCTACAGACAAATAATTATATCTCAAAATGGTTTTTCATTCGCTATCATGATCCAAAACCGCATTTGAGAATAAGATTTTGTTTAAATAATATTAAGGATTACATTACCGTGCTTAACAGAATAAATGAAGAACTTCAAGAGTTTGTTGACAGCGGAGAAATCTCAAATATTTCAATCGAAACTTATAGCAGGGAAATTGAACGTTACGGGCAAAACACCATAGAAGAAGCCGAAACGTTATTTCACAAAAACAGCGAATTTACTTTACTGTGTCTGCCATACGATGATGAAGATAAGTTGATCTTCAGTATTTTTTATATGAATGAAATGTTGAATAAGCTTAATCTTGTAATTACTGAAAAGCTTGTTTGGATCAAAATTTTTAATGATGCATTCAAAGAAGAATTCAATGCCGATAAAAATCTCAACAGGCAGTTAGACAAAAAACACAGAGAATTTAAACCGAAACTAATGAACTTCATGCAATCGGATGAGTTTTCGGACGAAAGAAATGCAATTATTCTTCATATTGAAGAATGCGCTTCTGTACTGCAAAATATTCTTCAGCAACATCAAAACCAATCTCTGGAAGTTTCTTTGCAAAGTTTTTTTCAAAGCATATTTCACATGAGCATCAACAGACTTTTTGTTTCTAACCAAAGATTGTTTGAAATGGTGATTTATGATTACTTATTGAGGTATTATAAATCATTAGCATTTTATAGTCTTCATGAAAAAACTTGATAATTAATATTAAACCAAAACAGTTCAATTAAGTAATGAGAGATAATATCTCAAAATAAGCCAAACCCAATACCAAAAAAGAGAATTTGTAAAGTTAAAAATAACTTTACAAGAATGGCAGAGAATTTCAAAACTTTTGGACGTTGAAGTTGATGAGATTTACGAAGAATATTTTAATCCGACTCGTGCGATCAACTTCTACGACGAATTAGAAATGTTGAAAGAAAAAATTAAAATTTTGGGGCAAAAATTAGCTTAAATGTTATTTAACATTTCTAAATAAATGATTTTTGTTCCAGTGTACAATACAAGGGAAAGGAACTTCTTCAGCCAATGTATTAAAATCGATCTGCACTCCCAAAGAACGGAAGCCCAAATCTTCAGCAGCATCGCTCAAACCAAGCAGACTGCTTCCTTCTCTTGTCGTTTCTGAGAGGTTACGAATTTGTTGTAAAGAAATGTCTTTTGCCGTAATATTTGCTGACTATCCTGAGACAGGTAGGACCGCAATCTTTGGAATCCGGCTGAAGGTAAAAGGGGAATTTTTTTGCCAATTAATTGTGATTTAATTTTTCTTAACCAATTCTTGCATGCCATAATACTTTATCGCTTTCTCTTTAAGTGGGTTGATACTCCACTCTTCCCATTCACCAGTATAAGGATCATAACCACATTTTAATGGTTTTGAAATATCTAATCCTTCTTTATCTTCATGTGTTCTTTCGGTATAAGCTCTGCAATCTGTACAAATATAACGAAACTCACAGTCTTTGCAAACTTCTATTTTGTCTTTAGTAAGATTCCAATATTTTTTGAAATCTTTGTGGTTTAAGGCTGTTTCTAAAGTGGTCTCTTTAATATTCCCAAAACTTTGAGGCATGGAAGGGCAGTTTCTAATGTTACCTTCAGAATCTATGGAAATTTTTTTGTGGAGACAAGAATTATGATTTATTGCTTCTAAAATTTTCGGAAGGTTTGTATTAAAATATTTGAAATCTACCTTACCACAAGAATTCATTTTAATACTCTGATTAGTAAATGTTAAATCGAATCTATAGTTATCTTCGACTTGAAATGGAGCTTCATTACAATTATAAAAAACTAAATTATAAATTCTAGCAGTTTTGAGATTCAAATCATTAATAAATGTGGAGTTAATAGCTTTATGATAATGAGAATAGATTTCTATGCCTTGTAGAATAGATTTTTCAAATATTCTATCTATGCCAATTACATCTTCTAAACTTAAATTTTTGTCAAAATGGATAATAAGATGTTGTATCTGAAGTTTTTCAATGGATTGCTTTATTTTTTGAAGAACTGAAATATCAATAATTTCAGCAAATAAATTAGAAATTGAACTAGGATTTTTATATTCGTAAGAAAGTGGTGGGAAATTTTTATCCCAATCGTTTTCTGTAATAAAACCATACTCCTTATCTAATAAAAAATCTAAATATTCTTGAAATTTTTTTTTGATTTTATATTTAAATTCTTACTTATATCTTCAATTGAATTATTTTTTAATTCTTCAAGTATATCGTTGAACTCTTTTGAATGTAATTCTGAAACATTTCTTTGTAAATCAGAAATCAGAATTCTATTGGCTCCTTTTGTTATTAGAATATTGCTGAAAAAATTAAAGAATCTCATATTAATCTTGTTAGATTTTTATTCGGTTTTGTCCTTTTGTAAAAATCAGTTAAACACGTTTCACATTTTACGTAAAAAACAACATTATTATTTAATTTAAATTTTTCCTTTTTAAAAACCTCTAAATATTGAAAGGTAAGTGGGAGTAAATTTTTTTCTTGAATGAAATTTTTCATAAGTTACTTGCTATAATTTTATCTAAGTTATAATTACAATTGTCCGAATGTGCTAAAAATTGACCAATTGGATTAACTTCTAAGAAAAAATATTGATTGCCTTTCTTAATAAAGTCTAATGAGCCACTATTTAAATCAAGCATTTTCATAAGTTTTTGGCATTTCCTCTCAATCTCTTCTGGGATTAAATATGGTACATTTCTATTTGGTTTATCGTCGTTGTATTTTCTAAAATCAACTTTTGTCTGGTTATCATTTTGAGAAAATATTGCCGTAGACCAACACATTCCATTTAAATAGAATATTCGTATTTCGAAATCTTTATCAATTTTCTCTTGAAAAAAAGAAATAAACACATCATTATCAATCAATTTATCAACGACATTAGTATACATCATTGCATCTTCATCTTCAGTAATTGATTGTAACATTGGGTTTCCAGCAAGAGGTTTTACTATTGTTTTTCCTATCAATAATTTATTCATTTTATTTGATAAAAAATATTTAGGTATATCCAAACCAACTTTTTTCGCTTTTTCTAAAACTAAAAGTTTATTAAAATGTACTTTAGACTGTTTATTTATGTGAGGTTTAGATTCAATTATATTTAGAACATAATCTTCGAGCCAATGTTGAACTTCATTCATATGTAAATCTACAGCCTCATTACTATAACGTAAACGTTTAAATTTAATTCCACCTCTTCTGTACCAGACGCTTACTATATCATCTAAAAAAAAATAATTTTCATCACTTTGGAGAGCTAACTTATCATCTTTCATTATTATTTCAAAATATTCATTCTCATTAACTCTAATGAAATTTTTATCCATTAGCACCAGCCATTTTATAACTTCATTTGTGGTGTTTTCTTTTGTATCGGAAATAATTAATATCATAAATAATAATTAAAAAATTATCTTTAGTAATCAATTCTATGATTGAGTTCTATCGGGTTGTTTGTACTTTTTATATAATTCTGTTGTCCCTTGTTCATTTCTTTTAAATTTAACTCAATATCATTTCCTTTTGCATCCTGATATCTATAATATTTATAACTTTTAATTTTTTGTTCTAAAGAAGAATTAGGATTTTCATAATATGTTTTTGCTAATTTTTCAAATTTATTCCAATCAATAGTTATCGTATTCTTTTTAACATCAAATAAGTTTGAGGATTTTTTAATTTCAATCAAATTAAACTCATAATCTCTATCTTTATCAACTATTGAAACAATTAATCCAGGTAAACCATTAAAAATGTATGGACCATCATTAATTGGAATTTCATTTGTGAACCAAGCTATCCATTCTCTTCCACCATAATTGACTGAGGCTTTCTGACAGTTATTACTACCTATTTTTTTCTTTTCAGATAAAATTTCCCATTTTAAAACTTCTTGTATTCTAATAAGATATATAAATTCGCTATTTGTGATTATATTTGCGATATCACTATTTATTAAATTTTTTTTTATATAAAATTGATTTTCAAAATTTGAAGAATATATTTTTGATGATCCATTATTCATTTTTAAAGAATCCGAAATTCTATCAACCTTACTCCGAAATATAGAAACATTATCTGAAAAATCTAAAATCATTGTATTAGTAATATACTTATCAGGATTTTTTTTATTTAATCTATATTTCATTTCATAAACAAAACTCATTTTTTGTCCAAACAAAAATGTCATTAGAAATAGAGAAGTTACAATTAAACACTTTTTCATAAAAATATATAACGCCGTAAATTTGCTTATTTTGTAAAAAAACTGAATTTTTCTCAAAATCTATCATTGAAAAACTAAAAAAGTCAAAGAAAGGGTGGAAACTCCACCCCTTTGTTTGACTTTAATAAAAAGGATGGTCACAAAATGTCAGCCTAGCTTTATATTGCCAATTATCTTTGGTACCTCCTGCATCAGTATAAACATCTTCATCTCCACATCCTTCACCCACAGCATTAGATGGAGCTGATCTAACTGAATCTTCTCCACCTCTAATAGTACGTAAATCTCTCAATTTTTTGTTTTCAAGAGAAGAGAATGTGCTTTTCATTCCTTTTAAGTTTTTCATAATAAAATGTTTTAAAATATTTTGTGTCACTATCGACCATTCGAATTTAAAAAACTTAATCCACTACAAAAAATAAAAACTATTGCTTTTTACAGCCTTTATTTTTTGACATAAGAAAATTATTCATAAATTCGTTGTAAGAACACAAATATTCAAATGAAAAAAGAAAAACTGATCACAGCTCGTAAAGCAAGCAAAATTTCGCAAACAGATATTGCTACATATCTCAAAATAAGCCAAACTCAATACCAAAAAGAGAATCCGGAAAGATAAAAATAACTTTCCAAGAATGGCAGAGAATTTCAAAACTTTTAGATGTTGAAGTTGATCAAATCTATGAGGATCATATCAATTTAACAAATACAATCAACTTAAAAGAAGAATTACAAATCTTGAAAGAAAAAATTAAAATTTTAGAGCAAAAATTAGCATAAATATTATAACAAAAAGAGACTGAATAAACAGTCTCTTTCTTTATAAATGATTGTCAGATATTAGACAAAAATTAATTGTCACTAAAATCCTTTATACATACTGCGGGCAAACCACAGCCGGACAGTAAATTTTCGGACATCTTGGTCTGCCATCTGTAGGACAGCAAGCTGTTGAACATCCAATAAGGATTGGCCCGGCTCCAAAAATGTCTTTCATTTCGTTTCTTGCTAATTTTTTCAGATTTTTCATATGATTATCTTTTAAGATTCTACAGGACATGGTGCAAAACAATAAATATTTGGGCATCTTTTTATTCCCGGAGGAGGACAACATGCTTGAGAACAACCTAAAGCTCCACCGTTAATGCCTTTCATCTGATTTCTTGATACTTTTTTTAAATTTTTCATAATACTGTAATTTAGTTTGATTTGATGATTAAATTATGGCTGGTTTCCGCCACCGCATCCGTCGTAAGGCATGCATTTCCATTTTCCGTCGATCAGGCAAAGTTGCCCACCTTTACAGGTAAGACCTCCCTGAATCGTTTTCAATTCTTGTCGATTGATCTTTTTTAAATTTTTCATACTGATTGAATTTGGTAATTTCCTACTCTTTTTAAGCTTTTCGGATCTCGCTTTTCATTCATTTAAAATTAAGCAATTTTAATTAAATGAAATATTTTAAGCAGGAAAACCTTCATCTTCGATCAATTCGCTGATAAAACAATAAATGTTCACGGTAATGTGAGTTCGAAAACTAATAAAACAGTGTAGAAAATGAACTGTTGTTGCAATCATTTCCTACTAAAGATATATCAGATATTTTTCAAAATTATATTCTTTGTAAATGCCATCCAATGTAACAACTTTTTTTGCGAGGTTAATTTTGTAATTAGTACTCTAGAAATCAACTATTAGAAAATTTAAAGGGCAAATTAACGATGTCAATAACCTTTTCACCATGACTATTTTTTCCAGATTCCCATTTAACTTTTAAAGTGGCCTTATCAGCAGCTTTTTTAACCTCGTTATTAAAAGCTTCATTATTTCCATAAGTAGAAATATTGACCACATTACCCTGAGAATCAATTTTTAAAATAATCTTTGTTTGAAGGTTTTTACCTAAAGATTTTAGCGCATCTTTATTTAAATTATTTTTAACAACTTCAACAAAAGCCTTATTCCCATTTGGATATTGAGCGGGAAAAGCAGTCATTGGTGGTGGTGGAACAGATAAATATTGGGGTTGTTTAGATTCAAATTTATCTTTTACTCTTTCATCCGTTTTTACTTTTTGTGCAAATCCTATTTCGAATACTATTAGAAGTATTAATAAAAATATTTTTTTCATTCTATTCTTAGTCTTGGATAAATTAATATCAAAATCTATCATTACAAGCATGGTTGTGACAACTTATACACTTATTTCATGTGTAATTCCATCCATCACAAGGAGCACTTTTCATTCATTTAAAACTAATCAGTTTTAATTATACAAGAAGTTATTACTTAAAAATCTTCATCTTCAATCAATTCACTGATGAAATAATGAATATCTTCACGATCATATTTATCCGGAAACTGGTAGCCATTAATAATAAAAACAGGTGTGAAAGTAAGCCCGGCAGAACTATTTTCCGCAGTCATCTGAATAACATTTGTAAGGTCTTGCAAATTTTCTGATCCCGATTTTATTTTAATTTCATTTTCATCTCTATTTTTAAACCAAATATCAACTACTTTTAAAAATTCTTTTTGTTTTTTGTTTTTGTAAATGCTCAAAAAATCTGAAATAAGTTGAGTATACTTTTCATCAGCCCTTTCATTTGAATAATTAAACCTCATCTGTGCAGAAATCTCATCAGGATATTGTAAAAGCAAGTCTTCTACGATCTTATGGGCATCTTTACAAAATCCGCAGTAAGGATTAGAAACTACAGAAATATGAAGTTTGGCTTCTTTACTACCTAAGAAAAATGTTTTATTATCTGTAAATTCTATTTTTTCTTTATCTGTAAGTTCTCTTTTGAAAAGGTCATAGTTTCTTTTAAACCTTAAATTCTTTGCATTAGATTTTTTGAGTTCTTCTTTCTGATTCATCAGATTATTTAAAAAAGCAACCATAAAAAACAGAGAAATAAATAAGATGGCGGTAATAAAAACGACAGCCAAAGTTGATTCCATATTAAAAAAGAAAGAACTGATCGCAATCTGAGCCAACAAGACAAAAATAATAACCAGACATACTCTGCAAAGTGATTTTTCAACAAAAACCTGAACATAAAATGAGTAAAAAATCACAAGAATCGAAATGATTGCTGTAATTCTCAAAATAAACTGAGACTGCGGCAAAACAAGCCCTATAAATGTAATTCCAAGGAAATATATCAAGCTAAAATCTGAAAGTTTTAGCCCCAAAACATCTGTTTTATCTGAAGAGAAAATCTTGGAACATGAACTTTGAGAAGAACTATTCGCTGCACCGCCGCAAATATTACTAACCACGGCAGATTCCTGACCAAATTTTTGATTAAAAAGCTCTAAAGAAATATAAACTCCTACCAGCGACAAAATGTTGAAAACACTTTCGTACCAAGTAAACTGCAGAAATGAAAAAAGAATAATAATCCCGAAAACCAAATAAATAAATGGTTTAAAATTGAAAAATGAGGTCGTTTTTACATTCTCCGTTTTCTCAAAAAGAAGCACAAAATCTCCTGAATTTTTGTAAAGATCTTCCTTATTCAGCGTTTTTATTTTATCAGAATAAATTGTGAAATCATTCCCTTTCTTTTTTACCAAAGAAAACGAATTGTCAACCAACGCCATATATTCTTCCGGCAGTTCGTCCCAATATTCTTTATCTAATTCGTAGGCGTCGTTTTTTAACCCTAAAAAGTTCAGAGTATCACTGAAAGCCAGAGCCGAAGGATAGTTGGGATGAGAATTGAACTGGAAGTAAAATTCCTGTTTGTCGAGTTTGAAATGGTCTATGAGTTTGTCGAAATTCATGTATTGATTTGGTATGTAGTTAATTTTATGAAGATAAAAATTAATTTCAAATTAGTCAAATAGAATTAATCTTTTGAATATAAATTTAGTTTATAAAAATGAATACCATAAAGCATCAATACAAACAAAATTTAATTATCTTTACCATATCATCAAATTTTAAAACTAAACAATATGAAAAATCTAAAAAAACTTAGCAAAGGCGAGTTAAAATCAATCTCAGGAGCAGGAGTAAAAGAATTGCCACAACCTGACTTCTGTATGTATTATTGCAACGGCGTTGTAATCTGTGCAACTTGTAGTAAAGATTTTAAATGTCCGGATGATACAATGTAATAATCTGCAAAATTAAAAACCGTTCCTCTCAGGAGCGGTTTTCTTTTAAAACAATCTTAGTTGCTGCTCTTTAGTTCCCGTAAAACCATCAGTTGAAAGCTTAGGAAACTCTTTTCCTTGAAAGTATTTCTTTCTCCCTATTTTAAATGTATTATGAATCATTTCAGCAATATTCCCTTCACCTTTGTGTCTGTCAAAGATCCTTTTATCTCCTAATTTTCCGCCACGCATTGAGCGAATAAGATTTAAAACTTTTTGTGCTCTGTCAGGAAAAGCATCTTCAATCCATTTTACAAAAACGGGTTCCACGGTGTCATTTAATCTCACCAAAGTATAGCCAAAACTTTGTGCTCCTGCATCTGAAATGGCTTTTAAAATAGCCAAAGGCTCATCACTATTCAACCCCGGAATAATCGGAGCAACCATGACATGAGTAGGAATTCCACTTTGAGAAAGAATCTCTACCGCTTTCAGTTTATTTTTTGAAGAACTTGTTCTGGGTTCCATCTTTCTTCGAAGATCTTCGTTGATGGTCGGAATGCTTAACGAAACTGAAACTAAATTCTTTTCAGCCATTGGTTTCAAAATATCTAAATCCCTAAGAACTAAAGCATTTTTTGTAAGTACATTGACAGGATGTCTGTAATCAAGACAGACTTGCAGAATTTTTCGGGTAATTTCAAATTGTCTTTCGGCAGGTTGATAACAGTCTGTGTTTCCGGAAAGCAAAATCGGTTCAGGTTTATAGCCTCTCTTTCTGAAAAATTTCTCTAATAATTCCGGAGCATTTTTTTTGACCATGATTTTTCTTTCAAAATCAATTCCGGCGCTGTAACCCCAATATTCATGCGTTGGTCTGGCGAAACAATAAGAACATCCGTGTTCACAACCCTGATAAGGATTCATAGAATATTCCATCGGCAAATCTTCGCTTTTCACCTGATTCACAATAGTTTTTGGAAAAACTTCAGTGAATGTTGTTTTTATGGTTTCAAAATCTTCATCTTCAGGCTCAAAGGTATATCTGTCGAAACGGTTGATTACATTTCGCTGAGCACCTTGTCCTTTTATGATATTTTCGTTCTGCATTTCTGATGTAAAATTATAAACCTTTGGCTGGAAAATAATGAGTTTTAAGACGAAAGTTTTCCACAAAAAAAATCCAACACCAAAAAATGGATGCTGGATTTTAAAAATTTATATCTCTACTACTTCTTGTATTATATCTTATTTGAAAGCATAAAATTCAATTCCATGATCATCGTCTTCAGAATTTTTGTCAAAATGTCTGTGATGGTCAGAATAATATTCGCTGTATTTTTTATGCTTTTTACTTAATATTTTTTTAACGCTTAAAAAGCTAAGCACCGCCAAGAGACCAACTCCTCCCGCAAGTAAAACTCCTACTTCTTTTTTCATATTTAGTACAATTTTGTAATATGGTCTATCAAATAGTGTACCTTTTTCACCCACTGTCATTATAATTTTTGTTAACATTAAAACCAAGTAATGAGATTGCACAATTAGCTTACAAAGCATGTTATGGTTTGAAAATTGCACTTATCTATTGAACTGACACGCAACAAAAAATTAATTATTATGGAAAATCCGGAAAACATTGACAGAATGACCACCCTAAGCCAGGTCATGGAAAGATTACGAGAAAGAGGCATTCACAGGGAATTCAGAATGAATGAATCTTGCGAAATGAAATATGAAGATTCAGACAAAAATTATCACCCCAACGAACTGACCATTTTAAAAACCTATCGTTTTGAAGGTGACAGCAACCCCGATGACAGTGCCGTTTTGTATGTGCTCGAAGATAATTCAGGAAATAAAGGCATCATCATTGATTCTTATGGTGCAGACAGCAATTATTCCGGACAAGAATTTGATACTTTTTTAAGAGATATCCCTGTTAACGAAAGTGAAGAATATAATTTTAATTAAATTTTAAATTAATACAAATATGCCCGAAGCCTAATTAGTTTCGGGATTTTCTTTTTTGTTAAAGACTTTTCTGAAAATTCCTTTTTTCTCTTTTGGTTTTTCCATTTCTGGTTTTTGAATAGATTTTACTGCTTTAGAAATATCTTTTTTAGCTTCTTTTACTGAAGCCTTCGCATCTTTAACGGTATTTTTCACCTCTTTTACCGTTTCCTTTGTTTTTTCAACGGTTTTTTTAGTTTTATCGATATCAATACCTATCAACGTTTTCTTCAAACCGTCTTCAATACCTTTCCAAAACAGATTAAAGAATGATTTTGTAGGATCTCTTTCAACATTTTCCACTGTGACCGATTCCGGAAATTTCCCTGAATCTGATTTAACGAAAATATTCACCACAGCGCTCAAAACACCTTTTTTCTTTTTGCTGTCTTTATCTAATATTGAAACTTTCAGATCTTTATGTTTTATATTAAAAGTTCCGCCGATACCTTTCGGATTTCCTTTAAAATTAAATAACATTTCCTGAATTGTTCCGGTAGCTGTAACGCTCATATAAGGAACGACAAATGCGTTCAGTGCCACTGCCGGAATATTATTCAGTTTTCCTGTAATGGTAAAGCGATCACTCTGATCTGCTGTATTGAAGCCCCAATTGACAGAAAGTGGTGAGCTTTCCATAAACGTACAATCGATTTTGATGTCAACCTGAGTGGGTTTGCCTTTCATTTTGGCAGAATTCAGATTCTTAACGTTCATATTGAAATTAGTAAACGTCAATTTCCCTGGTCCGCTACTCTTCGGTGTATCTTCTTCATATTCTAAAACTGAATTTTTTAGTTGAAGCAGATCAATAAACATCGGGATTTTTATATTCCTTAAAAGCCTTGAATACAATAGTTTTTCCTTCGGATCATCAGCCGGAATTTTACTTCTGAAAATATTGGCATTCGCAGACAAAATGGTAACATTAGTAGCATGAAGAAATTTATCTTCAGAGAAAAAATCCCATTGCCCTGCAACATTCACTTGATTTGCTTTTAAATCATATAAATCGCTCTCAACTGGAATCATTCTGATAAACTGTGCTCTCGAAACCAACGGTTTCATCGCAAACTGATCCAGTTTTATTTTATTTTTATCAAATGCTAAAGCAGCAACCGTCATGTTGTAAAATTTCGTTTTGTAGGCGAAATTTTTCGTCGTCAGTGTATAATCTTTTACCTTAACAGCCAATCCACCATTCTTTGGTTTTTCGCTGAGTTCAATATTTTTTATGGAAGCATTTAGATCATTAAAAGTGAGCGGCTGGCTTCCTTTATCGTATGTAATATTTGAGTTTTTCAGATTGACATTTCTGATAGCAATAGGAAATTGAATTCCATCAAAATTTGATTTTTTATCAGACTTTCCTGTTCCTGCCGTAATGTTTCCGTTCACTTGATTGACTAAAACATCCTGAACATCGAGATTGAGTTTTTTATCAACAATTTCCCATTTATTGATGTTAAAAGCAATTTGATTTGCCTTTAGATTCATCGTAGTTTTGTTTGCCTCGGAATGATTGGGAATAATCGAAATATTTCTGATGTCACCTTTTTTCGGACTTAATGCAATGCTTTCTACGTTGATGTTCTGGTGGTTAAAAAACTGGATATCTCTCCCTGAAAAATTAAAATCCTTGTATCTCAAAGGAATCATTTCTTCAAAAGTTTCTTTGCTGAACTCAATATTTTTAATGTTTAAATTGACGTTTTTCGCAAACAATAGTTTGTTTCCATCAGGTTTATTCACTTGAATGAGCGCATTATTTAATTTAAAATCATCAAGATTTAATTCAAAATTAGTTGGCTTTTTTACTTTATCCGGAACTGCATTGGTGGTATAAACTAAAATATTAGGGTTTTGAAAAGTAGCATTCGTGAGAGAAACTTTATTATCCTTTAAAACAACATCTTTAAAATCAATTTTCTGGATGGTTGCCGATATCAATTGCTTTTTCTTTGGATAAATTTTCTTGAAATTTTCAAAATCAATAATTGGCACAAGTTGAAGGTTGTCAATAGAAATCTGCCCGTTCGTTGTCGTTATTTTATTTATTTTTAAAGTATAAATATTATCAGGTTGAAAGAAAAAATTCGTCCCTTTGATGCTGTATTGGTCGAAGACAAAAGGAAGTTTGTCTTGTACAGACTCTTCTGTCATCTGAAGATTCTCAACCATTAAATCTAAATCATTAACCGAAAAAAACTTTTGCTTTGTATGCCTAAATACCTGAATAGTTCCGTTGTTGATTCTTATGTTTTCAAAATCAAGAGGAGTGGTGTTTTTTTCTTTTTTCTTATCTGCGGGTTTCGCTAAATTGATATTCAGATTAGGCTTTGCCAAATAAATATCTGATGTACTTATTTTTTTATTAAAAATCGCATCATAAATTCCTAAACGGCTAATTTTCAAGCTATCAACCGTTCCCTGAAAACCTATAATATTTACATTTTGAGGATTTTTATTGTTAACGGTTATTCCTGTTGCAAAAATATTTCCGGTTCCCAAATCTACGTTCAGAGATTTGTACGAAACTTTATAGTCTGTATTTTTCTTGATATAATCAGGAAGCTGGGTTTTTAGCCAAATGTTGATTGCTAAGTTGGCAATCAGAATAAGTCCGAATACAATTCCAAGACCTATTATTAGCTTCTTAACCCAGGGTTTTTTCATGATTTAGTTATTTGAATTAATGTTTCCATCTTTACTACTTAGTTCTTGGAGGCAAAGGCGGTTCTGGTATTTGTTTTCTATTAATAACGGGAATTTCAGAATTCTCAATTACAAATTTTCGAGTTAAGTTTGATTTTACAATTTTTCCTTTAGCATTAATTTGAAGATAAGAATTTCCTTTTTTTGCATAAATTCTTGGTTCAGTACTATTATAGCTGTAGAAATCACTTAGATTAGGATAAATTTCATCATAAATAAAATCACACAAAACATTTCCTTCCTCATCTATAATTCCTTCTTTGTTTTGTTTCTTAGCGAAAATTAAGCCATTGAGATACCTAAATTTATCATAAATAGGCGGAATGGTGATTTTAAAAGTTTCATGATCGATTAAACCGGTTTTTCCGTTTTTGATAATAAATTTTGAATGTCTTGGTCCATATTCTGTCCAATTAGAAATTTCATCATATTCTAAAGGAAGAATTATTTTTTTGTTGATATCAATAATTCCGAATTTTTTGTTTTTGGAAACGCTAAGAAAATTATGATTATTAAATATTGGAGTCATCGAATTATATCCATCTATTAATACATGATTATTACTATTTATTACTTTGCCATCAGCAATAAACAAATTCTTTTTACGAAGTTCTTCGTCATCAAATTTATCATACAGCGGGTATATTATTTTGTATTGAACAGGAATTTTGATTTTTCCTTTCTCATCAATGATACCGAATTTATTCTTTTGAGAAACTGAGAAGAGATTAGTCCTTTCAATTTTGTAAATTTCATCAAAATCAAAAGGGATAATTTCTTCTCCAGTGGAAGCAATCATTCCGTATTTATTTTCTAGATTTTTAAAAATTACAAAAGGGGTTTTATTAGAAAAATCATTGTAAACTGGTTCATAAGATTCTCCTAATTTTTTCAGATTCCTATTAAAAATAGAATATATCTTGCCTTTTCTGGCATTATAATATTCCGAAGAATTGTGATTTGAATCAAAATACTCTACAAAATCATATTCTATCGATACTTTTGCTTCACCATTAGGTTTAATCATTCCATATTTACCATTCCTTTTAACAATTGCATTATTGTAGGTGTCAAAAACCGATGCCGAGTCAAATTTATTATTGGGAAAAGCAGGTTCTATTTTTTCATTAAGGAATTCGTATTTTCTATCTTTAAAAACTAAAACAGCTCCATTTTTAAAGTATGTTGTTACTTCACTTATGTTTGAGAGAGGTTTTATATTTAAATTATACCCGCTGAAAACCTTATCATAAATAAAATCAGAAAGAAGTTTGCCATTGTTATCAATAAAAGCCCATTTTGATCCTTTGGAAACAATTACAATATTGTCTGCATGTGAGTTTTGTACAGATTCATAAATAAGAGGAATCACCTCTTTACCATTTTTATTGATAAAACCAAATTTATTATTTCTTGAGACAATACATAATCCCTGATAAAAAGAATCTACACCATCATATTTAAATGGAATTGCAACATTTCCTTTGGTATCTAAAAACCCATATTTTCCATCTTTTTTCGCTTCTACCAATCCTTCTGAAAAAAGACCTACTTTTTCATATATAGCAGGAATTATTATTTCTCCTGTGGAATTAATGTAAAGTTCTTTTCCTTTATCCTTCGCATAAACCAGTTTATTTTCATCAAAAGGATTTACAAAATCATAGATGAATGGAATTTTCACACTATTGTTATCATCAATAAAACCCCATTTATTTGGTTTATTAAGTAATATTCTTTTCCATCCTGTTACAACATCTTTTTCGGAAATTGAAATATTTTTCTGCGACAAATCTATTTTATCTTGTGATTTAGAATTACAAGAAATTATGATTCCAAACAAAATAAATAGAAGTTTTTTCATATCTATGAAATTCCCAGCTCAATCACATATCCCTCATGCCCTCTTATATTCATAAAATCACCACCTTCAAAAGCTAAATATTGTCCTTTAATTCCAACAAGTTTTCCTGAAAATTCAGGTTTTTTGTCTAAAGTAAAAGAAGTCACTTTTTCCGGCTTTGAAAAAGGATAATCAAACTTCCACATATCTTCGCCTTCAGAATAAAACTTTTGGAAATCTTCAGGGAAATATTCTTTTATTTTCTGCTGGAAATCTGCCAAATCTACCTCATCTTCAAAATCATCCTGCAACATTTTTCTCCAATTGGTTTTGTCGGAAAGATGTTCTTTGAGGGCAACTTCTATCATTCCGGCTTCATAACGGTTTTCGGTTCTGGCTATCGGTAAAGCAAATGTTGCGCCCTGATCGATCCATCGTGTCGGAATTTGCGTATTTCTCGTCACACCCACTTTCACATCGCCGGTATAAGCTAAATATACGGTATGTGGCTGCAATTGGATTTCTTTTTCTACATCAAGATTACGCTCACCAATTCCTAAATGTGCGGTAGAAAGCTCCGGACGAATAATGGTATCACTGGCATATGGACTTTCAAAAAAACAGCTTTTGCAGAAGCCCATTCTGTAAATTGTTTTATTTAAACCACAATTTACACATTGATAACCTGTATGTTTAATGCTCAATTTCTTACCTAACAATTCGTTCATATGGATGAGATCACCCGAAAGATTCAGATAATATTGAATAGGTTGATCATTGAAACTCGTCATTTTTAAAATTTGCCCTTGAAACTGCATGTTTATTAACTTTTAAGTAAATATAAAATTTTAGAATCAGTTATTATTCTTTTTTGGTTTTTAATCGTTCCATTTCTAGCTTTAATTCAGAAATTTGCGCCTGCATTTCGTTTATTTTTGCTGTTTCTGGATTTTGCTGTTTTGGTGAATACTGCCAAATAAGATGGATGTCTTTTACAAGATTATTGTGTTCGTCTAATCTGTTTTTGCTGATTGCTACACTGTCGTTTAATAATGTGATTTTTAAAAACTTCTCTCCCTTTTCCTCAAAATTTTCGTGACTGATAATAGCGAGTTCCGGATGGTTTTCTTTGATGGTTTTAATGTAACTTTCAGATCTTTCTTTAAGCTTTTCTTTTTCCCATTTCTTTTTTGTCAGTAGAATGCTTGGAATAAGAATTAAAGCAGAAATTAAACTGATAAAAAGAGATATTTTTTGGTTTTTAATTTTGTTTTTCTGAAGGTAGTATTTTTGATAACCTAAAATAATACTAAGAATCCAAGTGCCAACTGCGATAAAGAAACAGTTGATTAAGTAAAAGTAAAATCCTCCCCAGAAATATTCCCAATTTCCATTTGCTATTCCGTATCCGGCGGTACAAAGTGGCGGAATGCATGCGGTAGAAACTGCAACTCCCGCAATTACTTTGATCGCTTCTTTTCTTACAATGCCCAAAAACCACGCAAAACCTCCTAATAATGCTAAAAAACAGTCAAAAATAGTAGCGGTTTTAAAGCTTTCGAGTTGTGCGGTTTCTGAATGAAAAGGTGTGATGAAAAAATACAATGCAGACGAGCAAAGTGCCACGACAATCATTAGTGCCCAATTGATAATGCCTAAACGCATCAAATGTCTGTTACCAATCGAAAAACCGAATGCTGCGCCCACGATTGGTCCCATTAAAGGTGATATCAACATCGCTCCGATTACCGCTGCCGGACTATTGATATTTAGGCCGATACAGGCAATACCCATCGAGATGACCAAAAGCCAAAGATTGTGACCACGAAAGAAAATGCCTTCCTCAATCTCATTAAAGGTAAAATCTTCTTCTTCCTCTTTCGGTAAAGCAAAAAGTTTTTGAAAATTAATCATCAATTCAGTTTAAAAAACAAAAGTAAGAAAAGAGCATTCAACTATTATTAATAAATTTGTCTTCTAAAAAAATACACATGACGTATCTCGTTACGGGAGGAAGCGGATTTATTGGTTCTCACTTGATAGAAGAATTATTGAAACACGGACATTCTGTCATAAACATTGACAATTTTGATGATTTCTATGATTATAAGGTGAAAATTAAAAATACTTTAGATTCTATTGAAAAAAATATTGATTTTGAATTTTCTGATAAAGAAAGCGACATTCAAAATTTGATTTCCGCATCAAAATCAGAACGTTACACTTTATATGATCAGGATATCAGGGACAAAAAAGGTTTGGAAAAAATATTTAAAAATCATCAGTTTGATTTAATTATTCATCTAGCTGCACTTGCCGGAGTTCGACCATCTATCGAAAGACCTTTAGAATATGAGGAAGTCAATGTTCGAGGAACAATGAATCTTTGGGAACTGTGCAATCAGTTTGGAATTAAAAAATTCGTTTGCGCTTCTTCCTCAAGTGTTTACGGAAACAATGAGAAAACTCCTTTTTCAGAAACCGATAATGTAGACCATCCTATTTCCCCTTACGCTGCAACCAAAAAATGTGGTGAAATTTTAGGTCATGTTTATCACAGCTTGTATTATATCGATATGATTCAGCTAAGGTTTTTTACCGTTTATGGACCGAGACAAAGACCTGATCTAGCGATACATAAATTCACAAAACTGATTTCAGAAAACAAAGAAATCCCTTTCTACGGCGACGGAAACACCGCTAGAGATTACACATACATCGACGATATCATTGATGGAATTGTGAAATCAATTGATTATTTAGAAAAGAATTCTAAAGTGTACGAAATTATTAATCTGGGGGAAAGCGAAGTCATCAAGTTGTCTGAAATGTTGTCTGCTATCGAGCAAAATCTTGACAAAATTGCCATAAAAAAAATACTGCCAATGCAGCAGGGCGATGTGCAGAAAACCAATGCTGACATTACAAAAGCTAGAAATCTGCTTGGTTACGCCCCTACAACAAACTTCCAAAATGGCACAAAAAAATTTGTGGAATGGTTTTTGAGAAAATGACATCAACCTACCGCAATCACGCTCACAAAAGCATTTGCAGTAAACATAGACAAAATTTAATAAAAGAATTGAAAATCAAGTCATAAAAAAAGTTTATAATATAACCTATTTTTATACTTTTGCAAAAAATAAAAATTATGTACTGGACATTAGAATTAGCTTCATACCTAAGCGACGCACCTTGGCCGATGACAAAGGCAGAACTTATCGACTACGCAATCAGAACTGGTGCACCCATGGAAGTTGTAGAAAACCTTCAGGCTATTGAAGACGAAGGAGAGGTTTACGACGCTATTGATGAAATATGGGCCGACTATCCTACGGACGAAGATTATCTTTGGAACGAGGACGAATATTAATAAAAGCATTAGGCTTTAGGCAATACGCTTAAAGCTTTTTCAATAATAACATACACCATCGAGTGTAATTTAATACGCTTAAAGCCTGAGGTTTTGAGCTTAAAACAAATTCTATGAGTTTTTTAAATAAAGTTCTTAAAGGGTTTTTGGGAGACAAAAAAGCGCAGGACCTAAAAGAAGTAAAAAAAGTTGTAACAAAAATCAAATCTGTTGAACCAGCCATCGGAGAATTATCTGATGACGGTTTAAGAGAAAAGACCGCTGAATTTAAATCTAAAATTAAAGAAGCGACCAATACGATTACAACTCAGATAGAAGAAATCAAAGAGCAGATCAAAAACTCAAAAAACGTTGATGAAAAAGAGGCTCTTTTCTCTAAAATAGAAGCTTTGAAAAAAGATTCTTATGAGATTGAAGAAAAAGTTCTTTTACAGGTTCTACCGGAAGCTTTTGCGTTGATCAAAGAAACATCTAGAAGATGGGCTCAAAACGGAGAAATCCGTGTAACGGCTACAGATTTGGATAAAGAACTTGCTGCAACTAAAGATTTCGTTGAAATTCAAGGAAATGAAGCAGTTTGGAAAAACTCATGGAATGCAGCCGGAACTACTATTTTGTGGGATATGGTGCATTACGATACTCAGTTTATCGGTGGTGTGATTCTTCACAGTGGTAAAATTGCTGAGATGGCAACAGGTGAAGGTAAAACTTTGGTAGGTACACTTCCTATTTACTTAAACGCACTTCCGGAAAGAGGCGTACACGTAGTAACGGTAAATGATTATTTGGCGAAACGTGACTCCGCTTGGATGGGACCTTTGTACCAATTCCACGGAATGTCTATCGACTGTATCGATAATCACCAACCGAACTCAGACGGAAGAAGAAAAGCATACAACTCAGATATTACTTACGGAACGAATAACGAATTCGGTTTCGATTATCTGAGAGATAACATGGTGGCTTCACCTTCAGAATTGGTACAGAGAGAATTGAACTTTGCAATTGTGGATGAGGTTGACTCAGTTTTGGTGGATGACGCAAGAACTCCTTTGATTATTTCTGGTCCGGTTCCTCAGGGAGACAGACAAGAATTTGATGTTCTTAAACCTTCTATTGACAGAATTGTTGAAGTTCAGAAAAAAACCGTTTCTGCAATTTTCAATGAAGCAAAAAAATTAATCGCTGCTGGTAAGACTAAAGAAGGAGGATTCAAATTACTTCAAGCTTACAGAGGTTTACCAAAAAACAGACAGTTAATTAAATTTTTATCAGAAAGCGGAAACCGTGCATTGCTTCAAAAAACTGAAGCTCAATACATGGCTGACAACAACCGTGATATGCCGATTGTAGATCAGGATCTTTACTTCGTAATTGAAGAAAAAAACAATCAGGTTGATTTGACAGATAAAGGTGTTGAATATATGTCTCAAGGAAATGAAGACAATAACTTCTTCGTTCTTCCGGACATTGGAACTGAGATTGCTGAAGTAGAGGCTAAAAATTTATCTAAAGAAGAGGAATTCGAAGCTAAAGAAAAACTATTCTCTGATTTTGCCGAAAAATCTGAGCGTGTTCACACGATGAGCCAATTGTTGAAAGCCTACACATTATTTGAAAAAGATGATGAATATGTAGTGATCGATGGTGAAGTAAAAATCGTTGATGAGCAGACAGGTCGTATCATGGAAGGAAGACGTTATTCTGACGGTCTTCACCAGGCGATTGAAGCTAAAGAAAGTGTAAAAATCGAAGCGGCTACTCAGACATTTGCAACGGTTACTCTTCAAAACTACTTCCGTATGTACAACAAACTTGCGGGGATGACGGGTACAGCAGAAACTGAAGCTGGAGAACTTTGGCAGATTTACAAATTAGACGTGGTGGTAATCCCTACCAACCGTCCGATTCAGAGAAATGACAGACAAGATTTGGTTTTCAAAACCAACAGAGAAAAATACAATGCAGTAATTGAAGAAATTGAAAATCTAACATCAGCCGGAAGACCAGTATTGGTTGGGACGACTTCAGTTGAGATTTCTCAGTTGCTTTCAAAAGCACTTCAGTTAAGAAAAATTCAGCACCAGGTTTTGAATGCTAAACTTCACAAGAAGGAAGCAGAAATCGTTGCCGGAGCGGGTCAGCCAGGAGTTGTAACCATTGCAACCAACATGGCGGGTCGTGGTACCGATATTAAGCTTTCGAAAGAAGTAAAAGAATCTGGTGGTTTAGCGATCATCGGAACAGAAAGACACGATTCAAGACGTGTTGACAGACAGTTAAGAGGTAGAGCAGGACGTCAGGGAGATCCTGGGAGTTCGCAGTTCTATGTTTCTTTGGAAGACAACTTAATGCGTTTATTCGGTTCTGAAAGAATTGCTAAAATGATGGACAGAATGGGTCATAAAGATGGTGAAGTGATTCAGCATTCTATGATTTCTAAGTCTATCGAGAGAGCTCAGAAAAAAGTAGAAGAAAACAACTTCGGAACAAGAAAGAGACTTCTTGAGTACGATGATGTGATGAATAAGCAGCGTGATGTAATTTACAAGAGAAGAAAGAATGCTTTGTTCGGTGATCACTTGAAGTACGATATCACCAACATGATTTTTGATGTTTCAAATTCTATTGTGGCTAAAGGTAAAGCTACCGGAAACTTTAAAGATTTTGAATTTGAAGTGATTAAAAACTTCACAATGGAATCTCCGGTTTCTGAAAATGATTTTAAATCTAAACAAATTCCTGAACTGACAGATCTTCTTTTCAAAGCAGCTCAGGCTGACTATGATATGAAGCTAAATCTTCTGAAAGAAAAATCATTCCCGATTATTGAGAATGTTTATCAGAATCAGGGTTCAATGTTTAAAATGATCCAGGTTCCTTTCACAGACGGAGTTAAAACTTTAACGATTGTTACAGATTTGAAAGAAGCTCACGACACCAACTGTGACAGCTTAATCAATGATTTCGAAAAGAACATCACATTATCAATCATCGATGAAAACTGGAAACTTCACCTTCGTGAAATGGATGATTTGAGAAAATCTTCTCAAGGAGCTGTGTACGAACAAAAAGATCCATTGGTCATCTACAAACAGGAATCTTTCCATTTGTTCAGCGAAATGGTTGACAAAATGAACAAAGAAATTATTTCATTCTTATACAGAGGAGAAATTCCCGCATAAGAGACAATTACAGATATGATAAAAAACCGCTTCAATTGAAGCGGTTTTTTTGTTATTTAATGAATAGCACATCTAAAGAAACATGACAAATGTCAATTTTTACAATTTATTTAGAATAATTAAAAACAATATATTTGCCAAAAATAATTCTTTCATGAAAAAGCTACTGGTTTGCGCATCATTGTTGGGTTCAATGATAACGTTTGCACAAGAAAAAGACACCATTAAATCTAATGATATTGAAGAAGTTGTAGTAAACGGAAAATACTACAAAAAATATGTGGAAAAAGAGGGGTCATCTTCTCTTAGATTAGATGAGGAGCTTATCAAAATCCCTCAAAACATCTCAATCATTACCAATAGAGCTTTGGAAGATCAGCAAGTTACAACTTTGAGTGATGGCGTTCTTAGAAACGTTGCTGGAGCTCAGAGATTAGAACATTGGGGAGATATGTATACGAGAGTAAACATGAGAGGATCCAGAGCTGCAGCATTTATGAATGGAGTGAATGTAACTTCAAACTGGGGACCTTTAAGCGAAGACATGTCTTTCGTTGATCATATCGAATTTATTAAAGGGCCATCAGGGTTTTTAATGTCAAACGGAGAGCCAAGTGGTATTTACAATATTGTGACTAAAAAACCAACAGGAAATGCTTTAAACGGAAGCGCTAGAGTGACCCTTGGAAGCTTCAATATGTACAGAGGCGAAACAGATATCGATACAAAGATTACTGATAAAGTAGCTTTCAGATTAAATTTAATGGCTCAGAACAAAAACAGTTTCAGGGACTACGAGTTTAATGACAGATACATCATCAACCCATCAATTAAAGTAAATCTTTCTGACAAAACTACTTTAACTGCAGAATACATTTATCAGAAAGCAAAAATGTCTGAAGTAGGTTCTGCATACGTTTTCAGCTTTGACGGATACGCTACAAGACCTGTAGAATATACTTCCACAGATTCTGGACTTGCCCCAACTAAAGTTGACAATAATACGGTAAACGTAAATCTACAACATAAATTTAACGAAAACTGGAAGCTAACTTCTCAATTAACTTACGTTAATGAATATACAATGGGAAGTAACCTTTGGCCAAGCAGTTTCGAGGGTAATTATATGATCCGTCGTCTAGGATATTGGGAAGGTGATAATACCATGAAGTTCGGACAAGTTTTCTTAAATGGATATGCGAAAACTGGCGTTGTTTCTCACAAAATTTTAGCAGGATTAGACTTGGGAAGCAAAAAATATATGGCAGATTGGAGCCAAGGATATAACCTTGATAAGTACAATAAAACTGATGATTATACTTTGCCCGCAGATCATAAATATTGGTATAATCTAAACACCAACAACTACGACATAAACGGAACAGGAACTTACTACGGTCCAAATAATACCACAGCATACCTTCCTTTTGATGGCACTACAAAACCTCTTTCTGTAAGAGCTGGCGCAGGAAGTACTTTGGAGCAGAACTATACTGGTCTATATTTACAAGACGAATTAGGATTTTTTGATGATAAATTGAGGGTAACACTTGCAGCTCGTTACACAACCGTTAAAGAAAACAGCTATGGGACAAAATCTGAAGCTGACAAAATTACTCCACGTGTTGGTATTAGCTATTCTATCGATGAATCAATGTCTGTTTACGGTTTATATGATCAGGCATTCGTTCCTCAGGCAGCAATTTTCAGAGACGGAAGTACAGTAAAACCAATCACCGGAAACAATATGGAAATTGGTCTGAAAAAAGATTGGTTCGGAGGAAAATGGAATACAACATTATCTGCCTACAACATTATAAAAAATAACGCTACAATAGGCGATCCTACAAACAGCCCAATCGAACAATTCTCAATTCTACTTGGAAAAACAAGAGTACAAGGTGTAGAATTTGATCTTAAAGGGGAAATCACAAAAGGATTCAACGCAATTTTCAACTATGCGTTTACAGAAAACAAAATAACAGAATCGAATGATCCTGTTGGTAATCCTGAAGGGAAAAGAGTTCCCGGATACGCAAAACATACAGCGAATGGATGGCTAAATTACACATTTACAGATAGTGTTTTAGAAGGATTCGGATTAAGCTTCGGTGGAACTTATCTTGCTGATAGAAGCAGCTGGGATTGGGGAGGAACTAACACTCAGCAAATGAATGATTATGTAAAATTTGATGCTGGTGCATCTTGGGAAAACACAAAATTCAGAGTTGGTTTGAATATATTTAATGTATTCAACAGATACCTGTATTCAGGATCTCCTTACGGTAACTACTATTATTACCAAGCTGAAGCTCCAAGAAACTTTAGATTATCAATAGGATATAAATTTTAAATAATTAAAAGCTAGCCAATGGCTAGCTTTTTTTATATGAAGAAGAAGCATCATCATAAAAAGAAACCTTCGTTTATAAAAAAATGGTCTGCTAAACTGCATTTGTGGTTTGGTTTATCTGTTGGGATTATAGTATTCATCATTTCTTTGACAGGGACGATGTATGTTTTTAAAGATGAGATTCAGAGTCAGCTCAGGAAAGATGCGATTTACGTTAAGAAAGAATCTATCATTGCAGAGCCTTTGTCTATTGAAGTACTTCGTGATAAAGTTTCGTTAGAGGTTAATGAAAAATATCAGATTAGCTCTGTGGAGATTCCTTTAGATAAAAATAAATCTTACGAATTTCTATACTACGAAAAAGACAAAAAAGCCTGGAATTATTTTGATGAAGTGAAAATCAACAAATTAGTTTATATGAACCAATACACCGGAGAAATTCTGGGGATTTATAATGAAAAATATGACCTCTTCCCTATTTTAAAATCCATTCATTGGAGCTTATTATTAAAAGCTGATTGGGGAAAATATGTAGTAGGAATTCCGGTTGTCTTGTTTATCATTATGCTTATTACGGGAATCGTTCTCTGGTGGCCAAAAAATAAGAAAATGATAAAAGGTCGTTTTTCATTCGACTGGAAAAACGTAAAAACCTGGAAACGTAAAAACTATGATCTTCATAATGTTTTAGGATTTTATGCTTCATTTATTGCTTTAATCATGAGCCTTTCCGGAATTTATTTCGCATATCCCTGGGTGAAAAATGCATTCAATTTTACATTATCCGGAACGATTGATTTGCCTAAAGAAAAGGAAGCTAAATCTCCTGATTCACTTTTAGCAAAAAACAATTCAGTTTTTGACCTTACAGCAAAGGAGACCCGAAAATTATATTCAAGTTCATCAAGTTTCAGAATTCCGTTAAACGGAAAAAATAAAAAAGGAAAAGATTTAAAAAATATTCCAGTGACTGTTTATGGTGAAGAAGGAAAATTTGCCATCAGAAATCAGTTAGCATTTGATAAATATTCAGGAAAACTCCTGTCTAATAAACCTCATCAGGAACTTACTACTGCAGAAAAATATGCCTATGCCAATTATGACATTCACACAGGATCCTATTTCGGATTCATAGGAAAGATTATTTGGTTTATTGCAGGGCTGATCTGCACATCATTGCCCGTAACGGGATTTTTAATATGGCTGGGGAAACAAAAGAAAAAAGGAATTAAAGCGTAATCATGAAGAAAATCATTTTATCTGTAGCATCTTTAGCTACTATCACAACATTTGCTCAACAAAAAGATTCTTTACAAGTTAAAGACGTAGACGAAGTGGTCATGACAGCTTCCAGAAAAAGCGAAAACATCAAAGAAATACCAAGTTCAGTTACGATTGTCGGCGAAAAGCAGATTCAGTCGCAATTAACGGTTAACTCAGATATTACAAGTATTTTACAATATACGGTTCCGAGTTTGGCGACAAGTTCAGGACAGACTTCAAATACCGGACAAACATTGAGAGGACGCCAGGTTTTGGTTTTAATTGATGGAATTCCGCAATCTACACCGCTTAGAAACGGAGCGAGAGATTTAAGAGTAATTGATCCTACCGTTATCGAAAGAATTGAAGTGATCAAAGGTGCTTCATCAATCTATGGAAACGGTGCAGACGGTGGAATTATCAATTACATTACTAGAAAAAGCAAATCAGATAAAAAGATTTCCGGAATTTCCCAAGTTGGAATTACCGGACAGCCTTACGGAGGAACTCTTGGGGTGAGAGCTAGTCAGTTTTTATCCGGAAAAATCACAGATAAATTCGATTATGTGGCTTCTTTCGCTTACGAAAGAACAGGCTATATGAAAGATGCAGATGGCATCAATTTAAGTCCCACGTACAGTCCTGCAAAAATGGATAACTACAACGGAATGTTGAAATTAGGCTATAATTTTAATGAAAATCAAAGGATTGAAGCGTCTTACATTGGTTACGCTTCAAAATCTGATCTTAATTTAGGTTTAAAAACAGGAAAATATGGCCAAATTCCAACGATTGGGGAAGGCGAAAGCAAAAACTTAGAAACAACACCGCAGGGAACACCAAGAAATCACAATTTTAAAATCAGCTACGACAATAAGAATATATTTTGGAACACCTCACTCAATCTCAACCTTTATCTGCAGGATTTCAGAACAGTTTACGGATATAGTGATACTTTCTTGAACGGAGGTCAGTCTAATGTTATTTCCAATAAAAAAGGAGCAAGACTTAACTTGGATACTCAATTGTGGAATGCTAAAAATTCTCAGGGAGAAGTAATTTATGGAGTGGATATCCTGAATGACCAAACCGTTCAGAAACTAGAAGATGGCCGTTACTGGACTCCCGATATGGATATGACCAACATAGCCCCTTTCCTATTGGTGAAAATTGATTTACTAAAAAATTAACGATCAAAGGAGGACTTCGCTATGAAAACATGAAAGTAAAAGTAGGTGATTTTGACACTCTTTCATCACTAAAAGCCGACGGAACTTTTACCAAAAGTATTTTTGTGAAAGGTGGAGAACTCGAATACAATGCATTAGTAGCCAATCTTGGACTCCGTTATAATATCAACCCGATGATTAATCTTTTCGGAAGTTTTTCACAGGCTTATTCTATTAACGAGTTGGGAAGAATTTTAAGAACCTCAACTTCCGATACGATTACCAAGCTCGAAACCAAACCAATCATTGTCAACAACTACGAATTGGGAGCAACAGGGCAAATTACCAAATGGTTAAATTATGAAGTAACTTCTTACGTAAGTACATCAAAATTAGGAGCTACATTCATCCAAAGTCCAGACAGAGCTTTAACAATCCAGAGATCTCCCGAAGTGGTGTATGGTGTGGAAGGATTTTTACATTTCACTCCTGCAAAATGGATCAATTTCGGAGGAAGCTACAGCTGGATGGAAGGAATTACTTCTGTAAAAGATGACGGAGATTATTCAACAAAAATTAATAACAGCAGAATTTCTGCACCGAAAGTTCTCGCGTATGTTCAGGTAAGACCTACTGAAAAATTATCTATCGGAGTGGATATGCTTAATGCTTTCAGGCAAAATAGATTTGACCCAAATGCAAAAACAGGATTGTATGTTTATGGCGAAGGTGAAGTACCCGGCTACACTGTTTTCAACTTTAAATCGAGCTATGATGTTAACCAAAACTGGAAAGTATCTTTAGGAGTAGAAAATGTGTTCAACAAAATGTACCAGCCTGCAATTGCGTGGTGGGCAGCAAGAGACGCAGACTTCACGAATTCATTAGGGATGCGTGGAACGTTCATGGTTGAATACAGATTTTAATTAATCTAAATAAAAATAGAAAATCTTATATTTGCACAACTTTAGAAATTCATGAAGAAAAAACATCACCACAAAAATAAACCAAGCCTTTTCAAAAAATGGACAGGGAAACTGCATTTATGGTTCGGATTGGGAATCGGATTTCTGATTTTCATTATCTCAATTACCGGTGCTTTGTATGTGTTCAAAGACGAGGTCGAAAACTTTACCAGAAAAGAGGTTATCTATCATAACGAACAAAATATTGATCAGAAACAAATCCTTCCAATCAGAGTTTTAGAAAAATCGGTGGTGGCACAGGTGAAAGAAAAATATCCCGTGCATTGGGTCAATATTCCGATTGATAAAAAGATGTCTTACCAGTTTTATTGGTATGAGCACAATCCGAAAGCATGGAATTATTTTGAAGAATTTCCTATTTACAAGGTGGCTTACGTCAATCCATACAACGGAAAAGTTCTACAGACTTACGACGAGAAAAATGGCTTTTTCCAGATTGTAAAAATGATTCACTGGAGTTATTTACTAAAACAGGAATGGGGAACTTACGTCGTAGGAATCCCGGTGATTATCTTTGTCATTATGCTGATTTCAGGGATTATCTTATGGTGGCCAAAAAACAAAGCAGCCAGAAAACAACGTTTTTCATTCAAATGGCAAAATGTAAAAAGCTGGAAAAGAAAAAACTACGACCTTCACAATGTTTTAGGTTTTTACGCATCCATATTTGCTTTAATATTTTCTCTGACAGGTTTATTCTATGCTTTTTTTGTTGTTCAGGCAGCATTTTATTTTATCTTTTCAGGTGGAAGTACGGCTTATCCAGACTTTACATCGATTAAAACAAAAGCACCGATTGAGTTGAGAACCGAAGAAACTTTAGACAAAATCAGCAATACGGTAAAAGCAAAATATCCTGAATCTTTCGGCTTTGCAATCGATTTAGGACATCCCCACATGGATGATCATGAGCATCCGAACTTTGAGGTTTATGTAAAACACCTCTCCTATTCTTATCACAAAAGCAGCAGTTTGATTTTTGATGAGAACTCAGGTGAACTTTTGCATACCCACGATATGAAAGACAAAAATTTTGGTGAAAAAACTGTGGGAGCCAATTATGATATTCACGTGGGATCAATCTTAGGTTTACCTACTAAAATTATTGCCTTTATTGTAAGCTTAATTTGTGCTTCATTACCTGTAACCGGATTCTTAGTTTGGTGGGGAAGAAGAAAAAAGACGAAAAAGGCCATTTGATTATTTTTAAATAAAAGTTGAGCTAAATCATTATTAATACAATCTTTTTTATAAATTTATTGCCTCGAAATTATACAATAAGAAAATGTCAGTAGTAGATTTGTCAAAACAGGTTGCATTAGGTATCGATATCGGTGGAACCAATACTAAATTTGGTTTAGTAAATCACAGAGGCCAGATTTTAGCAAAAGGTTCACTTCCCACCGATCAGTATGATACGCCGGAAGCATTTATCGATGCATTGCATGAAAAAATTCAACCGTTGATCGATGAGCATGGAGTAGAAAAAATGATAGAAGGAATCGGTGTAGGAGCGCCTAACGCAAACTATTACAGAGGAACCATCGAGCAGGCCCCTAACCTTCCATGGAAAGGCGTGATTCAGTTTGCAGACTTAATGACTGAAAAATTCGGACAGCCTTGCAAAATGACCAATGATGCCAACGCTGCAGCTTTAGGTGAAATGATGTACGGCGCTGCAAGAGGCATGAAAGATTTCATCATGATTACCTTAGGAACAGGCGTTGGAAGCGGAATTGTTTCTAGCGGACATTTAATTTACGGTCATGACGGTTTTGCAGGAGAATTGGGTCACACCATCGTAAAGCCAGGCGGAAGAAAACACTGGAGCACCGGCTCTGAAGGAAGCCTTGAAGCATATGCATCTGCAACAGGTATTGCCATTACTGCAAAAAAAATGAGAGCAGAATTCCCAGAATCTATGCTGAATCAATATCCTGAAGACACCATCAATTCTAAAACAGTTCACGAATGTGCTTTAAAAGGTGATCCCGTAGCCATAGAAGTTTTCAGATATACCGGTCAGAAATTGGGTGAAGCTTTGGCAAATTTTGTCATGTTCTCTTCACCAGAAGCAATTTTGCTATTCGGAGGGGTAATCAAAGCAGGAGATTTTATTTTAAAACCTGCAAAACTTCACATGGAAAGAAATCTTTTACCTATTTTCAGAAACAAAGTAAGATTGGTTTTCAGTGAATTGGATGAAGCAGATGCTGCCATTTTAGGAGCAAGCGCTTTGGTTTGGGAAAAATAATTCAAACAAATAAAATATATCAGGCATTCTCTTTTGAGGATGCTTTTTTGTTTTCAATATTTAAATGATTCTCATTGGTGATTATTTGTGATATCTATTAGTGAAATTTGTGTTTAGATATTGCATTTAAATCAAATTTGATTCAATTTTTCTTATTTTTGATGAGTTTTTAATCAACCTAAAATAGGTATGAGAATGAACGACTTAAACAAACAATCAATTTAAAATGGATAAAAATAATTTACAGCAAATTACTTTCGGAGGCGGATGTTTCTGGTGTGTTGAAAGCTGTTTTAATATGTTAAAAGGTGTAGAGTCTGCAATTTCAGGATATTCTGGGGGCATAAAGACAATCCGACTTATGAAGAAATTTGTACAGGAGAAACGGGACACGCAGAAGTAGTACAAATTACTTATGATCCGGCAATTATTTCTTATGATCAGTTGATGGATGTATTTTTCTTCCTTCACGATCCTACTCAGCTTAACAGACAGGGAAATGATATTGGAACTCAATACCGTTCAGTCATTTTCTATAAAGATGATGCAGAAAAACAAAGAGCAGAAAACGCCATCAAAGAATCTGAAGCATCAGAAAAATGGTCAGGAAAATACGTGACAGAATTGGCGGCATTTGAAAAATTCTGGCCAGCAGAACAGTATCATCAAGGATATTACCATGTCAACCCAAATCAACCTTACTGCAGCGCGGTAGTTGGTCCAAAAATTCAAAAGTTCAAAAAACATTTCGGAGAACTGGGAATGTTGACAGATTCAGAATAAATAAGAAAGCGGAGAGAAATCTTCGCTTTTTTTATTGCTCTACTTCCTCTTCCATAACTCCAGCATATTTATCAATAATATATTCTGTGGCTTTTCTTAATTCTCTCCCATTATTAGGATCTACTCCATCATTTGTAAAAAATTCCACTACCCCATTATATTTTGAATACCAAACTTTTCCGTAAGCATTTTCCACTGTCAAAGTATCTTTTCTTTCAATTCTTTTCAAATACTTCAATTGTATCGTATCAAGTGGTATAACATTGTGTTGTGGATTTTTGTCGTCACAATAAGCCAATCGGTATTCATTTTCTGCCCAATACATACATTCTTCTTTCTTTGCAACTTCTGATCCTCCAAAAATACCCAAACGCATTATATTTTCGTCTTTTCCAAATTTACCAGAACCAAAACTACTTGTTCCCGTAATCAAAAGCAATACAAAAACTAACTCCACAATTCCGAAACCATTCTGCTTCATAAATTCTGGCATTTTGAAATTCTGTTCGTTGGTAATAAAAATATTGATGATTTTGTCAGTTAAAGAAGTATCATTTTCATCCACACTTATTTTTACTGTTGTTTTGTTTGCATCATCTTCTTTTTTCACAAAAGTTCTGGAAAAATCAGAGAAGTCTTTGTAACCTAAATATTGACTCAACTTATTCAAAGTATCAGAGTCTATATTTATTTCTTTATTATCTCTAATAAATGCGTCGTAATATCTGATAAAAGTTTTATCTGAAATACTTGGTGAAAAATGATCATCAAAATAAGACCATAAATAAGCCGCTATTCCACTCTTTGCATCTTTCCCCGATTCTCTTTCTCCTTGCTTAAATACCTCATCGATTAATAGTTTTCTTTTGGACATAATTAGTTTTTAAGAGCATTACAAAATAGGTGATTTCCAACCACACTTCACTACGGTTTTCCGTAATCAAATCCTGTCCATTTATTGTCCATCGATGTCTATGTTTTGTCTAACACTGGCGTTACCTTTTGTTGCAAATTTGCTAAAGAAATCAGTGATAAACAAACAATTACAAAAAACAAATTTACAAAACTGATTTCAAAATCACCTGATAAAACGGAAGAAAACTCCGGGTTGGGAAGCAGATGTTTCTCTTCCGTTTTTGAAGGTTCACTTCCCAAAAAATTTAGAAGCGCTTCAATTTTTTTTAAACGTGTAACACTGTCTGCGATCTGTTTCGCAGCGAAGAACACGAATGCTTTAATAATAAATTTTTTGACAAAATGATTCAAATACTTTTAATGCTACTTGGCTTAGCATTCGGAAACAATAACGGAAATGCAACATGCAATAATAATAACGGAGGAACAGTGACAACACAGGATTCAGGAGGCGGAACAGGTTTTGATCCGGGAACGGGAACTGGTGATGATGGTAGAACGGGTGGACCAGTAACTGGGAATACGGGGCAAACTCCACCTCCTAGACCTTAACATTTATTGAAGGACAGATTTTTATCTGTCCTTTTTTGTTAATTTGCATAAAAACTAATTTATGAGACCAAATTATATATTTATAATATTATTAATCTTCTATTCTTGCAATAAAGTAAAAACAAGAGATGAGGTATATCCAAAAACACTTTACGAAAAAGCAAAAAAATTTGCAAATGAAAATACTTCAGATTCTGCATTTTATTACTTTAATCTTGCCAAAAATGATTATCTCGAGATTTACGATTCAATTGGATCAGGGAAATCATTAGTGAATATGGCAATTATTCAATCTAATAACGGAGATTTTTACGGAAGTATAGAAACTTCATTAGAAGCTAATAAATTATTACGGGATGAGAGTGACAGTATTGTAAAAAGTACTTTGGCTGCCAGTTACAATAATATGGCAATTTCATCATCATTTTTAAAAAATTATGAAGAGTCTGTTTCTTTTTACAAGAAAGCTTTACAATTTTCCAATGACGATAAAAATAGATATATATATAATAATAATATTGGTGATGCACTTATACTTTTAGGCAAATACAAAGAAGCTAAAAAGCATTTGGAATTGGCTTCTTTAACAAAAGACAGTTTAATTTATGCAAAGGCACTTAATAATCTTGCTAGAGCTAAGTTTCTTGAAAATCAAAATTATAATCCATTATTGGAATTAAATAAAGCTTTACAAATCAGACAAAATAAAGAAAATTTAGAAGGACAAAATTCAAGTTTTTCGACATTAGCAGATTATTATTTTGATAAAAAGCCTGAAAAATCTTTATTTTATGCATATAAACTTCTGGAAACCGCAGAGAAAATAAAAATTCCCGAAGATCAAGTAAACGCTTTACAAAGAATTATTGTTCTTGATCGACCAAATTATTTAAAGAGCTTTCAAAGATTAACAGCAATAAATGATAGCACACAAACCGCCAGAAATAAAGCCAAAAATCAATTTGCCGTAATAAGATATGATGTTGAAAAAAAGATGTTGAGAATAAAAATTTAAAACTTAGAGATGTTGAAAACAAAATTAATATAATTTATCTGTGTTTTGGATTAGGAATTTTAACTCTGACCTTGATCTTGGGATACTTTTGGAACGAAAAAAGAAAAAAACATATAAGACTGGAGAAAGAAAAAGAAAAAGAACTCGAAGTAAAAAACACAGAACTCAGATATTCCAAAAAAGTACACGATAAAGTAGCCAATAAGGTTTATCATGTAATGTCGGAAGTGGAAAATACTGAGAATATGAATAAAGAAGTTTTGCTTTATAAACTTGATGGAATTTATCAGATTTCGCGCGATATATCCTATGAAAAAAATGATGTTGCTCTTGAGCATAATTTCTCACAGCATTTATCTCAAATGCTAAAATCTTACTCCTCAGAAACAATTAAAGTTCCGATTATAGGCAATGAAGAATCTTTATGGGAAGACATTCCAGACAATTCTAAAGTTGAAATTTTCTATATTTTACAGGAACTCATGACCAATATGAAAAAACACAGCAAAGCCGATAAAGTTCTTCTTGATTTTTCACGGGAAAATGGACTGATCAACATTTCATATTCTGATAATGGCGTAGGAATTTCAACACATTCTCCTAAAAATGGTTTGCAAAATACGGAATCCCGTATAAATTCTATTGGTGGAACAATTAATTTTGACACGAAGACAGAAAATGGTTTAAAAATAAACCTTTCATTTCCAGCAAAAAATTAATAATATGTTTAAAAAAGCACTAATAGCCGAAGATTTCGAAAGTTACAACTCATCCGTTCAGAAAGCTCTTGAAGAATTAAAAATTGAGATCATAGACAATGTTCATTATTGTGATGATGCATTCATGAAGATCAAAAAAAGCATCCGTGAGAGAAACCCTTATGATCTGCTTATTACCGATCTTTCGTTTGTCAAAGACCACCGAAAGCAGAATATCAACGGTGGTCGAGAACTCATAAATGCTATTAAAGTTGAACAACCTACCATAAAAATCATTGTTTTCTCAATAGAAGATCGTGCTGAAATTGTAGATGATCTTTTCAAGACCCATGAAATCAATGGTTTCGTATCAAAAGGACGTGAAGATCTTAAAGAATTGAAACGAGCAACAAAAGCCATTTATAATAATGAAAAATATATTTCAACTAATGTCAAAAATTCAATAAAAACCAAAAACTCTTATGATTTTACAAGATTTGAGATTATTCTGGTGAAGTTGCTTTCAGAAGGTATGAAGCAAAAACAAATTCCAGATTATTTAAAGGATAATAATATTAAGCCATCTAGTTTAAGCAGTGTGGAAAAAGCTCTCAATAATATGAAAGAATCTTTGGAAATCAGTAGTAACGAGCAATTCGTTGCTCTTTGTAAAGATTGGGGAATTATTTAGAATTTAAAAAATATTTATTAAAAACCTTTCATTTTTTGAAAGGTTTTTTCGTTTTATGGTTTCCCGTAAGGATTGCTTTTCAAAGGGTTATACTTTTGGAGTATAAAACAACTTAAAAAATATTTATTATGAATGTAAAACACACACCAACAGCAATCGTTCACAAAGGACAAAAAGGAGGGACAACAGGATGCGGAACCGATACAACAGTTCATTCTGATCATTGGACAAATACCTCTGATAAAATAACTTGCGATAAAAACGGCTGTAAAAACTAAAATCATGGGAAAATTTGTAATCACTCAAAGAGTAAACAAAGAATATCAATTCAACCTAAAAGCCAACAACGGAGAAATCATTTTAATGAGTGAAGGTTATGTACAGAAATCATCTTGCCAGAAAGGAATAGAATCTGTGAAAATCAATTCTCAAGACGACGCAAGATATGACAGACGAGTTGCTGTAAACGGTAAAGATTATTTTGTTTTGAAAGCTGGAAACGGAGAAATTATTGGTACGAGCCAATATTACAGTTCGAAATCTTCAATGGAAGTAGGGATTTCTTCAGTAAAAATAAATGCTCCAACAGCAGAAGTTATTGATGAAACTATTTAAAAATCAAAACTATGGATCTTAAAATTAAACTTGAGCAATTACACCAAAAGGTTGTTGGCTTAAAAGACCAGATCGGAACAGAAGAAGCTACAAAAAATGCTTTTGTAATGCCTTTTATTCAGATTTTGGGATATGATATTTTCAATCCGACTGAAGTAATTCCGGAACATATCTGTGACATCGGAACCAAAAAAGGAGAAAAGATAGATTATGTCATTCGAAAAAATGACGAACCTATTCTTATCATAGAATGCAAACACTGGAAAGAAAGTGCAGATGCCCACAATTCTCAGCTTCATCGGTATTTTCATGTTTCAAAATCAAGATTCGGGGTTCTTACCAACGGAATCATCTACAATTTCTATACTGATCTTGAGAAACCAAATATTATGGATGAAAAGCCTTTTTTCACCATCAATATTGAAGACATTAAAGACAGTTCGATAAAAATACTGGAGAGTTTCACCAAGAAAGATTACAATCTTGAAAGCATTTTAGACTCTGCGGAAGCTTTGAAATACATCAGAGCCATCAGAAAAGAATTTGAGAAAGAAATAGAAAATCCATCCGACGAAATTGTCAAGCTTTTAGTCGGGCGTTTTTTTGAAAAACCTTTAACTGCAAACCGAATGATTGCTTTTAAAGAATATACTAAAAAGGCATTAGCGACATCAATCAACGAATCCATAAGTTTCAGATTAAAATCTGCTCTAAGTATCAACGAGCAAATTGAAAAACAGGAAGAAAAAGTAATCAACTCTACATTAATTGATGATAATAATGATTCAAAAATTGTCACAACAGAAGAAGAACTCGAAGGATTTCAAATTGTAAAAGCCATCTGAGAGAAAAAATTCCTTCTGAACGAATTGCTTACAGAGACACATTGTCATATTTCGGGATTTTATTGGATGATAACAACAGAAAACCTCTTTGCAGACTGCATTTCAATACTGCAAACAAATATCTCGAAACGTTTCATAACGGAAAAGATGCCGGAGAAAAGATTTTGTTAAATAGTTTGGATGAGATTTATAATTTCAGAAATCAGCTTCATTTGACATTAGAAAATTATTCTTAAAAACTAATAGCCATGAAAACTTTTTTACTGATTCTTAAAATTCTACGTTGGTTTTTCGGAGTTTTATTTTTTCTTTTATCATTGGGTTTATTACTAGAACAAAGCTTTATCGCTTCTGTAATAACTTTAATACTTACCCTATTTCTAATTCCATTAACAGGTGATTTTATTATAAGTAAAATAATGAAAATCAACCTTGACGGAACCAGTAAAATATTACAAACAATAAACTATTCTGATCTCAATACTATTTTGCCAACCTATCAGCAAAATGTATTAAATTACAAAAAGCCATTAAGTGATAAGCTAAAAATAAAAGTCGGAAAAAAGATTTACTACAATACTTTGTGTACTGCAATTTCAGACTTTAATCTTACTCAGGATGAAATATTTAAACTAAATGAAATCAAAGTATATTTCCAATTATCTAATCAGCAAATATTTATTGAAAAAAATAGAATATCAGAAAAAACTGTGAAAAATTTAATTCAAAAATGCTATTCAGATCAGGTATTGACCGATTCCGAAAATCAACAAATAACAAGCGTATCTAACTTTCTTCAATTTCCACAAGACAAAACTGAAGCGATCAAAAACAAAATTGCTTTTTCATTGTTTAATAAAATTCTTGAAGAAAAAATATCTGATAAACGTCTTTCTCCTATGAAAGAAACGGAATTGAAGCAGACAACAAGAGACTTGAAAATTGATCACCAGAATATTAAAAATTTCATCTCTGAAAGAAAAATTAAAAGTCTACAACACGCTAAACTATTATGGAATTTAGATCATGGTATTTTTCCGCTTGTCTACAATCCTCCAATAATTTTAAGCAGAGATGAGCAATGCTATCTGAGTATTAATGCCAATCTCATTGAAAACAAGTTGGTTCATAAAGGCTATTCGAGTACAAACTCCAGCGTTTCTTTTAGAGTTGCGAAAGGAGTAAGTGCAAGAGTTGGCGGCGGAAGATCCCGTCCTATAAAAGAAAACGTGACACAGCTACATCCCGGAACTTTATTTTTAACAAATTCTAGAATTGTTTTCAATGCTGGAGGAAAAAGCTTTCAAATTCCCTTTTATAAATTGATTTCTCATGATATACGGGGAGGAAGTTTCGAATTTATTGTTCAAAACAAAAGCTACTTATTACGCTTAAATCATAATGAAGCAGAAATACTATCACTTGGATTATCCAGCTCTATCAGACAGCATAGAAATGCCAATGATCATGTAAAAGCACAAGCGATGAGAGAAAAATCTATGAATGAAATTTTTATATAAATAATTACCATTAAAACCATGAAAAAACTACTATTTACAAGCCTTTTAGGTTTAAGCTTACTATTGCCTGCAAACATTTTTGCATCAACAAACAACACAACTTCTACAACCGAAATGTCTTTTTCAAAAGGAAAGAAAAAAAGGAGTACAAAAAGCAAAAGATCCAAAACAAAAAGATCAAAATCAACAGCAAGTCGAGGTTGTACTTATAATGGGCACGAATTAATTGTTGGTTCGAGAGGAGGTTGCTATTACTATTCCGGAAACAGCAAAGAATATGTAGACAGATCATACTGTTCAGGATGTAACTAATTCACAATAAAAGTCCGGCAAATTTTAAAACTAATAATATGAAATACCTCATCATTATAGCTTCATTATGCTGTTTTATCGGCATTATCGATTTACCGATTGGCTACTACACTTTTCTTCGGATCATCGTTTCTTTCATGTCATTCGTGATTATTGTGAATGAATTTAAAACAAGAAGATTTTGGTTTATCACTTTTGTTTTGATCTTTGTTCTTTTCAACCCGATTTACCCGATTTACCTTTATTTAAAGTCAGTTTGGATCTTTATTGATTGCATTGTCGGACTTTTATTACTCTACTATTTCTACAGTTTAATTCCAAGGAAAAAAATAAAAGAACCGGAAACAATCGACATTCAGCACCAAGAAATCCCAAGAACAAGAGACCGAATAATCAAATAAAACTATGGAAACAATACAAATACCCGAAAATCTTAAAGCTCATTTTTTAAGATTATATCAAATGGCAATTTGCGACGACGATTTTAGTCCGCTCGAATTGAAAATGCTTTACAAATTAGCCGAAGAAAGAGGCATTTCGTCAAAAAATTTAGATGAAATTCTTCTGAATCCAATTAATTCAAAATCTCTGATTCCGGAAACAATCGAAGAAAAAGTAGAATATCTCTACGATCTCACGATAATGATTTGGGCAGACGGAATTGTCTCCGAAAATGAATATTCTGCCCTCAAAAAATACGTGGAAATGTTCGGTTTCTTAGAAGAAAACGTACAAGATATTGCCGATTACTTCATCGAAGCAGCAAAGAATGGAAAAACCAAAACTGATATTCTTAATGACCTAAAAAACTGATCACCATGAATGCCATGACCTCAAATATTAAAAATCTTTTCAGATTAAAAACTGTTCCGACTGATGAAAATCAAAATCAACTTCCGACAGCTGAATCTGTAGACAATGAATCAACAGAAGAAAGCCGAAAAAGAACGTATCACGAATCCGGTTACAGGGACGGAACAAGAAATAGCGGAAATCACACTGCCCTATCAATTTGCCTTGATGCCATTTATTCTAAATTTCAAAATGAAGAAAAACAACTCGTTGAAAAACAAAGTAAATTAAAAGAACCTTACCTCAACGAACAGAAAAATAAGGAAACCGAGATCAAAGGACTCACCGTTTCTTTAGATAACAAAGAAGATAAACTCAACAACATTGGAGAAGATATTAAAAATGTTCAGGATAAAATTGAAGGTTTGAAATTTGAAATCAATGATTTACCAAGAAATCCTGAAGCTTACAGTGTGAACGCCACAAAAGGTGCCTCTACGAAATTCTGGATTGGTTTGATTCTCTTAATTCCGATCAGTTTATACCTGTTTACTTTCTACATTTCAACTTCTTATTCTGCTTTTTTCAAAAGTTTCGATGCGAACGGAAATATTATTCAAAGTGTTCTCGATGCACAGGCATTCAACAAAGCTTGGGCTGAAGGTCCGCTGGAAGGTGCTTTTGTGACTTTGATTCCGTTTGTTTTCTTAGGTTTGGGATATTTGATCCACATGTTTGGCGAAAATAAAAGCTTTGGCAATTACGCTAAAATCGCATTATTATTCATTATCACATTTGTTTTCGATGCAATTCTGGCTTACGAAATTGAATCTAAATTATATGAACTGAACAAAACTTTTGAGTCTCTTCCATTCGATCTCAAAATAGCATTTACGAAAAACCAGTTTTGGGGAATTATTTTCGCCGGGTTTATAGTGTATATCATTTGGGGGTTGGTTTTCGACTTTGTGATGAAAGAGCATAAAGAAAAAGACAAGATCAAAAACGAACAAATTAGAAGACAAAAAGATATTTTGGTTCATCAGGAAAGAATCGTTGATTTTGAGAAACAAAAAGAAGAAGTGAGAAACAGCATCGGAAGCATCAAAGAATTGATTGCCAAAGCAAAAGGCAGAATTGAAGAACTTCAGAATATTATCGACGGAGTGATTATTCCAACTAAAGATTACAAACTCTACGCATCAGAATATATGCAGGGCTGGATCACATTTATGAGTGAAAAATTAGCCGTTTCCCAATCAGTAAAACAGGAAATGATAGAAGAATGTAAGAAGCAATACAATTACAATCTCAACAAAGTAGGAGCAAATTCCGACAGTCAGAATTCTGTTTATATGTCAGTTTTATAAAATTTAATTATGAAAAAAATATTGTACTTCATCATAGCTTCTGCGCTTTTCATTCAATGCGGAAAGTCGGAGAAAAAAGTTTCAGAAAATACACCGCCAATAGATAATTCTGCAAAAAACCTGAACGTAAGCGTTTTAATTGATCTTTCAGACAGAATTGATCCTGAGAAAAATCCAAATCCGACGATGGAATATTTCCAGAGAGACACGGAATACATCAAAGCGATTGAAAAAGGATTTTTAGATCACATTAAAAGCAAGAAAGTCATTCAGCTCAACGATCAAATGCAGGTTTTCTTTAATCCTGAACCTTCAGATCCGAAAATGAACGAACTGACAAAAGAATTAAAAGTTTCTTTTGATAAAAATACGACGAAAGAAAATATTAATTTAGTTGAAAACAAATATTCAACTTTGCCATTACAGATTTATGAGTCAGCCATAAAAGACAAAAAATATGTTGGTTCAGATATTTGGGAATTTTTCAAGAATAACGCGAAAGATTACTGCATTAAAGATGATCACAGAAATGTACTTTTCATTTTAACTGACGGTTATATTTATCACAAAGATTCTAAATTTTCTGAAGGTCAAAAAACCTCTTATCTCACTCCAGAATTGGTAAAATCTTTAAAACTAAATTCTTCGGATTTCAAAAATAAAATTCAGGATAAAGGTTTAGGTTTTGTAAAAGCCAATGATGATTTAGATAATCTTGAAGTAATCGTTTTGGGAATTAATCCTGCAAAAGGAAATCCTTTCGAAGCCGATGTCATCAAAGAATATTGGGAAAATTGGTTTAAAGAAATGAAAATCAAAAATTATCAGATAAAATCTGCCGATTTGCCATCCAATTTAGAACCTATTATTTTAAAAGCAATTTCGGGTAAATAAAAACACTTTTCTACATATCATTTATTCCAAAGGCGAAGTTTTCTTCGTCTTTTTGTTTTTTAAGCTAAACCTCATTTGTATTCTTTTCCTTATTTTTGTGAAATTCGTTACTCTATGAAAAAAATTGTTCTAATCGAAGATGAAACCAGCGTAGTTTCTTTTATTAAAAAAGGGCTTCAGGAAAAAGGATATGAAGTTTCGGTGGCATTTGACGGATTAACCGGCGTAAGCCTGGTGCAGGAGAATGATTTCGAACTGGTCATTTTAGATATTATGCTTCCCGGAATGAATGGTCTCGATGTCTGCAAAGAAATCAGAAAAACCAACAAACACGTTCCTATTCTTTTCTTAACGGCATTGGGAAGTTCAGAAAATATTGTACTCGGACTAGAAAGTGGCGGTGATGATTATCTGGTAAAGCCTTTTAAGTTTATCGAATTAGTTGCCAGAATTAAGTCATTACTAAGAAGAAGCGTTCCCATTGCAACTCCCGAAGTAACAGAAGATGAAACTTTTAATGAATATCTTTTTCAGTTTTCAGATTTGACGGTGAACGATTATACCAAAAAAGTAGTGCGTGCCGGAGAAGAAATTTCTCTGACCTCTACCGAATATAAATTATTGATGTATTTCCTCAACAATCCCGAAAAAGTAATTTCAAGAGCTGAAATTCTGGATGCTGTCTGGGGCGTAAATTATGAGCTTGGAACCAATGTTGTAGATGTTTATGTCAATTATTTAAGGAAAAAAATAGATAACCAGGACGACAAAAAGCTCATCCACACAGTGATTGGTATGGGTTATGTTCTGAAAAAGCCATAGAAAATGCTTAACAAAGTCATTACAAATCAGACCAAAACGATGGTGCTTTTGATGGTTGTTTTTACAACCGTTATTTCCATTTTTGGGGGTTTGGTTTATTTTTCTATTGTTAATTTTTCGCATCAGCGTTTTTATGAATTGCTGAAAATCCGTACCACAACAATCGTACAGATTGAAAAAGGAAAAGAGCATCTTGATTTACCTGAAAATTATATCCTCAACGGTTTAAACGACGAAGAACTTCCTATGGAAAGGGATTATGTATTCGCCGTGCCTTCAGATTCAAATTTTAAACATATTTCTAAAGAAGTACACATTCCTGATACTTTTTTTAAAAACATCATCAGACGAGGCGAAGCAAATTATAACGATAAAGAATTTTACTACATCGGCCAGTCTTTTAGATTTCAAAATAAAGATTACATCGCTATTGCATCCGCAAAAAACCATTACGTTGTTCATTATTTAGGATTTTTGAAGAGAACATTGATTACCTGTATGATTCTCTCGATTTTCTTCAGCATGATTTTTTCTTTTTATTTATCTAAAACTTTATTTAAACCTATCCTTAAAATCACCGGAAAAGTAAAAGAAATCAGCTCAGAAAACCTGCATTTAAGATTAGAGCCACAGCCTGACAATAAAGAATTAAACGAATTGGTGGAAACATTCAATACGATGTTGACAAGAATTGAAACATCATTTGAAACACAGAATCACCTGATTGGAAATGTTTCTCATGAGCTGAGAACACCGTTGACTTCAATTATGGGAGAAGCTGATGTTGCACTTTCTATCAACAGAACCGCTGATGAATACAAAGAAACTTTAGAAATCATCCTGGACGAAGCAGAAAAACTCGATAAAAAATAAAAGCGCTTTTAATCATTGCTCAAACCGGTTTTGACGGAAAAATTCAGAAAATCGATAAAGTAAGGATCGATCAGCTGCTTTGGGACGTGATTGAGACCATCAGAAAAATAGATTCACGAAATAATATTTTTCTCGACATCAGCATGCTGCCCGACAATCCGAAAAAACTAAAAGTTCAGGGAAACGAGCAGCTTCTTCATCTTGCAGTTGCCAATATTGTGAATAACGGTTGTAAATATTCCAACTTCCAACAGGTAAAAGTTTCACTTGGAGCTACAGATACAGATGTTTATATCATTATCAAAGACACAGGAATCGGTATTCCGGAAACTGAAATGGATAAAATCTACGATCCTTTCTTCCGAGCCTCAAACACCAAAAATTATGAAGGGTACGGCATCGGACTTCCCCTTGCCCGAAACATTGTGAGAATGCATAACGGTGAATTGATTGTGAGTTCACACGAAAATCAGGGAACAACAGTACAAATGCGTTTTCCTACTATTTATGCGGCACAGCAGAAAGAAAAACAATCTTAGCTTCAAAACGAAGCATTTTTAAAATGAAATTCTAATCTCATTTTAATCTCTTTAATTACATTTTAATTTTGTTCTAAAGGTCTTCTAATCTTACAGATATAGTTTTGTATTATCAAAATCGGTAATCACTAAATCTAAAAGATATGATCAAGACCATTTTAATTGCAACAGACTATTCTCTAGAATCTTTAAATATATTAAAGAAAGTTTTAAAAGAGAAAAACGCTACGGAAGAAAACACACAATACAACATTTTGCTTGTATCGGGTTATGACATGGGAGATTCTATCAGAGATCTTTTATTCAATACCAAAGGAACGGTTTTCAACAAAATCAGATCAAAAGAATTCTGCGATGCATACAGCATTATCAAAAACAAATATCCTCACTTGGTAAATAGAATTGTTTGCGATGTCTTCACCGGAAGTTTCCAGAGAGCATTCAACAATTATCTGACGGCAGAAAATATCGAAGAAGCATATTATGCAGCTAATCTGAAAGATAAGAATACCAAAGGGAAATTTGACTTAGCTCCTTACATCAAAAAGGCGAAAGACATTCAGGTGAAAGAAATAACGCTTGGTGTTCCTGAATTTATGCCCGAAAGAGGAAGACTTGCAGAAGTTTTTGTTGAAGTTTAAATTAAATGTCACCATTTAAAATCTAAAAAATGTTAAGAAATTATAGTAACAGCAGGACATTGGGAGACAATATAAGACTGGGGACGCTGACTGCCTTTACGGCAGGAACTATAAATATTGCATCTCTACTTATATTTTTATCATTTACCTCAAACGTAACGGGACATTACGCCGTATTTGCCGCAGAAATCAGTAAAGGAAACTGGTCGCAGGTTGCCGTTGTTGGCGCATGGATTTTCCTTTTCTTTTTCGGAAGTTTCACAGCAAACTTTTTCGTCATCAATTTTAATAAGAAAAGTAAATATTTTGCCCATGCAATGCCGCTTATTCTGGAAATTCTATGTCTCGTGGGGGTAGGTTTTTACGGTCAGTTTTATTATCGAAAAACTCTGGAAGAAGCTGAATTTTTAGTAGCTTTAATGCTCTTTGCAACAGGTCTACAGAATGGTTTGACGGCAAGTATATCCAACTTTTTGGTTAAAACAACACACCTTACGGGTACTACAACAGATTTAGGAATTCTGGCATCCATGTTTACCCACAAAAAATACAGAAAAAACCCTGAATTGATTGCAAGAGCAAAGCTTTTATTGAGCATTATGTCTGCTTATGTTTTAGGGGCCATTTTCTCAGGGATGGTTTATTACTCATTAGAATTCAGTGTATTTTATATCATCAGTTTATGTTTACTGGTCGTGATTGGATATGATTTCTATAAAATTAATATCAGACACTTTAAAACCAATTACCGATATGCAAAAATTTACAACAAGCCGAATTTTATGGCATTTATGTATGACAAAATACACGGTAATGGTGAAGTGATGATAAGAGAAACCAGAAAGGAAAAATCTAAGCTTGTCTTAGAAGAGACTTAAATAATCAGTCAATTGACAGCACAAATCGTATATACTTTAGTTTTGTAGCCTCTGTTTGTTTTGCAAACGGGGGCTTTTTATTTGGCTTAAAATCCGGTTTTTTGGTAATGAAAACCTTTGTGGTCTTTGTTAAGTAGAACGCCTTTGCGAACCTTAAAAGCAGTTAGTATATAAAAATCTTTGCGAACTTTGCGTTAAAATTATTTTTTGCCTTTAAAAACGTGTAATCAGATTAATTTTAATCAGACTTAATTTTTAATTCATCCCTTATTTATTTTAAATCTTATTTCCTTTGACTATTTTTGTAAGTTCATTCATCATTTTATGTCAGATATTATTCAGCTTTTACCGGATCATGTAGCCAACCAAATTGCAGCAGGTGAAGTCGTGCAAAGACCTGCGTCGATTGTAAAAGAACTTTTGGAAAACGCCATTGATGCCGGAGCTTCAAAAATAGAACTGATCATAAGAGATGCCGGCAAAAACCTCATTCAGGTGGTTGATGACGGCAAAGGAATGTCTGAAACCGATGCAAGAATGGCATTTGAAAGACACGCCACTTCAAAATACGAGCAACAGACGATATTTTTAAAATTTCTACAAAAGGCTTTCGTGGTGAAGCTTTAGCTTCTATTGCAGCTGTTTCACAGGTAGAGTTAAGAACAAAACAACCGGAATCATCTCTAGGAACCAATATTTATATCGAAGGTGGAATTTTTCAGTTTCAGGAACCTGTACAGACTGCTGAAGGATCTAATTTTTTAGTTAAAAATCTCTTCTACAATGTTCCGGCAAGAAGGAAATTTCTCAAAAACAATAATATAGAATTCAGACACGTTATTGATGAATTTCAGCGTGTAGCCTTGGCTCATGAGAACTTAGAATTCTCTATGTTTCATGATGATGATCCTGTTTTCAGACTGAGAAAAGGCACACAGATGCAAAGGATTGTTGATGTTTTCGGGAGAAAATTACATCCACAGTTGATTCCTATTAAAGAGGATATTCTTTGGTGTAAACTTCACGGATTTGTCGCTAAACCTGAAGGAGCAAAAAAGACGCGTGGCGAACAGTTTCTTTTCGTGAACGGAAGATTTTTTAAAAGTCCGTATTTCAACAAAGCGGTTCAGGAAGCTTTTGAAGGACTTCTTTTACCTGGATATATCCCGACATTTTTCCTTTTTCTGGAATTAGACCCTGAGAAAATTGATGTGAATATTCATCCGCAGAAGACGGAAGTAAAATTTGAAGACGAGCATTTGATTTTTGCTTTGATTCGTTCTACGATTAAAAGATCGTTGGGAATTTATAATATTGCGCCGAGTCTAGATTTTGAAAAAGATCCGATACTGGACGAGATGATGCAGAAAAGTTTCCCGAGCAAAGCCAATAATTCGGGAAGTTATAAAATGCCGGAAATAACGGTAGATCGAGATTATAATCCATTTTTGGAAGAACGAGAGGTTACGAAAAACGAAATTCAGAATCTTACGGAAATGTATCATCAGAACATTTCTGCAGAACCTTCTAAGATCAATCTTTTCGAAGACGAAGATTTTGATGAAGATTTGATGAGACTTCCGAACGGATATTGGCTTTTTAATAAGGGTGACAGAACACTGATGCTTGATTTGGGTAGAATGCACCGATTGCTGGTTGCCGAAAACAATAAAAATGTAAAAAAAGGCAACGTAAGTCACGCCTTACTGTTCTCTTTGGAGTATCACATGAACGAAATTGAGAAAAATAAATACAAATCAATCAAAAAATTTCTGCCAGAGCTCGGGTTTGACATGAAAATTGCACATGAGAACGTGCTCAGAATCGATACCGTTCCTGAAGGACTAAAAGAAACTCAGGTGATGAAGTTTCTCGAGAATCTTTTTGATATTTTGGAATACAAAACCGAGGACGAGTTTATGCAGTTTTATCACAATCAATGGGCAAAAATGCAGTCGAAATCAAGATTTGATTTTATTTATAAAGCAGATGCTGAGCAAGTGATCAAAGACTTCACCGCATTAGGTTTCCCTGAATTTTTACCTACCGGAAAAAGATGCTTCTATGAAGTTCCGTTTAATGATTTGAAAAATAAATTTTAGAAGATGTTTAATAATATACCGCCAATTACGAGAAATCTGGTTATTATAAATGTTGTTGTATTCATAGCATCATTTTTATTACCTCAGCTCAATACTATGCTTGCTGCTTATTATCCATTCTCTCCTAATTTCAAATCATGGCAGATTATAACGCACATGTTTATGCATGGTGGTATAATGCATATTTTATTTAATATGTTCACACTTTTTAGTTTCGGACCTATATTAGAACAGTCTTTAGGAGACAAAAAATACTTAATCCTCTACTTTTTAAGTGGTTTGGGAGCTTTTTTCCTTTTTAATTTGTGGAATTTTGTGGAAGTGCAGAAAATTATAAGTGACATGGAAGCTTTAGGACTAAACCCCGCAGAAATTTTCGCTAAAGCAAACGTTAACTATGTTGGAGATTTAAAAATTAGCGCAACAACTGTAGAAGGGCAGGAATTATCCCAAAATTTATATATAGCACTTAGAACTCCAATGGTCGGCGCATCAGGAGCTATTTTTGGCGTTATTGCAGCATTCGCAACATTATATCCTGAAGCAAAAATTGGTATTATGTTTATTCCAATACCCGTAAAAGTAAAATACGTATTGCCAATTGTTGTGATAGGATCAATTTATTTAGGTGTCACAGGAAATGGAGGTGGTATTGCCCATCTTGCTCACGTTGGAGGTGCCATTGTAGGATTTATTCTTGCAAGAATCTGGAGGAAACATTTATACCGATTTAATTAAATTTACTTGTGAAAATTCTGCGTCTGACTTTATTAATACTTCACTTAGCCACATTATTTATGTTGCTGGGTGTTTTGCTGAACGCCTACATTCCGCCGAAAGTTTTTCCTTGGTTTAATCTGCTGTCTTTAGGATTTCCGGTTTTGATGATTGGATATGTTTTGCTTACCTTTTTCTGGATTTTTTCCTGGAAAAAAAGAGCGTTTGTTTTCATGTTTTTGGGATTATTTTATTAAATCCTGTCAAAAGATGGGTTAATTATTCAACTGAGAGTAAGGAGATTGCTAACCTAAAGATTATTTCTTTTAATATAAAAGGTGGAAAATTAGAAATTGAAAACATTCAGGAATATATCAACCAACAAAATGCAGATATCGTTTTGCTACAGGAAGATGGAGGTCGCGAATATCAATTTAAAGATCTTAAAAAAGATCATACAGCTCCTATTGTTTCTACCTATTCAAAATACAAAACTATAGCTCACAAAGAATTGTTTGCAGGGATGTATAATGAAGAATTTAATGCCTATTCTGAATATTCTGATATTGAAATAAAGGGGAAAACATACCGAATTATCAACACCTATCTTCAGCCTTTCAAGTTTGAGAAAAGCATGGTCAAGCTCAATGGCAATAGTGAAGAGGATGAACAGAAAGTAAAAGACATCGTTAAGCGATTAATTCCTACTTTCAAAATGCATCAAGAGCAGGTAGATATCATTCGCAAAAGCATTAACGAGTCTCCATACCCCGTTATTTTAGCCGGAGATCTAAACTCAGTTCCTAATTCTTATGAATATTACCATTTAGGAAAAGGCTTAAAAGATGCTTTTTTTGAAGTGGGAAAAGGAAGTGGAACAAGCTTTCATGACTATAAATTTCCTATCAGAATCGATTTTATTTTCACTTCATCTTCTGTGAAACCTGTTACTTATCAAGTTGACCGCTCAGTAAAACTTTCTGATCATTTTCCGGTAGTTGCTACGTTTAAAATTGATTGATTATAAGCCTATTTCGTTATTTATCATAATGTTGGCAGTATTTTTGTTGCGGAAAACACATATCAGAGTTTTCAATGAAGTGTGCACATGTATTTTTAGTTTTTCATATTTTATTAATTATATTATTACTGAGCACTTTTGCCAACGCCTGGGTCGCTCCGAACTATTTCAGCAAACTCAATTTACTCTCTTTAGCCTTTCCTTATCTGATTATTCTTCATCTTTTATTCACTATTATCTGGTTTTTTAAAGAAAAGAAAATTGCAATGGTTTTTTTGCTTTCGACTTTTATTTTTTATAATCCAATGCGAAGATGGGTCAACTTTACACCACAACAGACCGCTCAGTCTCATCAGAAAGACATTAAAGTTTTAACCTTTAATGTAAAATACGGAAGCTCAGGCTGGCCAACTGTTAAAAAATATATTACGGATCAAAATGCCGATATCATTCTCGTTCAGGAAAAAGATACTAGCACTGCATTAAGGAAAGATCTGGTGAAATACCCTTCGGTAATCCTGAAAACTAAGCATAAAATTTTGCGTCAAGGCGATTTAATCAATGATGACTCAAAAGGAAATTCATTTTATGCAGATATCGATATTGACGGAAAAATTATCCGAGTAATTAATGTTTATCTGGAACCTTTTAGGCTCAATAAAAACATGCTCGGTATGCAGGATAAAAACTGCGGAAAAGACGAAAAAAACAAAATGGCAGCACTATTTTCAAGATTGATTCCTACGTTCAAAACACATGAGGAGCAGGTGAAAAAAATCAGAAAAGCGGTTGATCGATCACCTTATCCTGTAATTTTGGCAGGAGATTTCAATTCAGTTCCCAATTCCTGGGAGTATTATAATCTCGGAAGAAATCTTGATGATGCTTTTGTAGAAGCAGGAAACGGAAGTTCTACAAGTTTTCATGATTATAAATTTCCTCTGAGAATTGATTATATTTTCACCTCAAAAAGCATTACAGCATTAAATTACAAAGTCGATTATTCCGTAAAATTATCAGATCATTATCCGGTAATTGCTGAATTTCTATTAAATTAGTTCCATGAAAAAAGTATTGGCTGTGGGATGCATCATTTCCATATTTATAATTGCTTGTTCGAAACGTGAAGCGGCAAATACAAATGAAATTCAGGCAGTACAGCCTCATTATGACACGACGGCTATTGACTCTTTTTCGGCAGGAGCAACCACAGTAGATATTGTACGCCAGATAAGAATGTCTTCTCAAAAATATCAGGACTCACTGAAAGAAGCAATAAAGCTAGAACAAGAAGAAAAACGAATTACTGCAGAACTTGAAAAGGAAAACAAGAAAAAACTGGAAGAAGAAAAGAAGTTGAAGGCTAAAGAAAATACGGCCATTTCTACACCAAAAACAGATTAATAACATAATTTAAATATACACAATGAAAAAACAAATCTTAGCAGCAATCGCTGTATCAGCGTTTATCGTAAGCTGCACACAATCTACATCAAAAACTGAAAAAGTAGAAAATCCGGATGGATCTGTCACCACTACCACGACAACTGAAAGCAGCACAGGCTTGGTAGATAGCGCAAAAATAGACAAAACCAAATCTGACATCAAAAACACGGTTGATAAAACAGGTGACAAAATTGATCAGACTGCACAGAAAGCAAAAGAAGATCTCAATGCAGCAGGGAAAGATATTAAAAACGAAGCCAACAAAGTAGGAAAAGACATCAAATCCGGCGCTCAGGAAGTTGGTAAAGACGTTAAAAACACCGCAGCACAAGGCGCCCAAAAAGTAGAAGATGCTGCAAAAAAACTGAAGGAAGATCTTAAAAAATAAGAAACAAAAACCGCAGAGATTTCTGCGGTTTTTTTATGCTTTATTCATTTCCAGTAAAGGATCAATATATTCTCTGTCGTTGCTCAGACGTGGCACTTTATTTTGTCCGCCAAGCTTTCCTTTAGATTCCAGCCAGCAATAGAACAAATTGGGTCTAGCAATGTGAATGACAGGTTTTTTCAAAGTAATATTGTTATATCTTTTGGCTTCGTAATCAGAGTTGATGGCTTTTAGATGCTGATCAAAAACATCAGTAAATTCTTCTAAACTATGCGGTTTTTCACTGAACTCAAAAATCCATTCATGGGCACCACCTTCGTTTTCTTTCATAAAAATCGGAGCTCCTGTAAAATCTGTCACAGCCGACTTTGTCGCTTCGCAGGCTTTCGTTAAAGCAGATTCTACATTGGTAATCATCAGTTCTTCACCAAACGCATTAATGTAATGTTTAGTTCGTCCTGTTATTTTTATTCTGAAAGGACTGACTGATGTAAAAATCACTGTATCCCCAATTAAATATCTCCATAGCCCTCCATTGGTAGTAATCACCATCGCATAATTTTTACCGATTTCTACATCTTCCAAACTCACCACTTTCGGGTTTGAACAATGAAACTGATCCATCGGGATAAACTCGTAGAAAATACCATAATCCAGCATCAGAAGCATTTCGTCGCTATTCGGCCTGTCCTGAATTCCAAAGAACCCTTCCGAAGCGTTGTAAATTTCGTAGTAGTTGATATTTTTTCCTATGATTTGTTTAAACTGATCTTTGTATGGTTTAAAACTGATTCCACCGTGAAAAAACACTTCCAGATTTGGCCACAGCTCTGAAATATTTTTAACGTCTGTTTCTTTCAAAACTCTCTGCAAAAGCACCATCATCCAACTGGGAACTCCTAAAATACTTCCCACATCCTCATTTTTAACTTCAGAAGTAATGGCTTTCAGTTTACTTTCCCACTCTCCCATCAAAGAAACTTTCTTGCTCGGAGTCGTGGTAATTTCAACCCAAAAAGGAAGATTGTCAATTAAGATTGCCGAAAGATCTCCAAATTTGGTATTAAAATCAGCGTATAATTCTGAGCTTCCACCCAGACGTAAATTTTTATTGGTGAAAAGCTGATTTTCCGGATGGTTATTGGCATAAATGGAAACCATGTCCTTTCCGGCTTTCATGTGGCAGTATTCGAGGCTTTCTGCCGAAATAGGGATAAATTTACTCTTGGCGTTCGTCGTCCCGGACGATTTCGCAAAATGTTTAATGTAACCAGGCCAGCTTACGTCTTTATGACCTTGCCTTGCTCTTTCGATATATGGCTCAAAATCTTCGTAGGTAACAACAGGAACTTTATTTTTAAAATCCTGATAGCTCGAGATAGTATTAAAACCATATCGCTTGCCATACTCGGTATCTTCTGCATGAAACAACTGAGAAAACAGAATTCCGTTCTGCGTTTCGATAGGATGATCCATAAAATTCTGTATCTGATCTATCCTTTGGCGGATAAACCAATTGACTACAGTATTGAAAAGTGCTTTCGTTGCCATTTCAACAAATATAATCATATTTGAATTTCCAAAGAATGATTTAAATAAAAAACCGTCACAAAATTTGTAACGGTCAGTTTTGATTGAAAACTTCCAATAATTACTTGGTTAATTACTACCTTGTCTCACTTCTGTTGAAATTTCCCCATTATTATGAATTTTATAATAAATGAAACTATTAAAACTGTGCTGTAAGTAAATCGGATAACCGTTTTCATCATTTATTAAAAGTCCTGCTAATTGGTTTTTACCCCAATCTTCTTCTCCAAAAAACACCGATACATTCCAAGAGTTTATTCTTTCTCCATCCAAATAAAAATCCTCATTTTCACGGATAATCATTTTTTCTTTAGTATCATAACTGAAATTTGTTTTTTCTAAAACCTCTTTGGCAATTTCCTCAATTTGTTCTTTTGTGTGTTTCATTTTTACTCTTCAATAGTAAACTTTACATTAGTACTACTAACAATTGTTTTTCCATCACTTGATAAAGAATATCTAATTTTAGATTGACCGAACGAATGAACCAATAAAAGAGGTAATTTTTTATCATCATCAATATATAGGAAAACGGGTATGTTTTTAAGCCTTCCTTTTTATGGTAGCTTATCAGTGTTTCTCTTTTTTTTCAGCCTCTTTTTATAAAATTATTCTTCAATATCCAAATATCCATGAGGGGTTATGATATATAACAATTCTCCTGTTTCTGCATGAATTAAAATTCCCATACTTCTTTCTTCAATTCCCCATATTTCTCCATAAGAAATTGCGTAGTAATCTATTTTTTTCCTTCATATTTCCCATGAGAAATAGGATAATTCATTTCCTCTTTTGAGGTAAATGCAATTTCGTTAATACTATCAATACTTGAATATTTAATATTTCTATCTAAATAGCTTTTAATTTTATTATAGGCTTCTTCTTTTGTTATCATAATTATTTAATTTTTAAAGGAACTTTTTTTAAATTCCTTTTATCAAATTATTCTTAAATATCCAAATATCTATGTAGAACTGTGATTCAACATTCTATTGTTTATCGTAAGGAAAGGAAGGACTTATAAATTTTTTATCCTTTGCTTCTCCTTTATCATTGTAAATAATTTCAAAAACTCCATGGTCTGTTAGTATTCCTTTAACTTTCATCGTTTCTGCATCTACAATGCAATAATAAGGAGTTGGAATACCAAATACATCATGAGAAAAATCTACACTATAATGACTCCACTCTTTACCATCATACATTTTTCTTTTTTCACTATACATTGCATCCATAAATTCTAAATGCTCCTTTGTATTTCCATACTGAAATTTTAATTGGCCTAATACCCTTAAAGCAATTGCTATTACTTCTTTTTCTTTTGCTGTTTTTTCCATTTTATTACATTTTTTTATAATCAATACCTACTTTTTCTAACTTTTTGATTGCTTGTCCTAAAACCCATTCAGCATTTTCTAACTCTAATTCGTTAAACAAATGCTTCTTCTCCATTATTTTGTCATAAACCCATTTTTCTCGTTTATAAGTTCTTATACGTTGTTCTACCAATGTTCCAGCTGCTCCTTCCAAATAAGCTTCTTTTCCTAAAAGTTTAAATTCCAAAGCGTGCTGTATCTCATGGAAAGCTTCATAAAATGTAAACTTTTTCCTAAAGAATAACTCTCTGCTAGTTGGGGAAAATCCTGCCTGTGCACCACTTACATCTAAAAACTTATCTTCTCCTTTTCGCATAACCACTCCTACATCTCCCAAAACTTCTGCAATATACTTTTCAAGAGCCTTCATTTGCCTGTTATTCATAAACTCTCTTCCCAAAAATCTCCCACGCTTGCTTGCTGATTTCCCTTCCCAGCCTAACTCATCCAATAATTCATCAAAGAGTTCTTCTTCTCTTCCTAACATTTGGTTAAACTTGGTCTTTAAGTAATTAGCTAATCTCCCATTTTTTATCGCTTCTAACAATTCCAAAAACTCTTTTTCCAACCATTTATAAAGGTCTTTTGTGGAATTTGCAATTTTCCTCCCTAAGCCTTTTCCAAAATTGAGAGCTTTTGCTCCTGCCTGTTCTACTTTAGCTGTCAATCTACTAATTTTTGCAGAAGCTTCTGCAACTAATGAACTTCCACCTGTAAAGTAAGCAATAACAGCATCTAAAATCAATTCAAAGGCAACGCCTCCAATGAAATAAGCCCAAAAACACTCATTATAGTTAGAAATTTTTTTAGCCAAACCTGAGATAAAAGTAGAAATGTCTTTCCAAATTTTATCATCCGTAAAGAGTTTTTTAATCCCGTTAAGAAATTCTTTTGCATTTTTATCAAATAAATCTACAAAATCTTCTATAAACTCCAATTTTTCTTGGTGTTTTGCTAACTCCAAAGCACTCATTTTCTCTAATTCAAAAATAGGAAGTTTGTCCACTATCATTGCTAATAGCATAATAATCAATTGTACCAAAGAGATAAGCCCGTTGAGTATCCCACAAAGAAAAGCATTGATTTTTGCAATCTCCTGGTTTAATTTTTCACTAATCTGGCTTCCAATATTTGAAACAATATCCAGAACTTCATTAAATAAAACTTTTAGTTTATTATAAATATTCTTTATACTATCAGGCATGTTGTCTTCGATGAAGTTTTTCACAAGGAATGTAACAGCAAACAAAATATCATCAGTAATCGTAGGGGTTGTCTTGACAATATTAAAAACAGCAGCAGTGGAAATTTCATCAAATGAGGCTATAAACTCTGAAAGCTTTTTTAATCCTGCTTCAGCAATATTCTGAGTATTATCAGACATATTCTTATACTCATTGCAAGGGAACGGAACAGGAATAACAGGCTTATATTTTACCTCTTGTTTGGGATGCCCATTTACACCGATTTTATTTTGGTAATTGTTATACATAGGTTCTACATAAAACTTGATGTAATCGTAGTTTTCCTCTGTAAATTTCCATTTTTCAGTGGCTTCAATACCACCTCTTAACCAATCTGCTAATTGATTGTTTAATGAAGATACGTTTTTAAAAGCTTCGTTGATTTTACTTTTTTCAAGTATTTCTAAATAAATAGCACCTTTCAATAATGTATCATCAATTCCGAAATCTTTGGCAATTAGTTTGATGAGACCATTAAAATCTGAGACACTTCCATCTACTGTATTGCCATCATAGTTAATCGTTTTTCCTTTACTGTTATAGTCCTTTATTAATCTTTGCCTTGCATAATCTCCCATTTTCACCCTACAAGCTGTACCAAAAAAATTACTGGTGTTTTTGGAAGTCTCCTCGTAGTAAATAGTAAAGTAGTCAGACTCTATTTTGTCCTTTTCGTATTTGTCAAAAACTTCAATTCCACTTTTACAGAAAACAGCCTGGTGATGAACTATACTGTATTTTTCTGACTTGGGATAGCTGTCTTTTAACTCTGGAGGAACAACAAATGTTTCATAAAACACACTGTTTTCTCCTAAAGGACTGTCAATGTTTCTGTTTAAGACAAACTCTAATTTCTGTATCATAATCATTTGAATTTATTGTGAGCCAAATGTAGATACGTGTGACGGCAAAACTCGACGTGTTAAAAACAAAAAACCGTCACAAAATTTGTAACGGTTTCTATATAAAGCTTTTAATTACTTACTATTAGCAATATTCGTCATAAGCAGCCTGAAGGTTTGCAGCGATTGCTCCTGCAGGATTTCCTTCAATATGATGTCTTTCTAGCATGTGAACCAATTCTCCGTCTTTGAAAAGCGCTACACATGGTGAGCTTGGAGGGAATGGTGCCAAATGTTTTCTAGCCGCGTCAACTGCGTCTTTGTCAAAACCTGCAAATACAGTCGTTAAATGATCTGGTTTTTTCTCTCCAGTCAAAGAATAAACTACTCCTGGTCTTGCTGCCCCTGCCGCACATCCGCACACAGAGTTGATTACTAAAAGAGTCGTTCCAGACTGCTTCAAAGCATCTTCTACCTGTGCAGGAGTTTCTAAATCCTGAAAACCTTTATCTGTAAGTTCAGCCTTCATCGGCAATACTAAATCTGATGGATACATTTCTTGTAATTTTTAATTGTAGACAAATTTACAACATTTCTAAATTTATCTCAATTAATAAAAACTATTGATGAGTTCGCAAAACAAAATTAAAAACAATAATTACATATTTAAATCACACAATAATTTAATTATTAATAAAAATATTTAGTTAATATATAATAATTTTTTACTAATTTTGAAATGATTCTAAAAACGAGTTCCCATGAAAAAAAACTTATTAATTAAATTTTCTAAGACATATCAGAATAAATATGATATGAAATGTTGTATAGTTCCCAACCCTTTTAATTATCAATCAGTAAGTTTTTAGAATAACAAACCGGTAATTATGAGGAGTCTATCAAATATATGAAGCCCGAAACATAATGTTTCGGGCTTCGTTAATCAAATCGATATGCAAAGGTTGAATATCCAAAAAAATATAATTGATGATTTATAATTGATGAATGATATCAAACATCAATTATCATTCATCGATCATGTTTATGAAAGTAACTTCTTAGCCATCTCGGAAATACTTTTTCCGTCAGATTTTCCGGCTAAGTTTTTTGAAGCCAATCCCATCACTTTTCCTAAATCTTTGATAGATTCAGCGCCAGTTTCGGAAATAATCTGCTTGATTTCTGCTTCTAATTCTTCAGGAGATAATTGTGCAGGTAAAAATTTCTCAATGACTTTCATCTGAGCATCTTCCACTTCCGCCAAATCGTTTCTTCCCTGAGCTGTAAACTGCTCATAAGAATCTTTACGCTGTTTAATCATTCTCTGCAAAATTGCAATTTCCTGCTCAGGTGAAACTTCAGCTCCTAAAGCTTCGGTTTTCAGCAATAATATCTGAGATTTTACAGCACGCAGAGAATCTAAAGCCACTCTGTCTTTTGCTCTCATCGCTATTTTTATTGCTTCGCTTATAATAAGTTCTAAACTCATATTAATTAATTTAACAATGTATCAATGTAACAGTTTACCAATGAAATGCTTTGACAAGCTCAGCATGACAATTCGAGGTTGTTACATTGGTACATTATTTTAGTCTACGTCTTTATTTAAAAATCTGTTTTCTCTGATCTGCATATTTCCGTTGTTATCAGACAAATAGGTGTTTATATTTTGGTCTGATGCATTGGAACCGTCGATAGAGATGTTTTTTCTCTTGAAGGCAGGTACAGATTCAAACTCATTCACATGATCAAAATTCTGATAACGAGAGTTGAATTCTTTCAGCTTGTTTCTTCTTTCTGATGCTCTTTCCTGATCTGCAGGTTTGTTAACGAAAGTGAATTCAGATTCTGTATGTCTCGTAGTTTCAATTTCTACTCTTTTTCAACAACAGGTTTTTCTTCAGCTTTTGGCTGCTCTTGAGTCTGATAGAACGTTTCAACTTTATGAGTTATTTCCTCTACTCTCTCGATTACCGCAGAAGTTTCAACCTCATTTTTTGGCTGTCCGAAATCATATTTAGGTTCAGCAATCGGTTCGTTAACGGTAAAATTAAACTCAACAGCTTTTTCGTTCGAAAAATTATTGCTGAAAGAATTTTCTTTTGGCTCTTCTTTTTATTTTCAAAATCGAAAGAGAACGACTGAATTTCTAAATCATTCGGATCGTCATCAAAAGAAAACAAATTAACATCGTCTTGAGCACTTGGTTCTTCGTTTCTCCAGCTCTGAATAGGGCTTTCTAATGTATCTTCCTCTCTATCAGAGAATTTTATTTCAGTTTTCACATCTTCATCCTCGATCATCATTTTTTTTCAGAAGCCGACATCTTAAATTGTGACGCATCCTGATCTTCATCATCTAATCTGAAAAGGTTTTTTCCTCCAAAATCATACCCCTGCTCAGGCGTTACTTCTCTCTCATCTCTTGTTTTGAAAGGAGACGATTTTGGGTTATCCAAAGCATCATTTAAGCCAATTCTGATTTTCTCGGTAGGACCTGAAAACTTTTGGTTATCATTAGAAAAACCAGTCGCAATCACCAATACACTTACAGCATCGCCCAATTCTTCATCAGCACCAACTCCAAAAATGATATCAGCTGTGTGACCAGCTTCTTTCTGGATGTAATCCATGATGATACCGATTTCGTCCATCGTAGCTTCTTCTACACCACTTCTGATCAACAATAACACGTTTCTTGCGCCTGTAATTTTGTTGTCATTCAATAATGGAGAATCTAATGCTTTTCTAACCGCTTCTTCAGCTTTATTTTCACCTGAAGCTGTTCCTGTAGACATTAATGCCGTACCTGAATTCTGAAGCACAGATTTAGCATCTCTAAAGTCAATGTTGACATCAAAGTAACCGGTAATAACCTCTGCCATCCCTTTTGCAGCGTTGGTTAAAACTTCATCGGCTTTTGAGAATCCTTGTTTGAAACCAAGATTTCCGAATTGCTGTCTTAATTTATCATTGTTGATCACAATTAATGAATCAACATTATTTCTTAATTTTTCTAGTCCAAGTTCTGCCTGATCCAATCTTCTTTTCCCTTCAAAGCTGAAAGGAACGGTAACGATACCTACCGTAAGAATTCCCATGTCTTTGGCAACTTTAGCAATAACCGGAGCAGCACCCGTTCCGGTACCACCACCCATTCCTGCGGTGATGAAAACCATCTTGGTGTTTTGTCCCATTGCAGCTTTGATTTCTTCAATACTTTCTATCGCTGCTTTTTCACCCACTTCAGGATCTGCACCTGCTCCAAGACCTTCAGTAATGTTTATTCCCAACTGAACCTTATTTGAAACCGGATTATTATCTAAAGTCTGCGCATCGGTATTGCAAATCACGAAATCTACCCCGTGAATTCCTTTTTCGTACATGTGTTTTAGGGCATTGTTTCCACCGCCACCAACACCGATAACTTTAATGATCGAAGAATTTCCTTTTGGCAGATCAAATGAAAATCCTTGTGTGCCTATATTTTCCATACTTATATTTTTTTATAATTGATAATCGACTATGATAGCTGATGAGCATATCTTTCATCGCTTATCATTCATCATTTATATTTTTATTCTACTTCTTCAAAGAATTTTTTCACCTTTTCCATCAGAGACTGCCCGAAAGTAGGTTTCGAAGGTCTTGATGTTGTTACAGGAGCTTTAAACTCTTCTTCAATAGTTTGATTAACTGAAGTTTGAGATTCAGAACTAGCAATAGCTTGTTGCTCTTTTTGCTCAACTTTCGCTTCAACCTGAATTTCAAGTTCCTCTTCTACAGCAACCGTTTTTTTATCTCTGATTTTCAAACTTTCCATCAGCAAACCGATAGACGTTGCAAATTCCGGTCCTTTAAGATACTGGTTTTTATCGTTTGCAATATATTCATTTGCGAAACCAATTCTACTATCGAATCCTGTTGTATAATTTGCCAGCTGACGAAGATGTTTCAAATTTGAACCACCGCCTGTCAGAACAATTCCAGCGATCAGTTTTTTCTTCTGTTCAAATGCTCCGTAAGCCTTTAATTCAGTGTTCACCATTTCCAAAATTTCTTCCACTCTCGCATTGATGATCTGCGCTAAAGTTTTAAGGGAAATTTCTTTATCAGGTCTTCCGTGAAGTCCTGGAATGGTAACAAATGTGCTGTCTTTTTCCAACTCAGGAACTGCAGAACCGAACTTAACCTTTAATTGCTCGGCATGCTTTTCAATAATTGAACAACCTTCTTTGATGTCTTCCGTGATAATTCCGCCTCCGTAAGGGATGACGCAAGTATGACGGATGATATTATCTTTAAAAATAGCAATATCTGTAGTACCACCACCGATGTCTACAATTGCTACTCCTGCTTCTTTTTCTTCTTTAGTTAAAACGGCTTCAGAAGATGCTAAAGGCTCTAAAGTAAGCGCCTCCATCTCCAAACCTGCTTCTCTTACACATCTTGCGATGTTTCTGATGCTTCCCATTTGTCCTACAACAACATGGAAATTGGCTTCAAGACGTTTTCCGTGCATCCCGACAGGCTCCTGAATTTCACCTTCAGAATCAACCTTATATTCCTGCGGAAGAACGTGGATAATTTCCTCGCCCGGCAACATAACCAGTTTTTTCACTTGGTCTTTTAACGCTTCAATGTCATCATCTGTGATGAATCTGTCCGGATTCTCACGCATAATATAATCTGAATGCTGCAATGAACGAATGTGTTTACCCGCAATTCCTACAGTGACCTTATGGATAGGTACACCTGCACTTGACTGTGCTTCTGCCACAGCTGCTTTAATAGAGTTAATGGTTTGTGAAATATTATTCACAATTCCTTTATGAACTCCAAGACTTTTGGCCTTACCAACACCGAGAATTTCTATTTTCCCGTGTGCATTCCTCCTTCCGACAATGGCGACAATCTTGGTTGTCCCGATGTCAAGACCTACTGAATACTCTTGATTTTCCATTGTGTATATCGATTTGATTTAATTACTTATTTAATTTAATAGGCTTGCCTATTTTTTTGATTTGATAGGATTTTATTCTATCCTTTGTTAAGTCATCCCTTCGGGACTCTTTTTTATTCTATCTTGACCTTTGCCTTCGGCTTTGGCTTTGTGGCCGGTTTCTTTTCAGGAGTTTTCTTTTTCTCCTTTGGTTTGACGACTGCTTTAGGCTTTGTATTTTCTTTTGGTTTTAAAGAAGTTGAACTCGCCTTTTTTACTGCTGGTTTCAGATTGACTTCTGCTTTTTTAACAGGAGCCACTGCAACTGGAGTTTTAGCCAAATCTTTATGTCCTGCTTTTAAAATACTGTCATTCTCTTTAAAATAAGGATTCAAAGTCGTTACAATCTGATTCTGATATTTTACAGAAACCATACTGTACTTCTGGGGGTCTTGAAACACAAGATATTTCTCAACAAACGTTTTAAAACCTTTTACTTTTAATTCAATATTATCTAAATCTCCAATCTCCACTTTATAATTTCCTTCACTCGTCAAAAGATTGTAGCTGTCTTTATATTTTGAAATTCCAATAAAATATTTTTTGCTGAAATCATCTTTGTCAATTTTATCAACCAATTCTGCCAGCTTTTCATATTCATCTTTCTTCACATCGCCCGTCACCAGCATGCATGGATGAGAATACGTTCTTGAGATAGGAAATTCTGTTCCTTTTTCGTCTACATAAAAATCTTTTCCATTATAATTTAATCTAAAAACAGGAACTCTCTGTTTGATATCTAAATTCAGTTTTCCATTTAAATTTAAATAAACATTGGCGCTGTCGACCGCCGGAAGTGCATTGATTTTTTTTTCCAGTTCCGGAATATTTAAATCTCCAACTTTTCCTGACGGATTTTCTTTGATGACGATTTGTTTGATGTCTTTTTCGTCAATAAAGTACACCGGAGTTTTCTCATTCATTTTTACAGAAATTTTCTCATCCGTAATCTTCTGACCACTGAATTTCTTCAACGAGAAACTCAGCAGGAACCCAAGAATGATCACTGTGATGGCAATTTTTAAAATTCTGTATTTGTTTTTCATTGTTTCTAAGATGGTAGATTTTAGACGTCAAATTTCAGACATTTAAAATTTTATTTATTTTTAATTATTTCCTAACCACTCACAAATCGGGTCATACAGTGTATCAATATTTCCTGCACCAACCGTGAGTAAAATATCAAACTCCTTTTCTTTTATTTTATTAAAAGCTTCAGACAAACCTGAAATTTCTTTTTTATCTAAACTCACTTTTTCCAACAACCAATCTGAAGTAATACCTTCAAAATTTTCCTGAAGTTCTCTTGCCGGATAAATGTCGAGCAAAATCAATTCTTCAGAATTACTTAAACTTTCAGCAAATCCATCCACAAAATCTCTCGTTCTACTGAATAAATGCGGCTGAAAAACAACCAACAATTTTTTATCTGGATAAAACGTTTTGATCGAACCAACTACAGCATTTATTTCTGTCGGATGATGAGCATAATCGTCAATGTAAATTTTACCGCTCGGATAAATATGTTTCGTGTATCTTCTTTTTATGCCTTTAAAATTGGCAATTGCTTTCTTTAAAATTTCAAAATCAACTCCCAGATTATTCAGAATTGCCAACGCAACCGTGGCATTTTCGACATTGTGAATTCCAGGAACATCCCAGACAAAATCTTTTATAGTTTCTGTCGGAGTATGAAAATCGAAGTAGATTTTATCATAATCCATACGAAGATTGTCTGAGTAATAATCTGCAACTTCATTCACAGCGTAAGTTTTATGTGCTCTTCCAATCTCAATTCCTTTTCTTACAAAAAGCTGTTTATCATCAGGAACCAAAGCTGCAAACTGTCTGAAACCCTCTTCAATTGTATTTTTATCTCCATAAATATCCAGATGATCTGCATCTGTTGAAGTAATCACCGCCCAATCCGGAGAAAGGTTGAGGAAGCTTCTGTCGTATTCATCGGCTTCCACCACAGAATACTGAGTTCCATTATAAAGGAAATTTGATTTAAAATTTTCAGAAATTCCACCTAAAAAACATGAGAAAGGCAAATCTGCTTCTTTGCATAAATGTGAAACCAAAGTAGACGTTGTTGTCTTTCCATGAGTTCCTGCAACTGCGATGCAGTCTGTATTATCGGTGATTAAACCTAAAACTTTTGCACGTTTTAAAACTTCAAAGCTATTTTCATTAAAATAATCTAAAATCCCAAGCTTTTTGATTGCCGGAGTGTAGATGACCAATGTATTTTCTTGCTGAAGTGACGTGATTTTATCATCAATAATATCTTCAAAAACAATATCAATTCCCTCTTCCATCAAAGCCGTCGTCAATTTTGTATTGGTTTTATCGTACCCCAAAACTTTCTTTCCCGAAGCATGGAAATAACGCGCCAAAGCACTCATCCCAATACCTCCGATTCCGACGAAGTAAAAATTTTGATATGTTTCTAAAATTTTCGTTTTTTTAGATGAAAAATAATTTTTAATTAATAGTTCTGCTTCTGAGCTATATTTTTGGCTATAATCAATGAAGTTAATTTGTCCTTCGTAAAAGTTTTTTAAAACCTCTATTTCATTATATCCTTTTATTCCTCTTTCTTCATAAATTTTAGTTAGCTCTTCCCTAAGATTATAACTACTACTTGAGAGTTCATTAAATACTTCATTACTACTTGGATTTGTATCCAAATATTCTGCAAATTGTTTCAAATAAAGATTTAAAACATTATCAAGATCTGTATTTATGTTACTCATTATTTAATCACTTTAAAAATCTCATCCACAATCTCCTTCGCCGCATTGGGTTTGGCAAAATATTTCAGATTGACAGACATTTCTTTTCTTACATTTTCGTTTTCGCAGATTCCTGATAATGTATCCCAGAATTTATCCTGCATTTCAGAGTCTTTGACCATTTTGGCTGCATTTTTCTCAACCAAATTCATCGCATTTTTAGTTTGATGATCTTCCGCCGCAAATGGAAACGGAACCAACAAAACCGGCTTTTGAGCAACAGCCAACTCTGAAATGGCAATCGCTCCAGCTCTTGAAACAATGACATCTGCTGCTGAATAGGCAGTTTCCATGTCTTTGATGAATTCCTTTATTTGGATCTGATTGCTAGTTGTTGGTTGTTGATTGCCTGAATTTCCATCACCTGACAACTGACAACTATCAACAATCTCTTTGTAGTCCAATTTTCCGGTTTGCCAGATTAACTGATATCCTTTTTCTTTTAATTTATCTAAATTGTCTTTCCAGCCGTTGTTTAATGTTCTGGAGCCCAAAGAACCGCCTACTGAAAGAATGGTGAGTTTATTTTGATCCAAACCCATTTTTTCTTTTGCATGAGAGGTTTGCTGCATTCCTGAAATGATATTTTCACGAATCGGATTACCTAAAAACTTTATTTTTTCTGACGGAAAACCTTCCACTTTCGGATAGGCTGTAAAAACGGCTTTTGCTTTTTTACTTAATATTTTATTCGTCACTCCTGCATGCGCATTCTGCTCCTGAATAAAAATCGGAATTCCCATTTTACTCGCTTCGTACAAAGCCGGTCCGCTCGCAAAACCGCCTGTTCCGACTGCGAAATCCGGAGCGAAATTTTTAATTATTTTTTTAGATTTAGATAAACTTTTCAAAATCTTGAAAGGCAAACCTAAATTGGATAACATATTTCCCCTGTCGATTCCAGCAATGTCAATTCCTTCGATTTTGTAGCCAGCTTGCGGAACTTTTTCCATTTCCATCTTTCCGTTGGCACCAATGAACAAAAATTCTGCATCAGGAAATCTTTTTTTGATCTCATCTGCAATAGCAATCGCCGGGAAGATGTGTCCTCCTGTTCCCCCTCCGGATAATAATACACGGATGGCTTTTGGCTTTTGGCTGTTTGCTGATTGATTGTTCATTTTATATCAATTAATTGATTCGTTTTTTTGATAAGGTTTTATCCTATCCTTTATTAAATTGTCCCTTCGGGACTACTTAAGCAATGTCGTTTATTTCGACAATGCTTTGTTTTTTGCCCATTCCTTCTTCATCGTATATCTGGATTCTTGAGCTTATATTTAAAATAATTCCTAACTGTAAATAGGTTACCAACATGGATGTTCCACCATAACTTATTAATGGCAACGGCTGTCCGGTAACCGGTATCAGATTGACTGCAACGGCAATATTAACCGCTAATTGCACAAAAATCATCACCCCGAGACTGAGCACGAGCAACGACCCGAAAAATGCGGGCATCTTACTCGCAATCATCACTATTCTGATAATCATAATGAGATACATACTGATCAGGAAAACCGCTCCTATTGCGCCATATTCTTCAACAATTACTGCAAAAATAAAATCTGAGGCAGACTGTGGAAGCATTTGTTTTAATGCGCTTTTTCCAGGTCCCATTCCGGTAATTCCACCGTGAACGATCGCAGCTTTTGCCTGCATTACCTGATAGTTTTTTGCCTTTACACTTTCATCATCAACATCGGCAGTTTTTGCTTTGCTTGAGGTAAAAGTTTCAATACGGCTCATCCATGTATGTACACGGTTTCCGCCGATCAAATTGGTATTTAATGCAACCAATAAAAACAGAACAATCGCTACAAATGAAGACGAAATAAATCCTGCAATGTACTTCCAGTGAAGCTGTCCGATGATCAAAACGATTACTGAAACCATTAAAATCATCAAAGCCGTAGAACCGTTATCTTTCGCAACAAGTACAAAAACCAATAAAATCGGCCCAAAAATAAAACCGACATTTTCACCAACAGTACGCTCTCTGGTTATCTTTTAGTTAAATATCTGCACAAGTAAATAATCAACATCAGGAAAGCAAATGATGAAGGCTGAAATGAAATCGGTGTTCCCGGAATTTTCAACCATCTTGAGGCACTCGCTCCGTCAATCGTTTGTCCGGTAAACATCGTAACGACCAATAAGAGGATCATTAAACCAAGCAAAATACTGCTGAGTTTGCCAATGTATTCGTATTTGACCACACCAACGAATCTCATGATAACTAAACCTAAGACCACAAAAAACATATGCTTCATAACGTGACCCGTTGTGGTTCCGTTATTGACAATGTATTCCAAATTTGAACTTGCAGAATACACCGGGAAAATCGAGAAAATAGAGATCACAATAATGACCATCCAAAGCACTTTATCGCCCTTTAGATATTCAAATTTGTTTTCTTCTGTGTATTGTTCGTTCATATTTCTTTGCTTTTAGCTATTGCTATTAGCTGTTGCTCTTAAAACCTGTTCTTTAAACTGATTGCCGCGGTCTTCGTAATTTTTAAATAAATCGAAGCTAGCGCAACATGGTGATAATAAAACCGTATCGCCATTTTTGGCTAATGATTTTGAAATTTTCACCGCTTCTTCCATGCTGGAAGTATCATAAATAAACTCTTTCTTGTCTTTAAAAAAGTCTATAATTTTTTGATTGTCAAGTCCTAGGCAAACAATTGCTTTTACTTTTCTTTTAACTAAATTTTCAATTTCTGAGTAGTCATTTCCTTTATCCTGTCCGCCAACGATCCAAACGGTTGGGGTTTTCATACTTTCTAAAGCGTAATATGTTGCATTCACATTAGTTGCTTTGCTGTCGTTGATGAATTTTACACCATCAATTTCAGTTACCAATTCCAGTCTGTGCTCAACCGCCTGAAAGGTCATTAATGAATTCCTGATACTTTCATTATTGATTTCCAATATTTTACCTGCAATTGAAGCGGCTAAGCTGTTGGCAACGTTGTGGGTTCCCATTAATGACAATTCTTCAATTTTCATCGAGAATTGATCTTTAAGCTTTACAATTAATTCTTCATCATCAATAAAACCTCCTTCACTCAATTTTTCTTTAGTAGAAAAAGGAATCATTTTCGCTTTGATTTCAAACTTTTCAAGAATATTTTTACTCATTTCGTCATCTTTATTATAGATGAAAAAATTATCATTTTCCTGATTTTCAGCTATTCTGAATTTTGCCAAAGCATATTCTTCGTAGTTGTAATTGTATTGGTCTAAATGATCCTGAGACAAATTCAACAGTAAAGAAATATATGGTCTGAAGTTCTGAATATCATCCAATTGGAAAGAACTTACCTCCAAAACATAATATTCATGATTCTCATCTGCTACCTGCTTTGCAAAACTGTAACCAATGTTTCCGCCCAAACCTACATTCATTCCGTCACTTTTCAGAATGTAGTAAATCAAAGACGTTGTCGTTGTTTTTCCGTTGCTTCCGGTGATGGCGATAATCTTTGCGTTGGTAAATTCTGAAGCAAATTCTATTTCCGAAGAAATTCTGATTCCCTTCATATGAATTTTGTGAATCATCTCTGCCTTTTTCGGAATTCCGGGGCTTTTTACAATCCAATCTGCACTTAAGATTCTTGCTTCATCATGGTTTCCTTCCTCAAATTCAATTTCATTTTCTGTCAGAAACTGCTTATAGTTATCCTTAATGGCTCCTTTGTCTGAAAGAAATACTTCCAAACCTTTCTTTTTAGCCAAATAAGCAGCACCACAACCGCTTTCTCCACCTCCTAAAACAACTATTTTCATATAATTTGCTTTACGCATTAGGCTTTAAGCTTAAAGCTTATCACTTACTGCTAATTTTATCTCATTTTCAATGTAATAAGACATACAATCGCTAACATTACACCAATAATGATCATTCTGTTGACGATTTTACTTTCGTGAAAACCATCCTTCTGATAATGATGATGCAATGGGGACATTTTAAACAATCTATTGTTCTGGGCATATTCTAACCCAAATTTTCTTTTTCTGTATTTAAATACAACCACCTGCAACATCACTGAAACATTCTCTATTAAGAAAATTCCGCAAAGCACAGGAATCATTAATTCTTTTCTTAAAATAACCGCCAAAACAGCTATTACACCACCCAACATCAAACTTCCGGTATCTCCCATGAAAACCTGTGCAGGATACGTATTGTACCAAAAGAATCCGATAACAGCTCCCACCATTGCGACGACAAAAATCGTGGTTTCACCCATGTTTGGGAGGAACATAATATTGAGATAATCTGCAAAGATGATGTTCCCGGAAACGTAGGTAAAAAATGCCAACGTCAGTAAAATAACCGTACTTGTTCCGGCTGCAAGACCATCAATTCCGTCGGTAATATTGGCTCCGTTTGAAACGGCTGTTACGATGAAAATAACGATAGGGATAAATACAATCCAAGCCCATTCGTGGGCATCTTCGTCATTCATCCAAAATAAAACTCCACTATAATCAAACTCATTATTTTTAGCAAAAGGAACGGTAGAAACAGTGATTTTCTCAGCAGGCATGAAGTTTTGCTCTACATTGTTTCTGTTGACCACTTTTGTATCTGCATATTTTCTTTTAACCGTAATATCGGGATGGAAATACATTGTAACTCCGATAATTAACCCTAAACCGACTTGTCCGACAATTTTAAATTTTCCGCTTAATCCGTCTTTATTTTTCTTTATTTTCTTTAAATAATCATCTAAAAATCCGATGGCGCCCATCCAAACTACGGTTACAATCAGAAGAACTATATAAATATTGGTAATTCTTGTAAATAACAAAACAGGAATTAAAGTCGCAATAATAATGATGAAACCTCCCATTGTAGGCGTTCCTTCTTTTTGTTTTTGTCCGTCTAATCCAAGATCACGAACCAACTCGCCCATCTGTTTTCCTCGCAGATAATTGATGATGCTTTTTCCATAAATAAGCGCTATCGTCAAAGACAACAAAACCGCCATCCCCGCACGGAAAGAGATATACTTCAACATTCCCATCCCAGGAACGTGGATGCCTTGGCTCGTTAGATATTCGTATAGATAATATAGCATAATGCTTTTTATTTAAAATTTATTTGCTCATTAATTGCCATAACTCATTAATCACTTCTTTGTCATCAAAATGATGTTTCACACCATTGATTTCCTGATAATTTTCGTGCCCTTTTCCGGCTACGAGAACAATATCTTTCGGTTCAGAGAATTTGATTGCCATTTTAATGGCCTCTCTTCTGTCTGGAATTGAAGTGTATTTGCTAAAGTTTTGAGGTTCAACACCTGCTTCAATTTCTTTGATAATCTGGTTCGGATCTTCCGTTCTCGGGTTGTCTGAAGTGATGATTGCCAAAGTTGATTTCTTTGATGCAATATTTCCCATTTCAGGTCTTTTGGAGTGATCTCTGTCGCCTCCACAACCGAAAACTGTAATCAGTCTTTCATTTTTTGTTCTGATGTCATTGATGCTGTCTAACACATTTTCCAACGCATCAGGAGTATGCGCGTAATCGACGATGAAGAAAATTCCGCCATCAGATTTGAAAGTTTCAAATCTCCCGGAAACTCTTTTTAGAATGCTGATTGCCTGAAGAATTTCATCCTGTTCAAATCCTAATTCAGAAGCAATTCCGAAAACAAGCAATAGATTATAGACATTAAACTTTCCTGTTAAAGTCGTCCAGAACTCTTTTCCGTTGAAATTCAAAAGCATTCCGTTGAAATCAACTTCCAGAGTTCTTCCGTGATAATCCGCCATCGTTTTCAAAGCATAAGACCTTTTTGCAGCCTTTGTGTTTTGAAGCATTACGTTTCCGTTTTTATCGTCTACGTTAGTGATGGCGATTGCATTTTCATTTAACTCATCAAAAAACCTTTTCTTGATTTTTAAATATTCATCAAACGTTTTATGATAATCTAAATGATCGTGTGTAAGATTTGTAAACCCGGCAATTTTGAAAGTCAGACCTTCAATTCGGTTTTGGGCAATGCCATGAGAACTCACTTCCATAAAAGCAAATTCGCATCCTTCCTCAACAGCCTGAGCCAAAATTTTATTGATGGTAATTACATCCGGAGTCGTGTGTGTCGCCGGAATTATTTTTTCTCCGATTCTGATTTCTACTGTTGACAATAAAGCTGAATCGTAGCCTAAATTTTTAAACACATCAAACAGCAAAGTCGAAACAGAGGTCTTCCCGTTAGTTCCGGTAACGCCGATCAACTTTAACTTTTCAGAAGGATTTCCATAGAAATTGGAAGCCAAGTGACCTAAAGTTTTAGAAGCATCTTTTACTTTAACGTAAGTAATGTCTTCATTTAAATTTTCAGGAAGTTCCTCGCAAACAATAATTTTTGCGCCTTTTTCAATTGAAGATGCAATAAATGAATGTCCGTCTACAACCGTTCCTCTCAATGCGATGTACAAAGAGTTTTCGGAAACTTTTCTGCTGTCAAAAACCATTTCGGAAACCTCACGGTTATTTTCACCGTGAATTTCTAGTACTGGAATTCTGTTTAATAATTCAACTAATTGCATTTCTTTGATGCGGTTTATTTTATTTTTTATGACCGTTTATTTTAATAGGATTTCATCCTATACTTTTTTAGGTCGTCCCTTCAGGACTTTTTTTTAATTTTGCAGAGACAAATAAATTCTCTGGTTTTTACTGATTGTTGTGCCTTCAAGTGGAAATTGTTCTTTAATTCTTCCAACTCCTTTAAAGTCTACACGATATCCTAAATTTTCCAATTGTGGAATAGCATTCTTACCAATCAGTCCCACTACATTTGGCATTTGTTTATTATTAACTGCTACTTTTACATTCGGTTCAACCATTTTATTCAGATTGACCTTTCTGTCTACCAGCATTTCCTTTTCAACATTTTGAGGTGTTTTCAGGAAAGTCTTTCCGGCAATTTCTTTAAAAACCGGTGCGGAAACTGTTCCTCCGTAAAATCCTTTTGAAACATTCGGCTCGCTGATCATCACGTAGCAAGTATATTTCGGATTGTCTGCCGGATAAAAACCTGCGAAAGACGCTCTGTATTTCATCGGACCAGGCAACCAGTATTCAAATCTTGCCGTTCCTGTTTTTCCCGCCATTTTCAGATTGGGTGTGAAAATACTTCTTCCCGTTCCTTTTTCAACCGCTTTCGTTAAAGCGCTCGTCATCATCTGAATGGCTTTATCAGAAGCCATTTTTTTAACCATCACCTCTTCTTTCGCTTCGAAAACAGTTTTCCCATCTTTCATTATTTTATCAATGAAGATCGGTTTCAGCATTTTTCCTTTATTGGCTACACCGTTGTAAAAGGTTGCTAATTGCAGAAGGTTGATGTTCGTTGCATATCCATAACCTATTGAGGCTAATGTTGCAGCGTTCCACGATTTGCTTTTTGGAGTTAAAATTCTTGGTTTTGTAATTCCCGGAAGTTCAATATCCATTTTGTCAAACAGTTTCCATCTTCTTAAATGATCGAGAAAAATTTCCGGTTTGTCAGCGTAAAACTTAGTAATCAATTTTGCCGTCCCCACGTTGCTTGATTTTGCCAAAACATCACTGATGTCATAAGTTCCACCGCCGTGACCGTCAGAAATTCTCTGTTTTGCATACACCCACACTCCGTTTCCTACGTTTACGGTTGTATTTTCATCGATAAATCCGTCATCCATTGCCGCCAAAAGCGAAATCGTTTTGAACGTAGACCCTGGTTCAATATTATCTTTTAATGCATAGTTATAAGCATCTTCATAAACTCCCGGCTCGGTTTCTCTTAAATTAACCAAAGCACGCACTTTTCCGGTTGCCACTTCCATGACGATCACCGTTCCGTGCTTTGCTTCAAAATTTATCAGTTGTTTTTCTAAAGCCGAATGGGCAATATCCTGAATTCTAAGATCTAAAGTTGTATAAACATCCTGACCATCTGTAGGTTCGTTTACTTTCCAAAAATCAATCGGTTTCCACTGAGAAGAGTTTACTCTTTGTTCGTATCTGCTTCCGTCGATTCCTGTTAAATATTTTGAAAACGCTCCTTCAAGTCCGGCTTTTGCGACTCCGTTATCGATTCCTATCGTTCCGGCTCCAATTTCTGAAGTTGCTAATTCTCTTTTATAATTTCTGTCGATGATGAAACCACCTTTATTTTTTCCTCTTTTAAAAATCGGGAATTTTCTGATTCTGTCGTATTCATCGAAATCTAACCCTTTTACCAAAGAATAATACTGGTTTTTCTTTTTTCTCTGCTCGTCAAATCTTTTTCTGAAATCAGCTCTCGGTTTTCCGAACATTTTGCTTAAAGAATCTGTGAGCGGACCGATATTGTTCGTGTAGACCGTATCTTTAATTGTTTTAAAATCAAGATAAACATCATAACGCATCACCGTCGTCGCCAAAATAGAACCGTCTGAAGCATACAGATTTCCTCTTGCGGCTTTTAAAGTGGCGTTTCGGTAATTATTATTGATATAATCGTCTTTAATTTCCTGAACATTGGTATTCTGCAGAAGAATAATTCTTCCAATGAAAAGCACAAACACGCAAAGAGCCCCCACTGCAAAGAGGTAGCCCCATCGTAACGTTTTTTTACGTTTGTTGTCGTATTCACTTGGCTTTTGCATCTGTACTGTCCAATTTTATTAACAATTTGTGAGGATGACTTTCTAAGGTCATTAATGAATCTGCGGCAACCTGTTTCCCCAACTCAGATTCCATTTTTACTTTAATGAGCTTACTTTGTGCGTAAGCATTTCTTGATTTAAACTCTTCTGTTTGTTCTTTTAAAGCATTAACAATTTTAATTTTTTTGTTCACCAAATGGTTTGAATAAATCATCCCCATCATCAAAACAAAAATCAATAAGAAAAACTTATAATGCGTGGTCAACTCATCACGGTTCAGAAAATTCCCTTTTATAATATCTATAAAAGTGAGTCTTTTTTGAGGACGATATGTTGGTTTTCTTGCCACAGACTTTGTCTGATTTTATTTTTATTATTAATTATTCTTTTTAAACCACCCCGTCAAAAATTCGCTTGAATTTTTGACATCCCTCCAGAGGAGGGGAATTCTCACTCTGTGGTTTATAATTTTATTCCTGTTCTCATTTTAGCACTTCTGGCTCTTGAGTTTTCTTCAATTTCCTTGTCATCAGGAATGATTGCTTTGCTTTTTACAAGTTCAAATGCTTTCGCATAATTTCCGTAGATATCACGTTGCGGTTCTCCTTCAAACATTCCGTTTTTCAGGAATCTTTTGACCAAACGATCTTCCAAAGAATGATAAGAAATCACCACTAGTCTTCCTCCCGGTTTCAAAACATTGTAAGCCTGAACGAGCATTTCCTTCAAAACTTCTAGTTCCTGATTGACTTCAATTCTGATCGCCTGAAAAAGCTGTGCATAAAATTTATTCACTTTATGCGGCGGAAGAAAGCTGAAGAGTTTTTTCAGATCTTCCGTTGTATTGATTGCTTTTATTTTTCTGTGATGAACGATGTCTCTCGCCAGTTTTCTCGCTTCTCTCAATTCACCATAGTAATAAAAAATATCCGCTAAAGCTTCCTCTTCATACTCATTGATTACTTTTTTAGCATCCAAACTCTGCATCACATTCATTCTCATATCGAGCGGCGCATTGTTTCTTGTAGAAAACCCTCTGACCGCTTCATCAAACTGATGAGAAGAAACGCCAAGGTCAGCCAAAACACCGTCAACCTTCGCAACCCCGTACATCAAAAGAGAATTTTCAAGAAATCTAAAATTTTGATTGATTAAGGTAAACTTCGGGTCATCAATTGTATTTTTTAGTGCATCCAAATCCTGATCAAATGCGTACAGCTTTCCATTTTCAGAAAGCCTGTCTAAAATTTCCTGTGAATGACCACCACCACCAAATGTGCAGTCCACATATATTCCGTCCAGATTCGTCACCAAATCATCCACACTTTGCTTCAATAAAACGGGGTTGTGATATATGCTCATTTGTGATACTTTTATTTATTCTTCATCAAAAGTGCCCATTACATCTTCTGCCAGACTTGCAAAATCTTCTTCATTGGTTGCGATTACCTTTTCATAGGCATCTTTATCCCAAATCTCGAAAAGTTCGCCTGCACTTGTCACTACAATTTCTTTCGTAAGATTTGCATAATGCGTAAGATCTTTTGAAATCTGCAGTCTTCCGGCACTGTCTAGTTCTACAGTTTTTACACCTGCAGTAAACATCCTGATGAAATCAGCATTCTTTTTAATGAATCTGTTTAGTTTATTAATCTTTTCCATAAGCTTATCCCATGCTTTCATAGGATAAACTTCGAGACACGGTTGAAACACAGAACGCTTTACCACAAAGACTTTCTCCTCAAAGTTCTCCATCTGCTTAATTAGCGATGAAGGCACCTTTAGGCGACCTTTGTCGTCTATTTTGCACTCATATGTTCCAATGAAATTTCTCATTTGGGACAAAATTATACAAATTTTTCCAAAAGCTCCCACTTTTTCCCACTTTTTGACTTAATGTTAATAAGTTTTACACCAGAGTCAACAAAAGCGGTTTAAATATTTGATTCGAAAAGACTTACAAGCCCTGCTATTCGTCGAATAATAAAAAGATTTTTAAAAAAGACTGTAAGAAAAGCCTTATTATATTATTTTTATTTTAAATTAGAGATATCAAAAAATTTTTGGTGTATAATTTGTATTTTTGCAATGCTTTATTAAAGCGATTTTATGATATTTAGTACAAAAAAAGATAAGAAATATACCTTCATTGAAGCTGGGGAAGGACATCCATTGGTGCTCTTGCACGGTTTGATGGGTGGGTTGAGCAATTTTGACAAGATGGTGAATTTTTTTTCAGAGAAAGGGTTTAAGGTCTATGTACCTCAGCTCCCCATCTATGATTTGCCGGTACTCAATACCAATCTTACAACAATCGCCAAATACGTAATTAAATTTATCGAAAGCGAAATTGGCAAACCCGTAACCATTGTAGGAAATTCTATGGGTGGTCATGTGGGACTTATTTTGACTTTGGCAAGACCAGATTTGGTGAAAAACTTAGTTCTTACCGGAAGCTCTGGATTATACGAAAGAGCATTTGGTGACAGTTTCCCGAGAAAAAATGACCGTTCATATATAAGAAAGAAAGCTGAAGAAGTTTTCTACGATCCTGCAGTTGCTACAGAAGCTTTGGTAGACGAAGTTTTCAGTGTGGTCAATGACAGGATGAAAGGAATCAAAACGGTGATGTTGGCAAGAAGCGCAATTAAACACAATATGTTAAACGATCTTCCTAAAATTGTGCGCCCGACGTGCCTGATTTGGGGGAAACAGGATAACGTAACACCTCCTGAAGTTGCTATTGATATGCATAAATTTATCCCAAATTCAGATCTTTTCTGGATTGATAAATGCGGACATGCTGCAATGATGGAAAAACCCGATGAATTCAACGAGATTCTATACAATTGGGTAAAAGATAAAATATAAATTGACAGTAAGCCATTAAGAATTTCTTAATGGTTTATTTTTCTAAATAAAATCAAGACAAAATGGTTATAAAGACAGCAGAGTTTGTAAAAAGCAGTGGAAAATGGCAGGAATGCCCCGAAGGAACCATCCCTGAATATGCTTTTATCGGACGCTCAAACGTAGGAAAATCTTCATTGATCAACGGAATGCTCAACAGGAAAGATTTGGCAAAAACTTCGGGAACTCCGGGGAAAACTCAGTTGATTAATCATTTTATCATTAATGAAAGCTGGTATCTTACCGATTTACCGGGATATGGATATGCAAAGGTTTCAAAAGTAATGAGACGTGATTTTGAAAAATTAATTAACAACTATATTTTAAATAGAAACAATCTGGTGAATCTTTTTGTTTTGATTGATTCTCGTCACACCCCTCAGAATATTGATTTGGAATTTATCCAATGGTGTGGAGAAAGTGGTGTCCCGTTTTCAATAGTTTTCACGAAAGTTGATAAACTAAAACCGAATATCGCCATAAAAAACGTTGAAGATTACAAAGCTGAACTTCACAAAACATGGGAAGATCTTCCAGAAATTTATGTAACATCTGCTGAAAAGAAAACCGGAACAGATGAGATTTTAAGTTTCATTCAAAAAACGAATGAATTTTTGGTTAATAACGGCGTGACTTTCAATGAATAATATTGTTTGGAAAATAAAAAGTTTTGAAGAGATTACCACTTCTGAACTTTACGAAATCATTAAAGCGAGAGTTGATGTTTTTGTGGTAGAACAAGATTGTCCTTATCATGATTTGGATGGATATGATCAGCAGGCAATACATATTTGGGCAGAAGAAGATAAAAATGTTTTAGCGTACTGCAGAGTTTTTAATAAAGGAATAAAGTATCCCGAAACTTCTATCGGAAGAGTTTTAACAACGGAAAAAGCCAGAGGAAAAAGCTTAGGCAAACAACTGATCCAATACGCAGTAGAAACCATCGAAAATCGCTTTCATACAAGCGAAGTGAGAATTTCTGCCCAAGATTATCTTTTAAGATTTTATTCAGGATTTGGTTTTGAAGATACCGGAAAGAAATATTTGGAAGACAATATTCCGCACACGGAAATGTTTAGAAAATAATATACATATTAAACAGCACTTTTTTAAGGTGCTGTTTTTTTAATTATAAAAACAAAAAAGAGCCCGATTCTAAAAACCAGACTCTCCATTTATAAAACAAAATAATGTTTAAGGATATTCGTTTCTTGCTCTTGTCACGAGACCAACTAAATCTGAACCCCCGCTTGCAAAATTAATGCTTGGATTATGTGCGCTTTGAGTGGCAACTGCATACGGCGAACCATTCCAATACCCCCAAAACGGGCCACCGCTTTGTCCGGGCCAGATATCAGCTTTGTGTTGAATACTTTGATTATCATCCGGACTCCAGAAATCACCATCTAAAGCAATGCCTGTTTGATAAGTAGGTCTTTGCGTTCCCGTTAAATCTGCAGGATAACCAGCGTGAGTAAAAGAAGCCTGTCCGTCCCAAGAATCAGAGTAAGATTTAGAACCTAACCAGCCTGTACTGTTTCCAATGGGTCTGTCGAGAACGACTACCACATAATCAAACTGAACTTCTGTGCCATCAATCGTAGGACCAGCAACTTTATGTTTGTAGTAGGTTTGAATTCCCCAAGAACTTCCGTAAGGCGCGCTACCATTATAATACATAGGTGTGAATTTTAACCAGCCTGTTTGATTATTGGGTTTCCAATCGATGATATGTGCACAAGTCAAGAGATGTCTCGGGCCAATCATAACACCACTCGCAATTCCTAAAGAGCTCTCTACTCTTCCGACGCAACGCCACGGGTAAGCTGTAGAATTGAATACTTTTCTCTGATCAACTCCGAAGATTGTTCTTGCCCCTTCAGCACTTAAGAAATTTTCTCTTTCAATAAATTTTGGTTTACGGTCTTTTTTAGGTTCTAATTTTGGTTGATATTCGAAGTCTGAATGAGTTGGATAGAAAAAATCTGTTTCAAGGTTTTCATCGACAGCTGATTTCTCATTCATTGTGATAGCTACAGACTTCATTCCTTTTGGATAAGCTCTTCCATCGATGGTTTCCATTTCCGGTTCTTTGGCTGATAATTTTAAATTGGCTGATTTTTCAGCTGATTTTGCTTTGATAGTTTTAAGTTTTAAAACTTCTTCAGCAGACATTGGGTTGTTTTTTTCAATATTAGACATGATTATTTGGTGTTTTAATCAGTTTTTTCCTACTCTTTGGATGGCTTTTCGGATTCCGCCAGTTTGATTTTTATGAAAATATTTTTTGTGAAAATTCTGTTTTGATGCTTTCAGTCTGGTTGCTTTGCGCCGCTCCCATTGTTGCTAATGCCATTGCGATTTGGTTGTCAAGCGTTTTTCTGACAATATTACCATTGGTCGCACGCAAAATTTTGCAGAAATGATAGGTAAAATAACCTCTGATTTGCCCATTCATACTTCCTTCCATAGAAACCTGGTTATCCTTAGAAGCAGCCCACAACGTATGATTCATACCTACAACAGGAACCAGAGCTTTTGTGGTAAATGTTGATTTTTTTGAAGTTTTAGATAATGGAATTTCGTTGGCGTAGGTCATATAAAACTCGTCTTCCAACATGGGCGGAATGAAACGTGCTGTTTCGTAAGAAAAATCTACGCTCAGTCCTAAATCCATTTTTCTTGTTCCGGTTCCGGAGTGACAGCAGTCGAAGACAACTTCAAGATTTACTCCGGCTTTCAGTTTACTGAGAACAGCTTTAAAATCATCATCACGAATAACTCCTGCGCTTGCATAATCGTGTGGACAAATAGCTTCATCTAAACCGTCAATCTCTAAATCTGTTCCGATGTTGGCAACTCTCGTTCCGTGTCCTGAATAATAAAACACCAACGAATCGCCTTTAACACTGGTGTTCACCAAAGATTTCAGATAATTTAAAATATTGGCCCTTGTAGCATTTTGATTGGTCAAAATTCTGATTTGTGAAGGTGCAAAACCACAAATTACCAAGGTGTTTGCCATATCACGTGCGTCATTGATGCATCCGTTTAAATCGGGACCACCTGATCCGATGGGCGCGTAGTCATTGATTCCTACGATAAGTGCTTTTTTCATTGTATTAGTTTTTTAAATTTTCCTTACTCTGTTTTGGCTTTTCAGGTTCTGCCTGTAACTTTAATTTTACATGACAAAATTCTGATATTCAATAACATGAGAATAGAGGAGAAAACCTTAATTGTTACAGGAAAAGCACCTGAGTAGGAATTTTAATTTTAGAAAAGATTTGGAGCATAAAAAATCCTCACCAAAAATTGGTAAGGATTGATTGTTTTAAAACTAAGTGTCATTCCTACGGAACTCTAAATTATGGGTTACATATTACTACAAACAATTGCTCCGCTAGAGCAAAAATTCATGTGATTATTTTTGTATTTAAATTAAATCAACACAAATTATGTTTTAAAGCAAAAAGTACAAGACCTACTCTGTTTTTTATTTCTAATTTAACAAAAACAGAATCTCTGTAACCATCGATGGTTTTTGGACTGAGGCACATTTTGTCAGCGATTTCTTTGTAGGTTAGCTCACTGCATGCTAATTTGATAAATTCTTTTTCGCGTTCTTTTAAATCTGATAGAAGTGAGGCATTTTTTGCATCCTCAGTTTGTACTTTCAACAATTTTTGGGCAACAAAATCAGTATAGAAACTTCCTTTTTCAAAAACGGTATCAATTGCCTGAAAAAGTATAGAAGGCTGCATATCTTTCAGCAAATAACCTTTTGCACCGGCTTTTAACATTCTAATTAGTACTTTCTCATCGTCTTCCATCGTTAAAGCAATCACTTTGATGTCTGGATGATGCTCAGTAAGCCATTCTGTCGTTTCAATGCCGTTTTTGTAGGGCATATTGATATCCATCAAAACAACTGCGGGCAGTTCGGAAATATTTTCTAACCCAGAGATGAAATCTTCCCCATTTGGCTGATTCATTACCACACGGTATTTTGGGTTTTCTGCGATCATACTTTCTAATGCTTTAGACATTAAAGTATGATCGTCAACTATTGCAATCGGAATTGTTTTCATGGTAAGTTTTTGTGGTATGTGATTGTGGTTTTGGTTCCTTCTTCAAGCTTTGACTGAATAGAAAATTCTGCGTGTATCAATTTGGCTCTTAACTCCATGTTCTTTAATCCTGAACCGTCATTTATAATATTGGTATTGAAGCCCTTTCCATTATCTGTAATTGTAATTTGTAACGTATCGTGGTCGTCTTCCAGCTTTATGGCTACATTTTTGGCTCTTGAATGTTTCAAAATATTATTAATGCTTTCTTGAATGATTCGGAATAAAATCAACCCATGTTTTGGTGTAATATCAATGTCATGCTTTTGCGAAATGAAATCTATGGTCAATAATCGCAACTTTTTTATCCTTTTAATTTCTCTTTCGATAGATTCTATTAATCCGAAATGAATAATTTGTTCTGTAATTAAAGTTTTAGATAAATTTCTGACATCCTGGATGCATTCGCCTAATAATTCATTTAATTCGCTTAACTCTTCTTTTTCTGTATTTGCCAGCTTTGGAATCAATTGATTTTGTCTTAATCTTACAACTGAGAGTTTTTGTCCTAAATCGTCATGCAACTCCTGCCCGATATAATTGAGCGTCTGTTCTTTCATTTCTACCTGGGAAGTGGCCAATTCTTTTTCAAAATGTAAGTCTTTTTCTTTCTGCTCAATTAACAGCTTGGTTTTTTTCCGTATGAAAATAACGTAAACGAAAATCATCGTTAACACAATTATCAATAAAGTAACTGTAAAAATTATTACCAAATCATTCTGATCGTCCTTCATAATTCTTCTAGTTTAACAATATCTGATTTGCTCCCAAACAATCCGAAAATAATCACTCCATTATGGATAAGATTTAATAAAAATAAAAAAAGTAGTAAATATCTTCCGAAACTGTAGTTCTAAAATAAAGGATTGGAATAATATCTATGTAAAAAATAAACAAACCAACAGAAATCCAAAAAGGTAGATAATTTTTAATCTCAAATATTTTATCTGAATTGAATGTCTGATATAAAAATAATATGATTGAAAATATTAACAAAAGAATATTCAGATAGAACATATTGAAGGATAAACGTTGAAAAAAATTTTCTTCTACCAGGGATATCCCAAAAATATTGACAAAAAACAAGCACAAAATTATTTGTTGTATTTTTTTCAACGAAGATATATACAGCAACTTATAGTAATAAATCAAGTAAATAAAAAAAACGATTGCAAAACAAATACTATAATATTTCTCCGTTGGCAAATTCTTTAATTTCGCATAATAGAAAAAAAAAAGATCATTCAATGATAGCATGAAATATCCTATAAAAAAAACAGATTTATTTTTTCGATTTTTTTATATTTTACAATAATCAAAATCATCGTCATGACCAAAACGATCATCGATATCTGTTTCCCTAGTTCTACATTCCAAGCCATGGCTATAATTTCTAATTCAAAGAGTTTGCAGACAAACTATTAGGAGGTGGTGAAAGGTTTGTCATATTCATCGGCTGTATAGACTCTATCTTTTCATCTTCTTCAGTTGCTCCACGTCTTTTCATTGTCGCATCAGAAGTTCCTTTCTTTTTAGCTGTAGGCATTAAAAAGATTGTTTGATAGCCGCCAAATTCAGGTTTTGCCATTTTGTTTGTTGGATGATTTGCTGGGTATTTCCCCATATAAATTTTAATTCCTACATTTTTAATGTTCTGTTCTTTTGCCTGTTCTTTTACATATTGAATATATCCTTCCATTTCTTCAATGGTAAAAGAATACCATCTTGAATCGGGATTTCCGTTTCTGGAGTCTGCTAGAACTTTGTTATTGGTTCTTGTATATTCATCAAAAAGAATCTGTGCATCCTCGTGCGTGATGAGTTTCTTTTTATAACTATCATCTACAGGATTTTCAGGTGGAGGCGGAGTACAGCGTACATAAGTGAACACAACTAAACACAGCGCAAGCATTCCTATAAACGAACTTACATTCTTAAATAAAAAAGGAGTTTTCATGGATATTGTTTTATAAGGTTATCTAACAAAAGTAGTTAACTCTTTAAATATACAAAAGGGGAAAATCACTGTTTTTGAAAATTTACCGAAAACGATCCTGAATAATTACTGAAATAATAAGAATAATCCCTGAATAAGACTGTCAATTATGAAAAATTAGTGAAACTAATAATTGGATAATTTTTTTTAAGACCACAAAACAAAAAAGACTGCTAATCAATGATTAACAGTCTTTTTGTGTACCCCAGACGGGGGTAATATTAATTCTTTCTCATTTTTAGTTACTTTTAACTCATTTATATTCAGTATATTTGAGCTATAGGCTATTTCGGGAATGTTTATTTTTAGAACTTTAATCATTTTAAGTTAAAAATTTGTTCCCCCTTTTTATAACTAAATAAACTTTGCCATTGCTCAAGTGAAAGAGATTTTATTCTGAGCTTAAATAATTTAACCTGAAGAAACTCTCAATCCCAACGTTTCTGTTTTTCGGCGTTGTGCATTTTGATTTCCTGCATACCGTTGATGAGCTCAATAACTTTGCTTTGTTCTTGGGAAACCTGTGAAAATCTTTTGTAATCGAGTTCTTTTCGTTTTCCGAGGAAAAAAGTGATCCATCCGATATATAAAATCGCACCAACCAGATAAACAACAAATAATCTGTAATCATAGAATAGTAAAACGATACTGAAAATGATCAAATTGACTAATGAGAATAATGTATTCAAAGAAGAATTGGTCAAAAGCTGCTCAATTCTATGATGATCGTTGATTCTTTGCATGATATCCCCCGTCATTCTCGTATCAAAGAAACTGATGGGAAGCTTCATTAATTTAATAAAGAAATCTGAGATAATCGAGATATTGATTCGGGTGGAAAGGTGAAGCAAAATCCAGCTTCGGATGACCTCAATTCCCATTCTGCCAAGAAAAAGCATAACCTGAGCCAATAAAACCAGATAGATAAAATTAAGATCCTGATTCTGAATCCCCACATCCACAATACTTTGGGTAAGGAAAGGAAGAATCAAAGAAAGTAAACTTCCCGCCAGTAAACCCACCGCCAACTGAACGATCAATGATTTATACTTAAGCAGATGCTTTGAAAGAAAAGAAAAACTAGCTTTACTTTCCTGATCGTCAAATTCAGTTTGGAAAAACGCAGGTGTGGTTTCAAGGATCAATACGATTCCTTCTTCTGTATTTTCATTGGCATTTTCGCCGATCCATCGTTTGATAAATTCTTCCCTTGTGTAGGTAATTAAACCATAACTCGGATCTGAAATGTAAACAATGCTATTTTTATCGATTTTATAGACAACTACAAAATGATTTTTGTTCCAGTGTACAATACAAGGGAAAGGAACTTCTTCAGCCAATGTATTAAAATCGATCTGCACTCCCAAAGAACGGAAGCCTAAATCTTCAGCAGCATCGCTCAAACCAAGCAGACTGCTTCATTCTCTTGTCGTTTCTGAAAGGTTACGGATTTGCTGTAAGGAAATGCTTTTGCCGTAATGTTTGCTGACTATTCTCAGACATGTGGGACCGCATCAGGCTGAAGGTAATTGGGGAATGGAGGCCTAGATTTCATTTAATTATATTTTAATGACAGTCGAAAGTTAGAATTGAGTTTTTTATGTAGTTGTTAAAAAATAACAATTGATAACCATACCCAGATACTCCATTAAAAAGACCAGGTATAATAAGACCTTTATTTTGTTTGATAAAATATAAATTATTGAATGAATTTAGATAGCCTTCAATTTCATTCAAAATCTCAAGATTATTAGTGTAGCTGGAAAATCGCACAAGAAGTTCAACATTTCCATATTTCCCATATATCAAAGAATCTTTTCCCTTCAGACCGTTTTTGAATGTTGATTCAACGCAGTTTTTTAAATCTGTTTTTAAAATATTCAAAAATTCTTCTGAAAGAAATATATCTGATTCAATTAATTCTAATCGAACCAAACCTATTCCGGGACTTCCGTGAGACCAACCAAAGGAGGAGAATTCTTGTCCTTTAGAAATAAAAGTTCTATTATCTTTCCAGTTCTTATTTTTATCACAATAAAATGTGTTCTCAAACAGTACTGCTTGTTTTATTATATTTTTACATTCTAAATTTCTGGATTGTTTAAAATATTTTGATAGTGCTAAAATTATTCCCGAAGACCCATGAGCAACTCCACATAGTGGTTTATCGTGGAATTCTGACATCCAGTAAATACCTTCTGGACATTTAATTGCAGATGAAATTAATTTATGATAATTACATTGTACTAATTCATGTATAACTAAAGAGTCAGTTAATTTTTCTAATTCAATTAGCGCAATGAGTAAACCCGCTCTTCCATAAATAATTCCATTATTCTTCGAACTTTCAATAATATTTATTAAATCTAAAGAATTGATGTAGTTTAATGCATCATTGATAAATTTATTATCATTATATATTTTATACATTCGTAATAGAAAATATATAGATCCCCCGATGCCCGCCATGCCTAAATAATCAGAATTATAAAGATACTTTATGTTTTCATCATAAATTCGAAAGATAGTTTTATCGATATAAGAATTATTAAATTTTTTATTTGCTTCTGCTAAAAATAACAAATCTCCAAACTTACCATTAATTATATCATTATTGCTATATTCAAAATTATATTGATTAGGTAAATCATATGATTCCTGAAGCGTTAAATATGTTACATTTTTTCCGATTAAATTTTTAAAAAAATCATATGTTAATTTAATATTTTCTGAAATATGCTTTTTTGTGAAAATATTACGCGAATTTCCTGTGGTATTTTGAGCAAAATTATATTTGATTAGTAGTAATTGTCGTTGCAAATCTTCTTTAGATATTTTGTTATTCAATTTATATAAAAGTGAATCTAATGGGCTTTTTTTAAAGAATTTTTTTCTTGAAATCCACTGCTGCTTTGCAGAGCTCTAGATCTTAAATTACTATAATAATAGGGTATATCGTTGTTAAGAATATCGGCAACTTCAGAATCTAATAAATTACTATTTTCATTAAAAGGTTTATCTAATTGTTCAATAAAAATAATCCTGTCGTTTCTATCCGTTAATAGGATTGGAGATATTGATTCATGTAAAACATGAGCATAAAGAAAAGTATTTCTAAGTAAAAATCTGATTGGAAAATTGAAGTTGTCTTTATTAAAAAATGGTGTAATCTTTTTCTTATTCTTCATTAAGAATAAATAAGATCTCTCGAACCCGGCTAATATCTCTTCAATATTATCATTGATATTATCTGGTTCATTAGATTGCAAATTATTGGGTTTTATCAATTTGCTTTTTTCACTAAATAATTTGATTTCACCATTCTCAACACGAATACTTTCTTTTAATACAGGAAACTCTTGAGGTAGATTTTCATTTATATTTAACCCTCCGAAATCTAATTGATGATCTCCAACTTTGATTTTTTTTGATAAAAGTCCGATAGACAAGACATTGTGCTCATTTGCTATGGTGTCGAAAGGGTATAAAATTGACTCACAATCTATTAGAACTAATCCTTTTTTATTATTTACAATTATGTTTTCATAGTGGAAATCAGTTCCATTCAAAAAATACAGAATGCACAGTATATGTCCTATTTCTTTATATAAGTTAGCATTTCGATTTGAATTATTGGACTGTTCTATAAATTCTGTCCAAGAATATTTTTTTCTATATAAAGTTTGTGGCAAATATATATTGGTATCACAAGATTTATTATAATAAGACAGGAAATTAGAAAAACACACTTCAACACCTAAATCTCGAGGTTTAAAAATTATTTTTTTTCTCCTTCTAATTGTAATAAAGTAGTGCTTTTATTGTTATTGTGTCTGTCACCCAATCCCATTTTGATATATTCTATTCCAGAATTTTTAAGATCAAATATCTTCTTGATTTCATTAAAATCATTAATGTAATAAGATATTATATCATTAAGATTAGTAATGAAATAATTTATATTTATAAAGACCAATCTAAAAAGTTCCGGATATTCATCTAATAAATATTTTCTGTATTTAACAGATAAAAGTTTTTTTTCAAATTTACATAAGAGCTTCGCAGTAGATTTTACAGATGTTTTTATATTTTCTTCGAAAACTTTATATTCAACAAACAACGCTCTTTCCGCAATTTCTATGATAATATCATATAGTGAGTTAAATGACAATTTTATGGACTCACTATTTACAAATCCTTCTACTACTATTATTCTTTCATGCGCTTCATCTAGCCAGTCGGTAAACAAATTTAAAAACAAAGTTTTTTCATAAGTCCCACTGGTAATAAGGTTTCTTTTTTTATTGGTAATGAGTGAATTGTATTCCATATTTTGATTAAAAATTTTCGTGGTATATTTTGCGAAAGAATTCTAGAAATAAATTTGAGATGAGTATAGGAAGAGATTCCTCTTGTCAACGGGTTAAAAAAAAGGCTATCTCAATTTATGAGTAGCCCGTTTTTGCTATTTTAAAAAGTTATTTAATTAAAAAGGCCAACAGCTTTTACCATCTTTTCTACATTCTCCACTTATTGTGTACCAATTTCCACAGTTTGAAGATATAGGACCTGCAACAATTTCTGCATCTTGTACACCCCCTTTGATTCTATTTAATAAATCTTTGTTTAACATAGGTTTTTTTAAAAATTTTTCAAATTTTGATTTTTCTGTTTTCATAATGCTATTTTAATAATTAATGTTTTTAAGAAATATAAATGGAAACAAATTTAAATTAGTTTTGTTTCATAAAATTTTAAGATGATGGCAATAATTAAAGCAATGCTAATAATTAATATATTTGTTTTGCTTTTATCATAGGTATAGAATAAGGCTGTAATTATATTTTTCAACCTCTTATTATCAAATAGTAATATTAAAATTATTAAAATCTGATAGTAAATAGCGGATGATAATGCTACCACATTATATATATAATCTTGAATAATAACGTTGATTAAGATTATAGTTAATATTAAACAACCCAAAATTCTCGTCTTATTAAATAAAAGACTTATTGCTCCTATAATTTCAAAAATGCCTACAATTATTGGATATGATTTTGAATAACCGTAAAAAACCCACATTATTTCCTGACCAGATAATTTAGTAATATTTCCAATTTTTTCAACACTCTCAAATTGAAAAGGTTTGCTTACGCCATATACAAGCATAGAACCCGATACTGTGAAAATGGCAAACCAATACAATAAGTCTTTTATGTTTGTTTTTTTAGTCATATAATCAATTCAATCTGAACTACACTATTTTTATGTTTTTTTGGTACTACTTCTTTATCTAAGTAATTATTTTTCACCTTCAGTAATCTTTCAAATCTACCTTTTTACAATATGTACACTAAATGAAGATCGTAACCATTTCTTCATTGTTTTTTCTTCACCAAACTGCGCAACTCATCAGAAGTTATTCTGGAAAATCTTCGATAATTGCCTGTTGGAATCCCAAACTAATGTATATCTTGAAATACTAGCAGTAAATCAGAAAGGGTAATAGAAAAAAATTGTGATGCTCTAAAAAGGAAAGGAACACTAGGTCTAAGCCTGCCATTTTCAATCTTGGATAGCTTACTTTGCGAAATATCTAATTCTTCTGCTAATTCTTCTTGAGAAATGTTCTTACTTTCCCTTAGTTTTTTTAATTTAAAACCAATGTTTTCCATCTTTTTGCATATTTAATAATTGTGTGGTACAGCAAATATAAAAACATTTTCTTAATATCAAAAAAAAATTTTCACACGAATATTCCAAAATGGAATTGTAAATTATAAATTTTGTTTGAAAATTTGTAACCATACAAAAATGATATAAATCACACCAGTGAGTTGGTAACGTGTACTATCATAATCGTTTAATGGCTTTTTTAAATAATGATATGGTGATATAAACATCTCTCAAAACACTTCACCACAAAATTATAATTCAATAATATAAAATATTTTAAAATAAATATGGTTTGTTCTAAAAGAAAATTTATGAATGTTTTTCTTCTTAAAATTTGTTATGCAATTTTTTTAATTCCTGTATTATATAATTCTCAAACAGCTCAGAGATTTTATTATGAATTAACTTACAGACCTGACAAAGCTCTTAGTGATAAAGAAAAAACAACAACTATCCTAGATATTAATAAAGATAAGTCGATTTATCGCGATTATACAGTGATGGCTCAGGACTCTATATTAAAATCTGAAATGGAGAAAATGCAAAAAAGCGGGGTATATACTGAAATGGAGAAAATGATAAAAATGCCAAAATTCAGCTATAGAGTTTATAAATTTTATCCAGATAATAACAATATAGCTTATGTTGATGGAATTGAAAAGAGTTTTTATGGATATAAAGAAAAAATAAATCTTCCATGGGATATTCTAAAGGACAAATCTTTTATTGAAGGTTATAATTGCCAGAAAGCAAGTTTAAAATTTGGAGGAAGAATTTGGAATGCCTGGTTTACCCAAGAGCTGCCTTTTCAAGATGGTCCATATAAGTTTGGAGGACTTCCTGGCTTAATTGTTAAAATTGAAGATTCTGAACAAGATTATGTTTGGTTGTTAAAAGGAAATAAGAAAATTGATAATTATAATGAATTTTCATTTACTGATAATTTATATTATAGAGGAAACTTTAACATCACGTATATCAGTAAAAGTAAGTTTGAAAAAACATATAACGAGTATAAAAAAGATCCTTTAGCTGCAATGAAAGGTCAGGTTAAGCCTGAAATGCTATCTCAAAAAATGCCAGGAAGTGATGTTACATATGGACAAATGTTTGAGAATCAGAATAAAGTTTTAAAAAAAATATTAGGATCAAATACTAATCCAATTGAGAAAAATCAAAATATTACTCAAAAGAAAAAATAAAGACTTATAAAAACAAATGTCTAACCTTTAAATTAAAATTTATGAATCAAAACAACCAAAAAATGAACGAAAACATGAACAATGATGTAAACATGCAAATTGAAAACATTTCAGAACAAGAAATGCTAGAACTTTTCAAAGTTGAAGAACTAGAAAATAGATTAGAAATGGCCGCAATTGCTCCAAGTCAAATTGAAGCAGCAGATGGCAACAAAGTTTGTTGGATAGGATAATCCCTGCAAACAGACAACATTAAAAATAAAGGCTTCTAAATACAATATCTAAGAAGCCTTTAGTTTTTCCTTAAGATCAGTAATGACAAATTAATTATATTAATATTTATGAGCAGTAATGAGCAAAAAATAAACGAGATCTCAAATGTTGAGAATATTTCAGATCAAGAAATGTTGGAACTTTTCAAAATTGAAGTACTGGAAAGCAGATTGGAAATGGCAGGGGTTACTACTCCTAGTTCGATTGAAGGACCAATTGGTAACGACATTTGCTGGTGGGGTGGCGAATAATTCAAAAATAAGCTTAAGCTCTAGCAGCTGAAAAATGTAAATAAGTGATTTTAAAAAGCGTATTTGAAATTAGGGTTTATCGATATATAGTGACTCTATAAACTTATAGTTTAGCCCTCAGTCAGAGGGTATTTTTTTATATACCAATAAGCGAATAATATTCTTCTGATTGGTCTTTCAAGCGTTATAAAATAACCAGCAATAATAAACTCATTTTAATGACTCACATTTTAGTAGTGTGAATTGTTGTTAATTATATTCTCAATAATAATCATGTTAAATATAACCAATAAACTTCAGATTAATCTAGATGAAAAAGATTTAAGTTCCTCAGTAAATCATATATATAATCAGATAGATAATGTAAATATTCCACTTACTCTCAAACAAATTGTCTTTCCAGAAAATTTTTTAGACCACAAGTTCTATTTTATTATGCCCAAATTTTTTAAAGATATATATGGCATAAAAAATAAAAAAGCAATAAATGATATATGTAATTCAGGTTACTTCTATTTTAGATATCTTCTTTGTCTGGATTCATTAGCAGATCAGGATACCATTATAGAAGATGAAAATTTGAAAAAACATATGTATAAGATGCAGATTTTACAGTCGCACATCTATCATGAGCAGGCATTAATTACATTGGGTTTTTACTTTGGGAAGAATCATGATTTTTGGGAAACATGGGGTAAAAGGAATAAAGACTTTTTAGAAAGTATCCAGATGGATAGTGTATACAATATATCTCTTACGATCAAGGAATATGAAACTTTATGTATTGGAAAATGCAGTTTTACAAACGTAGCGGTAGATGTTTTTGAATTTTATACTAAGAATGAAAATAAAGAAATGTATAATGATCTCATAGAGATCAATAATTATTTTTCAATAGGAAGATGTATTCAGGACGATATTGAGGATTTTAAAAAGGATTTGATTTTTCAGAAAAATAATTTGGCACATGTATTTTTAAATAATTGGTTGATATCAAAAAATCTTAATATCACTGATTATAATAATGATCAACTTGAGAAGCTTTTAATTTCATCAGGAGAATTAGAGAAATTACTTTCTTTATCAGGTGATTATTTAAAAAAAGCAATTGACCTGTGTGATAAATATGACTCGAAATTGATTAAATACAAAAAACTGTTGTCGTCAATGTTAAACACAATTGTTTTTTATAAAGTTCAAATAGAAGCATATAGAATAGATGTATTAATAAAAAACAAATTGAAAAATGTGGATAAATTAAATTCAAATAATTTACCAAATGCTATTTCCATCTCAAAAAAATATATTAATGATCTTCAATTTAAGAACGGAAGCTGGTACGAAAATTTAAATAAACAGGGATTCAGTAATTCTTGGGCAACCGGATTCATTTCTTTATTTTTAGATGATGCTGATGCTGAAAAGGATAAATCTATTGAATTCCTTAAAAAATCACATCAAAATAATTTATGGGGGTACAATACCGATTGGTCCTATGATTATGATTCAACTACTTGCTCTCTTATTAATGTGGTGAAAAATAAAAAAGATTTTCATTTAATAGAAAAATGGCAGACCGGACAGAATAATAACGGAGGATTCAGTACTTATTCAGATAATGATCCAGAATTATTAGGGAGGTTGAATTTAACAAAAAGTAATATTAAAGGCTGGGTTCAGTCACATGTATGTGTAAGTGCTTTAGCATATTATTTTGTAGTGTCAAAAAAAATAGAAGAGCATATTGATATCCAGAAATTAAGAACGTATATTTTCTCCAATACAAATAAAGACGGTATATGGGATGCTTATTGGTGGACATCTCCTATATATCCTACTTCTTTTATTATTCAGGGAATGATCATGGAAAAAGAGGCTTATGATATGATAGAAGATAAATTAAAGATATTATTTGATTTGCAAAATGACAACGGGAGCTTTAGCTGTCCGGTCAGTAAACAGGAAAGCGCTTTTTATTCAGCACTTGTTTTAGATACTGTATCTCTTGAAAGAAAATATTTTGATAAGTTTTCGGAAAAAGCTGATAAACTATGTAATTGGCTTATGGAAAATCAATTATCAAATGGATCATTTGACAACACTTACTATCAGGTAATCCCAAATCCAAATATTAAGCAATGGAAATCTAATCATAAATTCAATAAAAATATGTTTGGCGCAGGTAATAGTGTTACGGGAGAACAGTATGCCTTATTTTCTACTGGTGTAGCACTCAGAGCATTTAGGAGGTTTTCAAAATTAAAAGTTAAATAATGGAAAATGTACTTGATTTATCCAGGGTTTTAAAAATAAATGAAAATTGTACTTGGAAAAAATTTGATGAAAAAAACTATCTTATCTGCATAGATGATGGAGATAGGAATTCAAAACTATATATATCAAAAGAAGTAATAGAATTGTTAGATTTAATAGATGGTAACAATTCCTTAGAAGAAATCAAGACAATCTATAATAAAAACTCTAAGTATAAATTAACGGATGATACGATACTGAAAATATTTCAAAAAAACTTATCTGGATATGGAATATTTGAAAATGATGATGACAGCAGGATTAAAGTTAAAAACAAATATATATGGTTGAAAATGACAATCTTCAACAGGTCTATTGTTAAGAAAGTATCAAGATTTCTAACTCCGGTTTTCAGTGAAAAAATTTTTTATCCGGTATTGTTGACCTCTCTTTTCATTACCATAATCCCCTTTCTTTTTGCAGACTACTCAAATGTTTACAATGCAGTAGACGGGAATTTATTTGTCAACTTTATTATAATAAACCTGCTGACACTGGTTTTTCATGAATTCGGACATTCAGCGGCATGTGAAAAATATGGTGCCGACAGCGGTAAAATCGGATTTGGATTGTACATTATGTCCCCTGTTTTTTTTTCTGACGTGTCCGATGCATGGAGGTTACGAAGAAAAGAAAGATTAATTGTCGATTTAGGCGGGATATATTTGCAGTTAATTATAACAGCTCTGCTTAGCATTTATTTTATAATCAATAATGATGTTAAAATTTTATCCCTGATTTCTCTGATTTTAATTGGTATTCTTTTTAATCTGAATCCCTTTCTTAGATTTGATGGATATTGGGCATTAAGCGATTGCACCAATATTACGAATTTAAGAGAAAGAGCAACAAAAGCTTCTGTAAAATTCTATGCATGGTGTATCGGTCGCAACAAAAGCTTTAGCCCAACCAAAAAGGAGATTTTTTTAATACTATATGGTAATTTTTCGTTGCTTATAGTGATAAATTTTGCATTATTCATGGTAGTAAGACAGCATAATTCGATTATATATTTCCCAAAAAACCTCTATCTTTTTGTACATGAGATTATAACAAAATTCCCTTCTGATTTTAATTGGTACAAAAAGAACATTGTTACTTTGATGCCTTTCTTCGCTTTTTATATCATATTCATCATTTCTTTTTATCAGGGGTTAAAAAAATATTTAAAAAAACGTTATGCAATATAAATTATCACATTATCTAATTTTTAATGACAGCCTTATTGACAAAAATCAGGCTTTAATATATTCTACAATTACTAATAAGTTGCTGAGAGTATCAAATTTATTAGCGGGTATGTTACAAAGAAAAGAGTTCCACAAACTTCCAAATGAAACATTAGAAAAACTAATAACAGACAGAATAATTGTCAATGAAAATGAAGATGAGCTACTTACAGTAATTAATGAAAACAAACAGCATAGCAGCAAAGATTCTACTTTGTTTGAAGTTATTCAGCCCAGTGCTTGGTGCCAGCTTGGATGTTACTATTGTGGGCAGGCTCATAAAAAAGATCTTTTATCTGATCAGACAATCAATAATATAGCTAACAGAATATTTGAAAAATTAAAAAAGAACTCTAAATACAAATTTTTAGCGATTGGCTGGTTTGGCGGGGAACCACTAACAGGTATGAATACAATGAGAAAACTTAATAATCTCATTAAGCGTCATTGTGAAGATCTCAATATTGAACTAAAAAACTCGGTCATAGTTACAAATGGCATGAGTTTGAAATTTAATATCTACAAAGAGCTTGTGGAAGATTTTAAGATTAGCCAATTTGAAATTACAATTGATGGAATCGGCAGCTATCATGACGATCATAGATATTTGAAAAAAGACAAAGAAGGTTCTTTTGATTTAATTTATAAGAATATCACTAATATTTTAAATTCAGATTTTTATTCGGAGGGGTCACAAAAAATTACCATAAGATGTAATGTAGACACAAAAAATTTTGATGGCGTAGAACCACTTATCAAAAAGCTGGCAAATGATAATCTGCATAATAAAATTGAACATTTGTATTTTGCTTCAATATATTCTTGGGCACAAAACAACGCACACCAACAATCACTTTCAAAAGAAGAATTTGCTTTTTATAAATTGAAATGGGAACTGCTGAAAATTAAACACGGCTATAAAACCAATGAGATCACTAAAAGAAAACATAATACCTGTATACTTACAAGCAATGATTCTGAAATGTATGACACCTATGGAAACGTATACAGTTGTACGGAGGTATCATTTACAGATATATATAAAAATTCAAAATATTTATTAGGAAACGTTAATAAGAGCATATCCGATGAAAGAAGTTATCTGAACTGGTATGATCAGGTATGGGAAAAGAAAGATTCCCAATGTAATTCATGTAAATTATTTCCAATATGTGGTAGTGCATGCCCAAAATCGTGGATGGAAGGCAATCCGCCATGTCCTACAACTAGGTATAACATAAAAGAAGAAATACAATTGCAGGAAATTAAAATGCATAGCAAAACCAAATCCGAATTAGTTGAGCTTCTTGATTCTTTTGAACAGAGTTTAGCAATTGAAAACATGAAGTATAGTTAAAAATGGAAAACAGTTTACTGAAAAGCTTTTTAGGAGATATCCCTAATTTATTTAATAAAAAGAACCCTTACAAAGATTACAAAAAATTAAGAGAAAAAACACCTTTATATAGAATTTCTCCTATGAGATGGATGATTATGAAGTATGAAGATGCCGTTTCTTTAATGCAAAATCCTTCTGTTTCACATTGGGGACAAGATACTGAAACACAAAATGCATTATTTGGAAACAAAAAAGTATGATTTCCAAAACAATGTATGCTTATGCTCCGGAAATAGACAGTCCTTACCGAAAAAACGTATTACATGGTCTGGCTGCAAGAAACTTGAAGTTCGAAAAAGACGAAATGAAAGCTTCAGCTGAAAAATTTCTAAAAGAATGCCTCGAAAAAGGGAAATTTGATTTTATAAATGATTTCGCACATCAATACACGTTCGAAACAATAAGCAGAATCATCGGGATTCCTGAAGAAGATATTGCAGAATTAACGGAGGTCGTTTCTAAACTAAACAAAGGATATTTAAAACTTATCAATAATCTGGAAACTTCCGATCCGGCTGAGCAAGATTTTATTCTATTTCTAAGAAAATTTATTCAGAAAAAAGAAAACTCTCTTGGCAAAGATTTGGCAAGTGCTTTAATCGAATCTTGTAAAGTGACTGACGAAAATAGTGATTTCGCATTATGTTTATTGATATTTCTTTTTTATGCGGGACATGATAATATGATGAATTTTTTAGGCAATGGTTTTCTATCTTTATATAACAATCCACATGTTTTCAACGAATTAAAAGGGAAGCCTCATTTTATACAAAATGCAATTGACGAGCTATTGAGGTATGACAGTCCAGTTCAGTTTTTTACGATGTATACAAAAAATGACATTGTTATAAGAGATACAAAGATTTCCGCAGGTTGTCAACTTCTTGTCTGTGCCGGTTCTGCTAATAGAGATCCAGATAAATTTCAAAATCCGGATGAGATAAAAATTGATAGAAGCCCTCAACATTTAAGTTATGGTTTTGGAGCTTACAGATGTATTGGAGCAAGATTGGCACAATTGCAGTCTGCAACCGCTTTTGAAGTTCTTATTCAAAATTTAAATATAGAGGATCTAAAAATTTCAAACCCGATTTGGAAAAATGAACAATACATACAAAGAGGTCCAAAAAAAATAATAGTAAATACCAAATAATATGGAATTTAAACTATCAAAATATATAATTCTGAGCGACATTTTCAAAGAAGAAGATGACAACAAAAAAGCATATAGAATTCTATTTTCCAGCAGAAAAAAAATGGGAATCAAAGTTCATGCAGGATTAGTCGAAATCCTGAACAGACAGCTATTTGATAAGCTTCCAGACAATATTTTTTCGATGTTAATGCATTACGAAATCATAATTCCCGAGAAAGAAAACGAAGAACATTATCTTTTAGACGTAAGAAGATTATTAATTAATCATGACAACGGCTCATCTCACTCGGAGCAGACTTCACCGCACAATGACAGTAAATTGAATGATTTTTTAAAGAAAGAAAATTCAAAATTATTAAATCTTATTGATGACGGTATTACGTATGATTTTTTAGAAGAAGATTACAATACTTCATTAATTTTAATTCAAGAAGACGAAATCGATTTTATCCCGATTGATGATAGTGAAACTTATAAAAACTATGACTTTTACAAGGATAAAATTGAAAAATTTTCTTCTGGAACTACTTTCCTTTTACCGTTACATCAATACAAAACGTTGGGAAAGATCACAAAAGAAAACCTTGATCTTATTATTGAAAATTTCAAGTTAATGCTTCTATTAAAATATAAAATCAATACAAAACATGCTTAACCATAAGGACCGCCTTCAATGGCATAAAAATTCTCTTATCGAGAGAAGTGGATATGTTCTTTTTTACATGAATTCTTTGCGTGACCATTTACCTGTTGAGGATAGACAAACGCTTTACATGATCGCTAAATATTTTACCGACGCCGTAGAATTTGCAAGAACCAATATTCCTGCAGCAGAATATTTCTTTGAAATTGGCGAACGCTATCAGTGCGAAATTCCGGAAGACAAGGTTTTACTGAAGAAATTGATTTTTAATTCTTACGACAGAGCAAAATCTTATTATTTTTTAAAATTAATCAATATGATAAAGCTTTTGAAAGGATACATCATACTCTTGAAATTAATAAAAACCTCAACGAAAAGTTTCCGATTTTAGTTTTTGACAGTATTTCTCATTATCAAAACCTACTAAAGGTCTTAATGTTTCAGGATAAAAAAGAAGAAGCAAATACCATAATTTTTGAATTAGTAAGGTTTTTACTCACCGGAAATACAGAATTAAAACCATTACAAAACTCATTCCATATTATCAGTGAAGATGTATTTATCGATTTTAAGCAGTTTTTCCTGAACGAATTTATATTCAATTATATGTTTTTAAATTCAGACTTTGATATTGCATTAAATAACCTTTTCAGTATCTATAAAAATCAAAAAGAACTTATAAACAACGAACCAATATCCGGTTTTCTGAATGTTTATCTTAATGATGATAGTAACGAAGAAAATTACCACATTTTTAAGGAAAAGTATGCCAATTACTTTAACGGAACTCCATTAAAAATTCTTCAGGAAAAATATGTAGCATAATTTTTTCCTTACTCAAAAGTTATGATGATATGCAGTAATTATTAAACATTGAAGACCATGAAAAGATACGCTATACTTTTTGCTCCTGCAGTGCTTTCACATGACATGAAAGATTATAAATTATTATACTCTTATAATGATTTTGTAAGAAAAAGAATTGGTGAAGTCTCATTATTAACAGGAATTCCTGTAAAAATATTATTAAAAGATCAGGAAAACAACACTGATTTTTCACACTTTCAGATCATTAAATTCTGTTTATTTGCCGGAATGTTGGGAATTGCAGAACACATCTGTTCATTAGAAAAAGCATCTCCTGTTATTAGTGGCGGAATAAGTTTAGGAGACCTTAATGCCGTTTGTTTATCACAGGCAATCGGGTTTGAAGATTCTATTAATATATTAAAATTAAGAGAAGAAGCAGAAGGTGATACGGAAGCTGTAGCTCTAACTTATGTTGATATAGACGAAGATTACGAATATTTTACCCGATTTGAAGATATGGGTATTGCCGTGAACTTTGGTACGATAGATTCTGGCAAGAGAAGAATGTTGATGTTATCCGGACATAGAAGGGTACTAGAAACTATAGGAAAACAAGGTCCTGCAGATATTAATATTATGCCTAAAGAAATGTGCAGAGCAGCGCTTCATTCTGGGTTCAGAAACCATGTCGCTGATGAAACGAATGATTATCTACAAAATATTACAGTAAACGATCCTATGTTTCCGATAGCAAGTGCAGTAAGAAATATTGATATTATTACAAAAAAACAGACAATAATTGAGAATATTGTAATCGGAGAAACAACGACATTGCAGTTAGATCAATTAATCGGACAGATTGAGTCTATGAATGTTGATGAAATTTATTGTGTTGGTCCGTTTTTGAGAGATTTAAATATTAATTTTAAATCAAATGCAGTTATTGAATATTTTGATAAAAAGAATTTAATTCATTTAATATAATCACCAATGAGCTCATTAACTATCATTTCCATTCTATTGCTAACATACAAACTTGACTAACCAAAATGTCAAAAGTTTTTAAAATCAACAGTTTGCAACACCACTCTACATCAAAGATATTAGATTTTAGTTTCATTTATGGTTTTGGTAATAGATCATTTTTTTCACAAACAAAAAATGATCTTAAGATATTTTTCGAATTTACGATTACTATAGGCATAAGATCTTTAATTATTAAAGAAATTTGTTAGAAAAACGGTAGTATTTTGAAATTTCTAAGATGTAAACTTTGAAATCATATTTTTTTAGTTAACATTCTCAAAATCTCATATCAATAAAATACCCCGAGGCTAGCCTCGAGGTATTGGTTAATCCCATAGCTTGAGTTGTTCGCCGTGGATTTTTTTATATTCTATCTCTTTCCCTTGGTTTCCAATATATTTCCGAATAACATCTTTATTTCCATATTGACCAACTGTATTAGCATAGTACCCGCTTATCCACAAATTGCCTCCCCATAAAATCCTTTTTATCTCTGGATGTGCTTTAAATAATTCTCGTGCACTCAAACTTTTTATCAGGCTTACTAATTTTGAAACCGAGATACTTAGAACATTTTGAACTAAAAAATGAACGTGGTCACACTCATAACCAATTTATACAAATTGAATCTCAAAGCGTTCGGAAATCCCAACGCATATTAGTCTTAGGCTCTCTCCTATTTCTTTCGTTTATACAGATGATTTAGCTTTAAGATTCAACATCATTAATAATATTTGGAATTCTAATAATTTTTCCCAGTTTATAAAAAAATTAATAAAAACATAAAAATATTAACTGTTCAGTTTTACAATAGTCCGAGAAATTTTGATCTAAATTATTTTCCCCAAAACATAATAAATAATTTTCCCACTGGAAGAATAAAAATAAAAGACACATCAAGAAATAGTGATATTAATACTGAATATATTTCAACGGAAAATACTAGCAAAGATATAGTTATTGATTATGATTATGAAAAAAGATATGGAGTATATTCTACAGTCTATATACAAGCGGTATTAAACAACAACGTTCTTAGAACTCTTTATTACTATAATTTTGAATTTGGTGGTATCGCAAAATATTTCAATTTAAAAATGATAAATGGATAATATCATCCGAATTTGACTACAAGAATGCATTAAACAATAAATAAAAAAATACAGCTTTGTATTAGCAATAGGCGGGCTGAACCGCTTCGTATCAACGGAAGTGCAAAATTTAACTTCTTTTCTTCAATTAAACTTCAGTGCTAAAAATTCCGCCCAACGCTAATACGCGGCACTTTAGATCTAGAAAAAACTAAGTATCAAAAACCATGAAAACCATATTTTCATTCATATTATTTTTCGCATTTCTGTTTTGTTCTTCGCAGGAGATTACTAATAAAGAAGCTTTTGCAAAATGCAGAAAAGAATTTAGCAAAAAGACTTGTCATCGTTTTTACTTATATGAATGTCCAAAAGTATTGGGTATTGCAAAGATTAATGGAACATACTGATGATGATGGTGTTATTGATAAAAGATGATGCTTGCGTAGATGTAGTTGGTCCATCAGAAAATAACGCCAGATACGGATGGCGATAGTGTTTTAAATAAAGATGACGCTTGCCCAAATGTTGCAGGAATTCCTGAAAAGCAGGGGCGTCCAGAGAAAGACTGTGAAAAAATTGCAAATACAAGACAGTCTTGATTTTATTAATTTTAAAATTATTAATAAAGAAATAAATATCAAATATTTAGCCTTAGGAAAGTTAATAATTTAAAAAATAAAAAAGTTGAATTTATCTATATACATTCTCCTCAACGTGCTTATTGTTACTATCTTCCAAATTCATATAAACAACTTTGTAGTAGTAACTTGAGCAGTAATATCAATCTTTTTTTAACATTGAAAATATTCACAAAATCTTTTTTTGAAGAAATAAGTAAAAAATCAGAAAGACCGATAATGATTACATTGCTTAACAACAACTTCAACACCCTTAGAAAACAAGACTGCCCCACAAGTATTTATATAAAAAATACCATCAGATTTTGAAATAAATTCTTTAACATGAAACAAACCATATCCTCTGCCCTCAGACTTAGCACTCTTAAATCCTTCTTGTAAAGACCTTTCTAAAATCTCCTCTTTTGATAAATCTTTAACTCTACTATCATTCTCAAATGATTTTAAAAAACCATCTCCATTATCTATTATAATTAGCTTAATATACTTCTTTTTTTTAAAAGTTCGTGCAAAAATAACGCCACCAGCTTTTGAATTTGAATGCATATCAACATTGCCTAAAATCTCTCCCAAACAATAATCAATACATGTTAAGATTCTATTGTCTAACTTCAAATTTTGCTTAACTTTTGTTGTGACATCATACATGTTAGAAGAAGTAAATTCAGTAATCTCTATAAGGTTAGAGGTGTTAGTTTTTGTAAACTTTTCATCATAATCTACTCCAATATTCTTAAAAAAATTAATTCTTGCTAGATAATCACTTGCCTCACATTCCATTGAATTCTCAAATTCAAATTCAATATTCTTAGACTTTAAATAGTTAATATATGAATTGATTAGTGCAAAAACTTCACCATTTATAAATTCACACTTGTAATTCAAGATGATTTTTTTTTTGACCAAACTGTAATCAAGCAAAGAAATAATGTTATCAAACTTAGTACTACTAGTTATATCAAACTGAATTGTTTTCACAAGAAAAAGTTTTTTGTTACTGTTATGTGACTGATTAAAACAAAAAAGACTGCTAATCAATGATTAACAGTCTTTTTGTGTACCCCAGACGGGACTTGAACCCGTACATCCGAAGATACAGGATTTTAAGTCCTGCGTGTCTACCAATTCCACCACCAGGGCGTGATGAGAGCGAAAAACGGGACTCGAACCCGCGACCCCAACCTTGGCAAGGTTGTGCTCTACCAGCTGAGCTATTTTCGCAATTTGTAGTGCGGATGAAGGGACTCGAACCCCCACGCCTCACGGCACCAGATCCTAAGTCTGGCGTGGCTACCAATTACACCACATCCGCATTATTATTGAGTTATTTTAAAGATCTTCTTTCGTTTTTGTGAGTGCAAATATAGGGCAATAATTTTTATTTGCAAGAGTTTTCACAAAAAATTTTATTTTTTTTACAAAGTTTCTTTCCGTGTTGTTTTATTACATTTCAATTTACTACTTTTACAAAGTTAATATTTACGATATGGAATTACAAGGAACGGTAAAGAAAATCACTGATGTTCAAACATTTGCGAGTGGTTTCCAAAAGAGAGAAATGGTTATTCTTACACAAGAACAATACCCACAGCCAATAAACATCGAGTTTTTACAAGATAAGATAAATTTATTGGATGTTTTGAAAGAAGGAGAAAATGTGAAGGTAGGAATCAACATCAGAGGTAGAGAATGGGTTTCGCCACAAGGAGAAACTAAATACTTCAACTCGATTACAGGATGGAGAGTAGAAAAAGTGATGGATGGCGGTACAGGTTCTGAGCCAACCCAAGCATCTTCTCAACAATCTGCTTCGCCAGTTTCTAACGAAAATCCTTTTGCCGGAGACGACGATGACGATTTACCTTTTTAATTAAAGCATACTATCAAATACAATCCCGCTTTTTAAGTGGGATTTTTTTCACCTATGATTCGATTAGACCCAAAAGAAATTTCGTTTCCCAACCCGCAGATTTATGACGGTCACGAGGGCATTATTGCTTTCGGGGGCGACTTGTCTATGGAAAGAATTTGGTTTGCGTATCAGAATGGTATCTTCCCGTGGTTTAATCCTGATGAAGAAATTCTATGGTGGTGTCCCGATCCGAGATTTGTTTTATTTCCGAATGAACTGAAGGTTTCGAAATCGATGAGGAAAATTTTGAGGAATAACTTATTCACATTTACAGAAAATCAGAATTTCAGAGAGGTAATCAAAAACTGTCAGCAGGTCAGTCGAAAAGGACAAGACGGAACTTGGCTTTCGGATGAGCTGATGGAATCTTTTATGAAACTTCATGAGTATGGTTTTGCAAGAAGCATTGAAGTTTGGCAAAATGACCAATTGGTCGGTGGATTTTATGGTTTGCAGGTCGGAAAAGTATTCTGCGGAGAAAGTATGTTTGCCAAAGTAAGCAATGCTTCAAAAGCCGGATTTATTCATTTCGTAGAAGCTCATAAAAATGATCTCGCTTTAATCGACTGTCAATCTCACACAGAGCATCTTGAAAGTTTAGGCGCAACCATGATTTCTAAAAAAGAATTTCTAAAAACATTACACGAAAACAATGAACGCAGATAAAGAAAAATGGATTCTTCTGATTACCCTCACTATCATTTGGGGCTCATCATTTATTTTAATTAAAAAATCTTTAGACCATTTTACGCCTTATCAGGTCGGAGCGTTGAGAGTTTTAATAGCCGGAATCATTCTGATGCCGATCGCCATATCAAAATATAAACTATTCCCAAAAAAACATTTGAAATGGCTGATTTTAGCGGCATTTACAGGAAATTTTATCCCGATGTTCTTATTTCCTATTGCTGAAACTGAGATCAGCAGCAGTATTGCTGGAATTATCAATTCGATGATGCCTATTTTTGTCATTATTGTAGGAACATTATTCTGGAAATTTGAAACAACCAAAAGACAGATGACCGGAATTTTCATCAGTTTCACCGGAGTTTGTCTGCTTGCTTTCGGGGGCGGAGATGATTCTACATTTAAAATATTCCCTATTCTGCTTTTACTTTTGGCAACACTATGTTATGCAATCAGCACAACGACTGTAAAATCTAAGCTGATGGAAGTTTCATCGACGGTTTTGTCTGCATTTGTATTCTCTTTTATTTTATTCTTGCCATCACTTATTGCCTTAATATCAACAGGTTTTGTCTCAACATTTACTTTTTCAAAAGAAAATATGATGGGGTTGATGTTTGTGAGTTTACTTTCCGTTTTCGGAACCGGACTGGCCATGATGATGAATTATCGTTTATTAAAAGTTTCCACTCCGCTTTTTGCATCGACGGTTACTTTGCTGATGCCGATTGTTGCAATCATTTGGGGGATTTTGGATGGCGAAAAACTGACGATTTTACAATTTGCGGGAGCAAGTGTCATTATTGCAGGTTTAATCTTTTTAAGGGCTAAAACTGTTGTTCAAAAATAAATGCTGGATTATTTATTTAGATGATTAAATGCATTGTTTTAAACGCAAAGTTCGCTAAGATTTTTTTTAACTATTAACTGCTTTTAAGTTCGCAAAGGCGTTCCACTTAGCAGAGACCACAAAGTTTCTTGATTACATTAGCTAGATTGATAACTGTTGTTCAAAAATAAATCCCGCATTGCTGCAGGATTATTTTATTTGAATTGATTAAAACGTTTATTGATGACTACTTTGCAGCCCGACTTGAGTGGAAATCCTTTTTGTTTTTTTCTAGAAAAACAAAAAGATTGGGAACGGAAGGCGGAAAAGCTGCCATAAAAAATAATATTAAACCGCTTTCGACGAATGCCAAAGTCAAATTACTGCCCAAAATAAAACTCTTATTTTAAGCTCTTATATTTCTTCTATTCACTCTTTTTCTTCACTTTCGCTTTAGCCTTTTTCACCTCATCTTTGATATACGGATATTTTTTCTGCATATCTGTAATCAATGAAGGATCAAGCTCTAATGCTTTTTCTAAAGTTTCGGCGCCTTTGGTTGTATTTTTTAGATTAAAATAACAATTACTCAGCTGATAATAGAGTTCTGCACGGTTGTGATGTTCCAAAGCTGAAATCAAAACAGTTACCGCTTCGTCATATTCACCCACCAACATCAAAACTTCAGTGTAGGCATACCAATTGTAAAATCTTGACGGTTCTGCATCTACCAATTTTTTCAGACAAGAAAGACTTTCTTCAAACTTTCCTGAATCGATAAATAAAAATGCGAGTCTTTTCTGATACTCAAGGTTTCCGTCATTCAGCAAAGTCGCTTCTCTTGCAAAGTGCAATGCTTCCGGCATTCCGCCCATCTCTTCGTAAAGATAAGACTGCTCCATCATTGCCATATAAAACTGAGGATCTTCTCTCAATGATTTCTGGAAATAATTCAAAGCTATGGTCGGCTGTTTTAAAGCCTTGTAACACAATCCGATTTTATAAAATGTAAAAGCTTTTGTGTATTCCAGCTCAAGCATTTCTTCATATACTTCAATGGCTTTTTTGTGTTGATTTAAAGCTTCATAACAGGCTGCTTTACTTGCGTAAACTCCAACAGCGCTGGAGTTGATTGCCAGCATATAGTCGAAACCTTTGATGGCTTCTTCGTAATTTTTTCTGTTGAAATAGTACTGTCCGTACTCGCTCCACGCTACTTCTGAGTAGGCAAAATTATCAAGATAGTCATTCAGGAAAGCAATAGCTTCCTCGCTCTTATTAAGATCACTGAAGCAGATCATTGCGTTTTCCAACGAATATTCATCCGTAGGGTCGTCTTTCAATGCCTGCTGATAATGTTTAAGAGCGTTAAAAGGATCTCCTAAATTCACATATTCATCTGCAATAAAATTATTCAGGAAGTTTTCTTCTTCATTTAATTCTAAAGCTTTTTTACAGATTTCAATAGATTTTCTAGGGTTTCCTAAATTCGAATAATACTTTGCGTAGCATACCAAAAAGTCTGTATTCTCCATAGAAGAACCTTTTAACTCGTCGATCATTTCCTTCGCCGTATTATAATCTTCCCATTCTAAGAGCACTTCAAGTTTTTTGATCTTGATATCCAAAGAATTGGGATGAAGTTTGAGACCGTAAGTTACTGCCATATCGGCATAATTAAAATCTCCCAACTCCAGATAATAAACAATAATATCATCTAATTCTTCTGTATCGAAGTAGAATTCATCATTATTTTCCATCATTTCCTCGAACTTTTTTACAAGTTCATTTCCAAAATATTCTTCCAATATAGTATCTCAGCGTTATTTTCAAAGTTCAAAATTTCTTTGTAAACTTCGAAAAAACTTTTTTTAATTAAATTTTCCTATTGCTAGGATTTTGTCGATTTGAAAAAAATGAAATAATTTCAATCTTTTCATTTTCTATTTTATAGTATAAAGTATTAAACTTTGCTATAACCACTTTACGAATATCTAATTTTTCTGTTCTTGAAAAAATCAGAGGATTTTCTGAAATTATATCTAAATTTCTTTCAATCTCAACCGACAACCTTCTCAATTCCTTATTTGTAAAATTCTGCTCTAGATATTCAATTGTTTCTTCTAACTCTTTTAGTGATTGATCAGACCAAACGATTTCATAACCACTTTTCATAAAGCTTTTTTACTTCCGAATGGGCAACTACTCTACCTTCTTCAATATCTTCTAATCCCAATTCTATTGATTTCTTTTCAGCATCTGAAAGTTCATCATACCAATCTTCATCTGGAATTTCTTCTACAAAATCAATTTCAACTGCCCTTAAAATCGCTTTTATTTTGGCAAGTTCTTTTTTGTTTTTAGGATTAATGGTAATTGTCATTGTGCTATTTTTCTATACTAAATATACAAAAATTCTGAATTAAATCAAACTTCTGATTTTAGCTATCATATCATCGCCTAATTTGTCGGCTTCTTCCTGTGAGAAAGCCTCTGTATAAATTCTGATAATCGGTTCTGTATTTGATTTTCTCAAGTGAACCCAACTGTTTTCAAAATCGATTTTTACTCCGTCTACCGTAGAAACCTCTTCATTTTGATATTCTTTTTCCATTTTAGTTAAAAGATCATCAACATTAATATCCGGAGTTAATTCAATTTTCTTTTTCCCCATGAAATAACTTGGGTAGCCGGCTCTCAATTCGGAAACCGTTTTGTTTTCTTTAGCTAAATGCGTCAAAAACAAAGCAACACCCACCAAAGAATCTCTTCCGTAATGAAGCTCAGGATAGATAATTCCACCGTTTCCTTCGCCACCGATCACGGCATTTTTTTCTTTCATTAAATTCACCACATTCACTTCTCCCACTGCGCTTGCAAAGTATTCTGAGTTGTGCGTTCTGGCAACATCTCTCAATGCACGACTTGACGAAAGATTTGAAATGGCAACTCCGTTTTTATTTTTCAACAAATAATCAGCAACGGCTACTAATGTATATTCTTCACCGAACATTTCTCCGTTTTCGTCTACCAAAGCCAATCTGTCAACATCTGGATCTACTACAACACCAAAATCAGCTTTTTCTTTAATCACCAATTCGCAAATGTCTCCTAAATGCTCTTTCAAAGGTTCAGGATTGTGCGGAAACTGTCCGTTGGGTTCGCAGTATAATTTTACCGTTTCACAACCCAATTTATCTAAAAGCATAGGAATTGCAATTCCGCCTGTAGAATTTACAGCATCTAAAACGATTTTATATTTTTTAGCTTTAATGGCTTCTACATCCACCATCTGCAAATCAAGAATCTGCTGAATATGAATATCAAAAGCATCATCTCTTGTTTCGTATTTTCCTAAGTCGTCAACCTCAGCATAATTGAAATCTTCATTTTCTGCCAACGCTAAAACTTCCGCACCATTTTCGCCGTTGATAAATTCTCCTTTTTCATTTAATAATTTCAGTGCATTCCATTGTTTTGGATTGTGAGAAGCCGTTAAAATAATTCCACCGTCAGCATTCAATTCAGGAACCATAATCTCAACCGTTGGAGTTGTAGAAAGTCCAAGATCAACGACATTAATTCCCAATCCCTGCAAAGTTGCAGTTACTAAAGAATTAACCATTGAACCAGAAATTCTGGCATCACGGCCAATCACTAAGGTTAAATCTTTTTTATTTTTATTGTTCTGAAGCCAGGTTCCGAATGCAGATGCAAATTTCACGACATCAAGTGGCGTCAAGTTATCATTTACTTTTCCACCAATCGTTCCTCTGATTCCAGAGATACTTTTTATTAATGACATACTATTAAAAATGTTTTTGCAAAAATACGAATAAAACAAAGATTGAATAATGAAATATGCTTAACGTTAGTAAGTTGTTCTTCTCTATAGAATCATCTTTTAACTGTCAAAGCGCTAAGAACACCCACAATCCTTATCGCAACCTGATCTTTTAGAATCAAATTTCTTGGGTGCAAAGTTTTTCCTGATATATCTGAATAGAGAATAACAAGCAAAAAGCACCACAAGAGCGATGATAATATATTGAAAAATTAAAGAAAAATCCATTTATTTTAAGATTTGATAAGCTATTAGTGACACAAAATATGCCAAACCGGTCATCATTACCACCTGAAAGCCTGTCCATTTCCAGCTTTTGGTTTCTCTATAAACTACTGCAATGGTAGAAACACACTGCATTGCAAATGCATAGAACAATAAAACCGAAATACCTGTTGCAAAACTGAAAACTTTTTCGCCATTGGGTTTTACATCCATTCGCATTTTATCGATTACTTTACCTTCGGGAGCATCGTCATCCAAACTGTATAAAGTAGACATCGTTCCCACAAAAACTTCTCTTGCCACGAAACTCGTCAGAATTCCGACTCCCATTTTCCAATCGTATCCTAAAGGAGCAATGGCAGGTTCAATAGCTTTACCCATTTTAGCCAAATAAGAATGATCAAGCTCAACATCCGTGGCAACAATCTGATCGTCGTTTTGTTTTGGTCCGAAATAACTTAAGCACCAAATGATGATACTCACGATGAATATAATTTTCCCCGCTCCGGTAATGAAGTCCCACACTTTACCCAAAACCATTTTCAGGTCATATCCGAAAAGCGGTTTTTTGTAGGTTGGTAAATCCATTACCAAGTAGGTTTTTCCTTTATTTTTAATGAAACCTTTTAAAATCGCTGCCGAAAGAAGCGCTACAAAAAATCCCAACAAATACATTCCTAAAAGTACCAAAGCTCTATATTGAATTCCGAAAATCGTTTTATCTGAAATAATCAACCCAATAATAATACTATATACCGGAAGTCGTGCCGAACAAGTCATAAACGGTGTTACCAAAATCGTCAGCAATCTCTCTCTGAAATTTTCAATATTTCTTGTTGAAATAACGGCAGGAATTGCACAAGCCGTTCCTGAAACCAATGGAACGATGCTTTTTCCATTTAATCCGAACGGTCGTAAGAATCTATCCATTAGGAAAATCACTCTTGCCATATATCCTGAATCTTCCAAAAGATAAAGGAAGTATAATAAAATCCCGATTTGTGGTGCGAAAATGATGATTCCACCCAATCCTGGGACTATTCCATCTGAAATCAGTGAATTGATCGGACCTTCAGGTAAATGTTCTTTACTAAATGCAGAAAGCCATGCAAAAAACTCATCGATCCAGTTCATCGGATATTCTGCGAGAAAGAAAACGCTGTTGAAAATAACCAGCAAAATTCCAATAAAAACAACATATCCTAAAATCGGATGAACGAGAACTTTATCTAATTTTTCGGTTAAAAGTTCTTTGAACTGAGGTTTTTTAGAAATAACATTTGATAAAATTTTATCAATATTTTGATATCTCCTTACCACTTCCTGAACCTGCAATCTCTTCGGAACTAAACTTTTAGCTTCAGAATCCGTAATTAAATCTGTCGCAGAATCTAATTTATTTATATCTGCACCAACAGAAATGCTCATCCAGGCTTTATAATCGTTTTCAAAATGATTGTGCAAAGAAATTTTATTTAAAAAATCTTTATGCTCTGCAGGGATTTCAAATGAAGGATTTTCTATTTTAGCAAAATCATTGTTTAAAACAGCTTCCTGAATGGCTTCAATTCCTAACTGTTCTTTGGCGTTGGTCTGAATAATTTTGATATTCAAAGCCTGAGAAAACTTTTCGATATCGATATTAATTCCTCTTCTTTCTGCCTGATCCACTTGGTTAACGACCAAAATCATCGGAACGCCCAAATCCTGAATTTGCTGAAACAAAAGCAATCCTCTTTTTAAACTTAAAGCTTCCAGAATATAGACAACCCCAGCAAAATCTTTCTGACCTTCCAAAAGAAATTTAGAAAAAATCGCCTCATCCTCAGAACTTGGATAAATGCTGTATGACCCCGGAAGGTCTACAACCTCAACCTCTTCATTTTTATACGTATAATTCCCGGAATGGCTAGAAACTGTCACCCCTGCATAGTTTCCTGTCTTCTGTTTTTTGTTGCAAAGCGCATTAAAAACGGTTGATTTTCCTACGTTTGGGTTTCCGACTAAAAGTATCTGTTTTTTGTTTTGTTGCTGCATTAATTCCAATCTTCTACAATGATAAACTCGCCTTCTTCTCTACGCAGTGCAATCCGGCTTTTTTCTTCGCCAAACTCCACGTAAAGAGGACCGTTGAAAGGTGCCTGGTACAGAATTCTGAAAACAGTTTCAGGCAAAAGCCCCATTTCTATAATTTTGTTGGGCATCTTCAAATGATCATTGTCATAGCCCAAAATTTTCCCAAGTTTGTTCTTAGGAAAGTTGCTTAATGTTTGTAAATAGTTATCTTTCAATACCTATATTTTTGTAAGTGCAAATATACTCTATTTAAATTTAATCTAAATAACGCTCTTTTAAAGATTTGTAGAAAATTATTAAAACAATAAACCCAAACACATTTCTGCATTTGGGTTTATTTCAATATAGTTGAGTTAAATATGAATGTTATTTTTTGTCTTGAGACTTTTCAATAGGGTTATCATTTGCATTATAAAAATCTTTATACATTTTCTCCTGCTTTTTCATCATATCTCCTACTGTTCCGTCTGTGCCGGGAACTGGTCTCGATAATATTTCCTGTGTCATCATTGGTCTTACCGAAGAAAAAGGATCTTTTTTGAAATCGTTAAATGTTTTGTCAAACTTTTCTCTTGTAAGTTCCTTTGGTTTTCCACCTGTCGCCTGCATTAACCCTTCTATGTAAGAAAACTCGTTGTATTCTTTTATTTTTTATTTCCCTGTAGTACCCAAGAGTAATTTTTGTCGGCATCTTCAATTTTTACAATCAAACCAGGAAGTCCACTGAACTTATAAGGTCCATCCTGAAAGGGAATGTCTGAAGAAAACCAAGCTGTCCAAGTTCTTCCACCATATTCTGTGGTTGCTTTTTGGGTATTGTATTCACCAATTTTCTGTTTATCATTTAATATTTTCCAGTTAAATTTCAAATCTTCAGTGTAAGCGATGTTTACCGGAGTCATTCCGTTGGCTACTTTATCTACATATTCAACTTTCATGCTTGGATAGAATTTATGAATTCTTGCTGAAAACTTCGGTGTTTTAAGAGATTTTGAAAGGTCTTTGTATACCCCTGCTTTTTGCATTGTTTCAATTTCTACTTTTGTGATAGAATCTTGAGAAATCACTGTGTAATCCTGATAAACAGATCTGTTTTTGTCTGTAATATCCAACACAGTAATTACTTTATCAAGCTTGGCAGAATCTTTTTTTGGTTTGAAAGTAAGCTCATAAAAGAAACGGTTTGAGCTTTCTTTGGCTTCTTGTGCGTTAGCAATTGTGAAAATTGCGATAAATAGTATTGAAAATAAATTTTTCATTTTAATAACGTTTACATAATTAGTTAGCTGTTGTACAATTTTGTTACAGATTTTTTTAATTAAAATTTCTTTCGATATTATTTTATCTAAAATTTTTATCTTTAAGTACCTAAAAACAAATATTGTATGGACCCATTAAAACAATTCAGAGATGAACTCGAAACCGAGTATCAGACGACAAAGAAGTTTTTTGAAATCTATCCAGAAGACAAAAATGAGTACAGTCCGCATCCTAAAAGCATGAAAATGGCACATCTTGCGACCCATATTGGGGAAATTTTTGGTTGGGCAGGTTTTATGCTGAACAGTTCTGAAATAGATCTTGCACAAGGCGGAATGCAGCCAAAACTGCTTACCACAAAGGAAGATTTGCTTAAAGTTTTGGAAGACAATTACAAATCTAGCGAAGAAGCTTTAGAAAAAGCAAAAGAAGAAGATCTTGAACCAAACTGGTCATTAAAAAATGACGGACATACTCTATCTTCATGGACAAAATACGGTGCCATCCGTCACAGTTTGAGTCAAATTACCCATCACCGTGCACAGCTGGGAGTTTATTACCGATTAAATGATATTCAGCTGCCCGGAAGTTATGGCCCTACTGCGGATTTGCAGGACTTTTAGATTTAAACAAAAAACCAACCTCAGTGAGATTGGTTTTTTTGTTTTTATTTGAAGTTGAATTTTACTGCCAGCATCACTTGGCTTGGTCTTAATAACATTGTCGTCTGGCTTATTGAAGCATCGCCAACGTCTATTCTTTCAAATACTTTTCTGTTTGCAATATTCATCCATTTCAATTCAAAATCAACTTTTTTGCTTGCCCAGCTGTATTGGTAAGACAAATCAAAGAATCCGTTTTTATATTCTTCATTTGCCTGACTTGAATTGATTTGATCCCAATAGAATCCTAATGTATGGTTTTCTAATGGATAAAGGAATACATTTAAGTTGTGCGTATAACCTTCCGCTTTACCTAAATCTCCCTGTAAGATTCCATTGGTTCTGTTGCTCCAAGTTTTAGAGAAATTGAAATCAACGCTCATCCAAGAGAAATAGGTATTGTTGAATTTGAATCCTAAAGCATTTGATAAATTCTTATTATCTAAAAGATCATTATTTCTTATAGACTGAGATATTGTTGTCCCTTGATTAAACGTAACGGATGCATTTGTTTTGAATTTTGGAAAATATTTTCCAACTTCCCCGTATAAAGTATTCGTTTCTCTTTTGTTTTCTCTCTCAATATATTCAATAACACTAAATCCTGAAGCATTTACTGAACTTGAAGCCAATAAGTTATTTTTAGCGTCACTTATTCTGTAACCGGCGTTAAAGAATAAGTTATTTAGTGGATTTCTATACTCTAATCTTCCCCCTAAGCTTTTTGTAGTTGTTTGAGGAATTGGATTTTGAGCATTCATTACGTTAAATCCACCAGGACTTGTAAGAATATACCCTGCATAAGCAGTTTGAATGTCTCCAAAGTTGTTGCTGATATTTCCGTTTACACTTGCTTTAAAGAAAGATGCAAAAGAATATTGAGCAAATAGATTGGGTGTGAAAGTAGTTCTACTCAAAGTTTTATTAACACTTCTAGAAGGATCTTCAGCTTTTATATTATTAAAATTTACGGGTAGACTAGAAAATATGCTCCATGCATCAGATTTATAGTTAATACCAACTGAAGCAAAAGGCTTAAATTCTGTGAACTTTAAGCTGTTTTCATAAAGCGAACTTCCAAAATCAGGAGTTGATCCTGTAGTAGCACCATCAAAGTTTGTTGTCAGGTTGTCAGTTGAAAAATCTACACCAACTTCCGGTGTAAAAGTCCATCCTTTTGTAGTGAAGCTAATGTTTGCAGAATGTGAAGTGTCTAAAGTTTTCATTCTGTAATTTTGCAATGCCATACTTCCAGGAGCAAAAGGAATCGTCGTAAGTGGACCTGTAGGAGTTGCTCTGAAAGGTATTTGAAGATAATTTGCCGGAGTAATCTGCAATGTTTGAGAATCATCCTGATAGTTAATATAAGATTTTAAATTAACCATTTTCTCTTTCCATGGAATAATCGTACTCAATGAGTTCTGAAAAGATGATGTAGGTGATTGCACTGCCTCGCTTCCAAATCTGTTACCTGCAATATTATCATATCTATTTGCATTAGATCGATCTGCATTCCAGAATTGTGAGAAAGTAGTTACGTTTTTGAAAAAACCTTTTTTAGCATTTTTAGTGAAAATTAATTCTCCTTTTAATTTGTCTGTATAAAAGTTGTTTAAGAAACTGTATCCATAAGATGTGTTTTGCTGAAAGTCATTTACATTTGTAGTGGATTCTCTTTCTACGGCATTGTTGGTATAGTTGGCGTTAACCTTCAATTCCCATTCTTTTTTCTTATCAATATTTGTTAAATAATTTGCTGATAAGTAATGAACATTATTAAATAAATACCTTCTTACCGGAAGATTAGGTACACTTGCATTTTCTACACTTAGCCAATTATTCTGCGAAGCATTTCCTCTTCTGCCTTCCCATTGATTATAACTTCCCAATATATTTCCTTCGTTTTCTACCTGTTCACCAACATTGTTTGTCTTATAGTTAACTACCCATTGGCTTTTCTGACCAAAAAACATAGGTGTTAGTTTCACATTCCAAAGCCAAGGGTCTCCAAAACCGCTTGCAACTTCACCTCGACCGGTCATCGTTACTGAGTTTTTAAGCTTAATGTTGATCGCTGCTGCGTCAGAAGGAATTTTCCCCTGAAGCATTTTTACGGGTTGGTGATTTTCAAGAACCTCAACTTTTTGTACAGCATCTTTTGGAAGCGAATTGTTAATCGTTCCGTAACCGCCTTCCATTAAATCTTTTCCGTTGACGTAGAATTTGTTGATGGCATTTCCCTGATAAAGAATAGAACCGTCTGCGTTCACTTCAATTCCCGGAATTTTCTTCATTACGTCAGCCAAAGTACGGTCGTTTTTGCTGTCAAATGCTTTCAGATCATAAGCAATAGTATCACCTCTTGAGGTAATCATTTTGGTTTTCAGCTGAACTTCTTTGATTTCTGTTGCCTCAGACTGCATTTTGAACGTTAATGTCTGATCGCTGTTTGAGATTTGTTTTGTTAGAGGTTTTTGGTTAAAAGCTTTAACCTTCAGGTCTACATTAGATTCTGCAGAAGTGAATGTCACCTTATATTCTCCTTTAGAATTGGTAATTCCGTATGCAAGGATGGCATCTTTGCCGGGCTCTTCTACCGTTACACTGGCACTTGGGATGGCCACACCGTCTTCATCTGTGATCTTCCCGGAAACTGTTTTCTGTGCGAAAGCAATGACTGAGAAAAATACCATGAGAAATAAGGAAATTTTTCTGTTCATAATTTATTATTTGAGTAATTAGTTATTTGTTCTTGTTTTTTGTTACACATTATAGAGATCTAATTTTTGAACAAAGGTTAAATTGATTTTTATGACTACAAAAATAGTGATAAATTGTATTTTGAAGCTCTTTTTTTTAATATTTGAAAAAATTTATCTCTTTTAGTATAACCGATTACCATACACAAAAAAAACCTTGTAATAAATACAAGGTTTTTTTGTGTATGAATGATTGTTTAATTTATCTACTCTCCGCAAAAATATTCATCTACATAAAGCATAATATCTATTACATCGTTTTCATTGTAATAATCAGTATCATATTCTGCCCAACAAGGAATGCCACATGAAGTAGTAAATTCAATGTATTTCATTTCTTTTTTAAGTTGTACTTTTTGTTTTGACACCTTTCCAAATGTAAAATGACTGTTTGATGGCAGTTCTTTTGTTTGAATTTCTTTAGAAGTAAAAGATGATAATGTAATAAAACATACCAAAATAAAAATAGCTTTTTTCATTTTTTTGATTTTAAAATTTAATGTCCAACAAACATACACATTTACCCTATATATTCGAAAAACAAATTTTAATCATTCACGCTAATTTTTAAAAATTGATTATAATTTCATACAATTATACACATAAAAATATATAATTAGCAATAATTCCCTCGTAATTAAATACATCTATAAATTTAAATAATTTAGAACAATAATTTATACTCAATCTAAATAAAAAATGATAAAGGTCATAGATTAAAAAGAACAATATTTCAATTTTCGTATAAGTTTATTTAATAATTTTGTAACATAAAATTTATAAAAATGGGGGTTATTCTAAAACCTATAGATATTGTTGATGATATTACTCAAGAAGAGTTCCGCGAGAAATACCTGATCCCAAGAAAACCGGTAGTGATAAAAAATATGGCCAAAAAATGGCCAGCCTATCAAAAATGGACGATGGATTATGTGAAAGAAGTGGTAGGAGACATTATCGTTCCTCTTTATGACAGCGCAAAGGCTGATCCTTCGGCTCCCATCAATACACCGACTACCGAAATGAAATTTGCAGATTATATAGATCTCATCCAAAGAGAACCTACTGATCTTCGAATTTTCTTTTTCGACCCAATCAAACACGCTTCAAAATTACTTGATGAGTATATCCCACCGAAAGAACTGATGGGTGGTTTTTTGGATAAATATCCGGGAATGTTTTTTGGAGGTCAAGGTTCTGTAACTTTTTTACATTTCGATATCGATTTAGCTCATATTTTCCACACCCATTTTAACGGAAGAAAACATGTTTTGCTTTTCGAATACAAATGGAAAGACAGGTTGTATAAACTTCCTTATACTACGTATGCATTGGAGGATTATGACATTTCTAATCCTGATTTTGAAAAATTTCCGGCATTGGACGGTGTAGAAGGAATTGAGTGTTTTCTAGAACACGGCGACACTTTGTTTATGCCAACAGGATGGTGGCACTGGATGAAATATCTGGATGGAAGTTTCTCTATTTCGCTTCGTGCATGGGACAAATCATGGGCGGTGAAAGCCAATTCTTTGTGGAATCTGACCGTTCAGAGAAATTTTGATAATTTCATGAAAGGTCGTTACAAAAAACGCTACATGGACTGGAAAGAGAAAAAAGCCGTTGAAAGAGCCAATTATGCTTTGAAAAAAGGGTTACCTAAAAGATAGAAAAATACGCTTCTAATTGGAGCGTATTTTTATTTTGAGATCATTAATTAAATTGAAATTCTCAAGAATTAAATACTCAAAAGTAACTCTTCCATATTCCGGGTTACTTCGTTGCAGGAAAAACAGGCATTTTCTCTATCCTGAAAAAACCAACGGCATTGGGAACGAATCGGGCAGAATGATAATTCCTGTACTCTGTCTTTTTCAAGTGTTTGAACTTTTTGTGAGAGCGAACATTTCGACTCTTCTTTATTCCATTGTGAACACCCTTTTTCTGCGCATTTTCCTGTAAAACGGAATCGCTGCTCGAGATTGCTTTTCTTTTTATTGAGCTCAAGAAACTCTTCTGTGACGGTAAGTGGCGTGATAAAATTCACTTTCCCGTCTTTTCCCAATACTCCAAAAAGCTGCGCCCCGGTTTTTCCTAAGTAACTGGGACACATCTTTTTTGATGAGCTGTTTTTAGCCTCCATAAGCTTTGATTTGAGACTGAATATCTTTTAACTGAGACTGAATGTCAATCTGCGGTTTGAGGATGACAATTCCCCACGGAAACCAGTCTTTGATGCGAAGAGGCTTTATAATGGCTCTGAAATCTCGTTGAGCAGAGAAAGACTGCGTGTTATCGACTTTTGAAAGCTCAGAAAGTACTACATTCTGAATTCTTTTGTCGATGTTTTTTAATTGTTCGTCGCTAAGATCTACTCCTTCTAATGAAACGAAAAAATGTTTTTTAGTTGTCATGATTTTTGGTTTTTAATGGTTTAACAGAACAAATTTCGCTCTATAAAAACATAAAACTTACAGGAAAAACACCTGAATCACGGAAGGAAAAAGACTAGATTTATTTTAATTAAATATTTCAATACCAATAGATTGAAAAACAATTACTCATGAGTGATATATTTCGACTTCACAAAATCCGTCAGCCAAACCTCGTTTTCCGAAAGATAAAATTCAATTCCCTCTTCAAACATTTTTTGTGTTCTGATCGTTAGAATAACCGGTTTTCCGTGGCGCATTCCTACTCTGGTAGCGGTTTCTTTATCTTGACTTAAATGAACATGTTGTCGGCTTCTTTTTTCAATACCTTTTTCTAAAATGGATACGATATTACTTTGAGCTGTTCCGTGATACAAAAATTCAGGTGGTTGTTGTGGAATTAAAGCCAGATTAATCTCAACTGAATGTCCTTGACTGGCTCTGATTCTTGTTTTATCTTCATTAAAAGCAAAACGCTTTTTTTCGTTAGTTTGTACGATTTCATCTAATTCTTCAAAGGTAAAGCCTTCATAAGAATCTCTTTTTGATTTTGTGATTAATTCATCAACATCTGCCCATCCATTTTCATCCAAATTCAAATTGATGAGTTCGGGATGATGCCTGAGAACATAGCTCAGGAATTTGCTTAATTTTTTCTTATGTTGTTCGTTCATGGTTTGTGCTTTATTTCATTATTTTTTTCTCTAATTTATTACATAAGTTTTCAATATCCTCCTTCCTCACTAATTCAGCAATCCATTCTTCAGGAATATTTTCAAAACCATAATAAATTCCTGCAATTCCGCCTGTAATGGCTCCGGTTGTATCGGTATCTTCTCCTAAATTGACGGCTTTCAAAACGGCTTCGGAATAACTTTCGGAATTTAGGAAACACCATAATGAAGCTTCTAAACTGTGAAGAACGTAGCCGCTACTTCTAATTTCATCTACAGAGTATTTTGAAATATCATTCATTAAAATTCTTTCAAACAGTTTAATCTCATTTAAGTTAAATCCTTGAAATTCTGCATATTCCAAAACAAACTTTTGAACATGATGATATGCTTCTTTTTTATCTCTTTGTTTAATTAATTCAATGGCAAAAATCACATAGATAAAACATGCAAAAACAGAACGAAAATGTCCATGAGTAATTGACGAAACTTCTTTTACGATTTGATATAATTTTTCAATATTTTCTTCATCTTTAAGATAAAAAGCCAAGGGAAGGATTCTCATCAAAGAACCATTGCCATTATCTTCTTCAAAAATATTTCCTGAAAATTTTGCACTTTCTCCCTTAATCAATCTTGCAATGGAATGCCTTGTTGTTCCGCCAATATCGAAAAGTCTTCCGTGAGCTGTCCAATGTCCGTATTTATTCCATTTTACAAAGCTTTCTCCAATTTTTTCTAAGTCGTAGCCTTTTGCCAATACTTCTGCAAGACAAAGAGTTAAAGAACTGTCGTCGCTCCAAGTTCCTTTGGGCTGATTCCATGACATATATTCCAAATATCCGGTAACAGGGGATTTTTTCAGATCTTCTCTCTTCTTAAATTCCACCGGAACGCCCAAAGCATCGCCAATACAAACTCCAAAAATTCCGGCTTTTACACTATTTTCCATTAGGCTAGATTTACAAGCTTATCAAACAATAATTTCATTCCTTTCGTTGCGGTCTCTTTCATGACAACCGCCCTTTGTCCGTACCCGAAACCTGTTTCGTTGGGATTGATTACAATCAGCAAACAGTCATCTTTGATGTCGTGTAGCAGTCCTGCAGCAGGATAGACCTGTAAAGAAGTTCCGATGACCAAAAAAATATCTGCCTCTCTTGCTTTTTCTGTCGCTTCTTTCATCAAAGGAACATCTTCCCCGAACCAAACGATGAAAGGTCTCAATTGTGCTCCGTCTTCTGCTTTATCTCCGATTTTGATGTCGTCTTTTTGTTCGTAAATCAAGCTTTTATTATTGCACGAACAAGATTTAAACAATTCGCCGTGAAGGTGAATGATATTTTCCGAACCAGCTCTTTCGTGTAAATCATCGATGTTTTGAGTGATGATTTGAACTTCGAAATATTTTTCTAAATCGGCAATGAGCTTATGCGCATCATTCGGTTCTACTTCATGAAGCTGGCGACGTCTCTGGTTGTAAAATTCAAGAACCAGTTCTCTGTCTTTTCTCCAGCCTTCCGGACTCGCTACATCCGTGATGCTGTGATTTTCCCAAAGACCATCTCCGTCTCTGAAGGTTTTTATTCCGCTTTCGGCGCTGATTCCGGCACCGCTTAATATGGTTAGTTTTTTCATTGGTTTTTAATTTTTTCTTTTAAAATTTGGAATCGTAATATGATTAGCAAAATAAGAGATAATGGTATTGAAATTATGTACAGAGGAAAATTTTTCAGGTGTTGCTTTGGTGTTAAGCCATATTTTCTCTCTGTCTCACAATTTATGAAGGCTATAAAATTGTTTTCCTTCGTTTCTCTTATTTGCTTTTTGAAAGCAAGCCATCCTTCATTAATACAGACTTCCTCGAAAATATAAAGTGTAGGATTCCATTTATTTTCGGAAAGATTAAAAAAATAATACGTTTCAAAATTTGAATTGAAATATTCTTCATATACTTCATACTTTTTTATACAAAGAATATTTTCATTTTGTAATAAATTAAGTTTATCCAGTTCTGATCTTAGTTCATTTTGAATTTTTCTTAATATTTCAGCGTTTGTTTCAACCTGAAAAACATTTGATTTTTTGCCGGCTTTTTGAAGAAAAGAAATATAAATTTTGGGAAATCTCAAATTTGATTCTTCTTGGAGAGAATCAATTTCCTCAACCGTTAATCCTTCATTTTTATTTTCAGGATCATCTACAAATCTGAAATTATTGTTCCCCATTATTGTAAAAACTTATTATAAATTTTTTCATTTTCCTCATCAAAGCATACAAAAATAACTTTCTCAACAATATCTGATTCAAACTTCTTCACTACCTCAACAGCAATTTTCGCCGCTAATTCTTTTGGAAATCTATAAACTCCTGTACTGATATTTGGAAAAGCAATAGTTTTTACATCTAAACTTTCAGCCAATTTTAATGAGTTTCTATAACAATTTGCTAGAAGTTGTGAAGATTTTTCTTCATCGTTATTCCAAATTGGACCGACCGTATGAATGACATATTTTGCGGGAAGATTTCCGGCTGTTGTTTTTACAGCTTCTCCTGTTTTACATTTTCCCTGTCGGTTTCTGATTTCTTTGCATTCCTCCAAAATCTGCGATCCTCCGGCACGATGAATAGCACCGTCAACTCCACCGCCACCAAGCAATGAAGAATTGGCAGCATTGACGATGGCGTCTGTATTTATTTTTGTGATGTCGGCTTTTATTAATTCAATCTTCATAAAATCTGCTTTTTTTCCAATTTTCAATATTCTCCGTCCAATCTGGGATTGAATTTTCATCGCAGCATAAAATACTTATTCCTGCCACCATTGCACAGGTTGTATCTCTGTCTCCCAATGCAGAAACTGTATTCCAAAGACATTCTTCAAAATTATTTCTATATCTCGAAAGCATCCAAATGACAAGTGGAACTGTATCTTGAGCGGTCATTTTGATTCCGTTTCCTAATGTTTTTACCAGCAGTTCAATACTTGGATTTCCATTTAAGTGAATAACTTTATTAAGCTTACTTTTCATATCAGAATCATTTAATTCATCCTGAATTTTTTGAATAAATTCTTCCTGAGAATATTTTTTAATTCCTAACTTTTCCCGAATCGCAAAAGCTGCAGCCAGCGCAATTGCTTTTGTTCCTTCTATTGCTTCTTTATTTGCGTGAGTCACTTCACAGGATAGTTCTGCATTGATTTTAAGTTGATTCAAATCATCATAAAAGTGTGCCCCAATCACAGAAGCTCTCATTGCACCGCCATTTCCCATCGAACCTTGTCCTTCAAATTTTGAATAAGAAACTTCTTTCCAGTTTTCTCCACTTTTTACAGCTCCGAAATATTGATGCATTGATGGTCCGTAACCTCTGTTTATATCTAAATAATAGTTTTTTGTAAACTCTTTCGCCAGAAAATCCTGATTAATCACGCCAAATTTTTCCAAAGACTTGAAAGTTGCAATCGACATAATTGTGTCGTCTGTAAAGTCAAGAGAAGTTTCAGGAAGAATTTTTTGATGAATATAATTTTTCATCAAATCTTCATGCCCGAAAAAACTTTCTCCAAAAGCATCCCCTATGGAAACTCCTATGAGAGATTTTGAAGCGAGTAAGAGTTTATCTGTTTTCATTATATTCCTTCGAACGGCTTTATCATTTCTTCTTTCTTCGTCAGAACTGCAAAAACCACTCTTTTAAATTTATTTTTATACTTTCCGTGAAGATGCTTTTTAAACAATTCCGCAATTTCTTTAGGATCATTTTTAAAAACACCGCATCCCCAGGCTCCTAAAATTAAGGTTTCATTTCCCTTGTTTAAAGCCAAAGCCAACATTTTATCCGTTCTTACATCCATTGCTCCGAAAATTTCATGAGCCCTTTCCGGTTCCTGGCGTTTTACAACACCTGCATTCACTGCCGGAGACGTGATGAAATTACACAAAACAGGTTTCGGCAACAATTCGCCTTTATCTTTTCTGAAAACCGGAACTTTCGGGCTGTAGATCATCATATCGGTGTAAAAGCAAGATTCCATTGCACGGTGAGTTTCGTAATATTCCCAACCTTGCAGCAAACTGTCATGAAGTCCAGAAGTTCTCGCCAGGCTTTCTTCCTGAGCTTCGGCTCCGTTGATAAAACCACCTCCTGGGTTTTTGGCTGATGCGAAATTCAGACACATGATTTTTTCCTGATTTTCTTCTTCAGCTAATTCTAAAATTGCTTTTAAAGAACTGCATCTCCAAACCTCAAATTGCGTTTCGAAATTTGTTTTGGGGAGTTCTTTTTTATCATTTCCGAAAGTTCATCCGGTGAAAACAAAATGGTTCCTTTTGTAGAAATTTCCAGTTCGTTTTCTATATTTATTTTTTCGTTGTTTTCGTTTATATAATATTTTTGGATAAGATGCCTAATGTATCTTTTGCCATTTCTTTATTTGTCATGGTTAGTTTTTTATTTATTCAAAATCATAAACATATACTTCCACATTATTTTTCAACAATGTTCTTTCAATAATCGGTTCAATTTCTTCCCAATTTCCTCCTGCTAAACCGCAACCGATTCTTGGCATATGTACACTTGCATTTAATTTTAAAGCTTCATCAGTTAATTTCTCTAAACATTTTTCTACAGCTTCATATCTAATTGGAGCTATTCCTTTGGAATTTGAGATCGTTTTATGTTGACCAATCATATTACAAATCCAAATATCTTCTTCGACTTGAACAATTTGAATTTCTCCAAGATTAAAAATTTCTCCACTTTGAAACCATTTTCTATATTCATTTTCTGGATTCTTCCATTTTTTAGAAATTGCCATTACAAAACCTTTTCCCCAACCTCCTATATCATTACATATATGTGTGATGATTTTATTTCCTTTTATCTTAGGGTTTGTTGCATCTCCTTTTAAATAATTGATAGTTTTCATGTTTAAATGAAGTGTTTTTTATTTTAATAATCTTTTCTTTAAGTTTTGGCTAAAGCCGTTGAAATTTATTCATTATAAAAATTGGCTGATGTAAAAAATGTTTCTTTTAAAATTAACTAATATTTTCTTATCGATCAATTCTTTTAAAATCCTTTGAATATGGAGAATAAGACTCATAAACCACATCAAATTTCACATCAAGATTTTCTATTTTAAATTCCTCGTCCAATTGATCCAGACAGGTCACCACCAGATTTTTCTTATTGGCAGTAACATAAGCTGCATCCAGCTTCAAAGCATAATTTAATAAATCATAATCCAAATCACCAAAACGAAGATCCTTTTGATATTCATTAAAAATGCAGGTTTCCTCCTCATTATTTTTTAATGCTAAATCCTTTTCATTGCTCATCCATCCGCTTCCGTGACGTGTTGAATACGATCTTGTGACATAAAACATTTCAATATTTTCAATATTCAACAATTTACAAACTTCATAGGCATTTTTTGAAGTGGTATTTGCAAAAGTCACATTCGGGAAAACGCCATGATCCATATCTAATAAAATTCCCTGACTGCCTTCAAAAATAAGATGGTTAAATGAATTTAGATAATTATAACCTTCAATTTTCCAATCAATTCTATCGATAGCTTCTAAAAAATCCTGTAAAGCATTTTGGATTTCCTCTCCTTCTTCAAAGCCATAATAATTGGAAATTCCTTTTAATTTTTCAATCAACATCGATCTTGGGCCGATCAAATCAACAGCAAATAATTTAAACGGACTTTCATTTCTCTTCATCGTCGCTCCGACTCCTTTTCCACAGGTTCCGTGTTCTAAGTTTCTGACATTATTTCGATTGCTGAAAACATCAAAAGGTGTGGTCACTTTTGCCAACGGATGAATATGTAACTCAACATTTCCGTTTTTCTTGATTAATTCTTCTCTTTCATTAAATAAGAAAGTCGGATGAATCGTGCAATGTTCGGTGAAATAAGATGGCAAACCACGCAGCGCTCCACTTGCAAAACTTGAGTGAATATGCTTTTTATCATCAATCATTACCGTATGCGCCGCCTGTTGTCCTCCGGAAAAACGAATAACTACAGACTCAGGATTCTGCTGAGCCAGAAAATCTGTCGCGATTCCTTTTCCTTCATCACCAAAACCTAAGCCTATAATTATTTGTGCGGTTTTCATTTTTAAAACATTTGAATATTATTAAATCCACCTAAATCTTTAGTTTTGAAATGATCTTCACCAAATCTACTGCAAACTACCTCTTTGATTACTTTTGGAACATCTCTGTAATCTTCGATGGATAAACAGTTTTGTCCTAATAAATCTTTCCAGCCTTGATCTGCATTCACCGCCTGTCCGGAATGCAAAACGCTGATGTGGAAAACCTCATATCTCTTTTTTGCTTCTTCCAACAATTCTGTATGCTTAAAACTCTGTTGTCCGCTTCCCATTATTTCTCTGATTGCTGAAGCAGGAAGTGTTTTCAGGCAAGGTTCATCACCAACTGTAAACAATAATCCTTTTTGACTTCTTTTTTCAAAAGCGTCGGTTCTGGTGTGAAAAGCAGCAAAATACCAAGCCAATAAATAACTTTCTCCAGCATTTCCTCCACCTCCGGATTCAATATAAGTTCTTGTCAACCACATATCCAATTCTTCATCTCCGGATTCAAACTGGCCGACCTGTAAAGGATAGCCGTCACACTCATGATCGCCGATTCCTAAGAACAAAAGTGCGGGATCAGGAACGCCTCCTTGGATGATTCCGCCCATTAATTTTGGAAGACCTTCTTTAATTAATTCATGAGGAATATGTCCCATACTTCCCGTGACATCCAATCCTAAAATAATAGGAACTGAATTTGGGTGAACCGCAGAATCTCTTGATTCTCTGAAAGAAATGCCATTAGGATTCATTGATTCGTGTGCCCTTCTTTTTGCATTCTGAGTGAAAATTTCACTTGCAGATTTTGATGCATAACCTTCTTTTCTTGCTCTGTCATAACGAGCGTCCATGTCGTATCTTGTACTTCCCATAACTAAAATTTTTACCAAATAAATATTCAAATCTTTTTGTGGAAACTTCAAGCTGAATATTTAAATTTCTGATTGTTAATGATAATTCTATGTCTCTCTGAACGAATGCTTCCGGCTGAAAATCGGCAAATGTTAAACTGTTTTTGTCTAACGGACTGATGTCGATAAGACCTTCCTGTTCACGCTCCAGTCTTTTTATTTTCAGTTCAATGTCTTCAACTCGGCGTCTGTATATCAACTCTGAATCTTCCCCGATTGTTCGGGCTCGATCTTCTCTTATCTGGTCATTATTTCTTTGTAATGATTCGATAATCTGGGTTTTAGGTCTTCTTCCATGTTTTCAAATTTTATTTGCGTTTGTTTTACACTAATTAAAAACTGCATAGTTTTGCTATAATTCTTTGCGAATTATTTTCTAGAGTACATCACATCCGTTCTCAAAACATACTTTAGTCCGCTGATTAAAGTTTTACCTTCATGTCTTAAAGGATGATGAAAAACCAATGCAGAACCTTTCTTTGGAGCAACTGTGAAGGAATTTTCGAATTCTGTTTCACCACCTTCAAAATCATCGTTCAAATAGATCATAAAGGTGTAAAAACTTTTCTCACATTCATTTCTGATATAACTTCCGTCACGATGCATTTTAAATCTTTGCCCCGGAGAATATTTATAAATCCTTAGCATTTCATTAAAATTCAAAACTTTATAGTTGTCGTGAATTTGTGGAAGGAATTCAACTGCTTTCTCGAAAAAGTTTTCAGCTAGTTCATTATCGAAAACCATCAGCCTGTCATTATTTCTGACTCCTTTATTCATTAACTGCTGACCGTGCATATTGATTTTCGCTTCTTCAAAAACTTTGTCCTGCGTCAAATCAATGTAATGGTCACATTCTTCATTTGTAAGAAAATCTTCAATCAAAAAAATCTGTGGATGTAATTCTATCTTTTCATGATTAATATTTTGTGTTTGATTATTGTGTTTCTACCCTCTTAATTCGTCTCTTACTTCCATTAAAGCAAATCCTAACAAATTTTCACCATTCCAATGAAGTGGATCTTGTGCTTTTGGATCTGTTTCCAACATTCCGATTCCCCAGATTGTGTCGTACGGACTGGCTTCAACTAATATCTTATCGTTTGTTGAAAGTAAAAACTCTTTAAATGCTTCATTCTGAGAAAATTTTAACAAGTTTGCTTTTCGCACAATTTCATATTTTTGCTCATCCCAAACTTTCGGATCAAAGTTTTTGACTTTTCTACCTAAACTCTTCGCTTGATTTGGAGAATCTGATTTTAAAACTTCCTCTAACGTTTCATTATCATTAAAAAGTCTCGCTTTCCCAGCCATCATATAATGTTCGGCAGTTGGATAATTTGTTCCACTTTCTTCGAATTGTAAAGGAAACCATTGGCTAAAACAAGCTTTTGTAATCTCATCTTTCACCGTATGTCCCCAGAAAAACAAGAACTCTGGATTTTCTTTTTTCTGAAATTTTTCTATTGTATTTTGTAATGTATATTTCATGATTGCGTTATTGTTACACAAATATAAGAAGGTTTGATTTTATTAGCCAAATTTATTTGTGTTTATTTTACGCTAATAAATTTAAGTAATTGATATTCAGATATAAAATTTATTTTATAAAACACGAATCCCACAAATATTTTTCATGAATGGCACAAATAATTATTGTTCATTTAAGTTTTAGCTAAAGCTGATGGAATGTTTATTCATTAAAAAACGGGCTAAAGCCCGTTCCTATTGATGTATATAATTTGTATTTTTCTAAAAATATTTCTGCTAGCTTACATTAAAATATTTGTGAAATTTAGTGCTAAACATTTGTGATATTTGTGTTCAGACCTTATTTAATTTCGAAGTAAAAACCTTCTTCTTCAAGCTCTTTATATTTCTCCTGATTGAAAGTAAATAATTTTCCTGGTCTACCGCTGCCTTCTTTTTTAAATTGAGAAGTTTCGTTGAGAAGTCCATAGCTCATGATTTTTTTTCTGAAATTTCGGCGGTCGATTTCCTTTCCGATAATAGTTTTGTAGAGATTCTCCAATTCAGAAAATACAAATTCATCATTCAAAAGATTAAAACCAATCGGCTGATATTGAATTTTTGTACGAAGTCTTTTTAAAGCAATGTCAATAATGGTCTGATGATCAAAAGCTAATTTCGGAAGCTCATTGACACTGAACCATTGCGCGTCTTCTGCATCTGAATCTGCAAACAACTCATGATAAGACGGATTGACTAAGCCCAAATAAGCAATGGAAACTACTCTATTTCTTGGATCACGACCTACATTGCCAAATGTGTAGAGTTGCTCCAAAAAATCAGGCTTTATGCCCGCTTCTTCGTGTAATTCTCTTTTTACAGCGTCATCTAGGTTCTCGTCATCCAAAACCAAACCACCCGGTAATGCCCAACCACCTTTGAATGGTTCAATATTTCTCTTAATTAAAAGAAGTTGTAAATCTTTTTTATCAAAATATCCGAAAATAACGGCATCGACAGCAACTTTGATATCCTGTAGTTTTTTTGGAGAATCCATAATTCAATTTGCGTTATGAGTACACAAAACTACAACTATTACTTATTAATATCGGGATTAAAATAATAATTTTTTGAATCTTATTTTTTATTAAATTTATAATCAACTTAAAACTAAACAATTATGAAAAATTTATTCTTCGCAGCTTGTACTACGTTATTGTTTGTCGCTTGCGATAAAGTGAAAATGGATGTAAAAACAGGTTCAGACGCAACCGAATCTACGGAAAAAGAAGAATGGAAACCAATAGATTCTGCAACCGCTAACAAAGCTTGGATGGATTATGCAACGCCGGGAGACATGCAGAAAATGCTTGCAAAATCTGACGGAGCATGGTCTGGTGAGAACACGATGTGGATGGAAGACGGCGGAAAACCTATGACAAGCACGTCAACAACGACCAATAAAATGATCTTTGACGGACGTTATCAAACCAGCGAACACAAAGGAGATTTTATGGGAATGCCTTTTGAAGGAATGAGCATTACAGGGTATGACAATTCTAAAAAGAAGTTTGTAAGCACGTGGATCGATAATATGGGAACCGGATTGATGACTATGGAGGGTGACTGGAACGCTTCCAAAAAATCAATTGAATTTAAAGGAAAAATGACCGACCCATCAAGGCCCGGAAAAGACTACGACGTGAGAGAAGTCTATACTTTTGTGGATGACACGCATCAAACCCTCGAAATGTACGGTCCTGATTCTAAAACAGGCAAGGAGTATAAGACGATGGAGATAAAATATACCAAAAAATAGATAGCAAACCGTTTCAGTTGAAACGGTTTTTCAATAAAAAATCCGCAGATTTTTTCTGCGGATTTTACTTTTATCTTTTGCCTTTTTACTTGGCTCTTTGCTTAATCATTCAGCTTCAAAACAGCCATAAATGCCGACTGCGGCACTTCTACTCTACCAATCTGCTTCATCTTTTTCTTCCCTTCTTTCTGCTTTTCAAGAAGTTTTCTCTTTCTTGAAATATCACCACCATAACATTTTGCGGTAACGTCTTTTCTCAAGGCTTTAATCGTTTCTCTTGCAATAACTTTCGCTCCCAACGCTGCCTGAACAGCGATATCAAACTGCTGTCTCGGGATCAGTTCACGAAGCTTTTCACACATTTTTTTACCTATATAATAAGCATTAGAATCGTGAATCAATGAAGATAAAGCGTCTACCATATCTCCGTTGATAAGAATATCCATTTTTACCAATTTCGAAGCACGCATCCCGATTGGTGAATAATCGAAAGATGCATATCCTTTAGAAATAGATTTCAGACGATCGTAAAAATCGAAAACAACCTCAGCCAAAGGCATATTGAAAGTAAGCTCTACTCTATCGGCAGTCAAATAACTTTGGTTAACGATTTCACCTCTTTTCTCGATACAAAGTGTCATTACAGATCCAACAAAGTCAGATTTTGTAATGATAGAAGCTTTGATATAAGGCTCTTCCACTCTGTCTAAAAGATTGGGATCAATCATTTCAGATGGGTTGTTAATTAAAATCGAAACGTCCGGTTCTCTTTTAGAATATCCTAAATACGATACGTTGGGAACGGTCGTGATCACGTCCATATTAAATTCTCTATCCAGTCTTTCCTGCACAATTTCCATATGGAGCATTCCTAAGAATCCGCAACGGAAACCGAAACCAAGAGCTGCTGAACTTTCAGGTTCGAAAACCAAAGAAGCATCATTCAGCCTTAATTTTTCTAATGAAAATCTTAATTCTTCAAAATCCTCAGATTCGATCGGATAAATTCCGGCAAAAACCATTGGTTTTACTTCCTCAAATCCGTCAATCGCTGCAGCTGCAGGATTTACGAAAGAAGTAATCGTATCTCCCACTTTCACTTCACGGGCATCTTTAATCCCGGAAATAATATATCCTACATCACCACATTCAATTGTCTTTTTCGGAACCTGTTTTAGTTTTAAAGTTCCTACCTCATCTGCACCGTATTCTTTACCTGTAGCAAAAAACATGATTTTCTCGTTTTTAGAAATACTTCCGTTCACCACTTTGAAATACGCTTCAATTCCTCTAAATGGATTATAAACCGAGTCAAAAATCAAAGCCTGAAGTGGCGCGTCAGGGTCTCCAACTGGTGGCGGAACTCTTTTTACAATTTGTTCCAACAAATCATGAACTCCTTCTCCCGTTTTCCCGGAAACTCTAAGAACATCTTCGTATTTACATCCGATCAGTCCCATAATTTCGTCGGTAACTTCTTCAGGATTCGCTGATGGAAGGTCAATTTTATTTAGAATCGGAATAATTTCCAAGTCATTTTCTAAAGCCAGATACAAATTACTAATTGTCTGTGCCTGAATACTTTGTGCAGCATCAACAATCAAAAGTGCACCTTCACAAGCTGCAATCGAACGGGAAACTTCGTAAGAAAAATCTACGTGTCCCGGCGTATCAATAAGGTTTAAAATATATTTTTCGCCATTAAGCTCATAATCCATCTGGATGGCGTGAGATTTTATCGTGATCCCACGTTCTTTTTCCAAATCCATATCATCAAGCGTCTGAGATTGTAATTCTCTCTGAGTCACCGTGTTGGTGTACTCCAAAAGACGGTCTGCCAAAGTAGATTTACCGTGGTCAATATGGGCGATTATGCAAAAATTTCGTATGTTTTTCATTTAAGAACTATGTAATTTGCAAAGATAAAAAAAGAGGGACAAATCGTCTCTCTTAATTTTGCAGGATGCGTTTATTTTGTTAAAACAGAACACCTTTTAGAAATCTAAATTGTCTATTCATCAGAAAAATCATATTCTCCAGTAAGAGGATCTATGTAAATTTCCATAATTTCATCTCTTTTCATTTTATTTTGTATGATGCTTCTGTCGATTACACTTACAAGCCCGATGGCAATCCCATTGTATACTCCACCGACTCCAACAGAGAATGAAGATGGTTTTACAGGTAGAATATTGCCTCGGTTACTCATCAGATAAAATCCTTTTTCATTTTTAAATACTTCCATAAATCCAGAAAAAGTATGTTTGTAGATTTTCCCATTTTCTATGTAAGCAAACATTTCGTGTGCTGAGATTTTATCTTTTTTTCCGTTCTCGTCTTTTATGGCTTTTGTAACATCTCCTTTGCCATTTCTTTCAAAAATATATTTTCCTTGTAATGGAGCTTGATGCAGAAAAGATTGATGGTCTAAATAAATCCCATCTTTTAATTGACTGCTTGTATAGGCTTCAGAATTACTTTTGACATAAGATTCATAATCTGCTAAAGCATCTGATGTAACAAATTTGTCATCAGCCTTCTTCGTAAATGTTTTCTTCATAAACATCGCAAAAACTACTGGAATGTTTTTTACAACAACATCTGAAATATTTTTACTTTTAAAACTGTACACCGTATCTTTTTTATACAAAAATGAATATCGGTCACCTTCTTTCAGAAAGGTTTGAGCAGAAAATTCTACGTCAGCCTCTGTTTCTTTACTAGAAGTTTCGCCTATTGTGGTCTTTAATTTCTTTAAAACTAAAATCAGTTCGTGTTTTCCGCCTTTATGATTGCTATCTGTGTACCATTTGCTTAAAAAAGCATTTGCAGTAACCGGAAAAACGATTTCTCTTACTTTTTTATCATCTCCAAAAGGCATTTCTCCTATCTTTTTATCTTCTCTCTGATCAATTACTTCGAGAGATTTGTAGATATTTCCTTTAGGGTTTGAAAGATTTCCTCGCTCCTTGATGATTTCTTCACCTTGCGCAAAACAAATAACTGAAAAAAGAATAAATATGATTCGAATTATTTTTTTCATTATGTAAAGATTTATTTCAAAAGTAGGAATTAATTTAACTTAAACGACCCTCGCAATAAATTGAAAGGGTTGAATTAATTATGATTATTATAATTTATTTTTGAAAAACATAAGCTCCTGTTAAAGAATCAATGTAAATATTTGCTTCTATTGTAGATTTAAAACCCATGCCATTTACCGCCCCACTGTTCTTGTTCGATCCTGAATCTATTGCTGCACCAATAACAGCACCTACAATCCCTCCCGCAACAGCACCAACAAGAACACCTCCAGTTTTAGATTCTGCAAAAAGGTTTGCTCTTGAAGAGTAAATATAAAACCCATTTTCATCTTTTTTCATTTCATCAAAACCAACTGGTGTAAGTTTGTAAGCCTTCCCTCCTTCCACATAGCAGAACATTTCAGATAAGGAGGTTTGCAGATCTTTATGCATCAATCTTACTACTTTGCCTTTTTTATTTTTTCCAATAGAATAATCACCATTGGGTTCTTGGTTATAAAAGCTTTTAAAATCTGTATAAACACCCTCTCTTAATTCAGAATTGTTGAAGGCTTTATAGTTTTTATTTAAATATCCTTTGTAATTATGAATCTCATTTTCAGGAATAGAATAAGAGGTAATTGTATTAGAATAAGAGGCCTTTATAAACTCTGTGATAATTTCTGAAATCTGCTCAGCCAAATATTTAGGTGCATGTGCCACACTTTTTGGATTACAGACAATCACATTCTCAAAACGGTAAATAAAGTAGTAATTATTATTTCTTTTTAGAAAACTTGAGATTTTTATTTTAGTTTTGGCATAAGGGTATTCTTTATCTTGATCCTGCTCGTTATAGACTTTTAATTCTTCCAGTATTATAACAATATCTTTGTTTCCAGTCTTTTTATTGTCTTCCAAAAACGAGTTTTCTATGTGGCTTTTCACATCTTGATTTTCAAATTTTACTTCTACTAATTCTCCTTTATCATCTATTATTCCTATGCTTTTATCTTGTCTATTATCAATAAAAGTAAGTGATTTTGTAAGTCCTTTTTTATCTTTAATGTTTTGCTTGAAATTAATCGTTTCCGTTTTCTGAGCAATGAGCGAAACAGAAAATAGAAGAAATAAAAGAAGTTTTTTCATCATTAAATTTTTACAAAAATAAAGATTAGAGATTGATAAGTAAATTAAATTTTCCTGAAATTTTTCAAAATTAAACGACCCTCACAATAAATTGCAAGGGTCGTCCAACATTAAAAAAATAAACTATTATGGGTTTTGCTTGGGTTTTGAACCCCTATTCTTCCCATCTTGAGGTTTTCTTTCATTCATCTTATCTCTCATCATACCTTCCGATTGAAACAACTTCAAAACTTTCTGGCACGGAATGACTGTTTGCATCTTTTCCGCATATTTTTTTCTGTTATCTAATAATTTTTGTCCTACATCAAAACTCTGCTGCAGTTTCACTTTCGCTTCGTCTTCTGATAATGTTTCCGGGTTAAAATTAGAATCAAACTGACTCTTTATTTTCTTCTGGTTATCCAGATATTCGTTATACATTGCTGTAAATTCGTTTTTATCTTTCGGGTCTACATCAAGATTATCAAGCACCATATTATTTCTAAACTGCGTAAGAAGCGCTTTTCTCTCGTCAGGCGAAAGATTATTGATAACTTCTTTTCTTTGCTTAGGATCCATCTTTTTCCAGTCGTAATCCGTCTTCTGGGCATTTAAGCCAAAGCCATAAATAACAAGAAGTGCAAATAATATTTTTTTCATCTCTCTTTTAATTATATAAGTCCAAATAAACATCCTGCGTTGAATTGTTGGCTAATTCTGTAATTTCAGAATTAGAAAACGAATCTAAATATTCTGCCATTTGAGCTTCTGTTTTCTTAGAAACCGGTTTCACCGTTTGTGGCTTTGCTTCCGTTTTCTGAGGAATATCAGCAACCGTTCTTATCTGTGGATTTGTCTGCTGATTGTCAATTGTTTGATTGTTATTTTCAACAGAAGTTAAATCAGATTTTAAAGTCTCATAAGCAATCTCGCTTTCTTTTTTTGGAGCGGAGTTTGTTGCATAATTTTCTGTAAAATCCTGATCTTTATTTGAATCAGAAAAAGAATTATACAAAAAAGTAGACCCAAAAATCAACGCCAAGGAAGCTGCTGCTGCATATCCCCAATTTAATTTAAAAATAGGTGCTTTTTTATCTGCCTTTATCTCGCTCAATACCTTCTCCTGAATGTTTTCAAAAATATTTGCAGAAACTTTATAAATATTCTTGCGCTCTAAGTTTTCAAGATCAAAATCATTGATGTTACCCAATACTCTCTTTTGAATATCTTCAAACATATTTTCAGGAACTGTGTAAATGTTTTCGCGTTCTAAATTATCCAGATCAAAATCATTCACCTTACCCAATACGCTATCCTGAATATTTTCAAACATATTCTCAGGAACTGCGTAAATGTTCTTGCGTTCTAATTTATCTAGATCAAAATCTTTCATGTCGTTGTTTCTAAAAAATTATCTTTCGTAATTTTCTTTAATATATTCTTCTATTTTCTGCTTGGCATAGTGATAATTTGTTTTTAAAGTCCCCACCGACATATCCACAATTTTGGATATTTCTTCATAGGGCAAATCATCATAATACCGCATCATAAATACCAGTTTCTGCTTCTCAGGCAGGCTTTGTATGGCTTTCTGCAAGAAGACCTGTATTTCTTCAGCATCACTGTGCACATTATCTGCCACTAAATTTTGCATGTAATACTCCGGATCTTCATCCGTTTTCTGCATTTTCTTCAGCTTGTTGATTTGCTGTAACGCTTCATTGGTTGCAATTCTGTACAGCCATGTGTACAGCTGACTATCATTTTTGAACTGGTAAAAATTCTGATATGCTTTGATGAAAGTCTCCTGCAAAGTGTCCTGAGCAAGGTCTCCGTCAACAATGATTCTTCTGATATGCCAATACAATCTACTCTGATAAGCATCCATCAGCACACGAACTCCCTTCTCCTGGGTTCGGGGGTCTTGCATTAGCGCAATAATCTCTGCGTCTTTAATCTTCATAAGATGCTTTCATTGTTTTGGATTACAAAAGTATTTAAAAGTTAAATTACTTATTCAATTTTGAGTCCAAATGTTTTAACTTAATAATTATAAACTTCAAATTTCTTTAAAATCTTTTTTTTCAATTCTTCTAAAAACAATTTCATTTTTACCAGTATGATTATTAAAAATTGTAATAACTAAATCATTTGAAAAGTAAAGACTAATTCCGAAATTTATTTTTTCATTATATTTTGACACTATTTCTTTAAAATACAATAGTTTATGAGAAATATATTTTCGAAATTCTGGAAATACAACAGAAAATTTTTCTGTTGTATACTTGTATTCATCACTTCCATATTCTTTATAATTGGCAACATTTTCGTCACATAATCGAACTACGATTACACCATCTGTAATAATAACTTCAATCCACTTGTTAGCAAACTTTAAATATGTTTTATAGACTAAATCCTGTAATTCATTTTCATAAAAATACGATTGAATTGTTCCATCTCTCAATTCTTCGCCTACTAAAGACTCAATGATTCCAGCACCTTTCATAGAAAATATATTTGTTGTAAAACTAGTTTTAAAATGCTAATTATTCAAAGTTACTTCATATTTAGCTCACAATTTAAATCAACCTAAAATCTTATCTTTGTTTTATGCAAATTGTAATCATTGGTTCCGGAAATGTAGCCTATCATTTGGCTAAAGCTTTCACTCAGAAAAATATTCCTTTGGCTCAGTTATTTGGCAGAAATGAGGAAGATTTAAGCAATATATCACAGGAATTGAGCATTCCCTTTTCTACAGATACTTTGGAAGATGCAGATTTGTATATTATCTGCGTAAGTGACAGTTCTGTGGAAAATGTTTCAAAATTAATTGCAAAAAAAGATTGTCTGGTTACCCATACTTCAGGTTCTTTATCTAAAGAAATATTGGTAGGAGAGTACAGAAAATCAAGCTTTTATCCTTTACAGACTTTTTCAAAATCTAAAGAATTAGATTATTCTAAAATTCCTTTCTTTATAGAAACTGAAAATACTGAAGATCAGAAATTACTTACAGAATTGGCGTCTCAAATTTCAGAAAATGTGATGGAAAGCAGTCATGAAAAAAGAAAATATATTCACCTGACCGCAGTTTTTGCCTGTAATTTTGTCAATCATCTTTTTTCGAGAGCGAAAGAAATTTCAGATGCTCAGGAAATTCCGTTTGATTATTTTTTACCGCTGATTGATGAAACAGTGAAAAAGATCCACGAAATTGAACCTAAATCAGCACAAACCGGACCTGCCGTGAGAAACGACAAACGAGTTTTGGAATTGCATGAGCAGTTATTAACAAATGAAAGTCTGGAAATTTATAAAACAATGAATCATTCTATTAAAAAAATGTATGATTTAGAATAAAAACATTGCAATTTGCTATCTTTGGGGAAATCACAGAATAAAATGAAAACAAATTTCGTCCCTTCACTGATCATCGGAATCGCAGTAATTATCACAGCATTGATACTAGGTTCCAGCTTCAAAAACAGAAATGTAAAACAAGACACCATATCTGTCACGGGTCTGGGCTCCAAAGATTTCACCTCAGATGAAATACGATGGGGAGGAAGTTTTGACGCTTCGGCACTTGATGCAAAAGACGCTTACAATTTAATTTTACAGGATAAAGAAAAAGTAAAAACCTTTTTCCAGAGCAAAGGTTTCAAAGCAGATGAGTTTTCTTTTGGTGGTGTCAATTTCTCAAAATCCTACCGTACCGTTACCAGTAAAGATGCTGAAGGTGTTGAAAAGTCTGAAGAGATCTTTGACGGTTATAAAGCCACACAAAGCATTTCATTTACCGCAAGGAAAAATCCAGATCTTATGAGAAAGATAGAAACCGTGATGGATAAAACTGCAGAACTAATCAACAGTGGAGTACAGTTTGAGCCGGGAACGCCACAGTATACGTATTCTGATCTTGCTTCACTGAAGCATAATTTAATAGAAGCCGGCGCCAAAGATGCCATGCAGAGAGCAGAAAAAATTGTAAATACTGCAGACGGAAGCCTCGGAAAACTGAAAGATGCTTCGATGGGAGTATTTCAAATTACCGCAAAAGGCTCAACGGATGAAGACAGCTATGGCGGAAATTTTGACACTTCAAGCAAAGCAAAATCTGCAAGAATTACGGTCAGACTTACTTACAATTTAGATTAAATGATATTCAATAAATGAGTTATAAAAAGAAATTAAAAGATATAAAAGCATTTGTATTTGATGTAGACGGAGTTTTCACCGACGGAAGCGTTTATCTGATGCCGGGAGGAAATATGAGCAGAGTAATGAATGTTTTGGACGGATATGCAGTTGTTAAAGCTTTAAAAAATGATTATCTAATCGGAGTAATTACCGGAGGAAATGATGAAATGGTGAGACATCGTATCAACTATCTTGGTATTGAAGATTATTACGCAAAATCACATGACAAAATGGTGGATTATGCAGATTTTAAGGCCAAATATAATCTTAAAAACGAAGAAATTCTCACAATGGGAGACGATCTTCCGGATCTTCATATGATGCAAAATTCGGCGATTTCGACATGTCCAGAAAATGCTGTTCCTGAAATCAAAAATATTGCAGATTATATTTCACAAAAGCAGGGTGGAAGCGGAGCAGTACGCGATGTTATCGAACAAGTGATGAAAGTTCAGGGGAAATGGCATGATGACAATACACAATCTGTTTAAAATTAAATCATGAAAATACTTTTAGCATCGCAATCTCCAAGAAGAAAAGAATTGCTTACCAGTTTAGGATTTGATTTTGACGTTGTAAAAATTGACTGCGAAGAAATTTTACCTGAAAATATAAAAATAGAAAATGCCGCCGCTTATTTATCTGAATTAAAAGCTAATGCATTCAGAAAACTAGAGCAAGATGAAGTTTTACTTACCGCAGATACCGTTGTTGCTATCGACAATCAGATTTTAGGTAAACCCAGAGATGAAGCAGATGCCAAAAATATGCTGCAGAAACTATCAGGAAAAACGCATCAGGTTTATACCGGAATTACCATTAAAACTTTAAATAAAACTATTACTGAAACTGATGTTGCCGATGTAGAATTGGAAGAAATTTCAGATGAGGAAATTGATTTTTATATAAAAAACTACAAACCTTTCGATAAAGCAGGCAGCTACGGTATTCAGGAATGGCTTGGAATGGCAAAAATTACAAAAATGAATGGCAGTTTTTATACCATCATGGGACTGCCTACCCATTTGGTTTACAAAATTTTAAAAGAAATATAAATAATTTCCCCATAAAATTTTATTATTTTTACAGAATCATCAAAATGCTTTGATAATAAAAAGCATATTAGCGAGTTATATTGAATAATGAAAAAGAATATTATATTCCTTTTGACGGCGATTATCGTTGTTTCCTGCGGAACGAAAGTGAAAAAACCGGAAGCCAGATCAAAGTTTTTAAAAGGATTTTCGACATATTACAATACACTCTTTAATGCTAAAGACGCATTGAACAGTGAATTTACAGACAGAGACAAAGCTCATAAAGATAATTTTTATGCGCCACACATTCCTATTTTGACGTATGAAGAACAGCCGATAGGAAGTGATCTTGGACAATCCTCTGCTTTCGCAGAAAACTCTATGAAAATGGCAGAAGTCAACAGGCCGGCACAAGGAGGAAGAACTGCACCGGGAATGCCTCCAAACGGACCAGGAGGAAGACCGGGAATGCCTCAAGATCCAAATAATCAACCAGAAAATAAAGGTGCAACTGCACTTCAAATTGCAGAAGCAAAAGCTTTAAAAGCAATCGGAAAATATTCTGTAATCAGAAAAGGAGAGGAGCAGAATAAAACTATTTTTGATGCATACATTATTCTTGCTCAATCACGTATTTATCAGGGAAAATCGAGACAGGCACTAGATGCACTGAACTACGTTTTCACCCACATGAAAGAAGACAAAAGACTTCCTTTAGCACGCGTTTATGAAGGTTTAGCATATGCACAGCTTAAAGATTATCATAAATCTGATCAGGTTTTCGCTAAATTAAAAAGTGAAAAAATCAGTAAAGATCATGACAAACTTTTAAGCATCTATTATTCAGAATCTTTATTGGATGCAGGAAAAAAAGAAGAAGCAGTAAAAGAATTAGACCGTGCTTTTGAACTAAACGGAAACAGAAAACTTAAAAGCAGAATTGCATTTTTAAGAGGTCAGGTTTTATCTGAATTAGGAAGAAACGAACCTGCCCGTGAAAGCTTTGCAGCAGCCTACAAATATGCTAATGATTTTGAATTTGAAGTCAAATCGCAAATCGAAATCGCTAAAACATTCAACGGAAAAGGAGACTATGCGGGCGCAAGAAAATACTTAGAAGATATAAGCAAAAAAGGAACTTATGCTTCAAGAAAAAACGAGTTCTATTACGCATTAGGCTTAATGGCTACCAAAGCTGGAAAACCGGATGAGGGACAAGAGTTTTTCAGAAAATCTCTTTTAGAGAAAGTTTCAGATCCACAGGTAAGAGGCTTGACGTATTATGAAATCGGAAGAAGATATTTAGATAAAAACGATTACATCGGTGCGGGTGCTTATTATGATTCTGCATTGGCTACAATGACGTACGAGCCTTCAAAAGTTCTGTTAAAAGATCAGTCTGAAAACATCAAAAAGATTTCAAAAAACTATTATTTAATAAGAAAAAACGACAGTATTCTGACGATTGCTAAAATGTCTGAACCTCAGAAAACAGATTATTTTGCTAAACATATCGAAAAATTAAAGGCTAAAGAAGCTAAAGAAGAATTGGAAAGAATTCGTGCAGAAAGAAGTAAAGGTTTTGATACAGGAGACTATAATGCCAATTCAATATTTGCCAACAGCTCAAATTCTTTTGAAGATTTTGGGACTGCAACTAAAGGTTTTTATTACGGAAATACAGGAACTGTAAGCAAAGGAACTTCAACCTTTAAGCAAATTTGGGGTGATAGAGCTTTGGTAGATAACTGGCGTTATTCTAAAAAAATGGCATCTATTGAAGATATGAAAAATGAAGCTCTGGGAGTAAACACGGTACCCAACCCAAGACGTTTTGAGCCGGCCTATTACATTGAGCAAATACCAAGTGATGCCGGAAAACTATCTCAACTGAAAAAAGACAGAGATACCGCTTCATTAGGACTTGGAATCATGTATCAGAACTATTTTACCAATACACCATTAGCTACAAAAACACTATATGATCTGGTAGATGTAAAACCAGAAGAAAAGGTAATGCTGCAGGCTTTGTATGAAATTTTTGCAATGAATCATGAGAAAAATCCTCAGGCTTCAGCAAAAGCAAAACAAATTTTACTGACAGATTATCCTTACAGTTCGTATGCAGAATTTGCCAGAAATCCTAAAAATAATACGTTTGTAAAGTCGTCTCCAGAGATGGAAAATGATTACAAAACAGCATACGCATTATTTGAATCTGAAAAGTTTACAGAAAGCCAAGCCATACTTGATCAAGCCATTCAAAAAAATCCTAAAGATGCACTTGTGCCTAAACTTTATCTTTTAAATGCATTCAACGCAGGAAAATCGAGTGGGAAAGAGGTAATGATTTTACAATTGGAACAAATTGTTTTAAACTATGGAAAAACTCCTGAGGGTGAAAAAGCAAAAGAAATGCTTAACTATCTGAAAAGTGATATCGCATTTCAGTCAACTGATAATAAGGGAAATATTGTACAGCAAAACACTCAGAATGCTCAGCAAAATTCAGGTGCATTCGGTCAGCCATCACAGAATAATATTCAACAATCTCAGAATATCACGGCTCCCGGAAATCAAAACAATCCGTTGCCAAATAGTTCACAGCCGGTAAATAATGCTATCCAAAGCGGCAGTGTTCCTAAGAAGCCTGATATGATGAATAATAATATTCAAAAACTTCAACCGGCATCGGTTCCGGCTCAGAAAAAATAAACAAAAAAGCGAAGATTATTCTTCGCTTTTTTTCTTTTTAACTCCGTGAAATTCTTTTAAATAAAAGGGCTCAAAATAGGCAATGTCTTCAAAATCTTTATTTTTAATTTTCTCTAAAGTTTTCTTGACTAAATATTGAGCAGAAGGGTAGATATCTTCATTAAATTCAGCATCGGGAAGTTGCAAAATCTCTTTTGCTTTCTTTGCTCCGTCACCTACAAATAAGATTTTCTTATCATTAAATTCCTGAAAAGATGTTTCATCTAAAACTTTAGCTTCTGTTGGACTGAGTTCATTTCCTGAAATCCCATCATAAACAGCGGTATAAACCTCCATTCTTCTTGCATCTACTAAAGGGATGACTAAGTCATAGTTTTGTACTAAAAAAGTCTCTTTCATGCTTTCTAAAGAATTAACAGCTACCAAAGGAATATGTAAGCCATAACAAAAACCTTTTGCCGAAGCGGCACCAATTCTTAATCCGGTGTAAGAACCCGGGCCCTTTCCAAGGCAAACTACATCAATATCTTTTATCGAAAGCTCTGCACCTTCCAAAGCCCATTCTACAAATGAGTGAAGACTTTCTGATTGTTTATAGTTTTCTGAAACTTCTTCTGCTACGCAAAGCAGCTTTTCGTCATCTGAAATGGCGACTGAGCAGTTTTTTGAGGAAGTTTCGAGGTATAATATTTTCATTGAATTAAATTTAAACAAGAGATAATGACAAAACTCTCTTTTCTACCGCAAAAGTACCAAAAGAAATGATTGAATAAAAGTGTTTCAAAAGTTGACAAAATGTAAAGTCTTAGAAGCTTAAAGATTCTTTCCTAATTTTTTTATTTCTTTATCAAAATCAGAAATTATTTTTTGGGTTTTATTGAATGTTTCGTATTCTATGACTGCTTTTTTATCCGCAACAATTTTGGCTACCTTTCCGTTTCCTTCCAATACTTTGTATTCGTTGAAATTTAAAAACTTATTGACACTTTCCGCCAAAGCTTCCATCGTAAAAGTATTTTCTCTTTCAATTAAACCCTCGATATAATCAAAATAACCTGTCACCGTTCTTTCAAGCTGCTGAATTTCTTTTTCTGCGAGATAATTTTTGGCAACTACAACATCAGATTTCAAAATTCTTCCATCTGGAGAATGTTTCCATGTAGTCAAGCCCATATTTTCTTTTTCGCTGTTGGCGTTTTTATAAATAATTTCGGCGGCAGTTTTTCCGGTTATGGCAAAATGAAATTTATTCTGAACTGTTGCGTAAAAGTTTTTAGTAACATCAGAATTTTTATCATAATCAATACTGCATTCGGCGAATAGGTCTGTGACTTGTTGATAAATTCGCCTTTCACTTGACCGAATCGAGCGGATTCTTTGCAGTAATTCTTTAAAATAATCTTTACCGAAAACGGTTTGTCCCTGCTTCAAACGTTCATCATCCATCACAAAACCTTTGATGATAAATTCCTTCAAAGTATGCGTTGCCCAAATTCTGAATTGCGTTGCTTTTGCTGAATTGACTCGATAACCGACAGAAATGATGGCATCGAGATTATAATATTTTGTTTTATAATTTTTCCCGTCAGAAGCAGTTGTTTCCAAAATGGAAATAACTGAATTTTCTTCAAGTTCTCTTTCATCAAAAATATTGGAAAGATGTTTACTAACTGCGGGAACATTTACATCAAACAAAGCCGCCATTGACTTTTGCGTGAGCCAGGCCGTTTCATTTTGCAGAAAAACATCGACCCGAACTTCATTGTTTGGCGTCTGATAAATTAAAAATTTTTGGAAATATTCGTTCATTATTTGTTCGTTTTATAACAAATTTATGGCTTTATTTCCACACTTTGGCGGCTCCACAATTTCCAGACAGATTTCTTTTTGATCCATATTTCCAGTAAAGCCAGTTTCATTTTAAAATCATTGTTTTTGTAAGATCCGGCAACGCTTATTGTTCTTCTTAGGCTTACTGTATTTTTATTTTGCTTTAATTCTGAAATTTCAGTCTGTCTTATTTCTTTGTAAATCACTTTTTTTGATGAGAAATCTTTCTTAAAATCACCCAGATTCTGAATCCAGCCGTTGGAGTGACCGAAAGAAACATCTGAACAAAACAGATTCACAATTTCAGAATCATTATTCATCATCAGAGAATCCAATTTTTTAGCCTGAATCAAAACCGCATCTTCCGCCTTTGAATATTTTTGAGAATATCCAAAAACAAAGAACAATAAAAAATTCCACAAAAAACTTTCATTTTCAAATTCTCAAATTAACCCTTTTCAAATTATCCTTTTCTGTAAATCGTTCTCGGCTCACTCTGAGCACTAGGATAGATTGTCATGTCTGAAACCGTCACATGCTGAGGAGCATTCACACAGTACGCAATAGCATCAGCAATATCTTCAGCTTTTAAAGCTTCATAACCTGCATAAACAGTCGCTGCTCTTTCCTGATCACCTTTAAATCTGATCAAAGAAAAATCTGTTTCTACAGCTCCGGGTTGAATATTCGTCACTCTGATTCCAAACTCTGTGAGTTCGATTCTCATTCCTTCAGAAATCACATCAACTGCCTTTTTTGTAGCACAATACACAACGCCATTCGCATAAGTCTGTCTTGCTGCAACCGAGCTGATATTGATAATTTGTCCGGAATTTTTTTCTTTCATCATCGGGATAAGCGTTTTTGAGACGTATAAAAGTCCTTTCACGTTTCCGTCGATCATAGAATCCCAATCATTGGTACTTCCGGCTGATAATGGCTCTAAACCATGTGCATTTCCTGCATTATTGATGAGAACATCAACGTTTTTCCATTCTTCAGGAAGTGATGCGATGGCACTTTCAACTTCTTCAAGATTCCTAACATCAAATTTTAAACTAAAAACTTCGGTAATAACCGATAGTTCTTTTTTTACAGATTCTAAAACCTCTGATCGTCTTCCGCAGATGATGATTCTGTTTCCTTGTTTTGCAAAAAGTTCTGCGGTGGCTTTTCCTATTCCGGAAGTTGCTCCGGTGATGAGTATTGTTTTCATAAAAATTTTCATTTTTAAATCTAACAATGTATCAGTATATCAGTTTACCAATAATTGGTACGTTGTTAGGTTGGTAAATTGTTACATTAAATTAATTGGCATCGAATGCCTGAAAAGCATCCGGAATATGTTCTATTATTAAATTTCCTTTTTGGTCAGGGAGCACAGAGATAATGTCAAATCTCACTTCCTGATTTTTATTAAATTCTTCCATAAAATGATTGGCCGCCGTAACAATTGACTTGATTTTTCCTTTTGTAACAGCTTCTTGTGGAAGAATGAAAAAATCGGTTGATCTGGCTTTCACTTCTGTGACAATAATTAAATTATCTTTTTCAGAAATAATATCAATTTCAGTTTTTTTAAATCTGAAATTTCGCACCAAAATTCTGTAGCCGCTTTTTACTAAATATTCGGCGGCTAAATCTTCTGCTTTCTTGCCAAGGTCGTTGTGCTCTGCCATTATTTTCTAAACTGGTACGCCCACCAAATCAAAACTATCTGTAAAGGAAGTCTCAAAACCGTGAGCCAAAAATATTTATGATGAATCTGATAAAACTTTTTTGCCATCTCAATATTTGCAGGAAAAACTGCGATAAATAAAGCGATACAAAGATAAGCTCCCAACTTTTGAGTTTCGGGAAAAAGAAGGAGAATTCCGCACAAAATTTCTACTGCGCCACTGATGTAAACCATCTGCAGATGCATCGGAATATAATCTGCCATTATTTTCATGAAAATCTGAGGCTTTACGAAATGTATAACTCCAGCTAAAATCAAGAAAAATGCGAGTACAAATTTTGAGTACAACATCATTCTATTTAAAAGTTAACGATACATTTTTTCCGGCTTTCAAAGATATTTCTGCTCCTATTATCAAAGGAATATTATTGTGAATATGCCCATTTGGAAAAGCAAAAACAGTCGGAAATTTATATTTTGAAATTCTGTCTGAGATTAATTTGTAAGCAAACTCATCAAAGCTTTCTTCGTATTGTTTATTTTCTTTTTCGTCTCCCATATTGGTCATTCCGCCTATAATTAAGCCTTTAATTTTTGTAAAAACTCCGGCCAATTCTAAGCTCATGATCATTCTGTCGAGTGCATAAAAGTTTTCGCCAATATCTTCGATGAATAAAATTTTATCTTTAAAATCAAAAGAATATTTTGTTCCTAAAAGTGCATAAATTAAAGCTAAATTTCCTCCAATCAATTCACCTTCCACATTTCCTTCTTTGTTGAAATGATTCGATTTTAAAGTATATTTTAAAGGTTTTCCTTTAAGAATATTAAAAGTCAGGTCATAACTTTCATCGGTCACTCCGAAACTTGAGGTTTTAATGGTTTGTCCGTGAATCGAAGCGAAACCTTTTTTCAACAAATAACTTTGGATCACTGTATTATCAGAATATCCAATATACCATTTCGGATTCTTTGTAAAACCTTTTAAGTTTAAATTTTCAATGAGATGCTGACAGCCATAACCTCCACGAGATGCCCAAATAGCAGAAATTTCAGAGTCGTTTAAAGCCCAATTGATGTCTTTGGTTCTTTGCTCTTCAGTTCCGGCATAATTGTAACCGTTTGAAAATTTTGTGTAGAGATTTTCACCTAACACTGGTTGAAAACCTTTGCTTTTAATTAATTTAATTCCTTTCTCAAGCTGAGCGGGTTCTACGGCTCCGGCAGGGGAGATGATGGCAATTTTATCGCCTTTTTTAAGAGATTTTGGAAATATTTTTTTCATCTGTATTTTTTATTGTTTTTATAGGTCATCTGCAATCGCTAAAACGTCATGGATATTTATACCATTAAATCATTGCGATTTCATTTTTCAATTGATGTTTTTTTTAATCAGACTGATCTATTGATCTTTCTTGTATTTTAGTTCTTTCTTTTCTGCTTCTTCTAATCTTTTGTCAAACTGATTAAACTTTTTGAAACTTTGCAGAAATATGAAGAAACTGAAAATAATAAGCACAATACCAACACCTTTTCTGATACTGTTTGCCAATTTTTGAGTCAATCTATCGTGGAATTGTTTTGATAAGAAAATTTTAGCCAAATCTATCAAAAGATAGGTCATAATCACGATGGCTAGGTATAAAATCAAAGTTCCGGTATCAGGATATTGATTTCTCACACCAATAACCGTAAGTAACCAGAAAAGTATGACTCCTACATTTAAAATATTTAACAGAAAACCATTAAGGAATGTTTTTATGTAGTTCTGACTGATGATTTTTTCTTCGCCGGGTAAATGCATTTTGGTTTTGGTTACCAGCATGACAATCCCATAAGAAAGAATAAGAATAGATGTTATTCTATAAAAACCGGGGTGTTTATCAATAAGATTTACAATGTCTGCACTGGCATAGTAGGCTGCTATAATGCACAGTAAATCTGCTGTAATGACACCAAAATCAAGTGCTAATGCGTGTCTTGGACCTCTTGTAAAACTGGTTTCTATCAAGAGGAAAAAAATTGGACCAATGAAAACTAAGCTCAACATAAAGCCCAGACCAACGGCCGATAATACGAGTTCAAACATTCAAATTTGTTTCTATCCCAAATTTAAAAATTATATTTCTATTTGTCTGCAAAAATGAATTTTTTAAATCTAAATCGTATGATAAAAACTTTTTTAAACAAAAAAGACTGCCACATAGGACAGTCTTTCATTATTTATTTTTAAAATTTAATCAACAATCTTAAAATCCAATTGCTTCTGAATTAAATTGGCTTTTACCACTTTGATCTGAACTTCTTCACCCAGCTGAAACTTTCTACCTGTTCTTGAGCCGTAAACAGCGTGTGTCGACTTATCATACGTATAAGAATCATCCATCAAATCACGTAATTTAATCAAACCTTCAGCACCGTTTTCAGGAATCTGCACCCAGAAACCAAACTCTGCAACTCCGGAAATAACACCCGTAAATGTTTCTCCCAAATGTTTTTCCATGAATTTTACCTGCATGAATTTGATAGAATCTCTTTCTGCATCGGCAGCCAAACGTTCTCTTGCACTACAATGTTTAGCTTTTTCTTCCAATTCATTTTTATCAGGAGATTTTCCGCCATCTAAATAATGTTGAAGTAATCTGTGCGCCAATAAATCGGGATAACGACGGATAGGAGAGGTGAAGTGTGAATAATAATCAAACCCAAGACCGTAGTGACCAATAGGCTCAGTAGAATAAACTGCTTTGCTCATACTTCGCATGGCAAGTGTTTCGATCATATTTTCTTCTCCCTTACCTTTTACTTCAGAAAGTAAGTTATTTAGAGATTCGGCAACTTTTTTGGTGTTTGCCAGATCCATTTTATATCCGAAAGTCGAAACGAAATCTCGTAAAGCTTCTAATTTCGCAGGATCTGGATCGTCGTGAACTCTGTAAATAAAGGTATTTCCGTTTGGTCTTCCTTTTTTAAGAGAAACAAATTCAGAAACCTTTCTGTTGGCCAAAAGCATGAATTCTTCAATCAAATGATTTGAGTCTTTGCTGACTTTAAAGTAAACTCCAATCGGTTCGCTTTTTTCATTTAAATTAAATCGAACTTCGCTTCTGTCAAAGGTAATCGCACCGTTTTTGATTCTCTGATCACGCATGATTTTTGCGAGTCTGTCGAGCGTCAGAATTTCTTCCGTTAAATCGCCTTCCTGAGTCTCAATTCTTTCCTGAGCTTCTTCATAAGTAAATCTTCTGTCTGAGTGAATTGCGGTTCTTCCAAACCATTCATTCACCACTTCAGCTTTATCATTCATCTCAAAAACCGCAGAGAAAGTAAATTTATCCTCGTTCGGACGTAACGAGCAAACGTCATTACTTAAAACTTCAGGTAACATTGGTACAACTCGGTCAACCAAATACACAGAAGTAGCTCTTTCGTACGCTTCATCATCCAACATTGTTCCCGGAACTACATAATGCGAAACGTCGGCAATGTGTACTCCGATTTCCCAATTTCCGTTGTCTAATTTTTGTATAGATAAGGCATCATCAAAGTCTTTTGCATCTTTCGGGTCAATGGTAAACGTGCAGATTTTTCGCATATCTCTACGCTTCGCAACCTCTTCATCGGTCACTCTTCTGTCAATTTTATCGGCATCCGACTCTACTTCTTCAGGAAAGCTGTACGGCAAACCGTATTCAGCTAAAATAGAGTGAATTTCTGTTTCGTGTTCTCCTGGAGCTCCAAGAACTTTAATAATTTCACCATCAGGATTTTTATCTCCAGGTTTCCATTCCAGCATTTTTACAACGACTTTATCGCCGTTTTCTGCACCGTTAATTTTACCTTTTGGTATAAAAATATCAGTGTTAATCGTTTTTTTATCGCAAACGACAAACCCGAATTCTTTATGCTGAACGAGCTGGAAAGTTCCTACAAATTCTGTGCGGCTTCTTTCTAAAACTTCAAGCACAGAGCCTTCCATTTTCTTTCCTTTAAAATTGTAAGTAACGATAAGAACTTTATCGCCTTGCAATGCATCTTTTACATTCTTTGCGTGAACGAAAACATCATCTTTTAAATTCTCGACTGTTACGTAAGCATTTCCACTTTGATTAAAGTCTATAATTCCGGTTAAAGTACCTTCAATGTTTAGATTGATGCTGAATTTTCCTTTTTCAGTTTCTTTGATTCTTTGATTCGCTAAGAGCTTATGCAAAGATTGAATCACTAACTCACGTTGTCTCGGATTTTTATAGTCAATTCCGTCTGAAATCTGTTTGTAATTGTATATTTTGGTTTGGTTCTGATTCATGAAACGGAGAATCAGTCTTCCGATTTCCAATAGTTTTGAGTCATTTTTCTGACTTATGTATTTATTTTTTTTTGCATTTTATTCTTTTAAATTTTTAATATAATTATCAAATTTCTCTGATAATTCTTCATTATTTGGTAATAATTTTTGGTAATCTTTTGGTAATTTTTCTGAGGTGGAGTATGTTGCGACTCCGATTGGCAGATTACCTGATTTCAGCGAATATTCTACGATTGTACGGTCTTTACTTTTGCAAATGATAATTCCTATAGCTTCATTTTCGTGGGATAATTTTACTTTATCATTCAGAAGATTAAGATAAAATTCCATCTTGCCTTTATATTCCGGTAAAAATTCTCCTACTTTCAATTCTACCGCAACAAGACTTTGTAATCTGCGATGAAATAGCAATAAGTCGATAAAATATTCCTTCTCAGAAACAGAAACTTTATATTGGTTTCCGATAAAAGAAAAATCACTACCCAATTCCAGCAGGAAGCCCCGGATGTTTTGAATTAATTTAATTTCTAATTCTTTTTCAGAATGCTCTTCTTCTATTCCAAGAAAATCAAAAATGTACTCGTCTTTTACTGCTAGAATTGCTTGATTTTTTAACTTCTCAGGTAAAGTTTCATCAAAATTGGTTTGGTTTAACAGATATTTTTCAAATGTTTTATTTTCAATTTTGTGAATGAGAATATTTTTTGTCCAACCAAATTTCTTGGTTGAGAGGATATAAAATTCTCGTTCTTTTGGATCCTTGCATTTTCTCAATATCACAGTATGTTTACTCCAGCTAATTTCTCCTACCAATGGTTGGAGATTTATATCTGATTGATATTCAGAATAAAACTGCATCATTAGCCACAGATTAGTAGTGGAAAAACCTCCAACTCCAGGAAATTCTTTTTGTAATTCTTTGGATAGTGTAGCAACAACAGATTTCCCCCAATTTTCTGTCTGGTTTTCCGATATAGATTTCCCAATTTCCCAATACAGATTAATCAAGGCAACATTCACCGCCTTCATTGCTTCGTACTGTGCATTTCTTACTTTAGTTTTAATTTCGGAAATGAATTTTATTTGAGAATTTTCTAACATTGATGATATTCGTTTACATTAATAAAACTGCTTTTAATAAAGTAAATGATCTTTTAGTTTTAATATTTTTTAATTGAATTTTCAGTTATAATGAAAGTTTTAGTTGTATAAATTTAATACAAAAAAGGAGAAGTGGGAGGAAAACCTTTCAATAAATATCTAAATTATTTTCAGGCTTTGGATGGAATAAACAGATTGGTAATTTCTGTTTGATAACGCAAATATAAGAAATAAAAAATAAATAAGGCTTGCAAACTGAATTACAAGCCTTTATGATTTAACAGAATGCTATTTTATCAACTCTTGTCTGATGCCTTCCACCTTCAAAATCGGTAGAGAGAAATCTGTTTGCAATTTCTATAGCAACTTCTTTAGAAATAAATCTAGCAGGGATAGAAATCATATTTGCATCATTATGCTGTCTTGCCAACTCTGCAATTTCCGGCATCCAACATAGTGCACATCTGATTTTCTGATGTTTGTTTGCCGTAATCTGAACTCCGTTTCCGCTCCCACAGATCAGAATTCCTAGTTCATTTTCACCGTTCTCAACAGAAGTTGCAGCAGGATGCACAAAATCCGGATAATCTACACTGTCGGTAGAAAATGTTCCAAAATCTTGTACTTCAAACTTTTCTTCAAGATGTTTTTTTAGGATTTCCTTGTATTCAAAACCGGCATGGTCTGCGGCAATAGCGATTTTTCTTTTCATTTTTATATACTTTTATTTTTTATTCATTTTCTAACATAAACTGATAACCAATTAATTACAATCCCATTAATTGATTATTTTTGAGTGAGTTTACTTTGTAAGAGAAGTTTATTTTCTTTGTCTCATTTGCGTTCAATGAAATATCCCAAGTTAGAATTCCTGTCTTTTCATCATATTCTTCAATCCCTCTATCAATCATCGTAATGATAATCTGCTTATCAGATGAAATAGGAATTTGGTCTTTTACTTTTATATTTATTTTTTCGCTTTTGTTGTTTCTTACAGTAATCTCGTATGCAAATTGCTGTTCTTTATTTGTAGAAGAAATATTTTTTGTAAACGTTTTATCTTTTACAGGCTGTCTCTTTACATTGATTCTACGGTCTTCGCCCAAAGTAAGAACCATTTTACTATCAGTAGTTTCCGGATTTATGACTGTTTTTCCGACGTTGGTATCTTCGAATACGATATTTGCATCAGCTTTTATCAGATTATATTTATCCAAATTCTCAATTTCGGCAACCAAAAATGCTGAATTTGAATATCTTGGAACCGAAGAATAAATAAAATTGGCTGGAATCTCGAGAGCATTAAGATTTATACTATTGTCTTTATTATTAGATAAAATTGTATAGTTATCTTCCAATTCATAACTCAAATTTAATTGATTCTGTGAAGCAGTATTTCTTACATTCCCTGTGATTACCACTTCAGCTATTTGAACTGAACTTGCAGATCTTGTAGAAATTTCATTTTTTTCACTTTCATTGTATTTTGGTGGTGGCGGCTGGTAATACAATTGCCAAACACCCAATGTAGGAAGTACCTTTTGCTGATTCGGATAGCCGGAAACAAGGTTCATTTTAATGTTTTTCCAATCTAAACCTGAGTTTTGACGAACCATTGCCTTGTATCCCAAATTTATTTTACTGTTCAATCCATTTGCAATAATATCGTAATAAGGTCTCCAAGAAGCTTCACGAACGGTATATTTAATATCTAAATTGACATTTTCATTAGCTTCTGCTGAAATTTGAAGGATGAGTTTTCCTCTCGGATAATTTTCTCTTTCTTTATTATTAAGATTAAATTTTGTCTCTAAACCAGCCAATTTATTTTGCCATTTTTCTAATATTTCCTGATTGCTGTCGTAGGCTAAATTTAATTCCAATCTTTTCTTTTGATTAAATTTTACCAGCTTAGAGACTTCTGAAGCGTACGAAGTAGAACCAGAATTTACAGTTTGATTTTTATCTAAAATCTCAATACTTTTTGAAATAGAAACACCTTCTAAGTTCAAATTTTTTATTTGCTTTCTTACTAAATCTATACTATCTAAAACAATCTTGTGTTGAGGGTTTTTCTTATCCAATGCCACTTCATACATTCCATCATCGTTAGAAAAACGGTAGGTAAGGATAGAAATTTTATTCTTACTTCCTATTTTTATGGTACTCTCATCTATATTCTCTGCGATATTGGTAACAACAATTTCCGAACTTCCTTTCGGAATTTTAAAAGCAGTGCTGGAAAAAAGCTCTCCGGATTGTTCGTAAACCGTAGCAGATTTGAGTTCAGCTTCTGCAAAGATCGATTTTTGGGAAAAAATAGAAATTGAAAAAATACTAAAACCTAACAAAAGGAAGTTTTTCATTTTATTAACATTTGAATACTACAAATTTAAGTATTAAAATGCAAAATGTGATTTACCTACTCATAAAATGTGAAAAGCACTGTGAATAACTGTGGAAAACTTTTCTGAACTAAATATTTCTTAATCCAAATAAAATGTTACTGAAAGTTGTCTCCAAAAATAATGACCAAAACTTCAAAAAACTTTCCTGTCAGAAATCTGGCATTTCTCCATAATCAAGAAACTAATATTTAACATTGCTCAAAAGTTACTAATATTTGTTAATAAGTCTTAAAATTATCAGCTGTTCAGCAATTTACATTGTTAATTAAATATGAATTGAATTCAAACTGAATGTTATGAAGTTTTAACATAAAAGTTATCCCCGAAACTCACAACACTCAACAACAACTATCATTCTTTTTTTTATATATAAAGAAATTAATGTTGATTAGTGAGTGATGGGTTTGTGGGAAATTTTTTGAAAACTTTTGTCTTTTTGAATCTTTTGCAAAAGTTTAAAATCTTACATTTGTGAAACAAAAATTAGAAAATATTTATGAATCGAAATGAATTGAGAAGAGACAAATACTAATTCATCAAAACGATTTCAAAAAAATAAAAATATTAAATCAGCATATGAAAACAATTAGTGATTTCAATTTTAAAGATAAAAAGGCTTTAGTAAGAGTTGACTTTAATGTACCTCAGGACGACCAGCTGAAAGTTACAGACAACACAAGAATTTCGGCAGTGAAACCAACTGTTGAAAAGATTCTTAAAGACGGGGGTTCTGTAATTTTAATGACACACCTAGGTAGACCAAAAGGAGAAGTTAAAGATGAATTTTCTTTAAAACATATTGTAGAAGAAGTTTCTAATGTTCTTGGTCATCAGATTAAGTTTGTAGAAGAATCGATAGGAGAGAAGGCTGAGCAAGCTGCTGCAGAACTTCAACCTGGCGAGATTTTATTATTGGAAAACCTGCGTTTTCATAATGAAGAAGAGAAAGGTGATGAGGCGTTTGCTGAAAAACTTTCAAAATTAGGAGATGCTTACGTGAATGATGCCTTTGGCACAGCTCATAGAGCTCATGCTTCTACAGCGGTTATTGCTAATTATTTTAATTCAACTAAATTTTTCGGTTTACTGATGGCTAATGAATTAAAAGCGATTGATAAAGTTTTAAAAAGCGGTGAAAAGCCTGTTACAGCGATATTAGGAGGATCAAAAGTTTCAACTAAAATTACCATTATAGAAAATATTTTACCTGCAGTTGATAATTTAATCATCGGTGGAGGTATGGCATTTACTTTTATTAAAGCGTTGGGTGGTAAAATTGGAAATTCATTGGTAGAGGAAGATAAATTACCACTAGCATTAGAGATTTTAGGAAAAGCCAAGGAACATAATGTAAAAGTATATTTACCTTCAGACACTGTAATTGCTGAAAGTTTCAGTAATGATGCAAATAGAAAAGAGGTTGATATCTATGAAATTCCAGAAGGTTGGATGGGATTAGATGCAGGACCAAAATCTCGTGAGCAGTTTAATGATGTTTTATTAAACTCTAGAACAATTCTTTGGAATGGGCCGATTGGTGTTTTCGAAATGTCTAATTTCTCTGCCGGTACAATTGCTTTAGGTGATAGTATTGCTGAAGCTACAAAATTAGGAGCTTTCTCTTTAGTAGGTGGTGGTGACAGTGTAGCTTTTGTTAAACAATTCGGTTATGCTGATAAAGTGAGTTATGTTTCTACAGGAGGAGGGGCGATGTTGGAAAGTTTAGAAGGTTTAGAACTTCCGGGTATTGCTGCGATTAATAAATAAATTAATTTAAAAAAAATATTTAAAGTCTGCTGAATTTTTTCGGCAGATTTTTTTATTGACAATTGTAATTTCTGAAAAAGTAATAAAAAATGACCTTCAGACTTATATTAAAAATTTAAAATCTCAGATTTTCCGAGGATTGATATCTAATTTCTATTTAAGGTTAAAAATGATTGGTTTTTGTAAGAATTTGTAGCAAGAAAATCAAATTTATCTTAAAATCAGTATTTTTTGGTTAATATTTAAGTTTTTATTTTTTGAAAATGAAACTTAGTTAAACGACTATATATTTTAGTGGAAAATTATTTAGTCCTTGAAAATTTAAAATTTATAGAATGAAAAATTTAGCAAGTCGATGATAATGACTCTTTAGAAATTTATAATTAATAAAACTGAAATATTTTTAAACAAGAACAAGAATATTAAAATAGAATTGTAAATTTTAAAAAATTTGAACTTGTAAATTTAAAATTAGTTAACGAAAGAAAATTTAGAAAAGCAAAAAACTCAGGAAATTATCCTGAGTTTTTTATTTTTATGCGAATTATGATGAAAATCGGCTTTCAGAAATGCCTTAAAAATCGATTTTCTACTTTTTTTCGATAATGTATATCAAACTTGAAAATTCGTTAGAAAACAATGCTTTTACGTTAGAAATCGTTCCGTGAATGACTGCTTTTAGCCAAAATAGAGGTGATTTTTTATATTTTTCGCTCAGCATCGAGATGTAATAGGAATCTAAAACCAAAGGTTTAATTTTTCTCATTTTCCAATTTTGATTTTTTGATATGAGATTTTCCATTCCATTTTTAGAGAAATGAAAGATGTGTCTTGGCACGTCATAAGCTGCCCAAAATTCTTTATAATGTTTTGCATCGTAAGAAGTAGGGTTAGGAACTGCAATAATCAATAAACCTTTTTCTTTTAATTTAGAATGAAAAACTGACAACATTTCACTTTGGTTTTCTATGTGTTCGAAGACATGCCAAAGGGTAATTGCATCTAAACTTTCGTTTTCTATCAATTGAATATCTGCTATTATTTTTGCTTTGGAGACCTTACTTGTTGCAGCTGTTTTAGCATCAGGATCTGGTTCGAACCCAAAAGTTTCAAAATCATTTTCAATAAATTTAACAAATTCTCCGGCACCGCAACCATAATCTAATACCTTAGAATTCTTTTTTATTCTATCAATTAGAATAGTTTTTTTATACTGAAGATTGAAAGATTGTAAAAATTTATAGAGTTTTTCTTTTAAACTTCCTGAGTCTTGATGATGAGAAATGTAGTCTTCACTTTCATAATATTTAGAAATATTAGATGGAATAGGAAAGGTTTTAAAAACTCCTTTGGTTTCCGTTTCTTGTATTTCAAATATTTCCTGAGAAAGAAAATGATCTTTTATTTTCATTTTGATTATTGTATTTTAAAAATAAAGGTATTCAGAAAAGTGTTTTAAGCCTCTAAATACCTTAGTTTATTGTATATGTTTCACGTGAAACATATTTGGTTTATCGTCCTAAATACACCATTAAAACGTTAATATCAGCCGGAGAAACGCCACTTATTCTGCCAGCTTGAGCCAAAGTTTTTGGTCTTACTTTGTTCATTTTTTGCTTTGCTTCCGAAGAAAGACTTGTGATTTTAATGTAATCAAAATCCTCAGGAATCTTTACATTTTCAAGTCTGTTCAGCTTGGCAACATTCTCTTTTTCCTTTTCTATGTAGCCTTTATACTTGATATTAACTTCAGCTTGTTCTCTTACTTCATCGCTAAATTGAGATGTAAACTCTTTGATAGTGTCAATCAAATCAAGTTTATCTAAAGTAATATTAGGTCTGGTAAGAAATTGAGAAGCTCTATATGCCTGATCTACAGGATTACTTTCAATACTTTCTAATATTGGATTGATAATTCCTGGCTTTAAAGAAGTTTCTCTAAGATAAGCTTCAAGTTCCTGACTTTTAGTGATTTTCTCTTCAACTTTCTTTAATCTTTCTTCTTTTGCTAAACCTAAATGATATGCTTTTTCAGTCAATCTAATATCTGCATTATCCTGTCTTAAAAGCAATCTGTATTCAGCTCTGGAAGTAAACATTCTGTAGGGTTCTTCGGTTCCTTTTGTAATCAAATCATCGATTAAAACGCCGATATAAGCCTCATCTCTGTTAAGAATGAAGTCATCCTTTTCATGAACCTTATTGTGAGCATTAATACCTGCCATTAAGCCTTGCCCGGCTGCTTCTTCATATCCTGTTGTACCGTTGATCTGACCCGCAAAGTATAAATTATCCACCAATTTAGTTTCTAAAGTATGCTTTAATTGAGTAGGAGGGAAGTAGTCATATTCAATAGCATAGCCTGGTCTGAATACCTTTACGTTTTCAAATCCTGGGATATGTTTCATTGCTTTGATCTGAACATCTTCGGGTAAAGAAGAACTGAATCCATTGACATAGATTTCTACTGTTCTCCAACCTTCCGGTTCTACGAAAAGCTGATGTCTTGTACGTTCAGCAAAACGATTGATTTTATCTTCAATACTTGGACAATATCTTGGTCCTAAACTTTGAATTGTACCATTGAACATTGGGCTTCTGTCAAAACCTTCACGTAAAATATCGTGTACAGCTTCATTAGTATAAACGATATGACAGCTTAATTGTTTGGTTAATTTAGGAGTATCTAAATAGCTGAATTTTTGAGGATTTTCATCACCTTTTTGTTCTTCCATTTTAGAATAATCGAGGCTTCTACCGTCTACTCTTGGTGGAGTACCGGTTTTCATTCTTCCAGCTTCAAAACCTAAAGAAACCAATTGTTCGGTAATTCCGAAAGCTCTTGGTTCGCCCATTCTACCACCTCCTAATTGTTTATCACCAACGTGTATCAAACCATTCAAGAAAGTGCCGTTTGTAAGAACTACAGAGTTTGATCTTATTTCAATTCCTAAAGAAGTTACAACACCGACAGCTTTATTATTTTCTATAATTAAGCTCTTCACCATATCCTGAAAGAAATCAAGATTTGGAGTGTTTTCTAATGCATAACGCCATTCTTCTGCGAAAAGCATTCTGTCGTTTGCGTTCTAGGAGACCACATAGCCGGACCTTTTGAAAGATTCAGCATTTTAAACTGTATCGCAGATTTGTCAGCAATAATTCCGGAGTAACCTCCCATCGCATCTATTTCTCTTACGATTTGTCCTTTGGCAATTCCACCCATTGCCGGGTTGCAGCTCATCTGTCCGATGGTCTGCATATTCATAGTAACCAATAAAGTTTTTGAACCTAAATTGGCAGCAGCGGCAGCAGCTTCACAACCAGCGTGACCTGCACCTACTACAATTACATCATATATTTCTGAAATCATTTTAATTGCTTATTTAAGCCTTAAATTTTTAAATTCTGTATAAATGTTTCACGTGAAACATTGTATCGAAATAGGGCTTAAAAGTGCCTGTATTTCGTGGTTTCTAGCCCCGATGGTAGCATTTGTTTGAGCTCTTTTTTCTTTGAAAAAAGAAAAAAAGCGAGTGCGGACAGCGGGAAATAGCTCCTAATTATATTTTGCAATATAAAAGTCTTCTTTGCTTCGCATTTCCTGTTCTTCTTCTTCTGATTTATCTTTATAACCGCACAAATGCAGAATACCGTGAGCCAAGACTCTTCTTAATTCTTCTTCGTAGTTTTTGGATAGGGTAGAAGCGTTGTCTGAAATGCGCTGCAAAGATACGAAAATCTCTCCGCTTATTGTTTTGCCTTTCACAGAATCGAAAGTGATGATGTCGGTGTAATAATCATGCTGCAGATAATCCTGATTTATTTTGAGTAAATACTCATCGTCGCAGAATACGTAATTAATATCACCTAGTTTTTTTTCTTCTGAAAGAATGATTTCTTCCAGCCATTTTGTATAATCTGTATTCACAGATTCTTGTAGGTTTTCGTAAAAGAATTGTATCATTGTTTTAAAACCAGTGCCCTAAAATAACACTGAATATACCTTTTTGATTATTTTTAAGTGAATGGCTGAAGTTGAATTTAATTTGTCCGAAAGGAGATTTATACCCCGCCATGATTCCTACAGAGCTGTAATTAACTTTTACTGCATCTTCGAAACTTATATCGTCTGATAGATTGGCAAAAGAGAAGTTTCCGCTCAGGAAAAAGTTTTTATTGAACTTAAATTGAAGATCATTTGAAATTAACGCAACATTATTGCTGTTTAATTGTGCAAAATAAAAGCCATTGAATGTTTTGAAATTGATGACATTTTGCTCGAAAATTCCACCTAATCTGTATTGATAGTATTCTGGAAGATTTTCACCAATTGTTACTCCGCCATACAAATTAAGGTGATAACTGAACTGCTTTGACAAAGGAATATTGATTCTTATATCTGCTTTTACCTGAACCACTCTTTTGTCGACAGCAGATTTCAGTAAATCTATTACTTTTCCTTCAGCATTCAAATAAAATCCTCTGCGCGGAAAGTCTTTATCGTCCTGAGTGTCGCTTTTTAGAAATACATAAGGGTTCAAAAATCGATTTGATCTCTTGTTGATACCGTTCATTTCAGCATCGAAATAATCGTGGCTTAATCCGGCTCCAACAGCATATTTATCTTTCCAGACAGATTGAATGTAAATTTCGTTTCTAAGCCATTGCCATTTATCAACGTTGATATTGTTGTTTCCTTTCAAATCAAAACTCATCCCCGAAGAGTAAAGCCCGAATCCCGGAATGTAGCCATTATCTACAAAATAGTTCAAGTAATATCTAGGTTTGTCACCTACGACAACATCTAAGGATAAATTTGAATTTTTGAACAATAATCTTTTTGCTGAGTAATTAAGAAGTAATCCCGTTTTGAAGATTTCGTCGTAATGCAATCCGAACTTTAGAAAATGTCTTGCATCATCTTCTGTTACATACAATTTTAGATAATTTATATTATTTTCTGTGACGATGTCGTAGTTAATGAAACGGTAGTTATTTGTCGCCACCAATTTATCAATCCCTTTATTCACACTTCCGTAGGTTTGCATAGACGGAAGACGAAGCCCCATCTTTCCTAAGACGTAGTTTTTACCGTAAATTCTGCTTCCAATTAATGAAATGCTGTCAATCTTATAGACATTAGAATAAATAGGATTTACGGGCTGCCTAAGGCGTTCGAATGAACGTTTAGGAAGATCATCCAAGATATCTGTATATTTTAAACCTTCTACAAAGCCACTGTCAAGAATTTTCTTCTTTTCATCATAACTTGTTGCGGTCATTCCTTTCAAATTCGGTTTGATATTAATGTCGGTGAATCTATACTGACGTCTTGTGTCTTTTTGAATTCCGAAGTCAATTACCTGATTCAAAATTGAAATGATGTTGTTTAAATCTTCTCTTTTTGAAAGATCTTGATTTAAATCTACGCCAATTACAATGTCAATGCCTTTATCTTTTAAAGGTTTTGAAGGATAATTAACGGTCATCGCTCCATCAATGTAAATACTGTCTCCAATTTTCACAGGATCCATTAATGAAGGAAATGCTGAACTTGCCATGATAGACTGTACCAGATCCCCTTTTTCAAAAATCTGCATATTGCCACTTTCCAGATTGGTAGCAACGCACATGAAAGGAATCGGTAATTTGGAAAAATCTTCAATGGTTGAAACATTTTTAAACAATTCTTTGAGCAAATAAACATTTTTCTGCCCGGAACTGATAGAAGAGGGAAGATTGATTTTCCCGTTTTTTAAAGGAATCGAAAGAAGATATTTGTCAACAGATTTGTTAAAGAATGTGCTTTCTGTGCGGGATTTTGGATCTCTGATTAAAGAATAGAAATCAGTATCCATTACAATTTTTTCGATGTCTTTTCCTGTGTATCCGGAAGCATATAATCCGCCGACAATTGCTCCCATACTGGTTCCGGATATATAATCAACTTTTACTCCTAAGGAATCTAAAACTTTCAAAACACCAACGTGTGCGAAGCCTTTCGCTCCACCTCCGGCAAGGGAAAGTCCGATTTTTGGATTTTTTGGTATGACCAAACCTTTTTTCACCTGTGATTGGACGAAAAGTAACTGAAATGCAAATAAAAGAACAAGGAGTTTCTTCATAATTAATCTTTTATATAGATCCGTTTCACACGAGGAGAAATTGAGGTTAAAACTTCATATGTAATCGTTTTGCAGTAATCTGCAAATTCTTTGAGACTAGGCTTGGCATTAAAAACCGTGACGGTATCACCTTCCTTTACATTCGGAATATCATCTACTTTGATCATCATCATATCCATACAAATGTTTCCGACGATGGGGGCGAGGGTTTTGTTGATGCCTACATTTCCGATTTGGTTACCTATTAATCTCGGAATTCCATCAGCATATCCTACAGGGATTGTTGCAATTTTTGTTAAATGATCTGTCTTGTATTTTCGGCTGTAACCTACAGATTCTCCATTTTCAACTAAAGAAATCTGCGAAATAACGGTTTTAAAACTTACCGTTGACTGAAGCTGCTTCTGAATATCAACATTTGCAGATTCGCCAAGCATTCCAATTCCGATTCTCACCATATCATAATGATGGTTGCTGTAATTGGTGATTCCTGACGAGTTTAAAATATGTCTGAGTGGTTGATAGCCCAACTTTTCAATTAAATAACTTGAGTTTTTTTCAAATATTTCTAACTGTTTTAATGTAAATTCTTTCTCTGTTGGAACATCTGCGGACGATAAATGACTGAAAATACTCTGAACTTTCAGATTTTTATATTCTAAACTTTGGCTTAATTGGTCTAGTTCATATTCCTTAAAACCAAGACGATGCATTCCGGTTTCCAACTTAATGTGGATGGGATATTTTTTATCATACCCAGATTTCTGAACTGCTTCATAAAACAATTCCAAAACTCTGAAACTGTAAATTTCCGGCTCAAGATTGTACTGAATAATTGTATCATAACTGTGCTGCTCAGGATTCATCACAACTATTGGAGTAGTAATTCCTTTTTTGCGAAGTTCAACACCTTCGTCGGCGTAGGCAACTCCAAGATAATCAATGTGATGATGTTGAAGAAACTCGGAAATTTCATAACTTCCTAAACCATAAGCATTTGCCTTTACCATTGCCATCATTTTGGTTGTAGGCTTCAGCAAGGATTTATGGTAATTGATATTGTGAAGAATAGCGTTTAAATTTACCTCTAAAACCGTATCGTGTTTTCTAAGTTCAAGCAAATCCTTCAGTTTTTCAATCTCAAATTTCCTAGCACCTTTTAACAGAATAATTTGATTTTCAATTTCTGTAAGATATTTATTATCAATTAATTCCTGAGTGTCAATAAAAGTGTAGGTTTTAGACTTAAATAAATCTTTGAACTGAGTAATTTCTTTCCCAATCAAAAATAAGTTTTCAAAATTCTGCTCGTTGACCAATTCTGAAACTTCTTCATATAACTCTTGAGAATTGGCATTAACACCGATAATATCTGTTAAAACAAGTGATTTTTTCGACTTCTTATATTCATTGAGAAACTGCAGGGCAGTCTTTAAAGAATCCATATCTAGATTGAAAGAATCATTGATAACTATATTGTTTTTAATTCCTTCTATGGCTTCAAGTCGCATTTCTACGGCTTTCAAAGCGTTGATTTTATCAACTATTTTATCATTACTGATATCTAGTTCTTTTAAAACGGTTATCAGCGCTAAAGCATTCGTTAAAGTGGCTTCATCGCGCTGATGAACAGGGAAGGAGATTTCTTCGTCAAAATAGGTGACGACAACATCTTCTTTTTTGAAATATTATTTTTAAAAGAGACATCATTATTTTCGTTGAATCCGTAAGATATTAACTTTTTACTTGAATAAATTTCTCTTATTTTTCTGTCAACCAATCGATTATCTCCATTGAAAATAATCACTTCAGAATCTTTGAAAAGCTTTATTTTTTCATCAATTAAATCTTCTTCAGACTTAAAATTAGCTGCGTGAGCGGTTCCGATGTGAGTCAATAAACCAATTTGCGGATGGAAAATACTTTCCAAAATCTGCATTTCATTTGGCATCGAAATCCCTACTTCAAATATCCCTAATTGGTGACTTGAATTAATTTGAAGCAAAGAAAGTGGCAGACCAATCTGAGAATTAAAACTTTTAGGACTTTTCACGGTCGTAAATTCACTCCATAAGCATTGATACAGCCATTCTTTGAGAATGGTTTTACCATTGCTTCCTGTAATTCCTATTGATTTTAAGTTTGATTTTTCGAAATGATGTTTTGCCAGTTTCTGAAGAAATTCCACAGAATTTTCCACAATAATCCATGTTACATTTTCAAATTGTGGATATTGATGTTCAGAAATAATGACATTAATTCCTCGGTCTACAGCTGATTCTATAAATTTTTCACCAGAATTTTTTGAGTATTAATTGCAATAAAAGCAGCATTTTTAGTTGAATAAATAATTCTACTGTCAAAAGCTATATTTTTGATTAATAGATTTTTATCACCAATAATTTCTGAACTGGTGATTTCTGCAATTTGTTGTACTGTATAATTCATTGGTGCCCTATCTGCTTATATTTTGTGTCTGATGTATTTGATTCTTAATGTTTTAAGGTGCAAAGATTTCATCTTATATAGAATTTGATCTGAAAAATTGCTGAAAATCTGTGATTTTCTTACGTCTTAAAAAACCAGTTCAGATAAAACTTTGCGCCTTTGCGATAAACCAAATTAGATTGAAACCTTAAACTCAGACTAAATTACTCATTATTTCTTCTTAGAAAGTACTTCTTCAATAAAAACTCGACGACTTACCGCTTCATAACTTTCTGTTTCTCCCAATTCCACCAGATTATTCCCCTGAGAAATTCTCATGGAGTAGTTGGCTAAATTTCCTGTACGTTTGCAGATGGCATGTACTTTCGTTACATATTCTGCCGTTGCCATCAGATTAGGAATCGGTCCGAAAGGTCGTCCTAGAAAATCCATATCTAAACCTGCAATAACGACACGAATTCCGCTGTTTGCCAGTTGATTAGCTACTTCCACAATGCTTTCATCAAAGAACTGAGCTTCATCAATTCCTACCACGTCACAGTTTGACCCCAAGAGAATAATTTCATTAGGATTTTCTACTGCAGTACTTCGGATTTTATTTTTATTGTGCGAAACAACATCTTCATCAGAATATCTTGTATCGGTTTTTGGTTTAAAAATTTCCACATTCTGCCCCGCCATTTCAGCTCTTCTCAGTCTTCGGATCAACTCTTCGGTTTTTCCGGAAAACATGGAGCCACAAATAACTTCCATCCAACCGCTTTGTTTGGAATGATTAATTGTATTTTCTAAAAACATTTGTTATTTTAGCCGTAATATTTTAAGACCAAAAGTAAGCAATTTTAATAAGATTCTTCTATGCAGAACATCCAAGATTTACAGGAAAAGATTTTTTTTGAATCTAAGAATATCATTGGTATTCTAGACAAAATAAACGACGTTGACGAGCTACTTTCTAAGCAAAATCTTATTGATGAGCTTACAGACAGAATTTCATTTTTAAAACTGCTTAAAAATAAGGTAGAATACTATAAAAATGATGATTTACAGTTTTCAGGACCTTTATCAGGCTCTTTTTTAGCTGAAACAATAACCGAATCTCATAATTTTTCTCATGAAGTAACAGAGGAAGAAGCAATTTTCAATAATGAGTTGAACGAGATTGAGGGAAGTGAAAGCAATCTGCCAAATGAAGTCATGGAGGAAGAAGCGATTTTTAATAATCAATTGAATGAGATTGTTAAAAACGAATACCATGAAAATATGGTGAATCTTGCCGAGGAAGAGAAAATTGAAGAGAAGACGGAAGATTTTAATGAAGAAATTACTGAGCAGGAAAATTTAAATATAGAAATCGTTGAAGAAAATGCTGTTTTTAACGAGCAACTGAACGAAATAGAGGAGGAAGAATCTTCTGAAGAAATTTCAAAGGTTTTAAGTTTTGTAGATGAAGAAAGAATTCTTGAAAATTCTGTTCCGGAAGATGAAGACGATATTGATGAAGAAATATTTGACCAAAAAGTAACTGAAGAGGAAGCGATTTTTAATAATCAATTAAATGAAATTGACGAATTTGAAAATGAAATTTCTGATGAGAGTGTTGCAAATGATTTTGAAGAAGAAGAGCAAATTCTAAGCAATTATGAGTCTGCAAAGGCAAATGAAAATTCTTCAGAAAAGATTCCGAATATGTTTGAATCCGAACAGCTTGAAGATGAAATTTTGATTGAAGAATCTGAAAATGAATCTGTTTCTGATGATTTTAAATACGATGAAGACGGAATCATGACTGAAAATTCGAATGTCGAAAGTATTCTGACAGAAATAAAAAAAGATACTGAAACACATGAAGAAGAAATTCTCATAAGTGAAGATATAGACAGAAGAAAAATTGTTGAAATAGACAAACCAACATCTGAGTCTGATAAACCTGCCTCAGATGAAAGTTTTGAAAATCTTGAAGCTTATCAGCAAGAGAAAAAAATAAGACTCGCGAATATAAAAGGTTTAAAATCGATTCAAACATTATTTGATGATGATCATTTGGAAAGAGAAATTCCTCAGGAAAAACCGGCTGCGGTTGTAAAAGAAGATACAGGAAGCCTTTTAAAAACAAATATTCCGACCAATTATATGGAAGCGGAAAAACAAAAACCTGAGTTCAGATTAGATCTGAATGACAGAATGGCTTTTACAAAACTGCTTTTCGGAGGAAGCCAAACAGACCTTAACCATGCCGTTGCTGAGCTGAACAGGTGCAGAAATCTGGAAGAAGCAAAAGAATATCTAAGCGATCTCTACTACGACAGAAAATGGGATAAAGTAGACGAATACGCACAAAGACTTTGGATATTGGTAGAAAATAAATTCTTATAATTTTGAGTGGAATCCTATATTTCGTTCCCACACCCGTTGGGAACTTAGAAGACATGACTTTCAGAGCGATTAAAGTGCTGAAAGAAGTCGATTATATTTTGTGCGAAGACACAAGAACTTCTGGAGTGCTTTTGAAGCATTACGAAATTTCAAAACCTTTAAAATCTTATCATTTACATAACGAGCATCACACTACTGAGAAGGTTATTATTGACCTTCAAAGTGGTCAGAACATCGCAATTATTACAGATGCCGGAACTCCGGGAATTTCAGATCCGGGTTATCTTTTGGCAAAAGCAGGTTCGGACAGCAATATTGAAATGATTTGTTTGCCCGGTGCGACAGCTTTAATTCCGGCTTTGGTGGTTTCAGGATTACCAAATAATGAGTTTTTGTTCGCCGGTTTCCTTCCTCCGAAAAAAGGAAGACAAACAAAGCTGAAACAGCTGGCTGAGGAGAAAAAGACAATTGTTTTGTATGAAAGTCCGCATAAGATTAATACAACTTTGGAGCAGATTAAAGAATTTTTCGGAGAAGAAACGAGGGCAAGTTTGAGCCGCGAAATTTCGAAAAAATTTGAAGAAACTAAAAGAGGTACAATCGATGAGTTAATTGAATTCTCTAAAAGCAAAACTTTAAAAGGGGAGATTGTACTGATTGTGAATAATTCTGTGAAGTAATTTACATTTCAATTAGTATTACAAAATTATTTTAAGATAAATAATATCTTTGCACACTCAAACTAAATGATACAAGATAAATAATAATCATATATATGAAACTATTAGAAGGAAAAGTAGCGCTGATTACCGGAGCTACAAGAGGAATCGGGAGAGGAATTGCTGAAATTTTCGCGCAACAAGGAGCAAAAGTGGCATTTACTTACGCAGGTTCTGTGGAAAAAGCTAAAGAATTAGAAACTACTTTGAGTTCTGTAACTCAAATTAAAGGATATCAGTCTGATGCGTCAGATTACGATGCTGCTCAGAAATTAGTAGAAGAGGTAATGGCTGAGTTCGGTAAAATTGACATTTTGGTGAATAATGCAGGTATTACAAAAGATAATCTGTTGATGAGAATGTCAAAAGACGATTGGGATACTATTATCAAGGTAAATTTAGATTCTGTATTCAACCTTACTAAGGCAGTTATTAAGCCGATGATGAAGGCTAAATCTGGTTCTATTATCAATATGACTTCTGTAGTGGGAGTGAAAGGTAATGCCGGACAAGCCAACTATGCTGCTTCTAAAGCCGGGGTTATTGGTTTCACAAAATCTGTAGCGCTTGAATTAGGTTCTAGAAACATCCGTTGCAACGCTATTGCTCCAGGATTTATCGAAACTGAAATGACAGCTGCTTTAGACGAAAAAACAGTTCAAAGCTGGAGAGATGGAATCCCATTGAAAAGAGGAGGACAGCCAGAAGATGTTGCCAATGCATGCGTTTTCTTCGGTAGCGAAATGTCTTCTTACATTTCCGGACAAGTCTTGAATGTAGACGGCGGAATGCTTACTTAAGAGAAAGATTTAATATAAAATACAATCCCTTTCATTTTTTATGAAAGGGATTTTTATTATTTAGAATCAATATAATTTCTCAACCAAATCTGCAAATCTTTTTCAGGAGAAATTCCTAGTTTTTTGCGGAAATTATAACGGTTGTTTTCAATTGTTTTTACGGCTTTAAAAGTGTAATCTGCAATTTCTTTGGTATTAAACCCTAAATAAATATAAGCAGCAAAAGTAAGTTCAGAAACTTTAAATTGGGAGTTGACTTCCAGCATTTTTATTCTAAAATGTGGATAGACTTCCTGAAATCTGATGAAAAAATCAGGACTGTTTTCTTTCGCTAATTTTCTTACTTCTTCAAATGCTTCACTCAACTGTAATTTTAGGGTATCTTTTTCCTTTTCATTGATTGCTTTTTCAGACTGCAATTGTTTTGTAATTTCTAAAGCCTTTTGGTTTTTGGTTTTTGATTTCTGAAGAAGATAAATGATAAAAACAGTAATTAAAGCTAATAAAGAAACGATCAACCAAGTCATTTTCTGGTTTTTTTCACTTCATTCTGATGCTGTGCTTTTTCTTCTTTCATTACCTCATTCAGTACAAAATCACGTTCTTTTTTCTTTTGAGCATCTAATTTGTTATGCGCTTTTAGGTATAAATCCTGATAATGTTTTGCTTGTGTTGCGTTGCCTTGGGAAATATAGAGCTCTGAGATTTTTTTAAACAATTCGCTTTGGATATCCGGAAAGTTATTTTGTTCAAAGCTATGTATAGCATTATTGTAGTATTGATGGGCTTTTTCGTACTCTTTTTCATGGGTATGAAGATTTCCTAAGCCAATGAGAGATTCTATTTTGCATGGATGTTTTTTTCCATTAAAAAATTCCAGAGATTTATTGTAATAATATTGTGCAGAATCTATTTCATTCTGATTTAAGTGATAATTTCCGAAACCTAAACACGAACAACCATTTTCTATATAAGCATTTTTAAATTTGACTTTCTTTAGAATTGTGTTCTCTTTTTTAAGATAAAAATACATTGAATCCGGCATGTTGATATTCTGAAAAAGATAACTTAGGTTTGAATAAACAGTGCTTTGTGTAAGTGAATCGGTAGTGTTTTTTTTCTTCTTACTATCGAGAATGCTGAGTGCTTTCCTGTAATTTTTAGAAGATAGCGTATATAGGTCCAACAACAGATAATTTCCTCCCAACAATGCAGAAATTCTGGCAGATTGGGTTTTGTCTTTAGCTAAATACTTGCCGTATTTCTGCGCTTTTTTAGCGTGGTGTATACTTTCCATAAATTCCGCATTATCGTAGTAATATGAAGCTAAATAATAGTAACCGTAGGAAAGACCTTTATCGTATTTTAAATTTTCAGATTCAGTAATTATTTTTTTTGAAATATTCAATACAGCATCAGTTCTTCCATCCAAATACAATTGGTTGGCATTTTCTATTAACTCATCAATTTTCTGAGAACCGTTTTGTGAAAACAGCGAAATACTCCACAGTAGGAGAGTTGGTAAAAATATTTTGATTAAGGATCTTTTGAAATCCATTTAATGTTTAGTGATAATAATTTAAAAATTTATATAAAAAAGATTGTACAAAAGATATTGCTAAAACTAAGCCAAGAGCAGAATATTATTCACCATCGATATAATTTCTAAGCCAGAACAACAAATCCTGGTCGGGTGAGAGTTCTAGCTTCTTTCTAAAGTTATAACGGTTATTTTCTATCGTTTTTATAGCTTTAAAAGTGTAATCAGCAATTTCTTTAGTACTAAAGCCCAAATAAATATAAGATGCAAAAGTAAGCTCTGTTATTTTAAAATTCTGATTTATTTTAAGCATTTTCGGAGTAAACTGAGGATGTTTCTCCTGAAACTTGATAAAAAATTGCGGACTGTTTTGTTTTGCAAGACTCATCACTTCGTCAAAACTTTCATTGATTTGGTTTTTAAGCACATCTTTTTCAATCTCCTGAATGGCATTTTTAATTTTTAATTTATCTGTAATTTTCTGCGTATTTGCATTTCTTTTTTTGTTTTTTCTCAGGAAATAGATAATAATTGCTGCGATAATTAATAAAATTGAAATCATTAAAAGGGTATATATTTTATTCCTCTCTTTTTCGATTTCATTATTTTGTTCTTCCTCTTTCATCACTTCATTGATGATTAAGTCTCTTTCCTTTTTCCGTACTTCATCCATCTCAAGATTTTTTTTCTGATAGAGATCCTGGTAGTATTTTCCTTTTACCATATTCCCTTCCTCAATGTAGGCTTCTGAGATTTTTTTGTACAGATTATTAACAAGTTGTGGATAATGATTTTTCATAAAACCATCTAAAGCTTCGTTGTACAATTCATAAGCTTTTTGATAGTTTTTATTTTTAATTTCAAGATCTGCTAAACCGGTAATTGCATCAAACTTACAAACATTATCTTCATTTTTGAAAAAAGCAAGAGACTCATTAAGGTAAATTTTAGCTGAGTCTAATTTGTTGATTTTCAAATAATAATGCCCAAAATCATTCGAAGCACAACCATTTTCGGGATATTCTTTCGTTTCTTTAATTTTTGCAAGACTGTTTTTTTCTTTTTTAAGATAATAATACATAGAATCCTGAAGATTCATATTATCATAAAGTATAGCTAAATAAGAGTAGGAAGTACTTTCAGAAAGATAATATAGCGTGTTTTTATTGGGAACCGTCTGAAGAATTTGAAGTGATTGATGATAACTATCCGCTGACAAGGAATAAAGTTCAAGACTCAGATAATTATCTGCCAGCAAACCGTAAGCTCGTGAGTGATGCAGAATGTCTTTTTTTAGATAATCCTTATACGTAAGTGCCTTTTTTATATAATTGATGCTCTCACGATACTTTCCGACAGTATACAAGCAGGCTGCAAAGTAATAATAACCGCAGCTTAGGCCCATTTCGTCATCTGATTTTTCAGAAAGAGAGATGAGTTTCTGAGATTCTGCTAAAACCTTTTCAGTCTTACCGTCAATGTAGAGCTGTTCTGTATAGTCTAATAAATCAGAAATTTTTTGTTTTTTTGAATCAATTTTTTGAGCAAAAAACAAAATGCTGTTAAAAAAAACAATAAGAAAATATATTTTTGAGGACTTTATAAAATCCATTTTTCTTTAAAACTAATGTTGATTAAATTTTTATATTAAAATAACAAAATTTTCATGAAAATCTTTATGCGTTATATCGATAAGATTGATTTATAATTTGTTGTTGTTTTTAATTAAAGAATAAATGTAGGTTTAAATTAATTATACACAGTATTCTATTTCAAACTTAAAAAATCATAAAATGCCTACAAAAGAAAAAACTTCACATCAATGCAAAGTTTAAAAAAAGAATCAATATAATTTAGATAAAATAGTAAAGTGAAAATTTATGCAAAATGTATCATATAATTTAAAGATAGAATCAACTTAAGAAATGGCTTATAACTAGCAAAAATTTTTTGTAAAAAAGGATAAAAAAAACTCCGAACACTTTTTCCAAGGAGGATAAAATATTCGGAGATGAACTTCTTCCGTCATTCGTATTCTTTGTGTTTTATTTGATGATGCAAATAGACACAAAAACGTAAAAAATACCAAAAAAACTGCCCCTCAACAAACCCTCTAGTTTATAAAACCCTTTGTTCATGGTGTTTTAATTAGCTAAATTATAAAACGGAGCAAAATAAAAAATCGCCAAAATCAGTCATTAAAAATCTGATTTTCCTGCTCCTGAACTCTGATGAAAGTCGTTCTTTTTGATAATTCTTTCAAGGTTGATGCTCCAACATAGGTGCAAGTTGAGCGGACACCGCCCAAAATATCTTTCACGGTTTCAGATACAGAACCTTTATATTTTATCTTTACAGTTTTACCTTCCGAGGCACGATATTCGGCAACACCTCCGGCGTGTTTATCCATTGCGGTCTTAGAACTCATGCCGTAGAAAAGTTTAAATTTTTTTCCGTTTTCTTCGATCATTTCGCCGCCACTTTCATCATGTCCGGCAAACATTCCGCCGAGCATCACAAAATCTGCACCGCCACCAAAAGCTTTCGCAACATCTCCCGGAACTTTACAGCCGCCATCAGCAATGATGTGGCCTTTCAGACCATGTGCAGCATCAGAACATTCGATAATTGCCGAAAGTTGAGGATAACCAACGCCGGTTTTCACTCTTGTTGTACAAACCGAGCCGGGGCCGATTCCCACTTTGATAATGTCTGCACCTACCAAAAGCAGTTCTTCCACCATTTCCCCTGTTACAACATTGCCTGCAATGATAATTTTATCAGGAAAATCTTGTCTTGCTTTCTTTACAAACTGCACAAAATGTTCTGAATATCCGTTTGCGACATCAATACACAGAAACTCAATCTGCGGATGCTTATCAAGAATTAGTTTAATTTTTTCTTCGTCAGCTTTTCCCGTTCCGGTGCTCAGAGCGATATACTGATGAATGCTTGTTTCTTGATTGTCAAGGAATTCAGACCACTCTTCCACGGTGTAATGCTTGTGCACAGCGGTGATGATTTTATCTTTTGCCAATTCAACAGCCATTTCGAAAGTTCCCACGGTATCCATATTGGCGGCGATAATAGGTGTGCCTTTCCATTTTTTCTTCGTGTGGAGGAAGGTAAATTCTCTTTCGAGGTCAACTTCTGAGCGGGATTTTAAGGTTGAACGTTTCGGTCTGAACATCACGTCTTTAAAACCCAGCTTTATATCATTTTCTATTCGCATTTTGGTGAAATTTATTTTTATTTAAATATTAAAATTAATAATTTACCTTAAATATACTACTTTTGGTAGGATGGATTTCCCTGTTACTTTTCAGATTTTTGGTAAAACGATTCTCGCACATCCTGTTTTTGAAACATTAGGGATATTTCTTGGGATGCGTTATTATTTCTTTTTAAAAAGGAAATCATCTGAGAAATTATCATTCAGAATTTCGGCGGCGGTTCTAATAGGAGCTACTGCAGGTGCTTTAATCGGTTCAAAACTCATCGGAAATCTTGAAAACCCTTATGTCTTATTTGAAGATTTTAGTTTTAAAAGAATCTGGACAAATAATACGATTGTCGGTGGTTTAGCCTTCGGACTGATTGGAGTGGAACTGGCAAAAAAAATCGTCGGTCATAAAGAAAGTACCGGAGATTTGATTGTTTATCCTTTAATTTTAGCCATTATCATTGGAAGAATCGGTTGTTTTCTGACGGGAGTTCATGAAGAGACTTATGGTTTACCAACGACATCAGTTTTCGGAATGCATCTCGGGGATGAATATCTCAGACATCCTGTCGCACTGTACGAAATTGCATTTTTACTCTTCATGTGGTTCGAATTAAAAATGATTGGTCGGAAAAATAAATATGTTTCGGGATTTCTGTTTAAGCTTTTCATGCTGAGTTACTTTTCATTTAGATTCCTTTTAGATTTTATTAAACCTAAAATTGACATCATGGGAAATTTGGGAACCATCCAACTCGTATGTCTTTCAATGATTATTTATTATATTTATTTATTAAAAACTAAGAGAAATTTAATTCAACCTAAAAACACAATTAAATTATGAAAATACTGACACTTTTGGAAGTTGGTGGGTTAGAAGGTTTGGTCGCCATGATCATTCTGATGATTCTTGCTGTAGCTTTCGTTGTATCATTAGTTGTTACAGTTTTTGTAAAACTTATTTACGAAAGTAAAGACGGACGAAAATTTTCTAAAAGCCAGTTTTGGACGACAGTTCTTATTTCAATGTTGATTTGCGGATTGATCAGTGGAGCTGTTTGTGGAGGAATGTAAAAATTGAAATTATGCCAGTAAGAAATTATACCTATTACGATTATACCATCAGTCTTTGCCCTGAATGCCTGAAAAGGGTAGGAGCGAAGATCATTATTGAAGATGAAGCGGTTTTCATGACCAAAAGATGTCCTGATCATGGCTTTTTCAAGACAATGATTGCTTCGGATGTTGAGTATTACAAAAATATCAGAAATTACAATAAAGCATCAGAAATGCCCGTTCATTTCGGAACTGATGTGGAATATGGCTGTCCATACGATTGCGGATTGTGTGTAGATCATGAGCAACACAGTTGCTTGTCAATCGTTGAGGTTACCGATCGTTGTAATCTGACCTGTCCGACTTGCTATGCGATGTCATCGCCACATTACGGAAGTCACAGAACTTTGGAGCAGATTGAAGCCATGTTTGACACGATCGTTAAAAATGAGGGTGAGCCTGATGTCGTGCAGATCAGCGGTGGCGAGCCGACGATTCATCCTGAGTTTTTTAAAATTATGGATATCGCTAAGACAAAACCCATTAAACATTTAATGCTCAATACCAACGGAATCAGGATTGCCAACGATCCCGGTTTTGCTGAAAAACTGGCGACTTATGCTCCGGAATTTGAAATTTATCTTCAGTTTGATTCTTTTAAACCTGAAGTTCTGGAAGATTTTCGAGGAAAAGATCTCACGAATGTCCGTATAAAAGCTCTGGAGAAATTAAATGAATTAAATCTTTCTACAACGCTCGTTATCGTTCTTCAAAAAGGAAAAAATATAGACGAGATCGGAAAAGTGATTGAGTTTGCTTTAAAACAAAAATGTGTCCGCGGAATTACTTTTCAGCCTGTCGAAGTTGCGGGAAGAAACCGTGAAGATTCTGCACACGAAAAAATTACTTTAACAGAGGTTCGTCAAGAAATTTTAAATCAGTTTCCCCTTTTGAATGGTGATGATATTATTCCGGTTCCTTGTAATCCGGATTCTTTGGCGATGGGGTATATTTTGAAGCTTGAAGGTGAAACAATTCCTTTAACACGATATATCAATCCTGCTGATCTGTTGAATAATGAAACGAAAAATACGATCGTTTACGAGCAGGATGCAGGTTTGCATATGCAGCTTTTAGACATTTTCAGCACAGGAATTTCAGTGGATAAAGTTCAGCCTAAAGTAAACCAATTATTATGCTGTCTTCCAGAAGTTTCTGCTCCGAATTTAGATTATGACAACTTGTTTAGAATTATCATCATGAATTTTATGGATGCGCACGATTTTGACGTTCGAGCAGTAAAAAAATCATGCGTTCATATTGTCAATAAAGATTTAAAAATAATTCCTTTTGAGACGATGAATTTATTTTACCGTGATGATAAAATTAAATATCTGGAGGAACTACGAAAGAAGGATAGAGTTCTGTTTTAAATTTAAATACCGCAGAACAATAACTTAAAAGTAAAATGTTCCCACAGATTTCACAGATTTGCACAGATTCTTGATAAAATAATCTGTGATTTTCATTATTCAATAAAGACATAGGAATCTGATACGTTAAGAAACCACGAAGAGGTTCGCTGATTCAAATAGAAAAATAAAAAAGCGCAGAAGCAAAATTTAAATTTAATCCGTTAAAAAATTCCCACTGTTCGAAGCGCAAGAAAAATATTAAATAGAAAAACAATAGTCAATTCACGCAAGTTTGGAAATTTTATTATCATAATTGATAATAATTATTACTATTTCAACTGTTCCATCTTCTTCCTTAACCGTGAAATTAACTGCCACATTTTGCCGTTGTAGTATCTAATTTTATAAAGCTATAACGTAAAAAGATAAATGAAATCAAAATCTAATAAAATTTTGACAGAGTAGGACGTTGTCGTAAACTCTTAGTTATTGCAGACTAATTAATTTTTAATACATCAAGTTCTGTTGCAGATTGCAAATAGCTTTGCAAAAACATGATAATGCTCATATTAAATCTCGTTAATGAGATTATAATATAAGTTAAAAAAAAGTTAATTTTGCCGAACAATTTTAAAAACTAAATGAAAAAAATATTACTTGTAAGCACTGCGCTCTTTACCTGCATTTCTTATGCACAAACATGGAATACCTCCGGAAATGCCGGATTATCATCAGCAAATAATTTTTTAGGAACGACAGATAATAATGATCTTGTCTTTAAAACAAATAACACTGAAAGGATAAGAATAAATGCTGCCGGTCAGATTGGAATTGGGGCTAGTCCTGTTTCACACCTAAAACTTAATTTATTTGGAAGTACTGAGTTTAATACTGACAGTAAAGGAGATAGTTACCATTTTTTTAATGAAGCTCAAACCCTTAATCCTGGCGGTGATTTGATGTGGCTGAGTTACAAAAATTATCAGGCAAACGATATTGGAATGCTTACCTTGTCTACTCCTCCAACACCGGGAAATTGGTCTCAACCAATATTTTCAATCAGAAACAGCGGAAAAGTATTTGTTGGCGTTTCCTCTAATAATTACTCTTTATCCGGGTGCTCAGATTGCAACGAATACAAACTATTTGTCAAAGACGGGATTAAAACCGAAAAGATTAAAGTTGATATTGCTTCGACAAATGGTTGGGCTGATTATGTTTTTGCAAAAGGATATAAACTGAAAACTTTGGAAGAAGTGGAGAATCATATTCAAGAGAAAGGGCACCTTCCTAATATTCCTTCTGCAGAGGAAGTGACAAAAAACGGAGTAAATCTTGGAGAAATGGATGCCAAACTTTTGGAAAAGATTGAGGAGTTGACTTTATACACTATTGAGCTTAATAAGCAAATCAAAAAATTGCAGGAAGATATAAAAGGTAAATAAATAATACTAAGTGATATTTTATGAATATTGACTTTGATAACTAATATTTAAAATTAATAAAAACGAAAACTCAACAAATGAAAAAAACTTTACTTTTCGCAGGACTTATATTTAGTTCAATTGTATTTTCTCAAAATACCCAGACAAGAAATGATGCAGGTGCACCAACATCAAACAGTGGCTTTTATGAAACTAACACGCCTATAAATTATCCAGATGGAGCTGCAAGTTGGTGGCATCTATTGGATGTAAGACATACAAACGGAACAAATAATTATGGGATGCAGTTTGCAGGAAGTTTTTTTGATCAGGAATTGTATTTCAGAAAAACTAATGATAACGGTTCTCAACCTTGGAGAAAAGCTATTTTAGAAGCAACTCCGGGGAAAGTAAAAATTGGAGTAAATGATGTTACAGCTTCAGATGCCAATTTAAGAATTTTTCAGGGGGAAAATGCATATGTTGAGTTAGCCAATTCCCATGGGAGATTAGTAATAGCTAAATCTTCTTGCAATGGATGCTTTGCAACTGAAGCTTTACCGGGAGACGCGGTGATAAGAAACATGGGGATTTCACATAATATTTTGTTTTCCATGCCAAACAACAATAATGACGGAAACTCATATATTGGTATAAATGATGGTACAAATAATACTTGGATAAAGTTCTTTAATAATGCGACTGCGAAATTCAATGGGAAAATATTTGCGAAAGAGGTTGAAGTGAAAACAAATGTTTGGGCTGACTATGTTTTTAAGAAAGATTATCAACTAAAGACTTTAGAGGAGGTTGAAAAGCATATTGTTGAAAAGGGACATTTACCAAGTATACCCTCTGCATCAGAAGTTATTGAAAAAGGAATTAATGTTGCTGAAATGGATGCTAAACTTCTGGAGAAAATTGAGGAATTAACTTTATATTCAATCGAACAGCATAAGCAATTAAAATCGCAATCTGAGGAAATAAAGGAACTTAAAAACCAGGTTCAACAACTTATTTTAAATCACAAATAAATTTATTATGAAAAGAAAATTACTTTCGGCGTTCTCATTGATTGTGGGCTTTATAGGATATTCACAAACTCAGACTGAAGTTTATTTCAAATATGATGAAGCCGGAAATCAAAGATACCGTGGTCCTAACGTTAATGGGAAAACGGCTCCAAAAGACTTATTGGCTAAGGAAACAATAAATGATACTGTAAAAGTTGAAGAAAAGGCAGTAGCCGAAACTCCAGCACTTGATGCAAAATCATTCTGGAAGCAGATGAGAATTTATCCTGTACCTGTCAATGACTTTTTGACAATTGATTGGACGGATGAACTTGACGAACTTATTGCTACGGTTTCTATCTACCAGCACAGCACAGTTCACTGGAAATTTCAGCAGCAGAATCTTCCTAATCTCAACAAACAGTTGAAAATAAACATGACCGGTTATGAGTGGGGTGTTTATGTTTTACATGTTCAGTTGAAGGACGGTAGAGTATTCAGCAGAAACATTACCAAACGATAAAAAAATTAATAAACTCCCATATATCTCAAGAATATGAAATTATTCTATTCCATCCTTGTATCTTTTTTTTCGATACTAGGATATTCTCAAACAATATTACATCAGCCAGAAAGTACAACGAGAACTGTCCAGGATCCTCAAATGATTGTTTTAACTCCAGGATTCAATGCAACTTCAGGAGTATCAAATCCATTTGTAGCTAAAATAGGTCCCGGAACGGAAAATCCAGGCGGCGGACCAACAGATTCTCAGGCTGGAGTCAACAATCCTTCAGGGAGCAATGTTCCTCAGGGAATGAGTTTCCACGACACTAAAGGTGATATCGACGTCAATGGAGGTGGACAACTACAATTTACTTTACCTATTGCATTACCTCCAGGAGTAAAAAGCGTAGCACCTCAAGTTAATTTAGTCTACAACAGTGGTGGCAGAAATGGGATTGCCGGATATGGTTGGAATATCTCCGGAATTACAGCTATTTCTAGAGTGAGTAAAAATATTGAAAAAGATGGAAAGATAAAAGGAGTGCAATTAGACTACTCTGATTATTATAGTTTTAATGGGCAAAGATTGATTCTTAAAACTGGCGAATATGGTAAAGATGGTGCAGAATATATTACCGAAAAATACTCAAACATTCAAATTAAATCATTGGGAGCACTATCTGGTCAGTTATGGTCAGGTCCGGAATATTGGGAAGTGACTTTTGAAGATGGTTCAAGGGCTTGGTACGGATCAACTTCTATTGGTGGATCTTCTCCAGCAAGAACACCAACAGACTATAATATTGTAAGATGGCAAGATGCACAAGGAAATTATATCATTTATAATTATTCTCAGAACGCTAATAATGTTTCTGTTATTTCATCTATTCAATGGGGAGGAAATCAGACAATGGGCAAGGCGCATTTTAATGAAATTTTGTTTAATTACATTATAAGAGATTTGAAAGAACAGTCTCATGTTAATGGTGTTTCTTTTATTCAGGACTATTTATTGAGTAATATAGAAGTTCGAACCCATGAAAATACGTCAGCTAAAAGTTTCAAAAAGTATGAAATCAACTATAAAAAACAAGGAACAAATTATCAATTTGTTGATTATATAAAAGAAAAGAATTCTGCAAATGAAGAATCTAACGCAATAGTTTTTGAAAATGGATCGGATGTATCTGTAAGTAATTTATTCAGACAAGATTCTAGATTCGATGATTTGCGATTGAAGAATTTCAGTGGGGATTTTAATGGAGATGGAAAGTTTGATTTGATTAGAGATTACACACTAATGCTTTCAAGACTAGATGGAGCGAATAATTTTAAAAATGTTAATTACGATGGCAGCATCCTTGCTGTAGGAACATATGCTAATACCAATACACCTCTTACTAATCAAGTTTTAATTACTGGAAAGCTTGATATTGATTTAAAAAAATTCCATGTATATTTTTACAAATATCTAAATGACAATTTTATTAAAATAGGATCTAAAGAAATTGACTTAATTAATTATCAATATCTATTTGATTCTGATCCACAATCAGATCCAAGATGTACTTTAGAAGGATTTCCTTCTGTTGATTTTATGGCTAAAGAAATTGATTTTAATGGAGATGGATTATCTGAATTAATATTAGTTTTAAATAATGTAAACTATTGGAGATGTCCTGATTGGGATGGAACTACATATACACAAACTACTTCGATGGGTAATGTGAAATTACATATTGATTTTTATAATAATCAAATAACAGAGGTAAATGAAAATGGATATTATATTGATTATGAAACGAGTGCAGCTATTGATTTTGACGGTGACGGAAAACAAGAACTTCTTGAAAATACTCAAATAAATACAATTAGTCTTTTTTCATTTGATATTGACAGTGGAAAGTTTAATAAAACAGTTCCTGATATTTACCGAGGTGGTAGTGGAGCAACTAGACCTAACCCTATTGTAGGAGACTATAATGGAGATGGAAAAACAGATATTCTAATGGCTGCTGATATTAATTCTTCTGACTGGAAAATGTATATTTCTACAGGAAAAAGTTTTAAAGAGTTTTATTATTCCAATTTATTTTGGTATGAACCCTCTTGGCAGGGTAAACCAAGAAAAAACAGACATATTGTAAGAACATATTCTGCACCAGATTTAAATAAAGATGGTAAAAGTGATTTTGTTATATTCGAATCTCAGGTTTGGTTTAGAGATTGTGCCACATGTTGGAACAACTCTGATTCTAGTTATGGCTTCAATTATTTACGAAATGAAGGAGTAGATTCTTCAGGAAAACCGATGTTTTCAAATGCATATAATATTGCTCCTAAAGAGTTGGTGTGGGATGGTGAAGATATAAACTATTCTATGTATGGAGAACATTATACTCCTCTTTTTGGTAATTTCAGGACTGCACAACTCAATACAGATTTTGTTATTATCCACAAAACAAAATTAATTACTTGGGATTTAGGAAGTAAATTAAATGTGATTTCAAAAATCAAATCCATCACTCAAGGTGGTCTGAAAACAAATATAGAATATGCAAAATTAACCGCTACCGAAAATATTTATAAATCATATTATGATACAAATGCTGTTTTTTATCCTTATGCAAATATTACTGAAAATTTAAATTATGATGTAGTTTCCAGATTAATACAAGGCGAAAGAAAGCAAGATTTTCGATATCGTGATATGATCGGTCATCTACAGGGTAGAGGGATGATTGGCTTTCGCCAATCTGCTCGTTCTACATTCTATGCAGACGGATTGGAAAACACAAAAATTTGGAGTGGCTCAGAAATACATCCAACGAATGAAGGATTACCCTACAAGGATTGGTCAATTAGAACTACAACAGAATCACAGATATTCCCGGCAGACATTTCATTAAATAATGTACAACTACTTGCTTATAAAAACTATGAGTATAAAATTGACAAATTATTGAATGGGCAAGTTGTAACAACGGTATCTAATAGTGATAAGCCAAAAGTCGTTACAGCGATTAACCCTTTTATTACTACCAGTAAAGATTTCTTAAGAAATATTAAAACTGTTCACACTGTTGAAAACTATAACAATATTTATCTTCCTACTAAATCTATACACAACATAAATGATGGTTTTTCTGTTTCAACCTCTGAATTAGAATACTATCCATCTAATTTAACACCCGGAAATAATTATAGTATTGGTAAACCGAAAACTAAAATTTCATCAACACAGGTTTATGGCGATTCAAAAGGATCCAAAGAAGAATACGTTTATGAAAATAATCTTTTGAAAACAGTCAAAACCTGGAACAGAGATAATACAGGCTATCTACAGGAGACTAATGATTATGATGGTTTCGGAAATATCACCCAAAAGGTAATCAGCAACAGTGTAGACTCGAATACCCAAACCACTAAAGCACAATATGATGATAAAGGAAGATTTGTTATTAAGAAAACAGATATTCTGGGTTTAGAAACAAATATTGAATATAATAACTGGGGACAGATCAAAAAGCAAACCGATCCATTAGGAAATATTCTTACCAATACGTATGATGCATGGGGAAAACTTCTTACTTCCAAAACTAATTTGGGAGGGGCTAGAACTTATTTTTATGAAAGAGATGCAAACTCGAATATAACGGTAACTCAAAATGATCCTGATGGTAATACTTCAAAAAAATATTCCAATAAATTAGGACAAGATTATAAATCCTCAACAAAGGCCTTTGGACAAGGACAGTACATTACTAAAGATATTGTTTATGATGTTTTAGGAAGAAAAAAAGCAGAAAGTGAACCTTATTTTGAAGGTCAAAATGCTAGTCTTTGGAATGTTATAACGTATGATGATAATGTATTTCCTGCAAAAGCAACTTCAACTTCTCTAGCCTCAGTTGGGCAAGGTTATCAAGTTACTTCCTTTATTGGAAAACAGGTGCAAACTTCCGTATCTGTAAATACTACAACAGTCAAAGAACTCAACGGATACGGTAGAACCACTACAGAGACCACTGATGCTTTAGGTAATGTAGTTTCTACTACAGATAAAGGTGGAACAATCATTTTTTCATACAATGCAGCAGGAGAACAGATAAAAGCACAATATGCCCAAAACAGCGTAACCACCAAATATGATGTGTGGGGCAGAAAATCCGAATTTAACGATCCTTCGAATGGATTATATAAATATGAATATGACGGTTTTGGACAAACAAAAAAAATCATCAGTCCTAAAGGAAACAAAGAATTTAGCTACAATGTTTTAGGACAATTGATTTCTCAAAAAGAACTTTCTACTGTTGATGGAGGAGAAGCAACCAATAAATTAATTTCCTTTAATTATGATGATAAAGGAAGAATTGTTTCAAAATCAGGAACTTCGAAAGGAAAATCATACAGTTCCAATATCAGTTATGATCCACAGGGACGAGTATTATCATCTTCGGAAAGCGCCAACGGAAAATACTTTATTCAAAAAGGAATTACCTATGACGATAAAGCAAGGGTTACTTCCTATGAAAAGCAATTGTATTCTTCAGGGGTTTTAACAAAAGTATATATAGATAATGTTTACAGCACTTGGAATGGAGAATTGACTACGATCAAAGATAAAACATCAGGAAAAGTATTATGGGAACTTCAAGAAACTAATGCAAAAGGGCAGGTACTTAAAGCTAATCTTGGGAAATCGAAAATATATAACAGCTATGATGGTACTGGTCATTTGTTACGTACTGATCATCAGTATTGGCATCAGCTGCAAGGCACACCAAGCATACTGGAGGTCAATTATAATTTTGATGCAATCAAAAATGAATTAACCAGCAGGATCACCGGTGGTGATTTTAGCATTGCAGAGACCTTTACCTATGATGATAATAACAGATTGATCAATTGGACGAACCCAAGAACCGGGCAGGCTTCTCAAAATACCTACGATGTCAAAGGAAGGATTCTTGAAAACGATCAGGTAGGAATCATCAAGTTTGAAAATTCTGCCAAAATTTATCAACCGACCGGAATGACACTGAATGCGGCAGGGATCCAAAATTACAATAATGATTTAATTCAAAGTATTGTCTATAACGAGAATAATGATCCCGTATTTATTGATGGAGAAAAAGGAGATGTGTCCTTCCAGTATGGGTTAACAAGTATGAGACAAAGGGTAACCTATGGGGGTAACTTCAATATTGATGAGGAAGGTAAATTTACCAAATTTTATAGTGAAGATGGAAGCTTTGAAGTATTGAAAGACAATACAACAGGTAAGGAAAAACATATTCTCTATATTGGAGGAAGTCCGTACGAAAGTAATATTGTATATTTAAAAAACTTTGATGAAAGTAATGGATCTTATAAATTCTTACACAAGGATTATATAGGAAGCATCTTGGCCATCAGTGATGAAGTGGGAAACAAACTAGAACAGAGGCATTTTGATGCATGGGGCAATATGACCCATCTAAAAATTGGAAACGGCTCGATTATCACCGATAAGAATATAATTGATAATACTTCGTTATTTATCGATAGAGGATATACCAGTCATGAACATTTTGCAGAGGTGGGCATTATTCACATGAACGGAAGATTATATGATCCATTATTGAGAAGATTCTTAAATGCAGACGAAAACATACAAGATCCTAGCAATACCCAGAATTATAATAAGTATGGGTATGTTTTCAACAATCCGTTGATGTTTAGTGATCCGAGTGGCGAATATGGGATTGTAGAATCAATGATTATTGCAGCGGGTGTTGCAATACTAGCCTCCGTGGGTACAGATTATTATCTTAATAGACCCGTCGATATTGGAAATATGTTTCAATCTGTTACGATGGCTGTAATATCGGCTGCAGTATCCTATGGAGTTGGCGAAGTTTTTAAAGTAAGTGGCGAGATTGCTAAGGCACTAGGTGAAACAGGAACCATACTTTCCAAAGCTGGTGCCCATGCACTTACGCAGGGAACATTATCTTATGTACAGGGTGGTAATTTCTGGAGCGGAGCATTGGCAGGGAGCTTTTCTAGTGCTTCGAATGATCTATTAGGCCTAGCAACATCTAATATACAGGGCAAACATTTCATGAAAAGTGATGCTTTTGCTTTGCTAAACGGAGCTACGTCAGGAGGAATTGGCTCTGTATTAGGAGGCGGTAATTTTTGGATGGGTGCAGGACAAGGTTTAATTGTTACCACCTTTAATTACCTAGCTCACAAACCTAAATCAACATTTAAGATATATGATAGTGATAGAGAATATGTAGGAAAAATGAAAGTTGAAGCATACGAATTATATACTAACCCAGACAACGGCGAACAAGGAATTCATGTGCAAGTAAAATTTACCAGTGCTTCAAATAAATACTCTGACTATAAATGGGTTCAAACAGTGGGTACAAATGATCCTGATGGAGGGGGTAGCAATTTTACTATGTATAATGATCCCCATAGAGTAGGTGGAAATAACGGACCATTTTATTATGCTAAGAGTGATTATATTACATATGGTTCTCTAATAAAAGACGGAAATAAACATGTATTTAATGATAATCCAACTAGAGGTAGAACTGCTCATACTATAGGTTGGAGAGCTGAATTGTCATTGGTCGGCTTTAACAGTAGTGGAGCTCACGCAGTACATACATTGTATTATGGATTTAATTTATATCCATCAGGCCATACTCTTACAATGCCTATTTACAGTGTTCCTTATCGAAATAATTATTGGTGGTTAAAAAAATAAAATATGAAAAATTTACTTATTGTTTTGGTTATATTGTTTCTAGGTTGTTCTAAAAAAGAAACCGAAAATATTATTGTTTATCAGATAACTGTAAGTTATACAGGGCATGAAAACTCTCCATCTCAAAAAATTATTCTTACAGACAGGAAGCCGAATGAGAATGTTTTCCCAGAGGTTAATTATCAAGTAGAAAAAAAAGATTTGATGAAGATCGAAGAAATATCTTACTCAAAACTAAAAGAATTCAATGAGGGTTTGTTACTTTTAGTTAAAATTACTAAAGATAATAAGATTCAAAAATATTATTTCAATAAGAATGATGGTGTTGAGATTTTAGATAAAATTAAAAAAATAACTTCACATAACAACAATGATCGATTAAATGCTGATCTTTCTGATCTACAATTAAAAACTAAAAATACAAATAAGCAAAATTGGTATAATGATGTAAGGGTTATAAGACGTTAAAAACTTGTTAATCAATAAATAGATTATAGGATGAATTTTACCAGGTCAATTTATATTAGTTATTGTTATGCGAAGGCATTCTCAACAAAACATATAAAAGATTATAATATTGGTGGTGCTTCTTAAACCATATCAAAATAATGATTCGTTTTATTATGCCAAGAGAGATTATGTTGAAAATTCTTGGATAAAAGAAGGAAATAAACATACTTTTAGAGATCTGCCCACTCGAGCTAGACTAAGTACTCCCACAGGTTGAAGAGCTGAACTGTCATTGGTCGGTTTTAACAGTAGTGGAGCTCACGCTGTACATACATTGTATTATGGGTTTAATTTATACTCATCAGGTCATAGTCTAACCATGCCTCTTACAAGTATTCAATATACAAATAGATATTGGTGGTTAAAAAAATAGAATATGAAAAATCTACTTATTGTTTTAGTTGTATTGTTAGGTTGTTCTAAAAAAGAAACTGAAAATATTAATGTTTATCAAATAACTGTAAAATATACAGGACCACGAGATGCTCCACCTCCATAATTATTCTTAAAACACGAAGCCTAATGAGAACATTTTCCCAAAAGTTAATCATCAAATAAAAAAGAAGATTTAATGGATATTGAAAAAAATTCCTATTCAAAAATAAAAAAATTCACTAAGGAGTCGAGAGTACTAGTTGAAGTAAATAAAGATAACAAGCTTGAACAATATTTTTTCAATAAGAAAAATGGTGTTGCAATTTTAGATAAAATTCTGAAAATAACTTCCCATTATAATAACGAAGGATTAAATGATAATCTTTTTTATCTACAAATCGTAACAAAGAAAAATTGGAATGGTGATACAGAAATTATAGAGCGTTAAACTATTAGTAATAGATATTGGTGGGTAAAAAAAATAGGATTTGAAAAATTTACTCATTATTTATATTGTTAGGTTGTTCTAAAAAAGAAACCGAAAATATTAATGTTTATCAAATAACTGTAACCTATATAGGTTCACGAGAGACACTCTTCCATAAAGAGTGTAAGTCAAAAAAGTTAGGGCTTGGCTTTTATAATCTGAGCCTTTTTTAAAAAAAACTCGAAAAATGCGAGGTTTTTGTATATAAAATCATTGTGTCCTTTATATGAAATAGAACAGCTAAAACATAGCAATATTTTTAAATCTAGAAACAATCATAGAGGTATCCATTGTTGCTAACAGACGAAATATATCCATTTCCAGAGCTGACAAATATAAAATTACCATCTACTTTTTCCCACTCATAGTTCGTGTTATTGGCATTCCATTCATTCCTATACCGTCTACAACAGCATTAAATACCGGCCCATAGCTTCCACTATTAATACATACCGTATCATATGGATTCCCACAAGAAGCTTAACTCTGACCCGCCAATCCAGACATTTTTAGTTACTGTATTAGATCTGCCATCTCCTTGAAGAAAAGCCTGTAATGTAACATTTCTATTTGCATTAGGTTTAGGGTTGATATCAACTAAGGTAAGTTGGTTGGTCAGTTGATATCAACTAATGAAGTACCGTCAGTCACTGACAATGTAATAAATGGTGCAAATCCGGTGGTAAAAGCTAAAGGCGATCCGTTACAGCAAACGATATCTTCTCTGCCAATTTTAATTTTATCACCACAAAGATATGCTGATGCACGTAAAGTATTTTGAACACTTAAATTTGCAGAAAGTTGATCTTTAAAAGATAATCCCCGCTCCCGCACGAATCCTTTCGTGTGGGAGTTATAGATTGATTACCTACAATAAATATCTTCTTTTACTAGACGCTAAATTAGTATATCCAATCTTTTATATAAATATTTAGATTACTAATCCTTCAAATTTATTTGAAAATTTTGATGTGATTCAAAAGTGGTTGATATTTATGATAAAATCAAAAGCTTAAATCAAAAGTATAATGTAATTGCTTGATGGTTATTTAATTGTTTTTTAGTTTTTGGTTATATTTAAGTTTTTGATAAAAGACTTTATAAAAGCTTTCGATAAATTATAGAATTAAAATTTAATTTTTAGCCTTCAGATTCCAAGTCTTGTCCCTAAGCTTCGGGACTGGTTCTTATGTTTGACTACGTCGAATCTTCAATTTCAAGACAAAACAACATAAACAATAAAAAAGCGTGAGAATAATTTTCTACGCTTTTTTTATTTTTAATCAAATTTCATCACCTCATTCAGCGTATTCATATACTCATAAGCCGTCATATCAAATTTCACAGGAACAATAGAAATATATCCGTTTGCCAAAGCCGTTTCGTCAGCATCTTCAGACTCATCCATATTATTGAAATATCCGGTTAACCAGTAATATTTTTTACCGTGCGGATTGATTCGTTCATCAAAACTTTCTTCCCATTTTGCATTGGCCTGTTTACAAATTTTTACGCCTTTAATTTCCTCTTTTGAAAGTTTAGGAATGTTTACATTGAGAACAACACCTTTAGGCATCGGGTTTTCCAATGTTTTTCTTACGATTCCCTGAATATATTCTTTGGCCTGTGTAAAATCTGCTTCCCAACTGAAGTCAAGAAGCGAAAAACCAATCGAAGGAAGACCTTCCACACCGCCTTCTACCGCAGCAGACATCGTTCCTGAATAAATTACATTGATCGAAGAATTGGCGCCATGATTAATCCCTGAAACCACAATATCCGGTCTTCTCGGAAGAATTTTATCTAAAGCCATCTTCACACAGTCTACAGGAGTTCCGCTGCAAGAATAATCTTTTTGTGGACCTTCAAGCTGAACTTCTTCGTAGCTTAAAGTCGAGTTGATAGTGATTGCGTGACCTTTTCCGCTCTGAGGAGAATTGGGAGCTACCACGATTACTTCTCCGATTTCGTTCATAAATTCTACAAGATTTCTGATACCGGGAGCCGTAATTCCATCATCATTGGTTACCAGAATAAGTGGTTTTTCCATAAAAATTAAATTTTAACAAAATTACTTAAAACTAATTGATAATTATAAATAAGGTATTAAATTTGATAGTTTGTAACAGTCATTTAATAAATGCTACTTATTGAATGATTTTTTTTAAACTTAATAAAATATACAATACAGATTTATGTGGAAAAATTTTAAACTAAATAAATTTCTACTCCTTATTCCATTGACAAGTCTTATGTTTTGTTTCAACTCGCCAAAAAATGACGATGAGAAAATGCAGACGATAATGGTGAGCGTTAAAAACACCCTTTCTTATTTACATTACAGCCCAAAACCTATCAACGATGCCTATTCGAAAGATGTTTACAAACATTATTTCGAAATGATCGATCCGGGAAAAAGATATTTTCTGCAGTCTGATATGGCAGAATTTGGCAAGCACGAAACCAAGCTTGACGATTATCTGAACATGGGCGATTTGTCCTTCTATAAATTGACGGTTGACAGATTGTACCAAAGAGTTGACGAAATCGATAAAATCACTCAGGATATTTTCAGCAAACCAATTAACCTGGAAGAAGATGAAACTTTGACTTTGGAGTCTAAACTTAAAAAAGTTCCGACAGATAAGAAAGAGCAATATAATGAATGGAGAAAATTCATCAAATACAATATTCTTCAGGAAATTGAATCGATGAACAGCAAAGAAGAAGCGCAGAAAGAAAAGAAAGATTCTGTACAGAAATACAAGTTGAATGACACCATTAAATTGCAGATTCTTACGCCTGAGCAGAAAAAAATCAAAGCAACTGACGAGGTGAAAGATTTGGTGAAAGAAACGTTCACCAGATTCCAAAAAAGAAAAAAATGGATTGGTTTACGGTGTATATGAATGCGTATACTGAAGTTTTCGATCCGCACACGAACTATTATTCTCCAAAAGATAAAGAAGATTTCGATACTCAGTTCAAAGGAAAGGTGATCGGAATCGGAGCAATCATTCAGGAGAAAAAAGGTAATCTTTTCCTTGGGGCATTGACGATTGGTGCACCGGCTTGGAAATCTAAAAAGCTTTCAGAAGGGGATAAAATTCTTAAAGTAAGATCTAAACCAAAAGAAGATGCAGTAAATGTTGTCGGAATGCTTTCTGATGAGGCAGTGAGATTAATAAGAGGTGAAAAAGGAACTCCGGTTACTTTGACGGTTCAGAAAAAAGATAAAACGATTGTTGAGGTGACGATGATTCGTGAGGAAGTTGCGATTGAAGACACTTTCGCAAGAAGTATTATTGTAAACTCTCCAAACGGGAAAAAATACGGAGTCATTAATTTACCAAGTTTTAATGCAGATTTTGAAGACGAAAAAGGAAGAAATGCTTCTGATGACATCAAAAACGAAATCGTAAAACTGAAAGCTCAGGGAATTGAAGGAATCGTTTTAGACCTTAGAAATAACGGTGGTGGTTCATTGACGGAAGTGGGTGACATCATGGGATTATTTATGAATGCAGGTCCTTATGTTCAGGTGAAAGACGGAAACGGAAAAATTCAGACTTTGAAAAATAAACAGGAAACTCCGATCTGGACGGGTCCTTTAGTAATTATGCAAAACGAACTGTCTGCTTCAGCTTCTGAGATTTTAGCAGGTGCAATGCAGGATTACGGAAGAGCAATCATTGTTGGTTCTCCACAATCTTTCGGTAAAGGTACCGTACAGACTTTTGTTGATCTAAACAGATTCTTAAATACAGAAGACGATTTCGGATCATTAAAACTGACGATTCAGAAATTCTACAGAATCAGCGGAGAGTCTAACCAGAGAAAAGGTATCGTATCAGATATCAGAATGGAAGATTTCTTCACGTATGCTGAAGTAGGTGAGAGATATGATGATTTTGCTTTAGCTTGGGATAAAATTCCGAGTTCAACTTATCAGAAATTGAGTTATTTTGACGTAAAAGCTTTAGAAAAATCTAGCAACGATAGAATGGCTAAAAACACCAACTATCAGTTATTGCTTGAGTCTGCAAAATGGAGAGAGCAATTAGATAAAGAAGAAACCATCACTTTGAATATCAATAAATTCAATGACCTGATGAAGCAGAGAAAATCTCAGATTGAGAAATTTAAAGCTTTAACTAAATTTGAAAACGGTCTTAAATTCTCAATGTATCCTGCAGAAGTTGAAAGAGAGAAAAAAGATGAAGTATTCAAGAAAAAATCTGAAATGTGGATCAAAAATCTTAAAAAGATACTTACCTTCAGGAAGCGATGAACATCATTGCAGAAATGAAAGCTAAAGTTTAAGATTATAAATTTAAAAAGAAGCGGCGCTAATCGAAGATTAGCGCCGCTTCTTTTATTTAATAGATAAATTATTTAATTTCGATACATCCCACTCTTCCGCCAGCATTTCCGGTTGGCTGAGTTTGATAATCATCTTTCCCGGCATGAATGATTAGGCCTTTCCCCATAATATTTTTAGCCTCTTCAGGACAATCCAAACACCATTTATCCGTTTTAAAGGTCAGTTTTGCCTTTCCTTCATGATCAGCAACCAGATTTCCGATATCGCCCATGTGAAAGTGTGCATTTCCCCATTTTCCGTGGTCAGATTTTGAAGGATTCCAATGTCCTCCGGCAGATTCTGCGGTAGGTGATGAGCAGTCGCCTTTCTCATGAATGTGCACGGCATGAATTCCGGGAGTTAAATTATTGACTTCTAAGTTCAGCACCACATCATTTCCGTTTTGTGTAAATTTTGCTGTTCCGTCAGTTTTTGTTCCGCTTTTTGCTAAAATGTTGTAGGTTTTACTCGTACTGCAAGATGCTGCAAATAAAGCGCAACCCGTTAATAATGTTAAAGTCTGTAGTTTCATAAATTAATATTTAAATGTTGTAATCTTAAATTTAATAAACAATTTCAGAACAGTTTATGATTTGAAATCGTTTTCTGCAATTAGCAATAAAAGACAAATCGTCCTCAAATTATCTTGATACCTTTGCAAAAATTTTGTCTTGAAAGAGTATAAGAAAAGAATGGTAAAAATCATTCAGTATATAGATAACAATCTTGATACCGAACTAAGTTTAGAAAAAGTTGCGAAAATAGCAGCCTATTCACCGTTTCATTTTCACAGAATTTTCAAGATGATCATTGGAGAAACTTTGCAGAATTATATTTTTAGAAAAAGAATAGAAAAAAGTGCATTCTATCTTTCATTGAGAAAGAACTTATCGCTAAAAGATATTTATCTGAATTTAGGATTCTCCAGCCATTCAGATTTTAATAAAGCTTTTAAAAAATATTACGGAACATCTCCTTCAGAATTTAGAAAACTCAGTCCGGAAAAATTTCATACAATTTCGCCAATACAAAGCAAGAACGGACAAGTAGATACCGTTTTTGACCAATACATTTGCAACATAGAAAACCTATTAAACTGGACAACAATGAATTTAAAAATTAAAGTAGCACATCTTCCGGAAATGAATCTGGCAGCTGTAATGAGCCTTGGTATTGCAAATGTAGAATCTTCTTTTAATCTTCTGATCGATTGGGCAAAAGAAAAGCAGTTATTTCCCCGAGAAAATCTTAAAATGATTTCTGTTTATCATGATAGTTTTAAAGTGACAGCCGCGGATAAAGTAAGAATTCATGCCTGCATGCTTCTGGATGAAAAATTGGAGAAACAAGAAGGAGAAGTGTTTCCTGAAACCTTGGAAGCTGGAAAATTTATCGTCGGAAGCGGAGAAGTTACCCTTGCTGATTTCGAACAATCTTGGGTATCTTTATTTTTATGGATGAAAGAAAACGGTTATTCAACTCGCAAAGCACTTCCTTTCGAAATCTATCACTCAAACTTTAAAGAACATCCTGAAGGAAAAATGGTTGTTGATTTCTGCATTCCAATTAATTGATACAATAGCAAATCCTTCGTGCATTTAAAACTTGTATTGCTTGAATAAGTGAAACGCCCTTGTTTACCTTAAAATAATGGGTATTTTTTGACAAAAAATCTTAGTTTTTCTTTGCGTTAAAATGTATGCGAGGTTAAAAAATAGACAGAAAACTCTTTAAATACGGTTCAGATTTCAAATTCTACAGCTCAGCAACAAAAAATTCAAAACAATAAAAATTCATCATATTTTTGATTCGAATTAATACAGCTATGAAAACAAAACTATTATTTCTTGTCTCTTTTTTCTTATTTATACTGAGCTTTTCTCAGACAAAAATTACAGGAAAAGTGACTTTTAAAAATAAAGGCGTAAGTGAAGTCAGCGTGACGCTGAAGGATACATACGACGGAGCAACAACAGATATGGAAGGAAATTTTTCTTTTGAAACGACTGAAAAAGGCAACCGTATTCTCACTTTCGTACATCCAAAATATAATGAAATTGAAAAGACTATTCTCATCGCAGATCAGGATGTCTACATGAATGCAGAACTGAAAGAGCAAATCAACGAAATAGATGCTGTCGTAGTTTCGGCGGGTTCTATTGAAGCGAGCGATAAAAAAAGAGCAACCGCTTTGCTTACACCGATTGATATTTATACAACGGCTGGTGCTGACGGACAAATTTCTTCCGCTCTAAATTATCTTCCCGGTGTACAAAAAGTGGGCGAGACAGAAGGATTATTCGTTCGTGGGGAACAGGAACTGAAACCAAAATTTTTATGGACGGAAGCTTAATCAATAATTATTTTTCAAGTTCCGTTCCCGGAATTGCGGGAAGAGACCGCTTCAATACGTCTCTTTTCAAAGGAAATGTTTTTTCGAGTGGCGGGTATTCTGCTCTTTATGGGCAGGCGCTTTCCGGTGCTTTGATGCTTGAAAGTGTAGATCTTCCCGATCAGAGCTCTTATGATTTCGGGGTTTCACCGATATTTTTAAATGGAGGTTTTCAGAAATTAAGTGAAAATAAAGATCATTCTTATGGAGCGACCTTAGGTTATTCAAACTTAGGTTTGATGCAGGACGTTTTTAATTTTAATACCGACTTTATTGATGCTCCACGAGGTTTTAACGGTGATGCAAACTTTAGAATCAAAACAAAGTCCGGCGGATTTTTTAAATATTACGGAATGTTTGATAACAATAAAATGGGCGTGAAAACCGAAAGTTTAGAACCGGGATACGATTTTGCATTGGTAAGATTAAAAGGAAAAAACACGTATCACAATTTGTCTTTAAAGCAAAAATTCGGGAAATATCTTTTAAATACAAGTGCCTCATATTCTTATAACCAATCAGATTTAAATTTCTCGACAGAAACCAATGACATTGAATCAGAAAAAACACAATTATTGAATGATGGAAATTACATTAATTTTAAAGCGGTTGTCGACAGAAAAATCAATAAAATAAGCGCTTTACGAGGCGGGTTTGAATTAAATTATGCCAATGAAAAACTAAATTTCGGCGAAGTCAATAAAAATTATCGGGATTTGATTTCTTCTGCTTTTGTGGAAACAGACTTAGGTTTCAGCAATCACTTTTCTGCAAAGATTGGCGTGAGAGGAGAAAACTCTTCTTATCTTAATAAAACTAATATCGCACCACGTTTTGCTTTGGCTTATCGTTTAGCAAAAGACTGGACAACCTCTTTCGCTTACGGATTGTTCTTTCAAAATCCTGAAAGTAAATACATTAACTCATCTGCGAATTTAGATTTTCAACAATCACAACACTTTATTTTTCAGGTTCAAAGGTCAACAGAAGGCCGAAGCTTGAGGTTTGAAGCATTTTATAAAAAATATGATGAACTGATAAAAACACAGAATATTGTTCCGAATGGTGACCAGAACCAACAGGTACAAACGGCCTTTAACAATAACGGAAACGGTTTTGCAAAAGGATTGGAACTATTCTGGAGAGATAAAAAAACATTCGAAAATATAGATTATTGGGTCAGCTATTCATTTCTTGATTCCAAAAGAGATTTTCTGAATTATCCTGTAAGTTTAAAACCGAATTTCGCTGCAGAGCACACCATTTCCCTTGTTGCCAAAAGATTTATCCCCGAATGGAAAACTGGCGTTAATCTGTCGTACACCTACGCAAAAGGCAGACCTTATTATGATATAGTTACTCAGAATGATAAAAATATTATTCGAAATGAAGGCAGACTGAAAGATTATAATTCTCTCAATTTAAGCTTTAATTATCTACCCAATCTTGGTAAAAAAGATGCAAAAGCGTTTACTATTTTTGTTGTGAGTATTTCAAATGTTTTAGGAACAAAAAACATTTACGGCTATAACTTTTCACAAAACGGATCAAGAAGTTCAGCGGTCGTTCCGCCGGTTAACACGTTTGTATTTGTGGGGATGTTTATCAGTTTTGGGGTAGATAAAACACAGGATACAATTAATAATAATCTATAATATTATCTTTAAATCATAAAAAACAATTTTAAAAAATTTAGAAATCATGAAAAAATACATTTTAAGTTTTGCTTTAGCTTGTATGAGCTTACTATCTTTTGCTCAGGCTAATTACGAAAAAGTAATGAAAGAGAAAATCGCTAAAATTGAAACCTGTAAAACACCAGAAGACTTTCAGGCTTTAGCTAACGATTTTCAGAGAATTGCTGAAAAAGAAACTACAAAATGGCAGCCGAATTATTATACCGCTTTTTCCTGCATTCAAAAAGGAAGAGTTTTGATGAGAGAAGGAAAAATGCAGGAATTGGATGCTGTCGCAGATCAGGCTCAAAAATATATTGATGCTGCTGGAAGTACAGATAAAGATAATTCTGAGATTCATTTGCTTCAGAAAATGGCTTATTCACTGAAAATGATGGTCAATCCTCAGGAAAGATATATGACTTTCGGGATGAAAGCTCAGGAAGAATTAACGATTGCTGAAAAATTAAATTCAGATAACCCAAGAGTTAGCTTAATCAAGGCAGAAGACACCTACTTCACACCGGAACAGTACGGAGGAAGCAAAACTAAAGGCATTGAACAGTTCAAAACAGCCTTGGAAAAGTTTAATGCCTTCAAGCCAAAAACTATATTAGATCCTGATTGGGGGAAATCAGAAGCTGAATATTTTATCGGATTGGGAGCTTCATCTACAAAATAATTTAAATAAGAACAACCTGAGAACCTTCTATTGCGGAAGGTTTTTTCAGTTCAGAAAACAAAATCAACCGTTCGGTAACAAATAATTTTTGTAGCAGATAATTTGATTTATTTTTGAATCAGAAAATCTTAATTATGAAGCGTAAAGAATTAATCATACTGTTTTGGATCTCGATGGGAACGTCGCTTTTCTTCTTTTTCGCATTTACCGATGAAAAAACGATTGAGAACTTTTTTCTAACTGTTCTTATTTCGTGTATGTATTCATTCGTTCTTGGCGTCGGAAACGGCTTAATTAATGAGTTTCTGAACAAAAGATTCCCTTGGTCTGAAGCGACAACAAAAAGAGCAATTATCAGCATTATTTCTATTCTTATTGCCAATATTATTTTGGTGCATTTCTGCAATTATATGAATTTTGTAGTATTTCAGAAAGCAGCAACTACGCAGGAGTATTTTTCGGGCAGATACAATTTTACGAACTGGTTTACCATCAATATTGCGCTCCTGATCTCTACTTTCCTGCACGCCAAAGGTTTCATGGAAGAATTGAAAAAAACTTCCAGAAAAGAAGTTGTAGAGCAAAAGCTCATTGCAAAATCTGCCAATGCACAGTTTGAAAGTTTAAAAAACCAGCTCGATCCGCATTTTCTTTTTAATTCATTGAATGTTTTGAGTTCATTAATTGATGAAAATCCAACTCAGGCGCAGAAATTTACCGCTTCAATGTCGAAAATTTACCGATATGTTCTCGAGCAGAAAGACAAAGAACTGGTAACGATTGAAGACGAAATAGAATTTGCAAAAACCTATTGTGACTTGCTGAAAACAAGATTTGAGGACAGTGTCAATTTTATTTTTGATGTAAAAGATGAAGATTTACGAAGATTTGTCGTTCCGCTTTCTTTGCAATTGCTTTTAGAAAACTGTATCAAACATAATTTAGCAACATCTTCAAAACCTTTATTGATTAAAATTTTTACAGAAGGAGACACGTTATGCATCGAAAATAATCTGCAGATTCGTGAGCAGATGAAGGAAAGTGCAGGAATTGGTTTAGCGAATATTGTACAGCGATATTCTTTGCTTACCGATAAAAATGTTTTTATTGAAAAATCTGAGGATTATTTTAAAGTGAAACTTCCGGTATTATCTGAAAAACCAAACACTGAAAAGATAGATATACAAAGCCAGGATAAAGCTTATGACAGAGCTAAGAAAAGAGTGAAAGAAATTAAAGGTTTTTATGGAAATCTTATTTCTTACTGTGCAGTTATTCCTTTCCTGATTTTTGTGAATTTCTACACTCAAAATAATTACTATTGGTTTTGGTGGCCACTTTTAGGATGGGGTGTCGGTGTAGCTTCTCACGCTTTTCAGGTATTTGGAATCGGGACTTCTTGGCAGGAAAAAAAGATTCGGGAAATTATGGATAAACAGAAAAAATAGGAAAAAATGGAAAAATTTGACGAAAATGATATTAATTATCAACAGGCTAAAAAACAAGTAGAAAAATTGAGAGGTTTCTATGGACATCTATTTTCATACGTTGCGGTTAATCTTTTGTTTGCTTATTTTAACTACATCAATTTAAAACCAAATGAGAGTTATTTTCAGGTTAAAAATTTCCTTACAGCAATATTTTGGGGAATAGGTCTTCTTGCGCATGCATTATTTGTTTTTCTACCCAGATTTAATTTCGCAAAACAATGGGAAGAAAAGAAAATCAAAGAACTGATGGAGAAAAACAAGTAAATGAATGCGCTGTATTTACTTTTTTACGTCTCGATTGCGGTCTGGTTTTTAAGCGAAATTTATTACAAGCAAAAATTTAAATCAGAAAAAAAAGACCAAAAGAAAGATCAATCTACGCTCAATATTTTGTGGGTAGTGATCCTTCCGTCGGTATTTTTAGCGGTTACTATTTCTAAACTGACTACTTTTCCTATCAGAAATCAATACTGGATTCTATATCTGGGTGAAATTTTGATGGTGACCGGAATTTTTTTCCGCTGGATGATCATTAGATCTCTCGGCAAATTTTTCACGGTCGATGTTTCAATTAAAGACGATCATCAAATCAAAAAAGAAGGATTTTACAGATGGGTAAGGCATCCTTCTTATTCGTTTGCGCTGCTCACATTTTTTGGATTTGGATTATTTCTAAATAATTGGTTTTCTCTGTTTATCGCATTTGTTCCAACGTTATTAGCATTTCTCTACAGAATTAAAGTTGAAGAACAAGCATTGATAGAACAGTTCGGAACTGAATATTCAGAATATAAAAAGAAGACAAAAAAGTTGATTCCGTTTATATTTTGAAAATAAGCCTTTATACGCATCAAATAAAATCCCGATTTGAATTGAGTTGGGATTTCTGCTGTTCAGTCTCAAAAATCTACCGTTCGGTTATATAAAGTTGAAGTGAAGCTGTTTCTTGACCTAAATTTGACTCAAGAAAACAAACAAATATTAATTTTTAAAACAAAACATCATGGAAAATTTATCATTCAACAAAGAAAATTTAGCTTACGAAAAAGCAGCTAAAAGAGTAAAAGATCTAAAAGGATTTTATGGCAATCTAACTTCTTATTGTTTAGTCATTCCGTTTTTATTGATTCTAAATCTTTTGACTTCACCTGAGCATTTGTGGTTTTACTGGCCGATGTTAGGCTGGGGATTAGGTCTTACGATTCACGCAGTAGGCACTTTCGGAATCGGCAAAGACTGGGAAGAAAAGAAAATAAAACAACTGATGGAGGAGGAGAGAAGAAGTTCAAAATCACTTTAATTAACAAACTTTAAAAAATTAATAAAATGAACTTTAATAACGCACAACAAAGAGTAAAAGATTTGAAATCATTCTATAAAAACTGTATGTGGTTTGGGATCGTAGCTTTGATCATATTTTTCAGAAGGTTCATGAAATCTGGCGATTTATCTCAATCAATATTTAGCGGATCAATCATCCTGACGGTTTGGGGAATTATTTTGGCAGTAAAAGCAGTGAAACTATTTGTCTTAAATGCAGAATGGGAGAACAAAGTATTAGAAGAAGAACTAAGCAAAACAAAAAAACCAATTAATTTTTAGAAACCGAAAAGATTTAATTATTTTTATTTAAAATTTATTATTGTCTGTAATCTATTTTAACTTAAAAACTTCGTGAACTTTTATAAGTGAAACGGCTTTGTGTAACTTAAAAAACAGTTAGTAGTTAAAAAATCTTTGTGAACTTTGCGTTAAAATTAAACATTATGACTACTAAGAAATATTCAAATTAAACTAAAAACCCCACTCAATGATTAAAACGGTCATCATAGAAGACGAAAAACCCGCTGCAAGAAAGTTAGAAAGAATGTTGAGTCTTTTCCCTGAATTACAATTGGTTGCAAACTTAGAATCTGTGGAAGATGCCGTACAATGGTTCTCGGAAAATGAACATCCGCAGCTTATTTTTTCTGATATTGTTTTGGGTGACGGACTTTCGTTTGATATTTTTGAGAAAATTTCCACCAAAGCTTTTATTATTTATACGACAGCGTTTGATCAGTATACTTTAAAAGCATTTAAATTAAACAGCATCGATTATCTTCTGAAACCCATCCTGGATGAGGATTTATCAGGCGCAATTGAAAAGTTTAAAACTTTCCTTCCTTCAGATCAGTCTGTAAATTCGGATGATATCAAACAACTCATCAAGAAAGAAAAATCAACGCTTTCCCGGATTTTAGTGAAAATAGGATACAACTTGAAAATCGTTCAAACGCATGAAGTCAGCTGTTTTTTTAGTGAAAATAAGATTGTATATCTGCAGACTTCTGATCGTGTTTATCCTTCAGATTTTACTTTAGATGAATTGGCTGATGTTCTTGATGATAAGAAGTTTTTCCGTGTCAACAGACAGTTTATTATCAATTCAGATTACATCAAAAACATCCATACTTCACCCAATTATAAGGTTGAATTGAACTTTCAGCCACAGGAAGAAATTACAGTAAGCCGTGAACGTGTAAAAGATTTTAAAGATTGGCTGGTAGGTTAATTTTGAATTAAAACTAACAACGATCAACCAAAAATCATCAACTATTTATAATCTATTCGGTTAGCCTCTGTATCTTCTAATTGTTTAATAATTGATGGCGGAATTTCGTCGCTGTCAATAGGAAAACTGATAGAATCAGGAATGAAGTTTTTTCTGTCAGCTTTTTGAAAGATCTCGAAAAGAGCAATCGGCTCTTGATTAAAACTAATACAAGTACTTATAAAATGCAGTTCATAGAGCTTATATTCTGGGTTTTTAATCTTCTCATTGATATCTTTTATTCTTGAGATAAAATGCCTTTGGCGGATAAACGTGTTACTGTTCATGATGATAAAAACATAATCTGAATACGCCGTTATTTTCCCGAAATACTTGTGACGGTCGCCGCCGCTTCTTTCGACGAAATATTCACCCGAAGTTTCGGATTTGTAGATTTCCATTGCAGAGCGCCAGATTCGATCGTCTTTTGCCTGAGAAGGGTTTTCCGGAAGATTTCTATTATAAGAATACCAACATCCGACAAGCCTGTCAAGCAATTCTGTGTTCTGTTTCACATTATTCATATCAATTCTCAAATCATTAAAATTGAATGATTCTGTATTTGAATTAATGAAATCGATATAATTTGAGTAACCTAAAACTTTGACAATCAAACTTAGTTTTGCCAGATTCGGTTTGCTTATAACTAAATTTTCGTTTTGGTAATATTTCTTTAGTTTGTTGATAATCAAATGTTCATACAGGTAATTTAGACCTAAGATGTCTGCTTCTTTCTTAATATTCTTATCTGAATTTTCATTGATAATTAAATCATTAAGTTCTGCAACGATGTATGACCATTCGGTTTTTGAAACATCTTCCCAATGGTTTTTCTTTAAGAAATGCAGGCTCAGAAAGTTCATCAGCTTCTCCAAATGCAGAATATCTTCTTTTTTCATTTTAAGTTTTGTTTGATAAGACTAATTTAAGATTATTTTAAAACCAAAAAAGATTATTGCAAGACTTTTATATTTTTTATCAGTGCCATATTTGAATAGAAAATAAAAGTTAAAACAATGGAAACAAAAATCTTATTACAAAATGATTCTCTTTGGAACAGACTTCAAAGTTTTTCATTAGACACCCCAAATGTCGATTTTCCCTTTTCAAAAAAATTGGCAAAAGAAGAAAACTGGACTTTAGATTTTACTGCAAAGGCAATAGAAGAGTACAAAAATTCGTTTATCTCTGTTGTACTTTACCAAACGGAGCTTCACCAAGCGAAATTGTCGATAAAGTCTGGCACATGCATTTGATTTACACCCAAAATTACTGGGAAGAGTTTTGCCCGAATATTTTAAAAAGAAAACTTCATCATCATCCGTCAAAAGGCGGTTTTGAAGAAAAAAATAAGCACACAAGCTGGTTTTCGGATACATTAAACGGCTACAGAGAAGTTTTTCAGGAAGAAGCTCCGGAAGATATTTGGAAAAATAAAAATATTAAACAAAAATCTAAAAGGTTTTGGTTAAAAAATATCAAGATTTTTTCTTTAATCTTCATTGTATTGATATTAAATTCTTGCTCAGATAATGTTGGTTCAACTTTGTTTACAGTGATATTAATCGGGGGCGTGTTATTCTTCATTTTTGGGATACTGGGTTCAATATTCGAGGATAATAATGTGACTGATTTAAAAAATAAAAAACAGAATGATGACTCGGGTGGAAGTTGCGGCGGCGGCGGAAGTGGATGTAGTGGTGGAAGCGGTTGCGGAGCAGGATGTGGCGGCGGTTGTGGTGGATGCGGCGGATAAAATAAGAAGCTATGAAAAAGATAATGATTCACATGATTCCGGTTATAATGAGCTTAGTTTGGCTTGTTATTAATAAAGATACCTTCAATCCTATTTCTTTGAAAGGTCCTGATTTTTTAAAATTCTATTTAATTGTTTTATTTGGATTTTACAGTTCAGTTTTTGGGTTAAAATTATTCAAAGAAAGTATTTCCAAAACGACATTGTACTTTCTGATTTCTATTTTCATATTAGGGATTGTAAAATTAGTACGAGGACTATTTTTAGGAAAACCTGTCGGATGTTTAATACTAATTTTAATTTTAGAATTCATTGTTATATTGTTTATTAATTTGAATAACCTAAAGTTCAAATTGAAATAATAACGCAAATATTATTTCCAAAATAAACCCGAAACAGAACGCTTCGGGCTTATATATTTCTCAATAAATTTTTAGTTTTATTCTTTTTCATTGTTGATTGTGTACCCATATTTTTTACATACGAAATAAGTAATTGCTAAAAGAATAAAACTCAAAATAAGATGAGATTTTTCCGGATGTACGATCGCCTGATAAAGGTTATATCCGAACACTGCGGAAACAATAGAAATTAAAATGTTGTTGGTGTAGACGTACTGATTTTTCAAAGAAGTTTTCATAATGATATTTTTTATTGTTATTTACTAAGTAAGTATCACAACTCCAAATATGTTACAGAAAAAAATAAAAGTACGGAAAACTTATTTCCAGACTTTCTTAGTAATGAATGCTTAATTTTTTTTGGATCGAAAAACTATTTCATCAAACTGATATTTGTAAGACCTCCGTCAGCCAGAATTTCTGTTCCTACAATAAAAGATGATTCATCTGAGGCTAAAAATACCTCAGCATTTCCGATTTCAGAAGGCAAACCTTGTCTTCCGATTGGCGTTATGTCTCTCCAGATTTGTTTCACTTGCTCCCACAGATATAATCTAATGGATTCTTAAAAGAAAAAAGACCTTCAGAAAAGGTCTTCTAATATATTTACGAAATAACTCCGCTTCCAATCAGTTCATCATCAATATACCACGAAGCAAATTGTCCTTCAGCGATAGCTGATTGAGAATTTTCAAATTCCATATAGAAGGCGTTTTCAAACTGATAAATTTTCGATTTTTGAAGTTCTTGTCTATAACGGAATCTTCCGAGAACTTCCATTGATTCTCCGTTTTTTAATCTTAAATCTTCTCGAACCCAATGAAGTTCTGATTGAGCAATTTTCAAAGCTTTCTTATGTAAACCTGGGAAACTGTGACTTTCACCAACGAAAATGATGTTGTTTTCCATGTCTCTGGAAACAATAAAACAAGATTCTTTATGTCCGCCGATTCCTAATCCTTTGCTCTGTCCAATTGTGAAAAACTGAGCACCCTGATGCTTTCCGATAACTTTTCCGTCAGCTTTTTTATAATTGATTTTTTTACTTAAAAATTCAAGCTCTTCTTCTTTAGACGAAAATGTTGGTACTTCTTCAGAAAATAATGGTGAATCTTTGAAAATTTCTACAATTTCACCTTCTTTCGGTACCAATTGTTGTTGTAAAAATTGAGGTAAGCTTACTTTTCCGATAAAACATAATCCCTGAGAATCTTTTTTATCAGCCGTAACCAACCCGATTTCTTTTGCGATTTCTCTAACCTGAGGCTTTGTCAGTTCTCCGATAGGAAACAACGCTTTTGAGAGCTGATCTTGATTCAGCTGACATAAAAAATAAGACTGATCTTTATTGTTGTCTTTTCCTGCCAAAAGGTGGAAAATTTCCTTTCCGTTTTCATCAAAAGTAGAATCTACTCTTGCGTAATGTCCGGTTGCTACTTTATCTGCACCCAAAGACATTGCGGTCTTCATAAAAACATCAAATTTCACCTCTCTGTTACACAAAACATCAGGATTCGGAGTTCTTCCTTTCTGGTATTCATCAAACATGTAATCAACGATTCTTTCCTTATACAAATCGCTCATGTCAATCACCTGAAACGGAATTCCCAATTTCTGGGCAACCATTAAGGCATCATTGCTGTCCTCAATCCAAGGGCATTCGTCTTCTAAAGTTACGGAAGCATCGTTCCAGTTTCTCATAAATAAAGCCACAACTTCGTGACCTTGTTGCTGCAGCAAATACGCTGTAACACTCGAATCTACACCTCCTGAGAGGCCTACTACTACTTTCATGTATTCAATTTTACGAAACTCTTAACGGGAGTTCTTAGTTGAGCTGCAAAATTACGATAATCCTATTCACAAAAAAAATGATAATTTTATGGATTGATAAAAACGATAGAGTCACAAAATTGTTGTTTAATTTTTAGCAAACAAAAATATTTAATATGAAAAAACTATTAATTTCTTCATTCCTCCTGATTTCAGGACTATCATTTTCTCAGGTTTCTGTAGGAACACCAACAACTGAAACCAATAAATGGACTTTCGGAGGTGGTTTAGGAGTTGGTTTTGGAAGCAATTCTTATTTTAATCTTCAGGTTGCGCCGAGAGTAGGGTATCGACTGACCAATGATTTAGAAGCAGGTTTAATTGGAAGCGTTTCTTGGCAGACTTCAGATTTTTATAAATCGACGATGTTTGGTTTTGGGCCATTTGTGAATTATTATTTTGCCAGGTCTTTCTTTGTGAGTGGTAATTTGCAGCATTTCTTTATCAATTATGAAGATAAATTTTATGATTTTAAAGATAATCAGCAGGAGACTGCTCTTTATTTAGGTGGTGGATATATGCAGCAAATCGGGAATAATTCTTTTATGCAGATCGGTTTGATGTATAATGTTTTGTATAAAGAAAACAGCAGTGTTTTTTCCGGAGGATTGATTCCTAGTGTAGGTTTTGTGGTGGGACTTTAAAATTTACGCAGATAATTGGGGAGAAAACATTTTACTCTCGCAGATTTACTGATTAAGCAGATTTTTAAGTCATTATTCTAAATTTCTGCAGCAGCATCCGTGAAAATCTGTGCAATCTGTGGGAGAAATAAATAATGAAAGCATCGGAAATTTCCCGATGCTTTCATTATTTATTTAAAATTAATTATTATTAAGATTTCTCAATTGCCGACTTTTTAGTCTTCTGAGTTTTTCCTTCTAATCCGTCTTTAGCTTCATTTAAATCTAAAGTTACAGTTTCGCCTTCAGTTAATTGTTTGTTGACGAGCATTTCTGCTAATAAATCTTCAATATACTTCTGAATAGCTCTCTTCAATGGTCTTGCGCCAAAATCTTTGTCCCAACCTTTTTCTGAAATGAAATCTTTGGCTTCAGTAGTTAAATCTACTTTGTAACCTAATTTTTCAAGTCTTGAATATAGTTTACCTAATTCAATATCGATAATTTTAGAAATATCTGTTCTCTCAAGAGAGTTGAAGATAACGATGTCATCAATTCTGTTTAAGAATTCCGGAGCAAATGCTTTTTAAGAGCGTTTTCAATCGTACTTCTCGTTCTTGAATCAGAGTTAGATTTTTTCGCATTCGTTCCAAATCCTACACCATCACCGAAGTCTTTAATATCTCTAGTTCCGATGTTTGAAGTAAGGATGATAATTGTATTTCTAAAATCAATTTTTCTTCCTAAACTATCAGTTACGTGACCTTCATCTAAGATTTGCAACAAAATATTAAATACATCTGGATGCGCTTTTTCGATCTCATCTAAAAGAACTACCGCGTAAGGCTTTCTTCTAACCGCTTCGGTTAACTGTCCGCCTTCTTCGTATCCAACATATCCTGGAGGCGCACCAACCAATCTTGAAACAGCGAATTTCTCCATGTATTCACTCATATCAATTCTGATCAGTGCTTCGTCAGAATCGAAGAGTTCTCTTGCCATTACTTTTGCCAGCTCAGTTTTACCAACACCTGTTGTACCTAAGAAAATGAATGTTCCAATTGGTCTGTTTGGATCTTTCAGTCCGGCTCTGTTTCTTTGGATAGCTTTTACTACCTTTTTCACAGCGTCTTCTTGTCCGATCACTTTTCCGTTCAGGTTATTATCCATTCCGGCTAGTTTATCCAACTCGTTCTTGCCAACTTTCGTTACAGGAACACCGCTCATCATAGAAACCACTTCGGCAACACTTTCTTCAGATACAACCTCTTTTTTCTCTTTTACATCTTTATCCCATTGATCCTGAGCAGAATTCAACTCCATTTGTAAACGCTCTTCTTCATCCTTCAGCTTTCTTGCTTCCAGATAATCCTGAGCTTTTACAGCTTTTTGTTTCAGTTCTTTAATGTCTTCGATTTTCTTTTCAAAGTCAATGATTTCTGTAGGAACTTTCATGTTTTTAATATAAACACGAGATCCAGCTTCATCCATCGCATCAATCGCCTTGTCCGGTAAAAATCGGTCTGTAATGTATCTTGATGTCAAATTGACACAAGCCAAAATAGCTTCCTCCGTATACACTACATTGTGATGTTCTTCATATTTATCTTTAATCTGATTCAAAATCTGAATCGTTTCCTCAATATTGGTAGGCTCTACCATTACTTTTTGGAATCTTCTTTCTAAAGCACCATCTTTTTCAATATATTGACGATATTCGTCAAGAGTTGTAGCACCAATACATTGAATTTCACCTCTTGCCAAAGCTGGTTTGAACATATTAGAAGCATCTAAACTTCCTGTAGAACTTCCTGCTCCCACAATTGTGTGCAACTCATCGATGAATAAGATCACATCGCGGTTCTTTTCAAGTTCCGTCATGATGGCTTTCATTCTTTCTTCAAACTGACCACGGTATTTTGTTCCGGCAACTAAACTCGCCAAATCAAGCGTGATGACTCTTTTACCAAAAAGAACTCTAGAAACTTTCTTCTGTTGAATTCTTAAAGCCAAACCTTCGGCAATTGCAGATTTACCAACTCCAGGCTCACCGATCAGCAACGGATTGTTTTTCTTTCTTCTTGATAAAATTTGAGAAACTCTTTCGATTTCTTTCTCACGACCGATTACTGGGTCTAATTTCCCGTCTCTTGCCAAAGAAGTCAAATCTCTACCAAAGTTATCCAAAGTCGGAGTTTTACTTTTTGCAGAACCTAAATTTCCTGTAGGCTTTCTCATTTGCTCAAATTCTTCTCTGTCATCGTCATCATCATACGCAGAGTTTTGAGGTGCAGATTGACCGGAATTTTTTAGCATTGTTTGATATTCTCTTGAAACTCCTTCATAGTCAATGTCATAAGCTCCTAAAATACTTGAAGTAGGATCCTCATATTTGTATAAAATGCCCAAAAGCAAGTGAACGGTATTGATCTCGTTGCTTTTATATTGTCTGCATTCTAACTCTGCACGTTTAATGGAATGATCTGCCATCTTGGTGAAAGAAATATTGGTAACCTCCTCAGAAATAGGATTTAGACTTGCTGTATTTAAAGTTTCAATTTTTCTTCTGATTTGTGTTAAATCGGCGTTGAGCCCTTGAAGGATTTCTTTTGCAGAGTTTTCTGTTTTTATAATACCTAAAAGTAGATGTTCTGTATTAAGAAATTCACTTTTCAGCCGCTTAGCTTCATTTTTGCTTTGTTTGAACACTTGGCTCAAACCTTGTGAAAACTTATAATCCATAATATTGTATCTCAAATTGGAATAACGATAACATTTATCGTTTATTCTATATCTAAATTACAAATATTTTACCAAAAAACAATTAATGACTTTATGGCAGAAAAAAGTTTTTTATCTTACTGAAAATGACTAAGTTTGTTATCCTCAAATTTCCCTCATGAGCTCCGAAATTACAAATTACATCGGCTATGCCGCTTCCGTTTTCATTATATTAAGTTTTATTCTTAAAGATTTAACCAAAATCAGGATTGTCAATTTGGTCGGATGTATCTGTTTTGTCATCTACGGCATTTTCAGCGGAATGCTTTGGCCGGTAATTATTCCAAACGGAATTATATGTTTTGTACAGGTTTATCATTTACTGATTGGAAAGAAGAAATAATGGCTCAAAAAAAGTATTGACTTCCGCATTCAGTAATCTTTATACCGATCAAAGAATTGAAAAAGTTTGCAAAACACTGCATGAAAAAGGATATGAAATTGAGCTGATTGGTAATAATTGGGGCGGTGAAGAAAAAATATCTCGCCCATATCCTGTTTCTAGAATACCTATTATTTCGAAAACTTTAAAGACCGCTTATTTTGAATTCAATTGGAAATTATACAAAGAGCTAAAGAAAAAAGCTGACGAAAATACCATTCTTCACGCCAATGATTTAGATGTATTGCTCCCGAATTATCTTTTAGCAAAAAATTAAATATTCCTTTGATATTTGATAGTCACGAAATTTTCTCGGAAATGCCTGCAATTCAGGGACAAATGTCTCAAAAAATATGGCGTTATCTGCAAAATAAAATAGTTCCTAATCTTAAATTCATGATTACCGCAAGCGGAAGTTACGGAAAATGGTTTGAGAATAAATACGGAATTAAGCCAATTATCGTTCAAAATGCGCCTAGAAAAATTGATTTTTCAATAGTAATTCCTGAAAATTACCCGAAAATACTTTTGTATCAAGGTGCAATCAACCCTTTTCGTGGAATTGATAAAGCCATTTTGGCAATGCATCATGTTGACAATGTTATTTTTAAAATTGCCGGCGATGGTCCAAAGAAAAGAGAATACGAAGATTTAGTTATCAAAAAAAACCTTCAGGCTAAAGTTCAGTTTTTAGGAAAATTGCTTCCGGAAGATTTAAGAAAAATCACGTTAACTGCCGACGTAGGAATGAGCATCGAAGAAAATGGTGGAGAGAGTTATGAGTTTTCACTTCCTAATAAAGTGTTAGACTGCATTCAGGCAAGAGTTCCTTTAATTTTATCCCCACTTCCAGAAATGCTAAATATTAAAAATCAATTTGATGTTGGTGAGATTATCGAAAATCACGAGCCTGAAAATATCGCTAAAGCAATCAATTTAATTTTAAATAAAGGAAGAAAAAACTATCAATCTGAATTAGAAAAAGCCTCCGGAATTCTTTGCTGGGAAAATGAAGAGATTAAATTACTAGGAGTTTTTGAAAAAGCATCTCTTTAATTTTAAACAATTCAATCGTTCTAAATTTAAAACTACTAATTAAAATTTTACTTGCAATTCTAAAAAAAGGACACCTTAAAACTTGTATTTCGAAAATAAGCGAAGCGGCTTTGTTTATCTTAAAATATTTCCAAACCTTTCAAAAAGTATTTGTCTAACCTTGCGTTAAAAAATCTTTAAATAACAAGTAACAGTTTTTTCAGTTTAAATCTGACCTAAATTATCTTTTTAAAATTGGTTATCTTTGCAAAAAGAAAGTAGAAATGACCATTAAAGAAAATCAGCAGGAACTTATTGACGAATTTGCTTTTCTTGAAGACTGGGAGCAGAAATATGAGTACATCATAGATTTGGGTAAAGAATTGAAAGGTCTTCCGGAAGAACAGAAAACAGATGATAACCTCATTAAAGGGTGTCAAAGCAAAGTGTGGATTGACGCTGAATTCAAAGATGGAAAACTATTTTTCAACGCAGATTCTGACGGAATTCTTCCAAAAGGAATCGTTTCTTTATTGGTAAGTATTTATAGTGGTCACTCTACTCAGGAAATCCTTGATTCTGATTTTGAATTTATTTCCGAAATCGGATTACAGGAATTTTTATCCCCTTCCAGAGCCAACGGATTGATGGCAATGACCAAGCAAATCAAATTTTACGCAGTCGCATACCAACTGAAATCTTAGTTGTGACGAGAATTTTAGCATATCGTTTTTCCGCTTTTGGTGATGTCGCTATGACAGTGCCTGTTTTCTGTGAGTTTCTTGAGCAAAATCCTGATGTTGAAATTGTGATGGTTTCAAGAAATAATTTTGAGAGCTTATTCACTGATATTCCGAATGTTATCTTTCACGGAATTGACCTTGATGATTATAAAGGTTTTTTAGGAATCAGACGATTAGGTAAAGAATTGCTTAAACAATATCAGCCTGATTATATTGCTGATTTACACGATGTTATCCGCACGAAAATTTTAGATAAAATTTATGTTCGCAAAGGTTTAAAAGTTTTCAAAATCAACAAAGGTAAAGAGGAAAAGGAAGCCCTGACGGATGTTTGGAATTTAGATAAAATCCAACTGAAAAGAACAGTAGAACGTTATGCAGATGTTTTTCGTGATATGGGTTTTAAGGTTCAACTCTCGCACCAATTAAGACCAAAATCTAATCAGAAATCGGGAATTGGTTTTGCGCCTTTTGCCCAACATAAAGGTAAAATGTTGCCGCTGGAAAAATCTTTCGAACTTGTGAAAATTTTAGCAGAAAAGCATGTGATTTACTTTTTCGGTGGTGGTAAAAAGGAAACTGAAACTCTCGAAAGCTGGGAAAAACAAATTCCAAATACTCAAAGTTTAGCCGGAAAACTTAGTCTCTCTGAAGAACTGAATAGAATTTCTCAACTTGAAGTAATGATTTCGATGGACTCAGCTAATATGCATTTAGCGAGTGTTGTAGGAACTCGTTGCGTTTCTATTTGGGGTTCTACACATCCTTATGCAGGGTTTTTAGGGTTCGGGCAAAGTGAGGATGATGTTATTCAAATTAATGATCTTACCTGCAGGCCTTGTTCTGTTTTTGGCGATAAAGAATGTTATCGTGGAGATTGGGCTTGCCTAGAGGAAATAAGTGTACAGCAAATCATTAATAAAATTTAAGTTTAATGAAGCTTTCTGTATGTATTCCGGTCTATAATTTTGATGTTCGGGAACTCGTTTTCGACCTGAAAAAAGAAATCAAAGAGAATCTTATAGACGCAGAAATTATTTTGATTGATGATGCTTCTGATGAAAAATTCAAAACAATTAATAAAGAACTTCAAAACGAAGTAAAGAGTTTTGTTTTACTTGAAAAGAATATCGGTAGATCGAAAATTCGTAATCTTTTTTTACAATATGCTGAAGGTGATTATTTGCTTTTTTTAGATTGTGATGCTAAAATTGAACGTAGTGATTTTATCTCTAATTATTTAAGTGAGATTAATCAGGATAATCGAGTAGAGGTCATTTATGGCAATTTCAAAATTTCCCCACTGTACTCCCAAAGTTTGCGAAATAAATATTCAGCTGAAAGAGAAATTTTTCCTGAAAATAAATCGACAGATTTTTCGGTTTTCAAAACGGTCAATTTTGTCATTAAAAAAGAGGTTTTTAGAAAGTTTCCATTTCATGAAGAGTTGATCCACTACGGATATGAAGATTACGTTTTTGCAAAAAAGATGGAACTTGCGAAAGTAAGGTTTTCAGCAATTAATAATCCTGTCATTCATATTGATGAAACCGCCAATGATGTTTTTTTGGACAAAACGAAAACCGCAATAGATTCATTGTATCAACTTTCTCAAAATTCTGAAAACCTTATCTACATAAAAGACATTAAAGTATTTTTCATAGCTCAAAAGCTGAAAAAAAACAATCTAAGCACCTTGTTTCTATTTTTCTATAGTATTTTAGAAAAGAAAATGATTAAAAATCTTCTTTCAAATAAACCCAATTTAAGAAGTCTTGATTTTTTTAAGTTAGGATTACTTTTACGAAAGATGAGATAATGTTTGCTCTTTCTAGTAGTAAATTATGAATGCCTAAAAGTATGCCTCAAAATCTCAAAAAGACCTAATAATCAGCCTTTTCAAGAATTCTCACAAATTTTTAAAATCTTTGTAAATCCTCATGAATAACTATGAAATAAAAAACTCTCAGAATAATCTGAGAGTTTTTGTGGGCCCTGAGGGATTCGAACCCCCGACCCTCTGGGTGTAAACCAGATGCTCTGAACCAACTGAGCTAAGAGCCCTGAATTTTTTTGAAAGGTTTCAGTAAACCTTTGTGGGCCCTGAGGGATTCGAACCCCCGACCCTCTGGGTGTAAACCAGATGCTCTGAACCAACTGAGCTAAGAGCCCTAGACGATTTCTCGTTTTGAGTGGTGCAAATATACATACTTATTTCATATCAGTCAAGTTTTTTTCTAAAAATTCTCCGACTACAAAGTTGCTCCCGCCAATAAAAATCAAATCTTCGTCTGTAGCTTGTTGTTTTGCAGAAAGATAGGCTTCTTGTACAGAGTCAAAAATTTTATAAATTATTTTTGCTTGAAGTAATAAATCTTCATATTCTTTAGGGTCGCGACCTCTATTTATCGCTGGTTTTGCAAAATAGAACGCAGAATTTTCAGGAAGTATCGTCATAACATCATCAATTTTCTTGTCATTCACGAAACCTAAAACGATATGTTTATGTTTCGGGATGGAATTTAATTGAGAAAAAACATATTCCAGACCGGCCTGATTGTGTCCAGTGTCACAAATCGTCAAAGGATTTTGTGAAAATTCAAACCAGCGGCCGATGAATCCAGTGTTCTGATGGACGTTTAGTAATCCTTTTTCTAGATTTTCGTCAGAAATTTTTACATCTAATTTTCTAAGCTCTTCAATCAAGGCTAAAACAACCCGAATGTTCTTCTCTTGGTAGTTTCCTTTTAGATCTGATTTTAAATTTGTTTTTAATAGAGTAGCGTCAACGAAATGGGTGTTTTCTTTTTCAGCTTTAATTTTAATAATATTTCTAACTACTTCATTATCGTCACCAAAAATCACCGGAACATCTGTCTTAATAATTCCTGCTTTTTCAAAAGCAATTTCTTCAATGGTATTTCCTAAAATATTCTGATGATCAAGCTGAACATTTGTGATTGCAGAAACTAATGGTTTAATGATATTGGTAGAGTCTAATCTTCCACCCAAACCGACTTCTATAATGGCAAAGTCAACTTTTTTCTGATAAAAATATTCAAATGCCATAATGGTTGTAAATTCAAAAAAGAAGGTATGATATCTTCTGGCAGTGTTTTAAGCTTTTGGATAAAATGAAAAACAAACTCTTTATCACAGTTTTCTCCATTTATTTTGATTCTTTCTGTGAAATCAATCAGATGAGGTGAATTGTACAAACCAATATTGTAGCCTGATTCTTGAAAAACAGAGGCCAGCATATTGCTTGTAGAACCTTTTCCGTTGGTGCCACCAATGTGAATGCATTTAATCTTCTCCTGCGGATTGCCAAAAAAATCGCAGAGTTTTGTAATATTATCAAGTCCTGGTTTGTAAGCTTTCTCCCCATCAATCTGATAATTCGGAGCCTGAACGAAAAGCCACTCGACGGCTTCCTGATATTCTTCGTTTGTCATGATGCAAAATTCCCAAAACTTTCATTAAAATGAAACAATAATTTTTCGAAATTGTAACTTTTTTCAATTCTCTTCGTCTAATCGGTAAAAAGCAATAAATATCTACGTATGAAAAAAGTTTTGATGATTATTTTAGGATTATCTGGTCTGGGTCTGAGCGCTCAGAAAAAGTGGTCTTTGAGAGAATGTGTAGATTACGCAGTGGAGCATAATCTTCAGGTTATTCAAAATCAATATTCAAAACAAATTCAGGATGTCAATCTGAAAATTGCTCAGAATAACTATCTTCCGTCGGTTTCTGCCAATGTAGGAAACAATGTAAGTTTCGGGCAGGCTTCTTTAGGTACGGGAAGTATCAGAAACGACAGGTTTAGTAACAATGCAAACATTTCGGCAGATATTTTACTTTACAATAACGGAAGACTTGAAAAAACAGTCAGAAAAACTCAATTTGATGTAGAAGCGAGTCAGTACGATATTGAAACCATTAAAAATGATATTTCTCTTCAGATTGCTCAACAATATTTGACGACTTTACTCAATAAAGAAATCGTAAAGATTTCTCAAAGTGCGACTGAAAATGCCAAAAAACAATTCGACAGAGCAAAAATAACCACAGATGTCGGTACAACAGCTCAAACAATTGTTGCAGAAGCAGAAGCGGCTTGGGCAAGAGAAAAGCAAAACCTGAAAACTGCCGAAATCAATGTTGGTAGAAGTTTGTTTGCATTGGCTCAGCTTTTACAATTACAGGATTATAAAGATTTTGATGTTGAAAACGTAGAAATAGGCGAGCAATTGAGTCCGCAATTAATTTCTGTTGATGATGTACTAAATACCGCTTACGAAAGTCAGCCACAAATAAAAGCGGCCGAAAGCAGAATTAAATCTGCCTTGGCTCAGACTGAAGTTACCCGTACTGCTTTTTGGCCAACGGTGACTGCAAGTATCGGAGTTGGAAGTTTTTATAATAATTTATTGAATACTAGTTTTTCCGGTATAGATCAGTTTGGAAATGCTACCGCAGAGCCAAATTTTTTCAGACAATACAAAGACAATTTTGGTCAGCAGGGTGGAGTTTCGGTAAACATTCCGATTTTCAATAAAGGAATTACAAAGCTTCAGGTAGAGCAGTCTAAAATCAATGAAAGTATTGCCAAAAATTCTTTAGACCAACAAAAACAAACGGTAAAACAAAACGTACAAAAGGCACAATTTGATGTTGATGCTAACTATGAAGTATATTTAGCATCTGTTGAAGCAGAAAAAAGCACCAAACTGGCAATGGAATTTGCAGATAAAAGCTATGCGGCAGGTCGTACAACAATTTATGATTTAAATGTTGCCAGAAACAACTACGCAAACGCTCAGGGTTCGGTAGAACAAGCAAAATATAATTATCTTTTCAGTCTTAAATTATTGAATTTCTATGCAGGAATTCCATTAAGTTTGTAAAATGTCTATTCAGTCTTTAGAAAAATATTTACCTCAAAACACTCTAAATCATTTAAGGAATTGGTTTTCTGATTATTCTATTCATATTAAAATTACAAGAAATAGAAATTCTAAGCTTGGAGATTACCGTAAACTTCGTGATCTTTCTCATGAAATAACGATCAATTCAACATTGCAGCCGCAGCTTTTTTTCTTCGTACTGACTCACGAATTGGCTCATTTAATTGCCTTCGAAAAATTCGGAAGAAGAATTTCTCCTCACGGAAATGAATGGAAGCATACTTTCAGAATCATGCTTTTGGAAAGTCTGGAAGTGTACGAAGATGATTTAAAACCGATTATTCTTAAATTTTCGAAATCACCAAAGGCCAATTTCATGGCAAGCCCAGATTTGGTGAAGTATTTTCACATTGAAAACCAAGATGATGATGAAATTTATATAGAGCAAATTACGAAAGGTGAACATTTCATTTATCGGGATCAAAAGTATTTATTGGAGGGTCTGATTAAAAAAAACTATCTTTGTCTTAATCTGGCTACAGGAAGGAAGTACTCTTTCAAACCTTTGGCGAGAGTGAAAAAATGCAGTTAAATATGTCAAAATCAGATAAATACTGTGTGATTATGGCGGGAGGAATCGGTAGTAGATTCTGGCCTCTGAGCACACAGAAATTCCCAAAACAATTTCAGGATATTTTAGGAACGGGTCGTACCATGATTCAGCAGACTTACGACAGAATAAGTAAGGTGATTCCTAATGAGAATATATTTGTGATTACGAATAAAGAATATGTACATCTTTCTCATCAGCAGTTGCCGGAGATTCCTGCAGAAAATGTTGTTGGTGAACCTTTGATGAAAAACACTGCCGCCTGTAATCTTTACATGGCCAACAAAATCGCAGAGGTTAATCCTGATGCGACGATGATAGTGCTTCCTGCAGACCATTTAATCTTAAAAGAAGAAACGTTTTTAGAAAAGGTAGAGTTGGCATTTAACATTGCTTCCACACACGATTATTTGGTGACTTTGGGTATTACACCCACAAGACCAGATACCGGTTATGGCTATATTCAGTTTGTTGAAAAGAAAGATTCTGATTATTATAAAGTTAAAACTTTCACAGAAAAACCAATGCTGGAAATAGCTAAAAGCTTTCTGGAAAGTGGTGATTTCCTTTGGAATGCTGGTATTTTTATCTGGAATGTAAATTCTATCCACAAGGCGTTTGAAATGTTTCTTCCGGAAATGACTCAACAGTTCACCGCGTGTGAATATAATGCTGAAGCCGAGGAAAGCTGTATTGAGCTTATTTATCCTAAAATTCAAAAAATATCCATTGATAACGGGATTTTAGAAAAAGCAAAAAACGTATATGTTATTCCTGCAGATTTGGGTTGGAGTGATCTCGGAACATGGACTTCAGTTTTTGAAAACAGCGAAAGAGACGAAAACGATAATGCAGTGAACATCAAAACTGCCCTTACTTACGATTCTACGGGCAATATTATTCATGTGAAAAATAATAAAGCGGTCGTTATAGACGGATTAAAGGATTTTATCGTTGTAGATACAGACAAAGTTTTATTGATTTGCCCAAGAGAACACGATCAGCAGATCAAAGACTATGTTTTAGATTTAAAAAGCCTTAAAAAAGGTGAAAAATATATGTAAAGCAATGGCACAGTTTCTGCCGCAATCTCAGCTATGGTAAGATATCAAAACCGCATTTTCCTTTCTGTTTTTCTATTCTTAGGAATTACAGTATTTTCACAAACTAAGAAGAAATTCTCGAGTGTTGAAGGAGTTTTAGCTCGGGTTATCCCTAACGATAAAATTGATTTTTGGACGTTGATCCATAACAGTTATGGTAAGAATCGAGAAGTGAGAATTTCGGGTACAAAGAAAGATTATGTGCCTCAGTTTTCAGGTTTTAATTTGAGTCCGGCAGAAGATAGTTTTTACTACATCGTGTATTCCAGTGTGGGGAAATTGAATTACATCACAGAAATTAAAGATTTAAAAGATTTTTTAGGAAAAATCGATAATGCTGATGAAGCAGCTTTATCTGCCGTTCTTGACGGTTATATGATTGACGAGCAGTTTGTAGACGTTGCCGCTAATTATTATGAAGATAAAGACAATTATTATCTTGATTTAGGAAAAGTAACCTCTAAAGAGTGCCCTTATCAGAAAAATCATTTTACTCTTACAGTAAATAAGTCGACCGGTATCGTTTCAAATGTGAAAGACAATGGTACCTACATCGAACTTTACAAAAAAAATTGCACCAATAATCCACGATTGTTAAAAATCGAAAAGAAAGAAGAACCTAAAGATGAGCCAAAGAAAAAGCCTGTCAAAAAACGGAAATAAAGTTTACGAAACCGAAAGATTGATCATTCGTCCGATGTCTTTGGACGATGCAGATCTTATTTTGGAGCTTTATAATATGCCTAACTTTATTAAGTTCATTGGCAACCGTAACATACATTCTCTTACTGATGCCGAAAATTATATTAAAGCTAAATTTCTTCCGCAGTTTGAAAAATTGGGATTTGGGAATTATTTAATTGAATTAAAAGAAGGAAATATCAAAATCGGTGGAGTGGGAATCTTTGAAAGGGAAGGTTTAGATATCGTTGATATTGGCTTTTCTGTTTTGGAAAGATTTGAAGGCAAAGGATATATGTTTGAAGCCGCACAAAAAGTAAAATCGATTGGCATGGATGATTTTGGCTTAGATAAAATTTCAGCCATTACATCAAAAGACAACTTTTCTTCTCAAAAATTAATCGAAAGATTAGGATTGAAATTTCAGAAATACGTCACACTTCCCAATGAAGATGAAGAGTTGATGTATTATGAAACGGAATAACTAGGCACGAGATTCACAAATGTTTTCACGAATAACATTAAAAATTTGTGTCATCCGTGAAAACATTTGCGCAATTTGTGTTTAAATTAATTCTCCAGGATTTGTTCAGCCGCAGTTTTAGAAGTCACTTTTTCAATTACTCGTGTGCAAATTCCTTTTTCATCAAAAATAAAAGTGGTTCTTACAATTCCCATATAGGTTTTTCCGAACGTCTTCTTTTCCTGCCAGACCCCGAATTTCTCTATAATATCACGGTTTTCATCTGCAATTAGATCATAAGGAAAGGCAAATTTGTTATGAAAGTTCTTTTGCTTTTTTACCGAATCTCCACTAATACCCAAAAGTTGAAACTCAGCTTTTTCTAATAATGAATAATTATCGCTGAGGTTACACGCTTCTACTGTACATGTCGGAGTATTGGCTTGTGGATAAAAGAAAATAACCAATTTCTTTCCAATTAATTTTTCCGAATTTACGGTTTCTCCATCTTGATTGATTCCTTCAAAATTGGGTAATTTATCTCCTACTTTCAGCATAATGATTTATTTTTGTTCAAATTTAATGGTTACATGACAAAAAAGCAAAGAGCAGAGCTTGTTCAGATAGAATTAGAGAAATTATATCCGACCGTTCCCATTCCTTTGGAGCACTCAGATCCGTTTACTTTAATGGTTGCGGTAGCACTTTCTGCGCAGACTACCGATAAAAAAGTGAATCAGGTGACACCAGAACTTTTTGCTGTAGCAGGAACACCGCAAAGAATGGCAAAGCTGGAGGAATTTCAAATTAAAGAGCTCATCAAAGAAATCGGACTTTCCAATACGAAAGCTAAAAACCTGAAAAGAATGGCTGAACTCCTTTTGGAAAGACATAATGGAGTAGTGCCACAAACCTATGAAGAGCTTGAAGCACTTCCCGGAGTGGGTCACAAAACTGCTTCTGTCGTGATGAGCCAAGGTTTCGGATTTCCTGCTTTTCCAGTCGATACGCACATTCACAGATTAATGACACAATGGAAGTTGACTTCTGGAAAAAACGTTGTAGAAACTGAAAAGGATGCTAAAAACCTTTGGAAAGAAGCAGTCTGGAATAAACTACATCTTCAGATTATTTTTTACGGAAGAGAGTATTCTCCCGCAAGAGGAAAGGGTGAGAAAGATTTCATTACAAAAATGATGTTCGAGAAATAATAAAATTTTAGCAGTCACAAAATTCCCCTCCCTTGGAGGGGTAGCTAAAATTCAAAGAATTTTTGACGGGGTGGCTTTAGAATAAAAAAATTTAAAAACTACTTGGCATCCAACAATCTTCTGTGATAATTGATCTGCCCCAAATGATAACTCAAATGTCCAAACAAATGAATCAGAAAATATTCTGTTGTCATTGGATAGCCTAAAGCTTCAAAAGAATATTCTTTTTTCAAATCGTCCTCTGATAATTGATCAAGCGAAGAATGTATAACCTCAATAGTTTTTTCAATTTGCAGAATCAATTCGGTTCTTGGAATATTTTTTAATGAAAATTCAAGCTCCCTATTTCTTATATAACCAGAATTCCCCAAAATAGCTCCGATAAAATGATTAAGATTTCCAACCAAGTGAAGGCAAAGATTTCCTGCGGAATTTAAAATGTTTTTATCAATTTTCCAAAGTGCTTCTTCGTTTTGGTAAGATTCAATTTCTGTTTTTAATTTATTTAAATCTCTTGTGTAAAGTGATTTTAAAGATTCTGTTATCATTTTGCTTATTTAATTTTAGTTCTAAAATAGCCCTTGAATTCTTTGTTAATATGATTTTCAACGGTTGCGTGATAATAAATAGCTCCGTAAATACTATCATTTTTGCTAAACCGATCATTATTTAGTACTAATTTTTGAAGAATAGGTTTTGCAGACAAAAACTTATCCTCACCCTTTAATGTTTTTGGATCAACATCTTTAACGAAAAACTGACCGTCAAAAACTTTGATTAGGACGCCATTGCCAAAATACTTATTGCTGTTATTTAGCGAAATATTAAGCGTGTCATTTTCAATGGTAGCATTCGCTTTATAATTGTCAAATTTCGTTGCTAAATTATATCCACTAACAGTTTGAACGATATATGCAGTTCTGGTTTTGCTTTCGACAACTTCGCTTCTAAATAATTTTAATTCAGAAATCTTTGCAAGACGTTTAATAGTATCGTTATTAATGAGATTTTTATCAATAATAAACTTGTCGTAAGACTTCTTTTCATCAGTTTTACAGCTGATTATCATTGTTAAAGCAAGCAAGATTAAACTGTTTTTCATTAAATTATTTCTGCTTCTTCGCCCAAAGCTCCATTTTCCTATTCAAAACATCCAGCGGAAGACAACCTTGGCTTAAAAGTTCATCATGGAATTTTGCAAGATTAAATTTATTTCCGAGCTGCTTTTGATATTGTTCTCTCAATTCACGAATTCTCAATGAACCGATTTTGTAGCCCAAAGCCTGTCCAGGCATTGCCATATATCTTTCTACTTCTGCAGTTGCGCCAGCTTCGTCGTAAGCAATGTTGCTCAGAAAATAAGTGATTGCCTCTTCTCTCGTCATTTTTCCGGTGTGAATTCCGGTGTCGACAACCAAACGAACGGCTCTCAACATTTGGTCGCTCAGATACCCCATTTTTTGGTAAGGATCAGTGTACAATCCAAATTCAGGACCTAACGTTTCACAATAATGAGCCCAGCCTTCGCCATAAGCTCCGAACCAGCCGAATCTCATAAACTTTGGAAGTTTCGTGTTTTCCTGCTGTAGAGAAACCTGATAATGGTGTCCCGGAATGGCTTCATGTAAGAAAAGTGATTCCATTCCAGAAGTAACGTTGAATTTTGAAGGGTCGGGAAGTGGCATGTAGAAAATTCCCGGTCTTTTTCCATCCGGAGTTCCCTGAATATATTCTGCACTCGCACTGGCTTCTCTGAATTTTTCGGTCTGTCTGATTTCAAATTTTGTTTTTGGGGTTACGCTAAACATCGTTTTCAACTTCGGAGTGATCTTCGCTAAGATCCCATTAAAACCATCTAAAACTTCTTTCGAGGTTTTGTAAGGCATCGCTTTCGGGTCTGTTGTCACTGAAGAGATGAACTCTTCAAGGGTTCCGGTAAAGCCAACCTGCTGTTTTACTTTTTCCATTTCTGCACGAAGCATGGCGACTTGTTGTTGTCCGATTTTGTTGATTTCCTCAGGTGTTTTGTTGGTAGTTGTCCAGCTTTTCACATAATATTTGTAGATGTTTTCTCCTTTAGGAAGGCTATTGTAACCATCTGTTTCTCTGGATTTAGGCAAGTATTCTTTCTCTAAAAATTCCCCCATTTTTATATACACAGGGATGATGTTTTTGGCCACTGCATCTTCGTAAAGTTTAGTAAATTTTTCTTTCTGTTCAGCAGTGAAATTTTTAGGGAAATTCTTTATTGGTCCGGAGAAAATGTTTTTATCAAAATCAGATGTGATGATTTCTTCCGCTTTCATCTGCGGGATCATTTTCAGAACCAGCTTTCTCGGAAGAACAATTTTATTGGTCATTCCTTCACGGAAGTTTTCTGTGGCAGCATTCATCCATTCCGGGAATTTCTCCATTCTTTTTAACCAGTCTTCATAATCTTTTTCAGTATTAAAAGGCTGGCTTCCTTGTCCGCTTCCATACAAAGGAAAATTCAACGGAAGTCCCCCAAACTGAGTGAAAGGAATATATTCCGGATGATAAGCGTAGGCTTCGATTTTATCTTTTAAAGAATAATCCAAAACATCATAAACTACTTTGTCTTCACCTGAAAGGGCTTTATAATCAACGTTTTCAAGCTGAGTTTGTACAGAATGGTAAAAAGCAATTTCACCCGAAATAAAATCTTTGTCAATGTTAATTGGCAATTGGTCATTATATCTCAAATCTCCCTGTGAAGTGGCTTCCAAAGGATATAATTTTAAATACTGCTCGTAATAGTTTGCAGCAATAGAATCCAGATTAGTTGGGGTAATTTTCGTTAGAGGCGAATCTGTCTTTCTGCAAGAAGCAAGACTTACTATTAAACCTAATCCCAATACAGCTTTTGATACGATGTTTTTCATTATGAAATCTTTAAAACACAAAAATAAAGAATATTAGCTCAAAACAGATTTGAAGAATCGTTATTTATAAAAAAATAATTTTGAAAATATTTTAAACATTCATACAATTTTTATCTTTGCCTAAAGCGTTTAACTATCATACTATTACAGTTCTTTTTAAGAAATAATGAAAGGGATTTTAAAAATTTACCATCCGGACGAAACATTGAAGTACAATATAAAAAGCACTTACTGCAAGGCTGTTTATAGTAATCAAGAACATTTTCTAGAAGTAGAAATCATTACGGACGACGGGCTCGATCATGTAGAGGATGATTCTTTACAATACAATTTTCCTCAGCTTTCTTTGGAAATAATTGAATTTCCAATAGATTCTTCTGAGATCGAAGGAAAAACATTTGCCATCAACGATTCTGAAGATGAAATATTTACCGAAGTAGATTTGTTTGATGATGAAGAAGCTTTCATTTATGATAACGAACTTGTGTTTGATAAAAATGAAGAAGGCGAGCTTCAGGTAACTTGGAAAGGAAACATCGACGATTTCTACACAGGATCTGATAATCCACTTCCTTTTAGGCTTAAATGCGAGTTTACTCCAGATGAAATCATCGTAGACGAAGACTAATCGTTACCCAATATTCACTATAAATTTCTTTTCAAATATTTTTGGAAAGAAATTTGCTGTTTTTAGGCGGGATATTTATTTTAAACTCATATTTTAAGCTTATTTTAAGATAAGTATTGATAATATTCCTTTATTTTTGTCGTTCAAACCATTATAAATAAACTAATTGATGCTGTTAACGGAACTTACTCAGATTTTATTTGCACAGGTCGCTGTACCTGCAGTGCCTGTTGAAAAACTTGAATTTTCATTTTGGGACATCTTGTTTCATGGTGGTGCTTTTGCTAAAATAGTAATGGCAATTGTTTTGGCGCTGGGTGTTTTCTCAGTGTATCTTTTCTTTGAAAGATTTTTCTACATCAGAAGAATGACGACAAAGACAGATTCAAACTTCATGAATAACATTGAAGACTTCATCAGAGATGGGAAAATTGAGGCAGCAGCAGATTATTGCAAAACACAAAACTCTCCAGAATCCAGAATTTTAGAAAAAGGAATTTCAAGATTGGGAAGACCGGTTTCAGATATTGTAAGTGCGATGGAATCTCAGGCTCAAATCGAGGTGGCCAACATGGAAAAAAACCTGAATCTTTTGGCAGTTGTGCCGAGTATTGCGCCGATGTTAGGACTTTTGGGAACGGTTATCGGGATGATCATTGCTTTCTTTGATTTGTCGCATGCTGAAGGAGCTTTTTCTCCAAAAACATTATCTGAAGGTATTTATACAGCATTAGGACAAACAGCTGTTGGTTTGGCGGTGGCAATTCCGGCAAACTTTTTCTACAATATCTTGCTGACAAGAATTGATAAATTCGTTTTGAGAACACAAAATGTTTCGGGAGAATTTTTAGATTTAATTAATAAACCTTTGTAATATTCAAGTATGAAAATTCAAAGAAGAAATAAAGCACATCCGGAATTCAGCTTAGCGGCGATGACCGACGTTATTTTGCTGATGCTGATCTTTTTTATGATCACCTCTTCGGCAGCTAATCAAAGTGCGATTGATGTGAAACTTCCTCAAACAGGAAGTGTGGAAGATAATATTCCGAATCCGATGACGGTAAGCGTAAAGCCAGATGGTTCATATTATGTGGATGACAAACCTGTTGCGAGAGAATTGGTAGAGCAAACGATTGTGTCTGACCTTCAAAGTAAATCTGCAAAGTCATTTACGATAAGAGCAGACGAAAGTACCATGCATAAAGATGTGGTTTTTTTAATGGAAATTGCAGAAAAGCATAAATTGAATATTGCCATTGCAACGGTAAAAGAATAAATCAAAATGAGAGGTTACACGATAAATAGAGAAGAAGAAAAAAGAGACAAACTGAAGAGTGCAGGACTATCTGTTCTTATTTGGTCTGCCATTCTGTTGTTCGTTTTTATCTATAAAATGAAACCTACAGAGCGACCAAAAGAAACGGAATTAGTCACTACGATGCTTGTCAATTTTGGAGATAACAGAAACGGAGCAGGAATTGACGAACCAGCCAATCAGGAAGGAAGTTTGGCAGCTAAGACTGAAGAAAACGCACCTGAACCGGTAGAAAATGTGGTTTCTGAACCGAAAACTGTCATTACTCCAGATCCAAAACCTGAAGCTAAGAAAACCGAGGTAAAAGATAAAATCATTACTGGTACTAATTCTAAAGTTGCAGTTCCAAAAAAGGAAGATTCAAAAACAAATAAAAAATCAATAGCAACTTCTACGACAAAAACCAAAGCTAAAAGCTCTGCCACAACCGCCAATTCAAAAGCAGGAAATGGTGATGGAAAAGGAACCGCAGCAATCGGGAATTTAATCAAAGGTCGTGGCACAAAAGCCGGAAGCCAGGGAACAGGCGACGGAATCGGTAACAACGGCGATCCTTTAGGCGGTGACGGAAACGGTGACAGCAAAGTGGGAATCGACAGAAGATTAGTAGGCTATATTCCCGGAACAATGGGAAGAGGCGGTGCTCAACCGAGTCACAGTTGCTCTGCAAGTGGCTCAATCACGATTTCTTACATCGTTGATAAAGCCGGGAATGTTTCGTCAGCGAGAAGATCAGGTGGAGTTTCAGATCCTTGTGTAGTTTCAACTTCCGTAAGTTGGGTTAAAAAATATGTAAAGGCTGAGAAAGCTAGCGTTTCTTCCACCGGAAGCTACAGCATTACATTCTAAAAATACAAAAGCACTTTATTCAAGTGCCTTTTTTTATTTCGTTGATTCTATTGATAATGGGAAGGGAGAATATTCCGCTGGTCTGAAGATATAATTGGTAAAAGACGATGGCTTTTTCTGAAAAATCCTTGTTGTAAGTTTCTTTTGCTTTCGCATAAAAAAGATGACCTAAAAGTTCAAAATACGGAATATGGTGATTACTTTCTTTTTCATGAATTGATTGTGTAATTTCTTCGGCAGATTTTGAAGAAAGTTCATCAAAACTCATCTTAAAAGTGTCGTTCATATTGGTGTCGAAAATTCTTTGCTGATCGGAAATTTTTTCTTCATTTTCACCTAAAATTCTTTTAGTAAGAAATTCAGAGAATTGTTTTACAATGCGAAGAATGTAGTCTTTATCGTGTATCATATTTTTTATTTTTAATTATTAAAAATTTTATTTAAAATATTAGTATTTATTATCTATAAAAAATGCTATAGAAAGAATGCTACCAATAATGAAAATAAGCATAGAAAAGATAAAATCTTTTTGAGTGGATTTTCTGTTTTCTATCTGACTATACCTATGAAAAGCTTGTCTATAGACAAGTAGCGGAATAAATTCTTTTTTATAAATCCATTTAAATATCAACCGAGTGATTTGTGTGAAAACATAAGTGAATAGTGGCAAAATTGAAGTTATTAAATCTTCCTTAATTATGATCCAATATATACAAATTGAGATCCAAATTAAGGAGAAATATACATTCCTAAATCTATCTGATAATGGAGATGAGAGTGGAATCCACCATAGAACTACTAAGACTATTGAACCTATAATGTTAGTAGCTTCTGAATAAATATCATTAAACTTAAAATAATAGATAATAGTTTCTGATAATATAATTAAACTAAGAAAAGCTATTTCGCATAGGGTTAAGGATTTTAAGAAAAATCCCAATTTTATATTTTTCAACTTTAAAAAAATTCTTTCTTAATATTAGTTACAAGTGACAGTTAAGCAAAAAACAAATACGCCAATCCAATTGCAGTAATTACGCCCACCAAATCAGCCAAAAGCATAGCAATTACCGTATATCTTGTATTCTTCACGGCTACTGCTCCAAAATAAACCGCAATCACATAAAACGTCGTATCTGAGCTTCCCTGAAGAACAGCTGCCAATTTCCCCTGAAAACTATCTGCACCGAAAGTTGCCATAGTATCCATCATCATTCCTCTTGCTCCGGAACCCGAAAGAGGTTTGATTAAAGCGGTCGGAAGTCCGTCAACAAATCTTGCGTCTAAGTTAGCTGCGTTAACCAACCACTTCATACCGTCGATAATCACTTCAAAAACTCCTGAAGTTCTTAAAAGTGAAATGGCAATCAACATTCCAACAAGATAAGGAATGATTTTCACACTCGTCGTAAAGCCTTCTTTTGCTCCGTCAACGAATGCTTCAAAAACATTAATTTTTTTATAAAGAGCCCCGAGCACAATGGCTAAGAAGATAAAAAGGATCAGCCCATTACTTAAAACCTGACTGAAAATATCTAAATTTTCTTTGCTAAGTCCTGTGAGGTAATAAACAAGAAGTCCAACCAACAAAGAAATCCCACCGACGTAGGCCAAAAGTACAGGCTGCAACAGATTTATTTTCTGATAAATTGAAACAATGATCATAGCCGCTAAAGTCGCCGCAAAGGTTGCGATCATGCAATAAAGAAATATGTCTGTAGGGTTTTTTGAACCAGCAGAAGCCCTCAAAGCAATGATAGAAACGGGAATCAACGTCATTCCTCCTGCGTGAAGGCAGAGAAACATAATCTGAGAATTGCTTGCCGTATCTTTATTTGGATTTAAAGTCTGTAAACTTTCCATTGCTTTTAAACCAAATGGCGTTGCCGCATTGTCTAAACCTAAAAGGTTGGCGCTGAAATTCATCAGCATATGCCCAAACGCTGGATGGTTTTTTGGAATTTCGGGAAATAATTTTGAGAAAAAAGGCTGTATTAAACGGCTTAAAAGATTAATTCCACCGGCTTTTTCGGCAATACTCATGAATCCCATAAATAAAGCCATAATTCCAATTAAACCTAAACATATTTTAACAGCAGTTTCGGAAGTTCCGATGACACCATCTGCTTCCTGTACACGGTAAACCTGAACGTTCTGTTTCAGAGAATCGGTTTTATAATGAATTCTGCTGTCTGCAAAATCATTTTTCTTCATCAGACTGTCTCTTACAATAGGAGAAAGGGCACTGATGTTTTGTGTTGCCACTTGTACTGTGTCGCCACCTTTTCCTACAACCATATCATTGAAAATGGTTTTGTAGTGGCTAGACGAAATGTATTTTATACTGGCAATGGCGATGGCGATGATAATGAAGGCCGACCAAATTCTGCTGAGAACCATTTGATTAAATTAATTGTTTAAACTTAGTTAAAAATATTTTAAACTGCAAAAGTCACAAAGTTTGTAAAATGTATTATCAGGATGAGAGACAGAAAATTATTTTTCATCCAAATAAACTAATTCTCCCGCAAAATCATCATCCAGATTTTTCAAAATCTTCGCGTTTGCAGTTTTCTTTTTTAATTCTTCAATAAAGAAATTTTTCTCAAAAAACTGACGGTGAATTCCAGGTAAAAGTTCCATGAAATAATCCATACCGATTTTATTGTTGTGGAGATCCATTTTGGTTTCTAAAGGTTGATTTGGAAATAATTCTTCATGCAAATCTGTAATTTTCTTGCAAAAATCCAACGCTTTTTCTGGCGAAGAAATTTTGCTGCAATACATCATGATCAGGCAACACCAAAGCGAGTGTCTGAAAGCATTTCCCTCGCCATTGTTAGATGCTGTTTTGGGATATAATTTTTGTGCAATAGAAAAAGCTTTTACCGTTGCATAAAAACTCAAAATTGAAAATAGGGGATGAGGTAAAATAGCAGATAAGAGCTTAAGAATTTTCTTAAAACTCATGCTTCTGATTGTGTTGAAAATTACTTTAAAAGTCCTCATAAAATAAAAATCTCTCCCGAATAGAGAGAGATTGTATAATTTTTAGTTTAAATTTTAAGCTTTTGCGGCTAATAAATTCACTGTTTTAGAAACTACTTCTTTGATTTCAGTTCTTTTTACAATGAAATCCACAAAACCTTTTTCCTGCAAGAATTCTGATGTCTGGAAACCTTCCGGTAAATCTCTACCGATGGTTTCACGGATAACTCTTGGTCCTGCAAATCCGATCAATGCTTTTGGTTCAGCCATGATGATGTCTGCGGTCATTGCAAAAGATGCGGTAATTCCACCGAAAGTTGGGTCACAAAGATAAGCAATGTATAAAAGGCCTGCTTCTGAAAGTTGAGCTAGTTTTGACTGCACTTTTGCCAATTGCATTAAAGAATACGTTGCTTCCTGCATTCTCGCACCTCCAGACTGACAAATGATCATGTACGGAAGTCTTTTTTCGATACAGTAATCAATAGCTCTTCTGATTTTTTCACCCATTACAGAACCTAAAGATCCTCCGATGAAAGCAAAATCCATACAAGAAACCACCATTTCAGTTCCGTTTACAGTTCCAACTCCGTTTCTGATAGAATCCGTAAGTTTTGTTTTGGCTTTCACTTCTTTCAGACGGTCTGTGTATGATTTAGTATCTTTAAATTGAAGCATGTCAATACTTTCAACATTCGCATCGAGCTCAGTGAATTTTCCTTCGTCAAAAAGAATACTGAAAAACTCAGCACTTCCTATTCTTACATGAAATCCGTCTTCAGGAGAAACATAATTGTTTTTCTTTAGTTCATCGTGTTCCACAACTTTTCCTGACGGAGTCTGATGCCAAAGACCTTTTGGTACGTCTTTTTTGTCATCAGTAGAAGTGGTAATATTTTGTGCTTTTCTTTTAAACCAGTCGAATGCCATAACTATATAATTGATGTATAATAAATGATAAAAGATGAGGAAAGCGTTTAAAAATCACTTATCGCTCATCTTTTATCAATTATAATTTATTTAAGCGTATTTACGTTATTTAAATCTTCAAATGCTCTTACCAATCTTTTAGAGAAAGTTTCTTCACCTTTTCTTACCCAAACTCTTGGGTCATAGAATTTTTTATTAGGCTTTTCTTCTCCGTCAGGATTTCCGATTTGAGTTTTCAGATATTCTACATTTTCTACCATGTAATCTCTGATTCCTTCTGTGTAAGCAAACTGAAGATCGGTATCAATATTCATTTTAATTACCCCGTAATCAATTGCTTCTCTGATCTCTTCTAAAGTAGAACCTGAACCACCGTGGAATACGAAATTGATCGGCTTATCAGCAGTTCCGAATTTCTCCTGAACAAATTTCTGAGAGTTATCTAAGATTTTCGGAGTCAAAACTACGTTTCCTGATTTGTAAACTCCGTGTACGTTTCCAAAAGCTGCTGCAATGGTGAAGTTGTCAGAAATTGCTTTCAGTTTTTCGTATGTGTAAGCTACATCTTCAGGCTGAGTATATAATTTTGAGTTGTCAATGTCAGAATTGTCAACACCATCTTCTTCACCTCCCGTTACTCCAATTTCAACTTCTAAAGTCATCTGCATTTTTGCCATTCTTTCGAAATATTCAGCAGAAATCTCAAGGTTTTCTTCTAAAGATTCTTCAGAAAGATCAAGCATGTGAGAAGAGTAAAGAGATTTTCCGGTTTGTTTGAAAAATTCTTCGTTAGCTTCCATCAAGCCATCGATCCAAGGCAATAATTTTTTTGCAGCGTGATCGGTATGTAAAATTACTGTCGCTCCGTAAGCCTCAGCAAGGGTATGGATATGTCTAGCTCCTGCGATGCCACCTAAAATAGCTGATTTCTGAGCATCATTGCTAAGTCCTTTTCCAGCGTTGAAAGATGCTCCACCGTTAGAAAACTGAATGATGACAGGTGAGTTTAGTTTTGCTGCAGTTTCCATTACTGCGTTGACGTTGCTAGAACCGATTACGTTCACTGCAGGCAATGCAAATTTGTTTTCTTTAGCATACTGAAAAATATCTGTAACTAACTGACCTGTGGCAACTCCTGCCGGGAAAATTCTGCTCATGTTTTACTTTATTATTATATTAGGATGTTTTTTGAAAATTCTTGTAAAGATAATCAATTTTGAGAAATTACTAATTTCTTTTATCTCGTCCCCAAAGTAGCTTTTGGCGAATGGTTTCATAGAAACTTAAATTGTTCGGCTGCACCAATAATAGCTGGAAACTTGCTTTTCTGATTACAATTTCCTTATCAGTTTCAATATGAATTAATCTTGAATCTAATGAAAGAGAATATTGTGGAACCCTGCTTTCTACTTTAAATTTAATTTCAACCTTATCATTCACAACCAAAGGTCTTACATTTAAATTGTGCGGCGCAATTGGAGTGATGACAAAGTTTTCGTTATTAGGAGAAATGATCGGTCCGCCACAACTTAACGAGTAAGCCGTAGAACCTGTCGGTGTAGAAACAATCACACCGTCACCCCAGAAAACATTAAGAAATTCATTGTTGATGTAAGAATCCACCGTTACCATTGATGTCGTTTCTTTTCTGGAAATCGTGACATCATTTAAAGCATATGGAAAAAATTCGTCAGATTTTGGAGAAACAACTTCGATCACTGATCTTCGGCTGGTTTTAACATCACCTTTCAAAATAGAGTCTAATTCTTTGAAGGCTTCTTCTTTGGTAAAGCTTGCCAAAAATCCAAGTCTTCCCGTGTTTACACCAACGACAGGGATTTCAAGGTCTTCAATGAACGTCAATGAATTAACAATCGTTCCGTCGCCACCAAAGGTGAAGAAAAGATCAATTTCTCTGTCGATTAGATCCTGCTTGTTGCCAAAAGTCTCAAATATTTTTGAAAATTGAAGCGCTTCAGCCATCTCGTCAAACAAAACAGATTTTACGCCTCTGCTTTCCAGTTCAGAAATAAATTTGCTTAAATATAAAAAAGTATCAAGATCTTTTTTCTGAGAATATATGGCTGCCTTCATATTATATTTCGATAAATTTTTGTAAAAAACCTAAACGGTCTTTGAAAAGATCTGTTTTCTCATCAGAATAATATTTTTCAACAATTCTGTAATCATAACGGTCAAAAGTAGCATCAATTGAAGCTAAATTTTCGTTGCTGATTTTAATGGTGATGTGAATAAATTCGTCTGACATGAAACTGATAAATCCGCCGTAGAACTTCGAGTTGTTGCTCTCAACGATGTTTGCAATTTCGGTCATTGAATATTTTCTTGCCGGAGTTTCTATGGTTAGAGTTGCGCCGCTTTCCGAAAACAGAGGGTATTTTGAAAAAGTTTGGAAAACATCATCACAACAGATGTATCCCAGATATTTCTCGTTTTTATTGATCACCGGGATCACGTTGGCATTGAATGTATAAAACAACCGGATGCTGTCCATGATATTATTATCCTCCAAAATGGCGAAGCGCTCGATCTGATGTTCGAGATTTTTCAAAGTTCCTTCTTCTTCATAAAGAAAGTCTTTGGCGATGGCTCCGTAAAAATGGTGTGATTTTTTAATGAAAATATGCGTATATCCAAATGCTTCTAGGGTTTCTCTAGCTGATTCGATAGAGTCAGTCAGATGAAAACACGGAAAATCTTTTGAGATATAGTCCTTGATAAACATTGTGCTAATTTATAAAATTTTAAACGAAACGTTTGTTATAAAAGTACGTTATTTTCAGAAAAATTTAAAAAAGCAAAAATAAATTTTGTTGGTGTAAGATAAAAAATTATCTTTGTCGCCTTTCATTTTTACTTTTTATTAGATTTATTTCAAACTGCACTGTCTTTTGACAGACGCAGTTTTTTTATTTTAGGGCCTTTGCAAATTCCCACATTACAATTCCGCCACATACACTTACATTTAAAGAATGCTTCGTTCCAAGCTGCGGAATTTCAATAAAAGAATCAATATTCTGTAAAGCTTCATCACTGATTCCTTCTACTTCGTTGCCTAAAATCACTGCGTATTTCTTTGAATTGTCAATTTTAAAATCAGTAATCATCGTGCTGTTCGTCGTCTGTTCAATTCCTACAACCTCAAACCCCTGACTTTTTAAATCATTAATCGTGACATTAATATCTGCTTCATGCAGCCAATCCACGCTTTCTGTTGCTCCTAAAGCTGCTTTGTGAATTTCACGGTGTGGCGGTTGCGGCGTGATTCCACACAAAATAATTTTCTGAACCAGAAACGCATCTGCCGTTCTGAAAGTCGCACCCACATTGTGCATACTTCTGATATTATCTAAAACAACCACCAGCGGAATTTTCTCAACCTTTTTAAAAGTTTCTACATCAATTCTGTTGAGTTCTTCTAGTTTTAATTTATTTACCAAAATAATTTGTTTATTTCTTATTTACAATTTACGAATTCTTAATCATGAACGGATTCTAATTTGTTCATTATTTTTTTTCTCCCATAATCTGATGCACATTTTTCTCAATATTCTGAGCAATTGTTTCCATCGGAATGTCGTTTTCATCATTATTAAAAGGATCTTCAATTTCTTCAGCAATCAATTCCAGACTCATCAACACGTAATATACAAAAACCGTCAGCGGAATCATAAATAATCCGAGGTTGATGACATAAGCTATGGGTAAGGCAACAACATATAAAATGATGAATTTTTTTATAAATGAAGAGTATGAATATGGAATTGGTGTATTTTTAATTCTCTCACAACCGCCACAAACATCCAGAAAACCTGTCAATTGGGTGTCCAGATAAAGCATTTCAACATCAGAAATTTTTCCTTCTTTTTTTAACTGATATAATTTGTGGGTTAAAAGAATGACCAAATCAGTCGGACCGTGATTTTTTAGAGATTTTTCAATTTCAGAATAATCTTCATCTAAAGCGAGTCTAGTAGATTCCTGCGAAAGATGTTTGGCTAAAAAATGCGGGAAATATTTAAGGTATCTTGATATCTGATCAGCAGATTTTCTGTCGTCTCCAAGAATTACATTGATTTTTACTGCAAAATTTCTTGTATCGTTCACCAGTTTTCCCCAAAGTTTTCTGCCTTCCCACCATCTGTCATAGGCCGTATTGGTTCTGAAAACCAACAGCAATGACAAAACAAATCCCAGTAATGAGTGAATCAATCCTATATTGCTGACTTTTGATTTTGCCGTCAAATGCAGATACTCAACTTCTAGGTACTGAATTCCATACGAATAGATAGCCATCAAAATCATTGTTGGAAACAGGATTTTCATGGTGTCGCTTTTATGTAAGCTGACCAGTATTTTCAGGAAATTTTTGGTGTTATAAACTCTCATGGTTAATGTCTGTGTTGCAAAGATAAATTTTTATAAATTTCAAAAAAACACTATTTTTATTTCGCATTAAATTACAAACTCATGATTCTCGAAAAGGTAGATGTTGTCAATGATATCAGTAAGGAAGATTTTCAGGAAAATTATTTCAAGAAGAGAAAACCTCTTCTGATTAAAAACTATGCAAGCCGATGGGAAGCTTTCGATAAATGGAATTTCGATTTTATTAAAGAAAAAGCGGGCGAACAGGAAGTTTCGTTGTATGACAACAAGCCTGCAGACTCCAAAAAAAGTTCAGATGCACCTGTTGCAAAAATGAAAATGAAAGATTACATCGACACGATAAAATCTAAACCTTCGGATCTGAGAATTTTCTTTTACATTATCACCGATCGTCTTCCTGAATTATTGAAGAATTTCACCTATCCTGATTTGGGAATTAAATTTTTCAAACGTCTTCCGACTTTATTTTTCGGTGGAAGTGATGCTCATGTTTTGATGCATTATGATGTTGATCTGGGAGATTTTATGCACTTTCATTTTGAAGGGAAGAAAAGAATTCTTTTGTTTGATCAGAAACAGTCAAAGTTTTTATATAAAGTTCCGTTGTCGGTTCATACGGTTTATGATATTGACTACGAAAACCCTGATTATAAAAAATTCCCAGCTTTAAAATATGCAAAAGGGATCGAGATTTTCATGGAACACGGAGATGCGCTGTTTATTCCTGGAGCTTTTTGGCATTTCAACAGATATCTGGAACCGGGTTTTTCAATGTCTCTCAGAGCGCTGCCGAACAAGCCGAAAGTTTTTGTGAATATGCTGTATCATGTTTTCATAATGCGATATACTGACAAAATTCTGCGTAAATTATTTAAAGAAAAATGGGTAAATCACAAACAGAAATGGGCTTATGAAAAGGCGACGGAAGCTCTGGAAAAACATTTGAGTAAGAATAAAATTTGATTACCCGCAGATCGCACAGATTTTCACAGATTAAATATTTTCAATCATTCGTGAAAATCTGTGCAATCTGTGGGAGATTTAAAAATCAACATTTCCCTCCTTCTTATTTATTTCATACTTTTACCAACCCAATTTTAAGAACGATTTCAATGGCAAAGGCGACGAAGAAAGAGACCCCGTTAATGACGCAGTACAACACCATCAAGGCGAAATATCCTGATGCACTTTTGCTTTTCAGAGTGGGAGATTTCTACGAAACTTTCGGGCAGGATGCTGTGAGAACTTCTCAAATTTTGGGGATTGTTCTGACGAAAAGAGCCAACGGAGACGGTCATATCGAGCTGGCTGGTTTTCCGCATCATTCTGTCGATTCTTATTTGCCTAAATTGGTCAGAGCCGGAATTCGTGTGGCGATTTGCGACCAATTGGAAGATCCGAAGACTGTCAAAGGAATTGTAAAACGTGGAGTAACTGAGTTAGTAACGCCTGGAGTTACGTTCAACGATCAGGTTTTGACTTCCAAAAAGAACAATTTCCTGCTTTCGCTTCACAAAGAAAAAGAAAAATATGGGATCGCTTTGGTCGATGTTTCAACTGGAGAATTTTTGGTAAGCGAGGGGAATTTAGATAAAATTTTACACATCATCAATACGTTTGATCCGAGTGAAATTATTTATCAGCGAAGTGTACAGATTCCCGATCAGCTGAAAAACAGAAATGTTTTTAAATTGGAAGATTGGGCATATCAATATAATTTTGCCTACGAAAAATTAACGAATCAATTCAGAACCAATTCATTAAAAGGTTTTGGAGTTGAAGGTTTACCTTTGGCAATTACCGCAGCAGGTGCGATTTTCGCTTATCTGGTTGAAGATACCCATCACAAATTATTGGCGCACATCACCAAAATTCAGATTATTCCGCAGGAAGATTATCTGATGATGGATCATTTTACGCTGAGAAATCTCGAAATCGTTTATCCAAGTCATCCGAAAGGAAAATCTTTGCTCGATATTATTGATAAAACGTCTACACCAATGGGCGGAAGATTGTTGAGAAGACGAATTATCCTTCCGTTAAAATCTGTAGAAGAAATTGGACGTAGACTTTCATTAATCGATTTTTTAAACGAAAATGATCAGCTGAAATTTGAAATTTCAGAATTACTGAGAGCGATCTCAGATTTAGACCGATTGATGGGAAAACTGGCGGCAGAAAAAATTTCACCTAAAGAATTAGGTTATCTGCGCCAAAGTTTAATTAATATTCAGAAGATAAAAGGATTACTTCATCCTCATGCCGATGTCTTAGCTTGGTTAGAGCCATTAAACTCTTTAGATGATTTGATTGAATTACTTGAAAATCATCTGAATGAAGAACTCCCTGTCAATTTGGCGAAAGGAAATGTCATCAAACAAAATATCTCCGAAGAACTCGATCATTTACGAGGTTTACAAAACAAAGGCCGTGGTTTCCTTGACGAAATGTGCCAGCGTGAAGTGGAACGCACCGGAATTACAAGCCTGAAAATTGATTTTAATAATGTTTTCGGATATTTTATTGAAGTTAGAAATACGCATAAAGATAAAGTTCCGAGTGATTGGATAAGAAAGCAAACATTGGTCAATGCAGAAAGATACATCACTGAGGAATTAAAAGAATACGAAAGCCAAATTCTGGGCGCTGAAGAAAAAATCAGTGTTTTGGAAAATCAATTGTACCGAAAAGTCTGTTCAGATACCATGATTTATATGGATAGAATTCAGGAAAATTCAAATATTATTGCGCAGCTTGATGTTGCAGTGGGTCTTTCTGAGCTGGCGGTTTCTGAAAGTTATACAAAACCTGTCTTAAATGATGGTTTTAAAATCGATTTAAAAGAAGCGAGACATCCGATCATTGAAAACGCACTTCCTTTAGGCGAAAAATATATTCCAAATGATATCTTTTTAGATAAAGATTCTCAACAAATTATTATGGTTACCGGACCCAACATGGCGGGTAAATCTGCAATTCTTCGTCAGACTGCAATTGTTTGTCTGATGGCTCAAATCGGAAGTTTTGTTCCTGCAAAACACGCGGAAATTGGAGTTTTAGATAAAATTTTCACAAGAGTTGGGGCGAGCGACAATATTTCTGCCGGAGAATCAACTTTTATGGTGGAAATGAATGAAGCGGCTTATATTTTAAATAATATTTCAGACCGAAGCTTAATTTTATTAGACGAAATCGGTCGTGGAACTTCAACGTATGACGGGGTTTCGATTGCGTGGGCTATTGCAGAATATCTTCATCAGCATCCGACGCAGGCAAAGACTCTATTTGCAACGCATTATCATGAGCTGAATGAAATGACTGTCAACTTCGAGCGAGTGAAAAATTTCCACGTTTCTATTCAGGAAAACAAAGGAAATATCATTTTCTTAAGAAAATTAATTCCGGGTGGAAGTGAGCATAGTTTCGGTATTCACGTTGCGAAATTGGCTGGAATGCCATCGAAAGTTGTGAACAGAGCGAATGATATTCTTAAAACTTTGGAAGCAAGCCGTTCACAAAGTGGTTCTTCTGAAAGCATCAAAAGAGTAACTGAAGAAAATATGCAGCTTTCTTTCTTTCAACTTGATGATCCCGTTCTGGAGAATATCAGAGAAGAGCTGACGAAAATTGACATTAATACGTTGACGCCGATTGAAGCTTTGATGAAATTGAATTCCATTAAAAAGATGATTGGAAAGTAGGAAATGAAAGGTATTATTCACAAAAAACCGACGTTTTGGAAGTATGAAACCACAGCATCCTACGTTGTTCTTTGTTGTCAATATCTCTATATTTTGGTGTTTGGGAAAAACATTGATAAAGAAGTTGCAAAGCAATATGTAGATCTTTGGTTTTATGATCTGATGATTTTTTTTCCTGTAATCTTTCTTTTATTTTTCCCTCAAAAATTCCGTGTCGTTTTCCTTTCCCTGATTTTTTGTAGCGGACTGTTTTATTTTTATAATGGATTGGGATTCAACTCCATTGTTTTTAATACCTTTCTTTCTATTTTTTGGCGAATAAATATCTTTTATTTAATTTTTCAGACGAGCAGAGAGGAAAGTTACTTAAGTTTCGTTTTCTTAAGATTTTACTTCTCTTCCCGATTATTCTGATTACTGTTTTAGCCGAGAATTTTTTAGAATATTTGGGGATTACAAATCCAGAAATCAGAGGCGATGGAAAAGTAATGACCAATTTTGGAAGGTTTTTACTTTTCGGTTCTTATTATGGTGGGCTGGCTTATTTTGCTTATAAAGAAGAAAGAAAATCAGCGACCGATCATCTGTAGAGTTTATCACAAGTTTAAGATTGATGATTTAATAGGTGTAATAATAATCAATTAAAACTTTCTCGAAGATAAAGGAAATGTATAAAGATAACGTACTGGTTTGTCTCCAATCATTGCTGGTTTCCAGCGAGTAAAAATTCTTTTAACGCCTAATTCTGCTGCTTCTACATGTTTTTTGTCGCTTCCGATAGCTGCAATATTTCTTACATAGCCGTCTTTCTCAACAACAAAATAAATGCGGGTATCTAGCTTTTGATTTTGCTTTAGATTGACAGTGGGCATTCCTTCAAAATATTTTTGCTTAAAAACTTCAAAACCACCAGGGAATTCGGGCGCTTTGTCTGCAGAGGTTACAACATCTTTTAAATTAATCTTTTTCTTTACCAATTCACTATAGTTGGGTATCTCTGATATATTGTTTTCAATTGTGTTTTTATTGGCAGTTTCCTGAGCATAAATAAATGTTCCCAGAGACAAGCCAAGCAAAAAAATCGCTTTTTTCATTCCATTTGATTTTATTAGTAACACTGATTCTGAAAATAATTCCCAGATGTGTAGTTAATTAGCTGAAAGGTATCAAACTTAGTACCAATGCTTAGAAAAATTTAAACTAAAAACGAACTTAAAAGGTAATTTTATAATTATTAATTCCGAAGGGAGGTAAAAGAAAAGGGAGAATAAAATTCGTAGTTTAACAAAAATATTTAATTAACAAAGTTTAACAACGGTATCGTATTGATATACAGATTCATTCGCTAATTTTGAGTATGAAGAAGTTCTCGAGTTTAATTGCATTGATTTTCAGTATGTCTTTTTATTTTTCACAGGAACAAATTATTATAAATGATATTCCTATGATTAAATATGAACAGTTAGAAAATAAGATTAAGAAAGAAAAAGATGTAGTATTGGTTATAAATTTCTGGTCGACAACCTGCGCTCCGTGTGTGAAAGAACTTCCGGATTTTATGGAAGTCAACGAAAAATTTAAGGGCAATCCCAAATATAAAATGCTGTTAGTTTCTTTAGACAGAGCCAAAGATAAAGAACGTGTGATTGAATTTATCAAAAAGAAAAACCTCACTGCGGAAGTGGTTTTATTGGATGATATTAAAAGAATGAATACCTGGATTCCTCGTTTCGAGAAAAACTGGGACGGAAATATTCCGGTAACGATTTTTTATAAAAATGGAGAAAAAGTACATTTCAATGATGGCGAAATGAGCAAAGAAGAGTTGGAGAATACGATTGTGAAAAATTTAAATTAAACAAAATCGAAATACTATGAAAAACTTTAAAATTTTAACGACAGCTGCTATTGTAGTGCTTGGATTACTGAGTTTTACAAAAATCAACAGCGATAAAAATGAAAATCCTAAGCGTGAGATTTCGTCTTCAAAAGGATATGAAGTAGGGGATGAAGCAGCAGATTTTAAACTAAAAAATGTCGACGGAAAAATGGTTTCTCTGAGCGATTTTAAAAAAGTCAAGGGTTTTATCGTTGTTTTTACCTGCAATCACTGTCCGTACGCAAAAAAGTATGAAGACAGAATTGTAGCACTTGACAAAAAGTACAAATCTCAGGGATATCCCGTGATTGCAATCAACCCGAATGATCCGAATGTACAGCCTGAAGATGATTATCAGCAAATGATTACAAGAGCCAAAGAAAAAGGTTTTACGTTCCCGTATTTGGTGGATGAAGGTCAGAAAATATATCCTCAATATGGTGCGACAAAAACGCCGCACGTTTTTATTCTTCAGAAAGAAAATGGAAAAAATATCGTGAAATACATCGGAGCAGTAGATAATAATTATGAAGACCCGAATGATGTTTCAGAGCGTTATGTAGAAGATGCTGTGGATGCTTTAATTAAAAATCAAACGATAAAAATGAATAAAACCGTTGCCATCGGATGCACGATAAAAGTGAAAAAATAATTTCGGATATTTAAATAAAATATAGATATTGGGCGGACTTTAGTCCGCTCTTTTTTTAACACAAAATCAAATACTTTAGCCAAAATTAATCACGATGAAATTTAAATTTAACCTGAAATATTTCTTTTTAACCCTCCTTATTTTCCTTGTTGAGGTTTTAATTGCCACCGTTTTAAAAGATCAATTCTTTATCCGAGCATATTTGGGAGATGTCATAGTTGTCATGCTTTTATATACTCTTGTGAAAAGCTTTTTCATAACCAACAACACAAAATTAATTCTCGGAATTTTTGCTTTTTCTTGCCTGATAGAGTTTGCTCAATTTTTCAACATTGCAGACAAATTAGGCTTCCAACCGGGAAGCCTAATGTATATTGTTATCGGAAATTCTTTCTCGTGGATTGATATTATATGTTATGGAGTGGGATGTTTGATCCTTTATCTTTTGGTTAAAATTAAATTTTATCAAAACGAATCTTCAAAATCCGTTTAATCTTCGGGAAAATTACCTTCCAAAAGAATCATATTTATCCTCCGCATATTTTATAAAACGATTCAGCAAAGCTACATTTTCTTTTTCCATCGGGGAAAGCTCGCTGTCAACATTATTGGAAACCGGAATGTACCAATCGGTCTGTTCAAAAAAGTTTCTGTAAGTCTGTTTTTTGAATGAATAACCATGTCTTGCGAAAACCGAATTTTTAATGATTTCCATGTCGAGTTTTCGAAGGTTTTTGATGTCTTTTTCGCTCAGTTTTTGTTTTGAAGCATTGATTTTAAAAACCGCATCAGAAGCAACTCTATTTTTAGATTGGGTGTATGTTTCTGTTTTTCCTGTTTCTTCGTCGGTATATTTTTCTTTAAAATCTCTCGGATTTTCCCAATCAATTAATTCAGAATTTTGATCCAGCATAAAATTCGGATTGTAGACAAACTCTTTTTAATCAGTTTTAAATTTTTCAAAGAAGCTTTTACTGCAGATTTATTAAAAGCAGTCCATTTTCCGGTGATGCTGTCGTTTTTAAGTTTAACTTCAAATCTTCCATCGGTTTTATCATTTCCTGGTTCATCCAAAATAAAAGATTGAGAACTCTCGTTAAAAATACCTCTGAAAGGTCTTTGTGTTCCGTTCACAATACTTTGTCCATACACAGAATCTTGAGTAATTCGGTTAATTTTTAAAGACAGTCTTTTGATATTTATTCCTTCATAGTCTTCATCAGCTTCATTATCATGCATCATCTCTTTTCCGGCAAATTCTCCTGTATAAATTCCATAATATTCTTTATGAACTTCGGGAATGACGACAGAATCTTTTTTAGCAGTTAAACTGTCTTTAGATTTTTCTTCGGTTGTAGCGTCTTTTTTACAGCTTGTCAAACCAATTGTAAACAGAGCAATTAAAGTTAATTTTAAAATTTTCATATAAATTAAATGTGCTTTTTTCTGATTAAATATTCAATTAAAATAATATTCGGAACCCAGCCGAGCCACGCAATGATTTGATAAACATCCATCGGGTTTGGATGGAATAAATATACAATAATTACTTTCCACATTCTCAAAGTGATGGCAGAAATTGTCAATGCAAAACTTCGCCACATCCATTGTTTGTGTTCTTTAAATTTCTTTTGCCGGGCTAATTGATAAGCTTTTAACGTAGTAAACCACCATAAGCAGCCTAAAATAACGAACGAAATTTTAGATAAAAAACCACCATTGGCAAAAATCCCCATATAAATTCCGGAAGGTGCTGCAAAAATTAAGATCAAAAAAATATAAATTTTACCGGCATTTCTATGAAAGTTTTTCAATCCGAAATCTTTTCTTAGAATGGCCAGAAATCCTACCAATAAAACAAAAATACTCGTGTAAACATGGCTGTAAAAAAAATATAAATATTCAGGTCTTTCTACGACTTCAGTTTGTTTAATCATTAAAAAACTGACATTGGAGTCTAAAGGAATATATTCTAAAGTGATTTTCAGCATTTGCCAAAAGAAATACCCGAACCCGATTATTAAAAGGATTTTTGAGATATTCTGAATATTTTTTTTAGCTGAAAGCATTTATGATTAATCAATGAAAGCGGAAAAAGGAAGCTGAAACCAATATTTCACAGGGTGTGATTTGTATGTTGCAGGTTTCCACTTGGTTTTTATTGACTTTATTGCATTTTCTACTTCGCTATTAAGATCATCATTATTTCCAAACACAGTAATGCTTTCTATATTACCTTGCATGTTGACTGCGAATTTGGCTGTTGAGTTTACTTTCCCTGTTGCATTTTTTATTTTTTTAATATTTATTTTTTGTGCAACTTTACCTCTAAACTCGTTAATTCCACCGGGAAAAGAAGGTTGAATATCAGCTTCAGGAACGTAAGTTTCTCTGGAAGATTGGCTTGCCTTTATTCCTTCCTGTACTTGAGAAAAAGCAAGTGTAAAGCCTAAAAATGAGATTAGGACTAAATTTTTTTTCATATTTTTTTAGTTTAAATTATTCAAATCCTGTGCAATCAGCCACGCCTCGCTCCAGCAAGCTTGAAAATTAAATCCACCAGTTACTGCGTCGATATTTAAAACTTCTCCAGCAATATAAAAGTTAGTCAACAATTTCGAAGACATATTTTTAAAATTTATTTCCTTCAAATCTACACCACCTGCAGTCACAAATTCATCTTTATAAGTAGATTTTCCGGTTACCTGAAATTTCTTTTTGCAGAGATTTTCCAAAATCATCTGTATTTCTTTTCCGGAAATGTTGGCAATTTGTTTATTTAAATCAACTTTTGAAACTTCCAAGATTCTTTGCCAAAAACGATTCGTCACCTCAAAAATTTTCGATGATCCAATTAATTTCTTAGGATTTGACTGTTTAAAATTCTGAAATAATTCTTCTGCATCATTAATATCTTTTGAAATAAAATTAACCTGAACTTCAAAATTGTATTTTACTTTCGCCAGATTAATCGCTTCCCAAGCCGAAATTTTCAATATTGCAGGTCCCGAAAGTCCCCAATGCGTAATTAACAATGGTCCGCTTTCCTCAGTTTTTAATTTCGGGATCGACGTTTCTGCCATTTCAAAACTTGTTCCCAAAAGATCTTTCAGCAAATCATCTTTAATATTAAATGTAAAAAGCGAAGGAACCAAATCAATAATTTTATGTCCCAAATTTTGAAGCATCTTTAAAGATTTCGGCGAGCTTCCTGTGGTGTAGATGACATAATCGCATAAAAAGTCTCCCGAACTTGTTGAAACTAAGTATTGATCGTCTTTTTTAATGATGTCTTTTACCGAACATTTCGTTTTCACTTCAACATTTTTCTGTTGAATTTCATTCAGAAAAGTATTGATAATTGTTTGAGAAGAATTGCTTTCCGGGAAGACTCTGTTGTCATTTTCAATTTTTAACGAAACTTTTCGTTTTTCAAACCAATTCATCGTGTCGCCAGGTTGAAACTTGGTGAAAACACTGAGTAATTCTTTATTTCCACGAGGGTAAAACTGAACCAATTCTTTTGGGTCAAAACATGCGTGAGAAACATTGCATCTTCCGCCTCCCGAAATTTTTACCTTCTGGAGTACATCTGAATTTTGTTCGAGAATGGTGATTTTATATTTCTTTTCGTCAAGATTTGCTGCACAGAAAAATCCTGCTGCACCACCTCCGATAATGATAATTTGCTTCATAACTATGTAATCTTATGCTGAAGATTATTTTTACAAAACTACAATTTTTATAAACCATCTTATTTGAGTAATTTTGAGGATTATAATTTTTGAATTTTTAAACGAAATTATTAACCACAATAAGTATTTTTTCTCATTCTTTATCTAGTTTGTCATTCCGTAGGAATCTCAGCTGATTTAAATGGTCTTGTTTGGATTCCTACGGAATGACAAACATTGCAGATACTTCAGATGGTTACTATTCAATAATTCACTTTTAAACAAAATTAAATGACTTTCTATCATACCTTTGAAGTACGCTGGAGCGATCTAGACGCTAATAAACATCTTGCCAATTCGTCTTACGTGCAATATTGCGCGCAGACTAGAATGGCTTTTATGAAAAAAGAAAAAATGGGAGTTACCCAAATGAGCCGTTGGGGAATTGGTCCGGTGATTATGCACGAAAGATTTTCTTTTTTAAAGAAATTTTCGCAGACCAAAAAGTAATCGTAAGCCTTGAAATCGACGGGTGTGCAGAAGATGCTGCAATCTACCGTTTTGTACATAAGTTTTATCTTCCTGATGGTTCACATTGTGCCACTTCAGAAGCGACAGGAGTTTGGATTGATACCATGTTGAGGAAAATGACTTCCCCACCAGATGACGTTGTCGAAGCGATGAATAAATACAAAACTGCGGAAACCATATTGATGACGAGAGAAGATTTTAAAAAACTTCCTTTCCGCCCGGAAAATATTGATCCATCGCTATTAGCTGTTTAGCTTATTGTTTAAGGTCTTGAGTTTAATTTATTGACAGCACTTAAAATTACTCATTACCAATTACCAATTACTTATATAAAATTTATGTTTGAAGATAAAGAACCAGAATTAACGCCAATCTCTAAATTAGGAGAGTTTGGACTGATAAAACACCTAACGGAATTTTTTCCTTTATCCAACGAGTCTTCGGAACTTGGAGTAGGAGATGATGCCGCTGTAATCAATCCCGGAAACAAGAAAGTAGTTTTAACGACTGACGTTTTGGCGGAAGGAGTTCATTTCAATTTAGGATATGTTCCATTGAAGCATTTAGGCTACAAAGCTGTTGTGGTAAATCTTAGTGATATTGCTGCGATGAATGCAACGCCTACGCAGATCTTGGTTTCTCTTGCAGTTTCAAACCGTTTTCCCGTGGAAGCTTTGGAAGAATTGTATGCCGGAATTCAGGCGGCTTGCGGAAGATATAAAGTTGATTTAATCGGTGGAGATACAACAAGTTCCAATGCAGGTTTGGTCATGAGCATTACTGCTGTCGGAATTGAAGATGAAGAAAATATCGTGAAAAGAAGCGGCGCAAAACCAAATGATTTGCTTGTAGTAAGTGGAGATTTGGGTGGCGCTTATATGGGACTTCAAATTTTGGAAAGAGAACATGCCGTTTTCTTAGCAGACCCAAACATGCAGCCTGAAATGGAAGGTTTTGATTATATCTTGGAAAGACAATTGAAACCGGAAGCAAGAACCGATGTAAAAGGAATTTTAGAGCAATTAGATATCAAACCAACTTCTATGATTGATATTTCTGACGGCTTGGCTTCGGAAATTCTGCATCTTTCTGACCAGTCGAAAGTTGGTTTCAGATTGTATGAAGAGAAAATTCCGATGGATAATCTGACGATTACAACGGCGGATGATTTGAATTTAAATCCAGTGATGACGGCATTAAGCGGTGGAGAAGATTATGAATTATTGTTCACGATTTCTCCAAATGATTTTGAAAAGATGAGAAATCATCCTGATTTTAGCATCATTGGCCATGCTGTTGATAAGGAAGAAGGGAATTTTATGGTAGCAAGAGGTTCTAATCAATTGGTTGCGTTGACAGCACAAGGTTGGGATGCTTTTTTAAGCAATCAGCAAAACGGTTAAAATTTAATTTTAAATATTGTGAAGCCACTGCATTATTTGTAGTGGCTTTTTTGTTGATTTTAAATGTATGGATGAACCAAATAACAATTTAAGCGTTCAATGCTATTGTTGTGGATATTTTACTCTAAAGGAAAGAGGAAATTACAATATATGTAAAGCTTGTTTTTGGGAAGATGATGGATGTTTTGATTTGAAAAAAATTAGTCATCCGAATCATATGACTTTAGAAAAAGGCAGGGAAAATTTTATAAAATTTGGAGCATGTGAAGAACGATTTGTGAAAAATGTTGTAAAAAATCCGGAGAATAAAATTCATAAGAAAACAAATTAAAAGCAATATCAGTTTTATCTCATCCTTCCATTATTCCAACTCATCATAGCATCTCGACACTTAATCAAGTAATTTTTGTAAAAAAGAAACGAAGACCTCTCTTTGCATAAATTTTTTAATTATGAAGAAAGGTCTTTTGACTGCTTTTTATTGTTTGACCCATTTCAATTGTTGGGTAAATGCACAGACCGGAATTTCCGGGGAGCTTAAAACAGAATATATTCCACACTCTAGCTATATCCGTCCGGAGGATAGTGTGAAAACGGATTCGAAGAGTGATTTTAAAAGGGTAGATCTAAGCTTTAATATTCCATTATCAATGAAGAAAAATGAGGATGGTAAAGTGAAGTCGTGGTCTTTACTCGCCAATGGTTCTTACGCTAAAATGTCTCACAGAAACTATGAAACTCAGCTGTTTCCTGATCAAATGCTGAACGCTCAGGTCGGTTTGCAACATTTAAGACCTTTAGGTGGAAAATGGAGCATGATGATGACGGCATCAGTCGGCGTCTATACAGATCTTGAAAATGTAGATTTTGATGATGTTTTAGGACAGGGTGGAGTACTTTTTATCAAGAATTTTAATCCTAACCTGGCTCTTGGCTTAGGACCCGTTCTGACCACTGCGTTTGGAGTTCCGATGATTATGCCCTGGATCTATTTTGATTGGAAAACAGGCAATAAAATTAAGTTTAACATCAATTTTCCGGAAGGAATGGAAGCCGGCTATCAGTTCACGGACAAATTTGCATTAAAAGCTGTTGTTGGTTTAAACGGAATGACCGTAGAAAGGAACAAGGACGGAAAATCTGTATTACTGGGATATCAGCAGATCACAGCAGGCTTAAGACCGGAAATTAAAATCAATGAATCAGTAAGCCTGAAATTAACGGGAGGAACAGCTTTACTGAGAAGCTTCAATGAAAACGAGCGCAAAATAAAAAGCATTTTTAAGATGAAAAAAGGTGAAGATCCCCGATTTTCAAGCACATTTTATGTAGCAGTTGCCCTTCGTTGGAATTTACCCTAAACTATTTACTAATGAGCTTCTTATAAACAACCTGATTGAGCAATTCTTCTTTTCGGGTTCTGGATATAGGAAGCTCAATTTTATTGATAAATAAACGTCCTCCTGAGATCATATCGATATGAGTGATATTGATTAAAAATGATTTATGAATCCTGAAAAAATGCTCAGCAGGAAGCGATTCTTCGATAGCTTTCATCGTTTGATGAATGACAAGCGATTTGTCTTTAAAATGAAGCTTCGTATAATTCTGCATACTTTCAATAAATAAAATATCTACCCACGAAACTTTGATAAAAGAATCAGACTGTCGCACATACAAAAAAGGATCATCGAAAGGGGTATTCTTTTTTATTTTTTCAGACATAATGAATTGTTGCTGTGCCTTATTCACCGCCTGGTAAAAACGATTAAAAGCAATAGGTTTCAACAAATAATCAACTACCTGAAGTCTGTATCCTTCCAAAGCATATTCCGAATAAGCGGTTGTAAGAATACACAACGGCGGGTTTTCTAATTGCTCCAAAAACTCTAGCCCGTTAAATAAGGCATGTTAATATCCAGAAAAAGAAGATCGATCTGTTTTTCCTGTACTTTAGAATTGGCTTCCAAAGCAGTTGCACAAGTATCTACAACCTCTAAAAAATCAATTTGATCTGCCATTTCTTTCAGATGAAATCTCGCTAACGGCTCATCATCTATAATTAAGCATTTCATTTTGGGAAGATTATTGTTCGTCATTTTCTTGGGATAATTTTAAAGTTAAAGAAACTTTGTAGATGTCATCATTAGATTCGATTTTTAACGTGTGTGAATCCGGATATTGAAGATTTAGCCGTTTTTTTACATTTTGAAGGCCGATTCCGTGTGCGCTGTCTTTCTTTTTGTAAGTGGTGATGTTTGAATAAGAATTTTCAACATAAAAGGAAAGCGTATTGTCTTTTTCTTTACATGAAATGATGATGTAGCCTTTGTGTCCGGGCAAACGACAAACATATTTAAAAGCATTTTCTATAAATGGAACGAGCAGAAGAGGAGCAATGAAAGCTTTTTTATTATTAATATCCCAGGTGGCTTTTACATCTAGTTCATTTCCCCATCTCAATTTTTCAACTTCCACCAGATCTTGGAGATATTGAATTTCCTGGTTGACCATAACCTGATTTTTATTGCAGTGATACAATTGATACCGCAGAATATCAGAAAATTTTAACAACAGAAAAGAAGCAAGCTCCGTATTCGTTTTCATTAAAATATGAATGTGATTCAAAACATTGAACATCACATGCGGATTGATCTGATCCTGTAATAGTTTAAGCTGACTTTCCAAATGTGCCTGCTGTAATAAAATATGATCCCGTTCTATTTTTCCGTGTTCAAGATAAAACCTTATTCCACAAGCAGTTCCGATAATGAGAAGCGATGCAGGAATTGATAAATAAAAACCTTTCCATAAGACAGCCAAATGCCCCGAGAAACTTGGCGGAAGAGGAGTCTGCGCGTCAATATTGATATAAGCAAAGACAAACGAGAATATAAAACTCAGTAAAATAATTACAATTCCGGCTTCTACTAAAAACTGATTCATCTTTTTGGAAATCAGTGCTTTTGGGAGAAGTTTGTCGGTTAAGAAATGAGCAAAAATAAAAGAACTTATCAGGATGATAGAAGTCTGTATAAAGGCATTATACATTCCGGCGTCAACCTGAATCTGCATCCAGATCGCCATCCCGAAAACAAGCCAGAAAATGATAATTAATATATGTTTTTTTAAGACTAAAGGCTTTGTCATAGATTGAGCAAGGTAGATTTATAAAAAATTAGAAACCGCAAAACTGCAGTTTCTAATACGTAAAGATAATTTAAGTTTTTAGAACAGGAAATATCCTATTCCCAGTGAAAAGCTGTGAGGTTTAGATTTAAATTCCTTGCTGATGCTGGATAATCCTGTCTCATAACGAAGATCAACGGAGAAGTTTTTATAATCCATTCCGACGCCTCCTGTGATCCCGACGTTGAACTTATCAAATTTTTTGAATCCTTCCTGAAGAGCTTTCGTTGCAGATAAATTATCATTAAAAGCATAACTGTAAACGCCACCTGCAAACGCCCTGATATTGAAATCTTTGTTGTTGACGATTTTATAACCAACGACGATAGGTACATCAATGGAATTCCACTTTAATTTTGAAGAACTCCTGTCTTTCATTTCGTAAGAAGTTTTTCTTTTGTTGAACAAAACCTCTCCCTGTACATATAAACGGTTAAAATCTACTCTTGTCATCACTCCAGCTTGATATCCCAAGCCATATTTCCCCTCGATTCCGGAAGATTCAGTAGATGTTTTTGTAAAATTAGTTCCTCCTTTGATACCGATGTGGAAGGCCGGGGTTTGCTGTGCATTGGCTTCAACCGAGCAAGTAATGCATACAAATAATGAGCTTAATGCTAAAAAACGTTGTTTCATAAGATGTTATTAAAAATCTGATGCAAAACAACAACTGCAGGCGATGATTTGAAATTTTATTTGATGAATGGTAAGGATGATTTGACGAGAAGTGAATTCTGTTTGAAAAAAAGAATCCCCGCTACGAATGCAGCAGGGATTTAATATGATTTTAAATTATTTTATTACGCCTTCACAATATTCACAATCACCTCAAGCGCTTTCTCCATACTTTCCAAAGCTACATATTCGTAAGGTCCGTGGAAGTTCATTCCACCTGCAAAGATATTCGGACAAGGTAATCCCATATAAGATAACTGAGCCCCGTCTGTTCCTCCTCTGATTGCTTTGATTTTAGGTTCGATATTCGCTTCTTTCATGGCTTTTGCTGCAAGATCAATGATGTGCATTTTGCCTTCAAATTGCTGCTTCATATTGCGATATTGTTCTTTGATTTCCACTTCAGCCGTTCCTTCTCCATGTTTTTGGTTGAATTCAGCAACTTTTTCCTCCATGAATTTCTTTCTCGCCTCAAATTTCTCTTCGTCATGATCGCGGATAATGTATTGAAGTTTAGCCTCAGAAATATCAGCGGTAATATCCATTAAATGATAAAATCCGTCAAAACCTTTTGTTGTAGCCGGAGTTTCATTAGCCGGAAGTAATTGAATAAATTCAGCAGCTAAAAGACCCGCATTCACCATTTTTCCGAAAGCATAACCAGGATGTACGCTCAGTCCGTGGATTTTCACCACTGCTCCGGCTGCGTTAAAGTTTTCATATTCTAACTCTCCAACTTCACTTCCGTCCATTGTATAAGCGAATTCTGCCCCGAATTTTGTAACATCAAATTTATGTGCGCCTCTTCCGATTTCTTCGTCCGGAGTGAAACCAATTGCCACTCTTCCGTGCTTGATTTCAGGATGAGCAATCAAATATTCTGCGGCGGTTACAATTTCAGCACAACCTGCTTTATCATCAGCTCCCAGAAGGGTATTTCCGTCTGTTGTAATCAAAGTCTGACCGATATACATTTTTAAGCTTTCAAATTTTGAAGGCGATAATGTGAAGTTCGTTTCTTTATTTAAAACTAAATCTTCACCCTGATAATTTTCCCAAACCTGAGGTTTTACATTTTCACCACTGAAATCCGGTGAAGTATCATAATGTGAAATAAATCCGATGGTCGGTTGACTGTCATTCTCCAAGTTAGAAGGAACATAAGCCATAATGTAACCGTGGTCATCGATAGAAACATCTTCCAAACCGATGGTCTTTAGTTCTTCTACAATATAGTTGGCGATGTCCCACTGTCTTTCAGTAGAAGGTGTCGCTTCGCTTTCTGCGTCACTGGTTGAATATATTTTTACATAGCTGAGAAAACGGTTCAGTAATTTTTCTCTCCACATTTCGTTGAATTCGATTGTACTCATTAGATGTCTAAAATTTTAACAAAGTTAGCAAATTTGATGCTGAGAACACGTTTTTTGTATTTGAATATGAGATATTGAAATTATAAATCAGATATAAATTATTGGTTATCAAAAGAATCTTAGCTTTGTTTTGTACAAAGAACTAATTGTTTTAGTTTTATTATATTTGAGAAAATCAAAAGTGAAAATGTTTCTTACAGAATGTCCTAGAGATGCCATGCAAGGTTGGGGAGAATTTATCCCGACTGCCAAAAAAATCGATTATATCAACTCGCTGATGGAAGTGGGTTTTGATGTTCTAGATTGTCTTAGTTTTGTGTCTCCAAAAGCAATTCCGCAAATGGCTGATTCTGCTGAGGTTGTCGAAAATATCGATAAATCTTTATCCAACACCAAAGTTTCTGCAATCATCGGAAACTACAGAGGAGCTGAGAAAGCTTTGATGCATCCATCTGTGGATATTTTAGGTTTTCCTTTTTCAATTTCTGAAACTTTTCAGCACAGAAACACCAATAAAAATCAGGAAGAGGCTTTTAATGATGTGGTTAAAATGCTTGAGCTTACAAAAAGGGAAGGCAAAGAATTAAATCTTTATTTCTCCATGGCATTTGGAAATCCTTACGGTGAAATGTGGAAATGGGAAGATGTAGATTTTTGGGCCAACCGTTTTTCTGAAATCGGAATTAAAAACATTTTATTGTCTGATACTACGGGAGTTGCAACAACAGAAACAATCTCTGTTTTGTTCGAAAAAATTCCTTCAAAATATCCAAATATTGATTTTGGAGCGCATTTTCACAACCGTTACGAAGATTCTTATTCTAAATTGAAAGCTGCTTATGATAAAGGTTGCAGAAGATATGATTCTGCTATCAAAGGAATTGGCGGTTGTCCGATGGCAAAAGATGACTTGGTAGGAAATATGCCGACCGAACAGGTGATCAATTTCATGAGCGTAGAAAAAGCGGAACACAATTTGAACTTACTGAATTTCGAAAGTTCTTATAACAGGGCGAAGGATATTTTTCATTTCTGAGATATTGTCGCTTTTATTTTTATTCAAAATAGTATGACATCAAAAATAACATACATCGGCGGACTCAGATGTTCAGCAGAACATTTACAGTCAGGAACCATCATCGAAAGTGATGCACCAACCGATAACCACGGAAAAGGAGAGAAGTTTTCACCAACTGACCTTTGTGCAACTTCTTTAGCAGAATGTGCGCTGACAACTATCGCCATTTTAGGCAAAGACAAAAAAATCAATATTGACGGAGCGTATTGTACGCTTCAGAAAATTATGAAAACCGAGCCGAGAAGAATTGGAGAAATCGTTTGTAATTTTGTTTTTGCTGATACGTATTCAGATAATGAAAAGGCATTTATCGAAGAAACCGCACACAATTGTCCGGTAGCGAGAAGCCTTCATCCAGAGTTGGTTCAGACCATGATTTTCATTTATCAATAATATAGCCGCAGAGATTTCTGCGGTTTTGTTTTTTTACACTTTACAGTAATTTTAAAAATAATTTATATTTTCCTAAATTCATTCTAAGCTCCTATGAACAAAATATCTCCAATAATTTCAGCTTCTGAATTGAAAAATATTCAAATCGAAAATTTAATTATTCTTGATGCAAGAGTAGGAAAAGATGCTTATCAAAGCTATTTAAATAAACACATCCAAGGAGCAAGATTCGTAGATTTAGATAAAGATTTGGCGGAAATTGGAGAAGATGCAGCTTTTGGCGGAAGACATCCTCTTCCAACCATTGAAAAGTTTGGAGAAACGATTTCTCGTTTAGGAATTTCAGAAGATTCTCACGTTGTAATTTATGATGATAAAAATGGAGCGAATGCCGCAGCGAGAGTCTGGTGGATGCTGAAAGCTTTTGGTTTAAAAAATGTTCAGGTTTTAGATGGTGGATTTCAAGAAGCTGAAAAAGAAAGTTTAGAGTTTACATCAGGCGAAGAAACTTTTGAAAAAATTGAAATTATCGACAGAAAAGATTGGCTTCTGCCAATTTCAACCTTGGAAGGTGTTGAGAATGAATTAATAAACGATTCTGCAGCTGTAGTTGACGTAAGAGATTCTTATCGATATAAAGGCGAGTCTGAACCGATAGACTTAGTTGCCGGACATATTCCCGGAGCAATTAATATTCCTTTTTCTGAAAATTTAGATGAGAATGGATATTTCCTGAAACCTGAAATTTTAAGAGAGAAATATTTAAAATTACTAGAAAGTAAACCTGAAAAACTAATCATTCACTGCGGTTCCGGAGTTACTGCTTGTCATACAATTCTGGCTCTTGATTATGCTGGTTTTGAAATTCCGAATCTGTACGTGGGTTCGTGGAGCGAATGGAGCAGAAGAGAAGGAAAAGAGATTTCTAAAGACGTATGAATAATTTAATGCTGTAATCTTAAGATGAAATCAAACTTAATATTTCTTATCAATTTAATTACCTTAATGGTTTAAAATTAATTTTTGAATCAAAAAAAGCTGCCAAAAAATGACAGCCTCATTTATTTTAAAGAAAATTTAAAGCATTCCCAGCTCAAATTTTGCCTCTTCACTCATCATGTCTTTGTTCCAAGTTGGTTCGAAAGTAAGTTCCAAATCTACGCTTTTTACATTTTCTACTTCGGCAGTTTTGTCTTTTACTTCTTGCGGCAGACTTTCTGCAACGGGACAGTTAGGGCTCGTTAAGGTCATGATGATTTTCACATCGGCTTCTTCCGAAATCTGAACGTCATAAATCAATCCCAATTCGTAAATATCCACCGGAATTTCGGGGTCATAAACGGTTTTTAGTACTCTTATAATTTCTTCACCGATGTCGGCAATCTGATCGTCTGTAAAGTTCATTTGTTAATCTAAATTGATATTTCTCTGCAATAAATCTTCCTGACGCATACGCCGGAAAATATTTGCCAAAGTTAAGACATCTTTTTCACAATAGTCGACTATTCGCTGCAAGTCTTTTTCTATGTAGTAGATTGATGAAACCATTGAGCCGTCAATGTCGTCTTTCGGGGTCGGAATTCCGAAAACATGGGCTAAAAGTTCCAGAGAAATATAGCTTTTATAATCTCCGAATTTCCAAAGTTCCATCGTATCAAGATGAGGGATTTCCCACGGTTTTTTTCCAAACATTTGAAATGGGGTTGGCGGTTGCATTCCGTTAATCAGAAAACGTCTCGCAACCCACGGAAAGTCGAATTCTTTACCGTTGTGTGCACAGAGAATGACATCCCGAAGCCTCGGACTGTTGAACAGTTCGCCAAATTCCTGCAGCAGTTTTTTCTCATCATCATTGGCGAAACTTTTTATTCTTAAAGTTTCATTTTTCTCGAGCATTCCAATGGTGATGCAGATGATTTTCCCGAACTCTGCCATAATTCCAGCTCTTTCGTAGAAGTCTTCAGCTGAAACTTCATCTTTGCGCTGATATCTTGTTTTTTTATCCCAAAGTTTCTGCTCGGTTTCCGGAATTTCGTCCCAATTTCCGTAAAGTGGAACCGTTTCAATATCAAGGAATAAAACTTTTTCTAAAGGAATGTTCTGTATCATATTTGTGTTTGAAATTTTTAAATTAAATTATCCAACCTGAAGTCCGTTTTTTGTCGGAAGAGAAGGTGATAAAAGTGTAACATCTTTTGCATCTTCACCATAAACTCCCAAAACCAGACATTCGCTGAAGAAATTGGCAATTTGTTTTTTAGGAAAATTTACAACTGCTAAAATCTGTTTTCCAACTAATTCTTCTTTATTGTAAAGTGTCGTGATCTGTGCAGCTGATTTTCTAATTCCTAAATCTCCAAAATCGATTTCAAGCTGATAAGAAGGATTTCTGGCTTTTTCAAAATCATTCACGGAAATAATCGTTCCGCATCGTATGTCTAATTTTTCAAATTCTGCCCAGGATATATCAGGTTTTATGTTCATTATAAATTATTATTAAGTGCTGTTTCCAATAGTCATCAAGTATTGTGGTAAAATGAAGTTGTATTGAATCCAGCTTTATAACAAATGTATTAAAATAATAAGAAATCTAAAATCTGATTTAAATTTAAAATTTCCGTTTTGAGAATCAGTTAGTTATGTGTTTTTAAGAAAAAAGGATGCAAGATTTTTGAAATGATGGGTTTATGTTATTGAGTGCTCAAAAAATAGATGTTTAACGATAAATTTTAAAAAATGAAGAATTTAATTGCCTTTAAGGCATTTGCAGTTGGTTTTTTTGCATTGATAGCGTTTTCCTTAATGTCTTGTATGGATGATTACGAGCCGATTCCTGTGAAATTAGAAGATGTGAACGGGAATTATAAAGCCAGACTTTTTACAACACAAGGAAATATTAAAAATGAAAAAACAGTTGATCTTAGTGTAAAAAAAGACACGGTGATATTCAATGATTTTCCTATAAAAGAAATTGTGAAAACGGTAGTGACGAATCCTGTGAAAGCAGAAGCTGCATTGACTGCTATCGGGAAGGTGAAGTATAAGCTTAATTATACCTCATCATTAAATACCACTAACAATGTAGTTGAATTGAACTTTGCTCCAAAAACTTTAGTATTGCAAATTCCGGTGGACGGGGTTACAAAAAATGCGATTGTGAAAATTGCTGCACCGCAAAAAGGATTTTATGTAGGGCAAGATAGGTCATTAAGATTTGGCATCATTGCTGAAAAAATAACCGTTGACGGCGTTGATTTAACTCCTTACGAAATCATAAAATATGATTTTCCGTATTGTGTGAAAAACTAAAATATGATCAAAATAGATTGCGCTTTAGTAAAGGGCAATCTATTTTTGCATTCGAATTTAAATATTTAATTAAAAAATAAGAGTAACTGACGCAGTACATGGAAGAAACTAAGGAACAGATTTTGGCAAAACGCCTTCTTGCAAAAGAAGAAGCTGCCTGGAAAGAGCTTTTCGGAGCTTATTCCGGAAATCTTTCCTATGTCTGCTCACGTTACATTATTGAGAAAGATGATGTGCATGATGTGCTGCAAAATAGCTTTATTAAGATGTTCCGTTCCATAGATTCTTTTCAGTATCGTGGAAATGGCTCTCTGAAAGCGTGGGTAACTCGTATCGTCATCAATGAATCTTTAAGGCATCTCAAGCAGAATCTCAGTCTGAAAACGGATACAGATCTCGACACCATTCCGGATTTTTCTAATGATGATGAGCCTGATCTTGAAAGTATTTCAAAAGAAAACCTGATGGAAATGATCAGATCGCTTCCAGATGGTTACAGAACTGTATTTAATCTTTATGTGTTTGAAGAAAAAAGCCATAAGGAAATTGCTGCGATATTAGGAATAGCAGAAAATTCTTCAGCTTCCCAATTTCACAGAGCGAAGGCGATACTTGTGCAGAAAGTGAATGAACATAAAATGATAAAAAAAGCGCATTATGAGTAAAGATTGGCTAAATGATCTGCGCGGAAAAATGGAAGATCACACAGAAGATGTTCCAGACGGATTGTGGGATGATATTCAATCTGAATTATTCGATGAAAATGAGCATGTTCTTGGTGTAGTTCCTGCTGATGTTAAAGGTCAGATTAAAAGGAATACTTATTCCAAACCTACTACTATTATTTATAGAGCAGTAAGTGCGGCCGCCGTACTTGCATTTGTGTTTTTTGGAATCAATCATTTTTTTGAAAATTCGAATGAAAAGAAAATTGTAGAGAAAAATGTACAGTCAGATTCCAAAACTGAAAATGTGATTGCTCAATCTTCTTCTGAAGAAATTAATAATGGCAAAAATTATAGTCAGAATCACATTTTTAAAAATGACTATGTAGAAAGTATTTTCACAGATAAATTGTTTGTAAATACCTCTTCAGAAACCATCAAAGACTTGTTGAAAGGCGAAATAGCGCATGTTTTTAGCTCTGACGAAAAACAAAAAAGTTCAGATTTCAATAATCAAAATCAAATTTTATCTCAAGAAAACACGGTAAAAAATAACGATGATGATTTAAGAGAAAACGAAGAGCTTTTAGCAATAAACGAGTTAGATAAAAAACCAGATTTACCTAAAATTAAAACAAATAAATCCTGGATGGTAAGTGTTCTTACAGGAAATGCCTCTTCGGGTTCTGCAGGTCAAGTTCCGGGATATGCTACTTTCAACGGAAGCAACATGAGCATCAGTGATGTTTTTCACAGTTCAAGTACAGAGCTTGATCCTCTTACTCAGGTGCTTTTAGCCAACCAAGATCAACAAGTTGATGCCAAAATAAAACATAAAATGCCTGTGACTTTCGGTGCTTCTGTGTATTACAACATTGGCAAAAGGTGGGGAATTGGTACCGGAATTACGTACACCAAACTTTCCTCGGACTTGCATTCCGGAAGCGATGCGAATTATATACAAAGTGATCAGACCATTCATTATGTTGGTGTTCCGGTGCAGGTGAACTATAATGTAATCAAGGAAGCTAGTTTCACTGGATATCTTACGGCAGGAACTTTAATAGAAAAATCAGTTTCGGGAAGTCTAAAAACAAAATACGTCGTAGAAAATACTCTTAAAGATGAAACCGAAGAGAAATTAAGCTCAAAACCTGTACAAATTTCCGTCAATGCTGCAGCCGGAGTACAGCTTAACATTACCAATCGGCTGGGGATCTACGCAGAACCCGGGTTAGGATATCACTTCAAAGACAACAGTACATTAAACACCATTTATAAAGAAAAACCGCTCAATTTTAATCTGAAATTCGGATTAAGGTTGTCGCTCGACTAAATACAAAATCACCAAACAAATCAATTTTTATGAAAACAAAAATCACTTTTTGGCATTTTTACTTTTAAGTTTTTTTAATCTAAAAGCACAATGCAACCCTACAGTTACCAGCCCGAGATTAGACGCAATGTTTCAGGGCAGTATCGTATTCTGTAACTCAGAGTCGGAAACGTTATCTGTAACGCAATCCTTCCAAAATTACCAATGGTACAGGCAGGAATGGGATTGGCAGACTCCCAACAACAATCCTTGGGTAGCTATACCGGGAGCGACATCGCAGACATTGACGATTAATGGAACTGCAGATATGCTTCATTACTTTAAAGTAGTTGTTTCAGGGAATGACTGTACTGATGAAAGTACGCCGATTCTTGCAGACGGATATGCTTACGGCCTTCCGTATCTGATGGCCAATTTCACACCGGGAACTTACGAAGAAACCAATCCCGGAGAATATAATGTTTGTATAGGTGCATCGGTGCAGCTAGATAACGGATTTCCGGGTGTATATGGAACGCATACGTGGTTTAGATGTCTTCCTGGAAGCAATCCACCGTCACCCAATGAACCTTGCACGATACCAGGAGCAACGGGTGATACTTACATTGCAACAACAACTGGGGAATATGGCTTTTATGCCTGTACTGAGTATTGTCCCGATCAGTGTGAGATGCTTGCTTCTTTTGCTTTCATTAAATTAAATTTTGGAGAGTACGGCTTCTGTAACTTGGCAACCGGAGAAACCAAAACGAAAGAAAATAGTTTAAGTATTTACCCGAATCCTACAGCGCAGCTTTTATACATCGGAAAAGAGTCTGATAAAAAGTACAGCGAAATTTCAATAATTGATATGTCCGGAAAATTGGTTCTTCAAAAACGAGATCATCAGGCAGGTAAAGCCATTGATGTGAGTACATTGGTTCCCGCAACATACATGATTGTTTCAAAAACTGCCAATGGTAGAATTTATAAAAATAAGATGATTAAGAAATAAAAGATTAGATAATCATAGTTAGTTTTTTTATACTTTTAATGTGGAGTCGGCGCAAATTATTTTGTGCCGATTTTTTATTGTTTGATGAGAAAAAAATATTAATTTTACTTAAAACACAAAATAATGCTGATTAAAATTTATGGAAGTTCCATCTTCGGGGTCTCTGCACAGACCATCACCATAGAAGTAAACATCGATACGGGTGGAGTAGGATATCACCTCGTTGGTTTGCCTGATAATGCTATAAAAGAAAGCAGTTACAGAATCTCTGCTGCACTGAAAAACGTCGGCTACAAAATTCCCGGAAAGAAAATTACGATTAACATGGCGCCCGCAGATTTGCGGAAAGAAGGTGCTGCCTATGATTTGAGTATTGCCATCGGGATTTTAATTGCCTCTGATCAGATTTTGGGTGAAAATGTACAAGATTACATTATTATGGGTGAGCTTTCACTTGACGGAAGTCTGCAACCCATTAAAGGTGTGTTGCCGATTGCCATTCAGGCGAGGGAAGAAGGTTTTAAAGGAATTATTTTACCGAAACAAAATACGAGAGAAGCAGCCATCGTCAATAATTTGGATGTGTATGGCGTTGAAAATATTAAAGAAGTCATTGATTTTTTTAATGAAGGAAAGCCTTTGGAGAAAGTTATTTTAGATACCCGAAAAGAATTTCAGGATAAAATAAATAGTTTCCCATTTGATTTTTCTGAAGTAAAAGGTCAGGAAACCGCCAAAAGAGCAATGGAAGTAGCTGCTGCCGGTGGTCATAACATTATTCTCATTGGTCCGCCGGGAAGCGGAAAAACTATGCTGGCGAAAAGAGTTCCGAGCATTTTGCCGCCACTTACTTTAAAGGAAGCTTTAGAAACCACAAAAATACATTCTGTAGCAGGAAAAATGGGCACGGAAACGTCTCTGATGACCGTGCGTCCCTTCAGAAGTCCTCATCATACAATTTCAGACGTCGCACTTGTCGGTGGCGGAAGTTATCCTCAACCCGGAGAAATCTCATTGGCTCACAATGGTGTTTTGTTTTTGGATGAAATGCCTGAATTTAAACGAACAGTTTTGGAAGTGATGCGTCAGCCTTTGGAAGACCGTGAAGTAACGATTTCCAGAGCAAAATTTACCATAAATTATCCTTCTAGCTTTATGCTGGTGGCTTCGATGAACCCAAGCCCGAGTGGATACTTTCCCGATGACCCAAATAATACGTCGTCGGTTTTTGAAATGCAAAGATATATGAATAAGCTTTCGGGACCGCTTTTAGACCGAATTGACATTCATGTTGAGGTTCAGAAAGTTGAATTTGAGCAATTGGCGGCGAAAAGAAAAGGCGAAAAAAGTGAAGACATCAGGAAACGTGTTTTGATTGCCCGTGAAATTCAAAATGAAAGGTATAAAGATTTGTCAATCAGTTATAATGCTCAAATTGGTTCCCGTGAATTGGAAAAATTCTGTGAATTGGATGACGCATCTTTTAACCTCATCAAAATGGCGATGGAAAAACTAAATCTTTCTGCAAGAGCGTATGACCGAATTCTTAAAGTGGCAAGAACGATTGCAGATTTGGAAGAAGCTGAAAATATTTTGTCGCATCATATTTCTGAAGCGATACAGTATAGAAGTCTGGATCGGGAGTTTTGGAATGTTTAATTTTTAGCATAAAAGCCACCACAAAAGAAACTCGTCAAGTTTTCCGTCTTTAAAATAAAAGAGAAACGCATCATCTACATCTTTACCGGTCGGGATTCTGAATCGAGAGACGTTTTTCTGATCAGTAACCTCCTTTTCTAATTTCGGAAATAACTTTTGAAACTCTTCAATCGTTGTATTTTGATTCAATATAATATGATGAGATTTAATCTGAAAATTATTCTTGTCAGCATTGGCAGAGTTAAATAGTACAATGTGTTTGTTTGAATTAAATTCTGCATTCTTGGTATACATTGACGTTATTTTTCCATCAAATCTTTCAAAAGTTCCTGAGTTGGAATTTTGTTTTCCGTAGGTTTTGGTCATCCAGTCTTCATCTAACCATTCAAACGGACTTCCACATTCCCATAAAGCGGTTTTTAAAGAATCTTTTTTAGGATAAATTTTATCAAATTCATTTTGTGAAAGGATAATTTTATGACCATTAATTTCAGCATCTTCGATCTTTAAAAATTCTTTGGTGTAGGGTTTAGGCTTTACAGAAACAATCTCAGGAGATTTTATGCTATCCTTTGGTTTTATGTTTGAATCTAATTCAACTTTTGTTTCATTAGCTATGGAATTGCTATCGTTCTTCTTTTGGCAGTTCAGAAGAGTGATGAATAGGGTTAATGCTAAAATTATTTTTTGTTTCATATTAATTTTGCTACTGCACAAATATTTATAATCTGGTCGTTCAAAATTAAGTGAAATTATTTTTTATTTTAATGAAACTTTCAAAATTCTATGCTAATACCATAAAAAAGAGAACCGATAAAATCGGCTCTCTTTTCTTAATATTGGTATTGAAATTATTTTTTAATCAATTTCATACCCTCTGTTGAATCATTTGTTTTAACAATATAAATACCTGCTGGTAAATCACTAATGTTTATTCTGTTGTCAGTAACTTTTGAAATAGTTTTTACTACAGCTCCTGTTAGATTATAGATCTTAACTTCAGAAACCTGTTTTGAAGATTGTAGCATTACAAAATCTTTTGCAGGGTTAGGGTATAATAAGTTCCCTTTTTTCGCAGAAGAAATATCGTTTACAGATAAACTTGCATCATCAACACATTTAACCTGATTAGGAATAATGCTATTAGTTTGTGTACCATCACCGTTACCTAGTTGCCAGAAACCATCCCATCCCCAAGACCAAAGGGTATTACTAGTTCTTACACCTGCAGAAGAATTATCCCCAGATCTTACAGGAATTGACAACCAATCATTATCAGTACCTACTCTTGTTGGCACATTAACGTCTATCACTGTGCCAATTCCCAATTTTCCGTTGGCATTATATCCCCACGTCCATAAAGAGCCGTCGGTTCTAAGAGCTGATGAAGCTTCGTTTGTAGCTCCTATAGAAGACCAAGTATTACCAGCCACTTGCTGTGGAGTATAATGATAACCTCCTGATGTTCCTAATCCCAATCTTCCATTACCATTACCGCCCCAAGCCCATAGCTCTCCGTTTGATTTTAGCCCTAATGTATGGTAAATGCCTCCAACTACCTTAGTCCAGTTTGTATCTGTACCCACTTGTGTGAAAACTGCAGTTTCATTAGTACCTAATGAAGCAGGTGTTCCTAAACCTGTTTGCCCCTCAATATTAGTACCTGCTGACCACAATGTACCATTTGTTTTAATAGCAAATGAATTATACCAAGTAGCACAAGTTGACGCCCAATCGGTTGCATTAGTTGCTTCCTGCTGGAATGTATTGTACCAATGCACACTTGTACCGACACCTAATCCGCTCCAGTCATTATATCCCGTACCCCAAAGTGTACCATCTGTTTTCACAATAAGCGTGTGGTAATATCCTGCAGAAAATGCAGCCACATTTTGTTGAATAAGTGTAGGAGTAAATACATTGATGTTATTACCAAGACCTAATTGACCAAAGTCGTTTGCACCCCAGCCATACAAATCACCATTAGCTTTTTTACCTAAAGCAAAGTAACGACCGGTAGATATATCTGTCCAGTTACTCTCAGTCCCAATTTGCACCGGATGCTGTATTTCTGTAGCTGCACCGGTACCATCACCAAGTAATCCGTAAAGATTTCTTCCCCATACCCAAAGCGTTCCATCTTGCTTCAGCGCTACAGTGAAATTTTCACCTTGAGCCATCTTTGACCATCCCGTTAAAGAACATTGTGCACTCATGTTGGTTTGAAGGACAAGCAGTAAAACCAATCCTAACAAACCTTTTTTGTTTTTTTCAACATTGATAAAAATTGTTCCATAATTATTTATTTTTAAATTTTATTGTACAATATTACAAACATTCTCTTTTGTTAAACAATCAATAAGCTGAATGAATTCGGAAATTATTCCTTGTTGTATGATATTTAAAGTGTTTTAAATCAGTTAGGTGAAAGCGTTTGTGATTATTTGTATATTGACAAATTCACTTTGTAAATATCAACTAATTAGGATTTATTAATGTTTTATAAACAAAAAAAGATCTCACATTGTATCCTTATTCATACAGATCATAGTGAAATCATTTATTTTATTTTATTTTTTAATCAAATGTTTTTGAATTAGCGATAAAGCATATATAATGTAAATTATTTAGATTTTATTTAACGAGGGATTAATGTCTTTTTTAAGATTATAGGATTATAACATTTATATAGCAGAGTATAATTTTCTCCATTTTGTTACGGTATTTCTACTGAGATTAAAATGATTGGCCAGTTCTAGATTATTAAGCCCTTGTTTCTTTTGATAGCTAAGCATTTTCAAAATAGTGGGTTCATCATAAGATTTATGTTTCTGATTAAAAGCCAAAGTTTCTTTATCATTCAGTTTAAATATTTTGGAGTTAAGGGTGATGACATCCATAATTGAAAATTGCTCTTTATGAAGATAATGTTTGAATTCATCTTTCCGGTCAGGGCATTTTTTTGTAATGATGTCTTCAAATATTTTTTTATAATCCGGTCTGTTGCTTTCCATACTTTATTTATTGAGAAGAAGAAATGTTATTTTCATGATCATATTTATTGATCCATTTGTACAAAGTGGTTTTGGGAATTTTATATTCATCAATAATCTGCTTTTTTGTTTTTTCACCAGATTTTAGAGCGTCCAGAATAAAATCGATTATTTCCTTTGTGTAAATATTTTTTCTAAACTGGGGTAGTGAAGTTTCTTTAGATACATCTTTTTCAGATTTGTGATTTGAAGAGAAAAGCATGATGTGTTGAGAATAAATTCTGAAGAAATCATACCGTAATAACTTACTCCATCTTAACAGCATTGCAGAATCTATACCTCTGGAAGCATACATTTGATCGATTTCTTTTTCTGAGCAATTTAGAAAACTGCAAATCCGAGATAGTTCTATCTTATTCTCTAGAACCCTTTTTTCTATCAACTGACCGATGTGTATATTTTTTAAATCTATCATTGTTACAAATGATCATTATTTTCTTCTTATTTCTTTGTTTTATCGTGTCAAAGTATATTTCAACTTTGACACATAAAACAAATTTTACATTGTAATGACCATGCGTTGCTGTGAAGTAATTTTACTCACTTACAGATGAATGGCATCTATTTTAAAATTATGGTTTCCAGAAAGACCACACTGTACCGTTGTAAACAGCAAGCTGTCTTTTTGTAGTATCATAAACCATCATTCCCGCTGCGGGATTGATAATGCTTAAATGTGGATTTGCTACTTTTGGGAGAACCATCGCTTTATTGGCATCAGTTAAAACCAAAACTCCCGGCGTTGTGTCTGTTGCGGCTGTCGTTCCGATAGCAGCTTTAGCAGAATTAGAGTCTGTTTTTAATGTTTGAATGGCAATATCCGCTGTTCCTATCGTGGCCGCTGTTCCATCGTCTTCACTAAGATTAGCCCACACACCAGTGTCTTTAAGGTATTTCACTTTATGATCTGTAACATCATAGATGATGGTACCGTTTTCCGTAATTCCTGTTTTTGTTTCTACGTACGGAAGAATAAGACCACGGTTTTCTGTAGTATCAAACTCTAAGGAGACAGAAGTATTGCTTACTGCTTGTTTTCCTATTGCGATTTGTGCGTGTATAGATATACTTACGAAAACTACTGCAATTGCTGTGATTATATTTTTCATATCTATTGTTTGTTTTAGAAATTAATATTTTGAGATGATTGTAAATCAATCTCTTTTAATCTTTCATTTTTAAAATAGACTGAGCAGCTTTTGACAAACTACTCAGTCTGTATTTAAATCTATTAATCAGGACAGGTTTGTGTGGTGATACAATGCCAAGCCATAGAAGAGTCTCCTTCTTTCAAGGTGTAGATCTTCATACATTTGTTGGTGGTATCATATACCATCATCCCTTCTACGAAGTTGGCAGGAGCGATTCCCACAGGATTTCCTGCGCTGAATGCTACTCTGTTTGGTACAAAACCTTTGGTTTTAGCTTCTAGTGCTAGCCATCCACCTTTACGGGTCATAGGCCAGTTGTCACTGTCTGTCGCTCCGGCTCTGTTAAGAGAAGTAATACCTACTTTGGTGTCTAATGCTGTTCCCGCTGTTATGCCTGGTTTGTAGCAGGCAGTTTGACAGCCGTTAATCGCTATATTCTGCGAACTTCCAATGCCTTGTCCTGCTCCTGCGATGGTTGGAATACCATTTGCGCCTACACAAGTAATGCCTCCACATAAATTTTTAATTAATGCGGTTGAACCAAAACCAACTGTAACCGTACCACCAGCGGGTACTAGATCACCTACTACAAAATTTGCGCTTCCTTCTAATGCATCTAAACATCCATCGTTATCTGAATCTAAGTCTAAATGATTCGGGATGCCATCTCCATCAGTATCTTTACTCGTACAAGCTGATTGTTGAACCACAAAAGCCCAGATATTAGCAAAAAGCTTATCATTATTTGAAGTAATAGCATTACCATTTGTCACACCTCCGATTGTAGTCAAAATATCAACATCAGCAATCATTAGATCATTGTAATTTCCGTCAAGAGAGATTACAGGATTATTATTTTGATCTGTCGCTAATGCACCAGTATTACAAGGAGATACTATGTTTGTGAAATACCCCTGATAAGACCCTCCTTGATTAAATGAGGTAATATTCCCAAAAGGACCATTAAAAATAGGGGTTTGACTTCCGTATGGTGTAGGAATGTCTGGGTTTACATTTCCCGCAACTGTAGTTGCTCCCCATGGCTTAGTTTGTACTTGTGTTGAAACGACAAAATTATTCGACGATTCAGCTGACCAGTCTTTGATTGCATCAAACTCAGATGCTGATAGATAAGAAGTTACCACATTATCAATTCCTCCAAGAAATATAGCATTCAAATTCAGGGAGTTGATAATGTTTTTAGTAATTGGTGCAGTTCCCATATTTACCAAAACAATAGTAGCCTTCACAGTTCCAGCAGGTCCAAAATTAGCCGGATTAGTTAACTTCAATGCTCCAGAGTTATTCATATACTGCCCATCAAAAGTATATCCACTGTCAGCAGAAGCGGTAGCTCTTGAATCTGGGATATATCCTATTCTAATGGTTTGTCCTGTAAGTTCACAACTTCTTTCATTTACATCAAGAATCCCATCATTATCATCATCAAGATCGCACGCATCTATCACCCCATCTCCGTCTGTATCAATCCAATAAGTGGCAAATGTAATATATTTACCATCTGCGATATTTTGGTTATAGATATACTTTCCGGAATTATTAGACAAAGGGTTTATTGCTTGTACATTAGTTGTAAAATTAGCATCATCCGCTACTAACATTACTACATTACCGTCTGTGGCTGGTAAAGCAAGATTATAAGCAGAAAGATTTGCTTCAAAGAATAAAGAACCTGCATCAGATTTTTTCTCTTGTGCCATCCAAGCTCTCTGAATTCTCTTATAGGTATTTCCTGCAACCGTAATGTCAACAAGAGGTGTTACCGTCACATTGTTATCTCCCAATAGGAAATATGTTTTATCGTTGGCAAATCCTGTACGTGCTACATCCTGGTTTGGATTGACGAAATCATTGGTAGTTGCCACGGTAAGTATTGTTCCGGTATTCACACTTTTAGATACTTTCTGTTCGAAAACCTCAATATCATCTCTTGATACCCCGAAGATATTATTGTTGTAAGTGATGTTTGATGCACCATTCCAAACTATAGTTCCGTCAGTATCTAAATAATGCTCTGTATCTACTCGTCCCATAGTAATTCCATACTTGATAGCAAGGTAAGAATCTACTCTTCTACGTTCGGTAGTTGTCAAATTACCAGCACCGTAGATGATGGTCTCTCCGAGATTACCAATAAAACCTCCGTTATCACTTCCGCTGCCAGTCCAACGAGTATCACCAAATATATGACCTCCTAAGGCTAATCCTACAGCAGTATAGTTAGCTGTAGTTCCATTAGCTGCCCCATTCAACCCTCTGGCTAATGTGGTATTAGTAAAGGTATTATACATGATGCTTGGAATTGTTGTAGAGAAATTAACTGCGGAATTTACGAATTGTGTTCCTCCACCTACAACTCTTCTTTCTATGTTGGTACCGGCAGGAGTAAAGCCCGTGTAATCCCAATTTGAAATAGTGGTGTTTACATTATCCATACCTATACTCAAGAAATGAGGAGTTGGACTTCCTGAGGATGTCATTCCTTCTTTAGTAACTGTAAATATGTCATTACTGGTATTTGTAACTGTTTGTGTAGTTATATTACCTAATGTCTGATTAATAGCTGTAAAGTTAATTCCCGGGTTAAAATTGAAGTAACTTGATGTACCTACAGCATACTTAGGAAGCGCATTGGTTACTCTTTGTGAAACTGTAGTTCCGTTCCACATATCCGTCCATCCAGTCACATCTGTTGTAGCTCCAGTGTTGGTGGCGTTCTTGTCGGCTCTGTACCAGTAAGATAGGTTAGAGGCAACACCTCCAGGAGCGTTTCCGAATCCTGCAAAAGTGAAGAATTGTCCATTTCCTAACGTTACATTTACCGTATTATATACCACACCATTTACAGTGACTTCTGTAGTCATTGGTGTAAAAGTATCTGTTGCATCAAAACCTGAATCTGGTGACTGCACTAAGTACAAGTTTTTCACACTTTTCGGCCATGCTACGGTAACAGTTCCTACATTATTCGTGTTTTGAACTTTCCAGATTGATTCAAAACGATAGTTTGCAATGCCGTTAGAACCGGCAGTATAACTCAAAGGAGTTGTTAGACTTTGTCTTAAGCCATTATCACCTGTCATCAAGAACTGTAGGTCACTGATGACGTTTGTGCTATTGGTAGCATTGCTGTTTGCAAATCCGGTAGTGGAAATTACTAGTTTCTGTCCGCTGTTTACACTTCCTGCCTGCTTCTGGTGCAATGCTGTGAAATCATCCTTAGCAATACCGAAGATATTATTATTGTATCCGGTATTAATGGTTCTGTCCCATACCACAGTGCTGATTGTAGAAAGATAGTTTTCATTTAATGTAACTCCATTCTTTACAGCCAGATAAGAATTAACTCTTGATTGCTCGTTGGCAGTCAGTGTACGGTTATACCAAGCAACCTCCATGATATCACCAGGGAAAGGAGCTCCAGCATCCCAACCGGCCTCACCTATTCTAAGGTTTCTACCATAAATTTGGAATCGGTTAGTTGCAGCGAAACCTGAAAAAGATTCATAAGAGCCATTAAGACCCAATCTTTTTTCTCCTCCTGCGATAGCTGAAGTTCCACCGTTGGCAACCGTATTATTGGCTAATGCTGAAAATATATTAGACTGCCCTACATTGAAATCTACAGAAAAATCTGAAGAAGTTGTTGATGCGAAAAATTCATATTGTCTTGGTCTTCCGCTAGCAATAGAAAATGCTGGTTCAGCTGCATATGTTGCATCATCATCGATACCTACAATACGTCCTGTTCCGTTAACAGTAGTAGGTCTTACTGCTGAGAAAACGGAGGTGTTGGTGTTAGGTAATTCTACATTACCCAGCGGATTCATTACCGAAGAAGAATTATAAAAGAATTTACTACCAGTATAACCAGAGGTATAAGGATGGAAGTTATGGTTTCTATCCGCTGGAGATAAAGCAATTCCACCTACATTCGGAATGTCGTCTGCATTGATAGAATTATCTTTCCATGCTGTGCTAATCGTTCCTGCATCGTCAGATTTCACCCAGAAATCAGGACCAGTAACTCCTCCAGGAGCTTGTGCAAAACCTGCAAATGTGAAGAATTGCCCGTTTCCTAATGTTACAGTAGCAGTATTATACACTACACCATTTACAGTCACTTCTGTGGTCATTGGTGTGAAAGTGTCGGTTCCATCGAAAGCAGCATCTAGAGATTGTACTAAATACAAGTTTGTCACACCTTTTGGCCACGCAACGATTACATTTCCTACGGTGTTTGTATTTTGTACTTTCCAGATCGATTCAAAACGGGTGTTGGTAACTCCGTTAGAACCAGCAGTGTAACTCAATGGAATACTAAGGCTTTGCTTCAAGCCATTATCACCTGTCATCAAGAACTGTAGGTCACTGACAACGTTTGTGCTATTGGCAGCGTTGCTGTTTGCAAATCCAGTAGTAGAAATTACTAGTTTCTGTCCGCTGTTTACACTTCCTGCTTGTTTCTGGTGCAATGCTGTGAAATCATCCTTGGCAATACCGAAAATATTATTATTATAACCGGCATTGTTTGTTCTGTCCCATACCACACCACTATTTGTAGAAAGGTAGTTTTCATTTAATGTAACACCATTCTTTACAGCCAGATAAGAATTAACTCTTGATTGCTCATTCGCAGTCAATATACGGTTGTACCATGCAACCTCCATAATATCACCTGGAAAAGGACCACCTGCATCCCAACCTGACTGACCTATTCTTAGATTGGTACCGTAAATTTGGAATCTATTAGCTGCAGAGAAACCCGAAAAAGATTCATACGTACCATTAAGACCCAATCTTTTTTCTCCTCCTGCGATAGATGAAGTTCCACCGTTGGCAACCGTATTATTGGCTAATGCTGAAAATATATTAGACTGCCCTACATTGAAATCTACAGAAAAATCTGAAGAAGTTGTTGATGCGAAAAATTCATATTGTCTTGGTCTTCCGCTAGCAATAGAAAATCCGGGCTCGGCTGCATTCGTATCATCATCGATACCTACAATACGGCCTGTTCCGTTAACAGTAGTAGGTCTTACTGCTGAGAAAACAGAAGTGTTGGTGTTAGCTAATTCTACATTACCCAGCGGATTCATTACCGAAGAAGAATTATAGAAGAATTTACTACCAGTATAACCAGAGGTATAAGGATGGAAGTTATGGTTTCTATCGGCTGGCGATAATGTAATTCCACCCACATTCGGAATGTTATCTGCATTGATAGAATTATCTTTCCATGCTGTGCTAATCGTTCCTGCATCGTCAGATTTCACCCAGAAATCAGGGCCTGTAACCCCTCCCGGAGCTTGTGCAAAACCTGCAAACGTGAAGAATTGCCCGTTTCCTAATGTTACAGTAGCAGTATTATACACTACACCATTTACAGTCACTTCTGTGGTCATTGGTGTGAAAGTGTCGGTTCCATCGAAAGCAGCATCTAGAGATTGTACTAAATACAAGTTTGTCACACCTTTTGGCCACGCAACGATTACATTTCCTACGGTGTTTGTATTTTGTACTTTCCAGATCGATTCAAAACGGGTGTTGGTAACTCCGTTAGAACCAGCAGTGTAACTCAATGGAATACTAAGGCTTTGCTTTAAACCATTATCTCCTGTAAGAAGAAATTGGCTCTCAACTAAGCTATTCGTATTGGCTGCATTGGTATTTGCCAATGAGTTTCCTGCCCCTATGATTAATTTCTGATTCGCATTAACACTTCTTGACTGCTTTTGATACATCACTGAAATGTTATCTCTTGCAATACCAAAAACATTGTTATAGTAGCTATTGTTAGCAGTTCCATCCCAAACTACGGCACCTGTAGAGCTCAAATAATTTCTGTTCTGTTCTTTACTTAATGTTTTTCCGTATTTGATGGCAAGGTAAGATTCTACTCTGTTTACTTCTGGATCAGATAGTTTATAATCAAAAACAATCATTTCGTTTTGCTGGAAAGCTACTGATGTTTCTGCTCCTCCAGCCATCAATGCATTTCGACCTGCTGCAGTATTTACATTTGAGATACCTGTGTTGTAGGTTTGATGGAAACCATCTAATGTGATGTTTACAGCATTATTTCCTGCAGCTCCGGCACCATTCTGCCATGTACCTCCGCCAATGTAAGGACCATTGATAGTATAGGTACTCACAGGGTCATAGTCTAAAATTACCGGATAGAATAAAAATTTATTCCCTGTGAAATTATATAAGCCCGGATCATCCATTGTGTTTCCGGCTCCTGATGTTCCAAAGCCAAAAAAGGCTGTGGTACCCGTGGTATTACCCGCAGAAAACAATGCTCCGGTACTTCTGTCTATGATATTTCCCAGTGTATTTCCGTCATACTGCAACCATTTACTAGATGTTGTATAGTTTACAGTAGGGTTGAAGTTTACCAATGTTGTGGTACTTGAAAACTGTGGACGGAGTGTAGTGGTAGCTTGCGCCAAAGTAAAAGGTCTACCGTTGAATTCTTTCCATTGCTGAATCGTTGCATTGTCTGCAGCTGGAGTAGTACCTGCATCTGAGAACAAGGTTAAAGGTGCATCTGCACGATACCAAGCCGCAGAAAACACTCCACCCGGAGCTGCATCTGCAACATTCACTACCGTGTCATCTGAGGTGGTACAAACACCTGTTGCCACTGTCCATCTAAAGGTATAATTACCTACAGTGTTAAGCCCTGTCACATTACTGTTGGGAGATGTCGGGGAAACGATAACCGGATCCGGAGCTCCCGCAGGTTTTGATACTAAAGTCCATGTACCGGTAGCAACTCCTGTGTTGTTACCTTGTAAGGTAGCGATGCTTCCCACAATACTTTGATCAGATCCTGCATTTGAATTCACCGTAGTGGTTACAAATATAGAAAAGGTATCTTCTCTGGATGTTCCGGAGCAGGCATATTCTTTATCTAAGAACGCTCCTATAGAACTATTTACAGGGTTTGATTTTATGGTGAAAACATACTCTCCGGGCGTCGTAAGATTTCCGATTTGGGTAGAAGATAACGTGAACAATCTTAAAGATCTTGCCGGAATGGTAGGTGTTCCTGATCCTGCAGGCTTAGAAACCACTGTAAAGTCATATTGTGCATCAAAATCTTGTAAGTAGCTGGTGTTGACAGCACCCTTGTAAACGGCTGGCAGAGGAACGGTAGCTGTTACGGCTCCACTTCCCGGATAACATACTGCGATATCGTTTACTGTTACATTAGGTCGAAGTCCATCCGATATGTGAATGTAATATACCTGGCTTATTGGGTTACAGGTTCCGTTATTTGTACCAACTGTAAATTTGTAAGTTCCCACACGCCATCCACCTGTGGGAGGAGTTACGGTAAAACTTCTGTTTGCAGAGGTGCCTGAACCGCTTACCGCAGAAAGGCCGGGAGCCGTTCCTGGAGGTGGGGTGCCAGAGTTAGTTACTGTATTGGTAATCGTTACAGGGTCAGATGGATTTATAGAAAACGAAACGGTAATGGGTGTTGTCTGAGCTGCCAAGTTACAGTGAACTTCTCCTCCCGATGCACCGGAATTATAAACCATCATCTGGTCGGGCTCTGAAGCCACCAAAAATGAGACATTGCCTGGAGGGATGCCGCTGTACACATACGTTATCGTAGGTGTAGTATAGTTTCCTGCTCCATTGTTTACCGTTATTGTAAAGGTATATGTTCCTACTGCAGTCACTCCATTGAAATATACACTATTGTCATATATTCTAGAAAACGAGATATTAGCTCCCGCAGGCTGAGTGATAGGGTTTACTGTTACTGTAGTTCCAAATCCTGGAGCACCAGAAGATCCTGTAGTCCCGGTATTGAAAATTGGAGAACCGGAAACTGGAGCACCTGTTTGTAAAAGGATGAAATGACTACCACCACTTGCAACACATTTGGTCGTTGATGCTGGAAGTACAATTTGTGGATTGGGGATAAAGCGTACGATTGCCGTATCTTCATAGTAACAGTCTGGGTTTAGTGTAGACGTTATTCTTAAAGTCACCACATATGCAGGATCAATTTCGTGAATCACTTTGTTGATCAGGCTAAAAGTAGTAGATGCAGTAGTTGTAGAACTAAACTGCGAATTTGTATTGGTCTTAATGCTGCTTCTTTCCCATGTGTAAATATTATAAGCACTCCATTGTGCAGTATATCCTGCCGGAATGACACCATTTAGGGTTACTGTACCCACACTAGCATTAACATTGGTAATGTCTGGGCCTGCTGTAAATGTATTTACATCGCCGGGAGCCGTAACGGTCACTTGTGAAGTGGCCGGTGGTCCTGTGGTGCAGGGTTGAGTAATCTGGAATACATAGTTTCCGGGGAAAGTCATTCCGGTAACATTGGGTGTCAAAGTGTTTACGCCTGTGATCACAGGGTCTGGCGCACCGGAGGGTTTTGACACCAGAGTCCATGTTGGGCTTCCGGAACTGTTTGCTCCTGCGGTACCCTGCAGTGTAGATGCGGTACCACAAATCGTCACACTTCCACCCGCATTCACAGTACACTGCGAGTAGATGAGACTTCCTGTTAAAAACAGGATCATTAGTAATAAATTCTTCATAGATTCATAATTTTATGTTTAATAGTTTTTCACTTGTTGAATGTTACTATTCGATAGTAATTATCTTCTGAATTCACGGCCTGCTGCCGTACGAATTCAGTTTTGATTTGTTCGTCGTGTTTTTTTATTAAATGAGAAAAGAGCGAGATTTGCCCGAATGAGTTTTAATTCAAAAAAACTTAGAAACAATGATTAATTATTGTCTCGGTCAGGCTAGGTAAATGGAGGAGGCCTTGTAAAGCTATAACGATCTGTAATCTCCTTTATGAAAGGGATTGAATATTTGAATAAAGAATTATTGTAAAATGATAGAGGTATTATTTTAAAATCAAAGAAAGTATCATGTACAATAGATTTTAAAGTATTGTTTACCGTAATTGTTCCAACACTCGTAGTGTGTTTGCTTACATTGAAAGAATTGTCCGATGGATGGTTTAATACTAATATTTTGGTTTCAGGCTTTTTAGATTTGTTTTCAAGCTGAACATTCTTTTTTGTAAGTTCAATTGCTTTTCCTTTGCCTGCTCGTTTTTTTTGCTTTCTAAGCTTGGATGATGATGAAGTTGCAGGGGTTTTTGAAGTAAGATCTGAACCATAGATCGTAGTTCCTTCCGCAACATGAATTACTGTCTCCGGTGTTTGAGCAACTGAAACAGTAGAAAAATCTACAACCGACTCTGAGGCAGTCGTTTCCGAATGAGCAAAAACAGAATTTGACGTAAGAATAAGTAAGAATGAAAAAAAGAAACCCAATTTCCACATGGTACCTTGCGGTCTCATGTTTTTGAAAATTGAGTTCTTGTTCTTTTTCATCATCAGAGTCTTATTTTGTTGTATGTTTTTAGTGTAATAAGGTAGAGGGGATGTTCTTATTAAAACTGAAACAATATTACATAGTTGTCTCCCATGAAAAAAAAGAATGATCTCAGATATTCCGAAATCATTCTATGAATAATTGTTATTTTACAAAATAAAACTATTGATTTTCAAGTATATATGGATTGAAGGGTAAATTCGTGACAAAACTAAAAACCGCTTGAAACAGCGGTTTTTAGTTGACAATATTAGCTGGTTTCTTACCGGAATAAGATGATTTAATGAGCAATTCTGCTGTGTAAATTGAAAATTGTATAAAAGCGGGTTGTTTTTTTTAAGTCATGCTCAAAGATATACGTGTGAGTATTTGGTTTTTAAAATTCATATAAATAACTAAACCATCGTACTGCTACCTTGAAACCTAATTAAAGATTGTCCTCATTAAGATTTTGAATAAAATAAGAAGGGGTAACTCCGTTTATTTTTTTGAAAGCTAATACAAAAACCTGCGATGAAGCATATCCGCAAACCTCTGCCAGATAGCTTATTTTGTAACCTCGATATTTAGGTTCGTTATACAGCTTGTGAACGATGTGGTTAATCTTTAAATTATTGATGTAGTCGCTGAAACTTAAAGATTTGTTGTTCTTAATGATTTCGGAAAGATATTTAGAGTTGGTTTTTAGCTGACTGGCAAGCAAGCTGACGGTAAGGTCTTTTCTAAGAAATTTCTCTGATTTTTCAAAGCTTTGCAGGCTTTTAAGAATTCTTGCTTCGGTTTGGCTTGAAATTACATTTTTACTAAGAGAATGAGATTGTTCATCATCAATTTCAGTTTCTGAAGAGGTCTCTATTTCTTCATTATAGCCATTTGGATTTAATGATTGAGTAGACTGTTCGTTCTTTAGCCTGTCGATCATCTGCTCATAGTTTTTGCGGAGAATTTTATTTCTTCTTCTCCAATAGATGATGATAGCTGTGGCAGCAAAAAGAGCTATTATCCCGGTTATAATCCATTGTTTTTTGGTGTTTTCTTTGTGCTGATGATCTACTTCTGCTACCATCTTTTTCATGGTTGAATTACTTGCTTGTATTTCTTTGTAATTAATACTATCAAATAATTTTGAATATTTATTTTGATAAAACTTAGAATTTTCAGTATCACCGTTTTCAAGATAGGCTTCTAAAAGTGCTTTATAAGATTGAAGTCTTGTATAAGGATTGCTGTGCTGTTTCTCATTTTCAAGAGCCTTTTTTCCATAATCAATTGCTTCCTGAGGTTCTTTTTTTGAGTGTGTAATCTACTCAAAGCAGAATAAGCACGTGCTTTGTTTGCAGGATCTAGCTGAACTTTAGGGTCTTCGTAAATTTTTAAAGCTTCATGTAGATATTTTTCTGCTAATTGTAAACGTTCTTTAGATTTACTGTGATCAAGATAAAGGTTTCCGATTTGCATATTGCCATCTGCAATGAGGTCATGCTTTTCGTTAATAGAAACTACATCATTATTGTTGCTAATCATTTTGGCCATTTCAAGGCCTTTCTTAAAATTGCTAAACATCGAGTCTATCAGCGTGGGTTCTTCCTTTATTTTGTTGAGATAGTAAATATTAAGATTGTTGTAGGCAAAAGCTGATAATTTGCTTTTTTTATCATTATTTTCAACGTCTTTTACAAGTTCAATTGCTTTTTTAAAGTCTTTCAGACTCGCATCAGATAAGCCTAAATAGCCGAGGGTAAGCGCACTGCGTCTGTAAATACTTGATATGTGACCGTAAGTGTCTTTCTTGTTTTTAGCAGTTTTCTTGAGTTCAGTAGCAAGTTCAGCGGCTTTTTTGTCGTTTTCTATTCCTACGTACAGTCCCATCAAATAGTCCCCGCTTCTCAAAACACCGTCATCATATCCTAGTTTCTGTGATTGTGATTTTAATTGAAGCAAAGGTGCTTCGTATTTAGGGTCGATAAAAGATTTTGTCTTTTGGTGAATCTCCTCTAATTGCTTATCAATTGCTTTTGCTTCAGGTGTTTTTCCGACAGGTTCTGTTTTTTGAGAAAACAATGCTTGAGACACTGCGAAAATAAATAATAGGTAAAGAAATCTTTTCATAAAGGTATTCTTAAATGGTTATTAAATTGAGCTAAAGTACAAAATAGTTAATAAGTGGTATGTGGCAGATTTATTATTTAATCATTAATAGCACATTCTGTAGACCTAACTTTGAGTTTTTGATAAAATAAATTTATTATGTGAAAGAATTTCAGAAATATATAGGTTTGAAATTGCTAAATAGATGGGTGGTTAAATTGTGTGTTTTACAAATTAGCTATATTGTTAATCAAATGCTTAGCTTAAAATAGGTTAGCATAATATCAGAATAGATTCAATGTTTTTTTCAAAAGGCAAATATCATAATCCTAATTTTGGGATATAAAATTCGTTTTTGTGAATTTTTAACCAAAAAACAAAGATTAACCATGAACCAAAATCTATTGATTCACAGACGGTTTTTTTTCCAATCTAAGAGAAAATCATCAGTCATCAATTTTTATGCGCTTAAAAATATTCTGATATTTCTGACTTTATTTTACTCATCTTGTGCCAATGCTCAGCAACTTACGTTGAGAGAAATTTCAGCAGCTTTTGAAAGACAATATTTGAAAGATTTAAAAAAAAATGTATACTTAAAATGTGTAGATTATTATTCAGATTTGAGTGAAAGAGATGTGTTATTTCAAAGACAAATTCTAAAAGCTTCTGTTTTTATAGCCAGTAATAATACAAATATTAACATCACTGCTGTCTTTATTTATTCAATTGTTTTGATTCTGATTATTGCAGCATTCTTATTTTATCACAGAAAGAAATACCTATTACAGCAAAACAACTATGATCATTTTACTTCTACTCTAAAAATACAAAACAATGATTTTAATTTGGATGATGCTTCGGAAACCCATACAAAATATTCAACTACGATTTCAGAAGAAACATCCAATGCAATTCTTAAGAAGATCATTAAGTTTGAGAATTCTGAGAAATTCCTCAGAAAAGACATTAATCTTACCTGGCTCTCAAGTCATTTAAATACCAATACGAAGTATTTGTCCGAAGTTATAAAAGTCCACAGAGATAAAAACTTCAATAGCTATATCAATGGGCTTAGGATAAGTTATATTACTAAAAAACTGTATGAAGATTCTGTCTATAGAGAGTATAAAATCAGCTATCTTTCGGAAGAGTGTGGTTATGCCTCACCGCAGGTTTTTGTAATCGCTTTTAAAAAGGAAACAGACGTTACGCCGTCTTGTTTTATTGAACGATTGAAGAGCGGAATTAAAGATGGAACTGAGACTTTTTATGAAATTAATGGTAACGTTTAATAGTTTGTCAAATACCTGCTTCAAAATATTGTACCTAAAGATAATTTAATAAAGGTTTTTAAATGGATCTGTTTGAATTCATAATAATTAAAACAGATTTTTCCAGCTTATAATAAGAATCGGACTGAGGATATTTAAAATAAAAAGCCAAGGTAAAACATATTTACCTTGGCTTTTTAATTATAATCTCATCGAGGTTTTTGTTCGATTGAGTAAGAAATATTATTTCTTTTTCTTTTTTGCAGGAACATTCTTGATTTTAGATGCGCCTGTGTCAGCCGGAGTATTTTCATCTCTTACCAATTTCAACTCATCTACAATTCTTCTTGCACCAGCATATTTGTCGATCGTCCAAAGAACAAAACGGATGTCTACACTGATTGTTTTCTGCCATTTGTCTTCAAAAACAATATCTCCGCTTAATGCTTCGCTGTTTCCGTCGAATGCAATACCAATAAGGTTTCCGTCACCATCGATTACCGGAGAACCAGAGTTACCACCTGTAATATCATTGTTTGACAAGAAGTTCACGGGAAGGTAACCTGCTTTATCAGCATATTGACCGTAATCTTTAGCATTTTGAAGCGCAATAACTCTCTGTGGAAGATCAAATTCTTCGTCACCAGCTTTGTATTTACCCACTAAACCTTCCATTGTTGTATAGTAGTTATCAGTAACTCCAAAGTAGTTTCTGTCGTCTCTGATTGGCAATGTATCAATTTGTCCGTAAGTTAATCTCATTGTAGAGTTAGCATCCGGATAGAATTTTTTCTCAGGCATTGCTTTCATTAAACCAGCTAAGAAAAGACGGTTGTTTTTAGCAAAGTTATCATCAATTTTCACAAATCTTTCGTTAGAAATTCTTTGATCATCAGCGACACCTTTTGCGATTTTCAATAGTGGATCTGCGTCTAATTTCAAACGATCCGGGTTCAGAACAAAATTCGTTACAGAAGTTTTGTTGGCAAATATTGAAGAATATGCAACATTTGATAATGTATTAGCATCAAGTGCCATAATCGTCTGTGATGCAACATCGGCTTTTACCTTCGTTTTGTAAAGGTTGACCAAAGAGTTTAGCATTTCGCCTTCCAACTCAGTATTTAGGTTATCATAAGCATCTTTAATAGCTGCTTCAACTTTAGGCTTCATTGCCAATCTTCCTGCCATATCTTGTTTTGCATAAGCATCTAAAGTAGGTGCCATCTGGTAAGCAAGAGCGATATATTTAGCATTTCTTGTTAAAAGAGAAGCATAATTTCTTTCTACGTTTCTGTCTGTAACTTGTTTGTAGTAAGTAGCGATTTGGTCTAAAACGCCATCGTACATTTCATTACCCGGCTGTACACACCATTCTCTGAAGGTTTTTTCGATGTTCTGTTTGTCAGAAATAGTTCCGTTTTTGATAACGGCATCGATGGTTCCTTGTCTATTTTTCCAATAGTTGGCTACAGAAGCATATTGAGAAGCATAACCCAACTGAGTTGTTTTATCTTTATCCATGTACTTCTTCATGACATCCATTGCCATTTTTGAAGTTTCTACCCAAGCCGGATAGTCTTTAGAAACCATTTGGTTGATTCCGTAAGAAGTCAAATAACGGTTTGTTCTTCCGGGATAACCTAAGATCATTGAGAAATCTCCAGGCTTAATTCCTTTAAGAGAAACCGGTAAAAAATGCTTAGGCTTCAAAGGAACGTTGGTTGGCTTAAATTCTGAAGGATTTCCCGCAGCATCAGCATACACTCTGAAAACTGTAAAATCTCCTGTGTGTCTTGGCCATTCCCAGTTGTCTGTATCTCCACCATATTTCCCGATTGCAGATGGCGGTGCACCTACTAATCTGATATCTTTATAATCCTGATAAACGAAGAAATAAAATTCGTTTCCGTTGAAGAAATCTCTTACTACAACAGTGTATTTTCCGTTTTCAGAATTTTCTGTCTGAATTGCTTTTGTTTCAGCATCGATTACAGCTTTTCTTTCAGCTGCAGTCATGTTGTTGTTTAATTTTGAATTGATTCTCTGCGTAGCATCATCCATTCTTACCAAAAATCTTACATAAAGATCTTTAGAATTGAATTCTTCTTTCTGGTTCATTGCCCAGAAACCATTCTTCAAATAATCTTTTGATGGAGTAGAAGCTGCAGCAACTGCACCGTAACCACAGTGGTGATTGGTAAAAATCAACCCTTTGTCTGAAACGATTTCTCCTGTACAAAAACCTCCGAAGCTTACAATAGCATCTTTAAGGCTTGAATTGTTGACAGAGTAAATCTCTTCCGGAGTAAGATGCAGACCTTCTTTCTGCATATCTACACCGTTAAGTCTTTTAACGAGCATCAATAACCACATTCCCTCGTCTGCTCTCATTTGAGCAAAACCAAGTAAGAAAGTGAATAGTAAAAATATTCTTTTCATTTTATAAAATAATTTATTTGGGGCTAATTTACTAATTTTTACGATAACCTATCCGTAATTGGTACGAAAATGGGTGGGAGAGTGGTATGAAAAACATTTTATCGTTTGTTTTTGCCTTTTTTATTTTAAATTTAGTTTTAAATTGTTCCGCTGCAAAGTCAAATAACCCGCATTACCAAAGAGAATGGATGTTGGTTTCATTTGATCAGTTTCCCAAACAGGAGTTGATTGAAAATAAGGCTGGAATTAATTTGACAGGTGAAAAAATAAATACTGAAGTCAAAGGAAGTGCCACAATGGGATGCAATAAGATTTTTTTCACAACTGAATTTAAAAATAACGGAAAGCTGAAAATCTCAAATCTCGGAAGTACCGAGATGGCTTGTCAGAATATGAATCTTGAAAATACATTTATAAAGAAATTCGGAAATATGATCCATTATAAAATTGAAGGACATCGATTAACGCTTTCTGATAAAAATGGAAATGAGATGAAATTTATCGCCGCTGATTGGGATTAAATTTTAAAAAAAATAAAGAAGTCCACATGAATGCGGACTTCTTTTGATATAAATGGTTACTAGTCTAGTTTTTTGGAATCGTTTTTTTGATTTCCGCTAAGGTTGCCGTTTTTGGTAAACCTTGAGCTTTAGAATTATTTGTAGAAACTTTTGCCTTGCGAGTATTTTGTCTGCCTGGGATTGATGCTAAAATCTCTTCAAAACTTGCAGTATTAGGTAATAATTTCCCTTGATTGTTGCTTTGGTTTTGAACTTTTTCACCTTGTTCTTTTACTTCAAGACCTTGTTCTGATGCTAAAGTGGTTTGCTCGTCTTTTTTGGGAGAAGTAAGTTCGCTTTCTTTTTGCATTTTCTGCTCGAATGCTTTTGCTTCTTTTAGAACTTTTTCCTGATCCTGAGGTTCTACGGATTTATTTTCTTGTGCATAAAATGTTACGCTTAAGAATAAAAAAGGAATGATATATAATGATTTCATGGTAGTTTTTATTTGATGTTAACTAATACTTTTATTTTCCCGATTGAGTTTTGGTCATAATCCTGAAGGGCTTTTCCGATGACCTGTCCTATTCTTACTTTTTTAGGATTGGCTTTCATGGCAACTCCGGATTTTGACGAGGTCACCAAAAGATCACCTCTTTTTATTTTTCCTCCTTCGAGACAAACTTTAGTAGGAATTACCCCTACAACCCCATCGGTACTTTGCCAATTAACTCGGAATCAATGTTTTCTTCTGTTAAAAGAACCCCTGGTTTTGTAGCATAAACCCCGGCAACCAGAGTAGAATATGGTTTTGAAGATTTTTCTACAGTTCTGTCTGTATCTGTTGAAATTACTAGAATATCTCCCGGCTCATAATCTGACGTATTTCCTTCTACATCGAATGCTTCTGCTAAATCGGCACCACTGTTTTGGGTTCCTCCGTTGAAAAATCCTTTTCCGGTTTTATCAATACGGGCTACATTGGCTGAATTGTTTTGGTAGGTGGCAATATTTCCTGACGGACCTTGATGGTTGATTAGTAATGTCGAACCGGTACCTGTTGTTGTAACGTGAACTACTGGCTGGCCGTTTGCGTTATTGAAGTTTCTGAAATATCCTGCTTTACCTGTTCCGAAATTCGGAATCCATCCATAAATAGCTGAACCAGTACCATCTGCTGTGGCTTCTACACCGTCTCCGCTTCCGCCTGCATTAGCGGTGATTCCGTTTCCGTTTCCTTCAGTTAAAGCTAATAAAGCGGGGCCATTTCCGGTGGCGTTTGAGGCATAAAATAAACCTCCGAATCCGCCTGTACCAGATGAAAGACCATAAACACCTGCTGTACCAAAATTGGCGAATTGAGATGTCACTTCACCTTTTACGGCTGGGGATGTTCCTGTTGTTCTGTCGACTTTAAAGTTTCCGGCGATACCGTTACCAACTGTTTTTACAGATATAACATCGCTTTCATTTTCATCATTGAAAATTTCAAATCTACCTGCACGTCCTTCCGAAAAAGTAGGTACCCAGGCATAAAGTGCATTTCCTGTTCCGTCTACATTAGCTTCTATTGCATTTCCGTTTTTTCCGGCATTTGCTGTAATAGCATTTCCATTTCCGTCAGTTATTGCTATCATTGCGGCTCCATTTCCGTTGATATTTGAAGCATGGAAAAGCCCTCCGAATCCTCCTGTTCCGGATGATACTCCAAAAATGCCTGCTGCACCAAAGTTTCCGAAGATGGTTTTTACTTCGCCTCTTACTGCTGCACTTACACTGTTTGTGTTACTGGCAAGAAAAGATGAAACGTTACCTTGAGTATTGTCTGGGATATTTCCGGTGCTGTTAGATTCTACTTCGAAAGTGTTTCTGTCATTTGTTGCGAGGAAATTTTGAAATCTTCCTGCCCGGCCTTTGCTTCCGCTGATGCCGACTCTTCCATATACTCCAATACCGTTCCCTGTTGTATTTGTTGCTACAAAACCGTGTACTCCGTAACCTCCGCCGTCATTTCTACCGACCACAGCTCCGGCAATATCGCTTGTGTTTCTACCTACTACAGCTTCACCGGCGCCATTGTTATCGGCAATAACTCCTGCAGAACTCTGTGCACTCGTGATACCATGAATGGCGAATCCGGTTCCTGTGCTACTCATAACGCCTGCTCCTGAACCAGAAGATGAGACATTGATGACGGTTCCGTTTCCTACGGTATTTGCGGTAAGAACCGTATTTGCATTTGCATTATTTGAAATTGAAATGTTGGCAGCGGGACCATTTGTACTTGTAGCATTAAGTCCCGTTCCTGTATTGCTGTTGGCATAAACTCCATAACCTGCACCTGATGAATTTCCGTAGACCCCAAGCCCGCTCGGAGTAACACCGTAAACACCCCATCCGCTTCCGTTTTGGCTTCCCCAAACACCGACACCTAATCCTCCTGTACCATTATTTATTCCTCTTACACCTGAAGAAAAACCTCCAGGAGTAACATTAGTAACAGTTCCTCGAACAGCCACTATACTTGACGTTGTAGTGTTGTTGTTTCCTTCAAGAGAAGTTCCGTCGCCATCGTTTGTTATTGAGAAAAGATTACTGGCATTGTTTACTGTCGCAGTATAGGGTAAGGTAAGACTTCCCCTCCGGAACTACCGGAAGTCTTTGCATACATTGCATAAGGTACACTTAGTAATTGACTTGTTCCCGCAATTGTGTAGGTCGTTCCGCCTGTAGGGTCGGTTTCTGTTTTTAAATAATAATTGCCAGACGGCCAGTTGATGGTTGCAAAAGTTCCTGAAAGTACAGTTCCTGTTCCTATTTCCATGCTGATTAATCCGTTGACATTGGTCGTTCCGGTCAGTCTTTCAGAATAAACTACTGTTCCTGCAGGTGAACCTTGTAAAATGCTTACTTTCACTCCGATGCTCTGATTAACTAGCAATTGACCGGTTGTGTTTCTCATTACGGCCTGATAACTCATTTTTTCCGGAGCTTGGGCTGATACTAAATGACAGCCTAGTAAAATTCCGACTGTTAGTAAAATTCTTTTCATGGTGGTTATTTTTTAATGATTTTGAATGTTTTAATGTTTTTCCCGTTTTGATTTATTCGAATGATGTACATCGCAGAAGGGAGGTCTGAAAAATTGAGTTCTGATTTTGATTCTTTGATCTTGCCCTGTTTCACAAGTTTACCTGAAGAATCAAATAATTGATAGTCAGAATTTCGGTAGTCGTTTGTACTAAAATCCAGAAAAATAAAGTCTTTAAAAGGATTCGGATACAATAAAATGTCTTTTTTGTCTGAGCCCGCAGTTTCTGTGGTAGAAAGGGTAGTAATTTCGTAGGCTTGTTGTACACCTTCCATGATTAAACTATTTGTTCCTTTGTTGGTGTAATCAATCTGCCCTACGCTGTAAGAAGCTGAGCCGTTACTTCCTGTTGCATTTGATCCCGTTGCGAGAACTGCTTTTTGTGCATTGATGGGCAGAACTGTGCAGAGGGTCAAAAAGAAGCCGTAGATAAAAGTTCTTTTCATGTTTAATATTAATTTGGGGTTAATAATTAGTTTTAATGTTATCTTCTGTAAATGAATTTTTTACGGTGTAAAGGTAAGTGCAGGTGATAGAGCTAAAACAGAGGAAAAGAACTAGAATTGAAAAGGGGAAAACACCATATTTGAATACTCCGCTTGCATTTATTAATTAAAAATGTTATCTTGTAAATCTTATAAATTATACAGAATTTAATGTTAGAAAAGAAACAACATAATTACGAAAGGGCAGTTTTGGTGGGCGTTGTCACACAGAATCAAGATGCTGATAAGTTACAGGAATATATGGATGAGCTGGAGTTTTTAGCTCTAACGGCAGGCGCTACGGTAGACAGACGCTTTACTCAGAATTTAACTCAGCCAGACCCCAAAACTTTTGTAGGGAGCGGAAAAGCTCAGGAAATAAAGGAATATGTAAAAGAAAATGAGATAGGAACCATCATTTTTGATGATGAATTGTCACCTTCTCAGCTTAAAAATCTTGAAAAAGAAATTGAAGTAAAAATCCTCGACAGAACTAATCTTATCCTTGATATTTTTGCCCAAAGAGCCCAGACTTCTTATGCAAGAACGCAGGTAGAATTGGCGCAATACCAATATTTACTGCCTAGATTAAGCAAAATGTGGTCTCACTTAGATAAGCAAAAAGGGGGAATTGGGATGCGTGGTCCCGGTGAAACGGAGATTGAAACGGATAGAAGGATCATCCGTGACAGAATCTCATTGTTGAAAGATAAACTGAAGGTCATTGACAAACAAATGGCTACCCAGCGTACCAACCGTGGTAAGGTTGTTCGTGCGGCTTTGGTAGGTTATACCAACGTAGGAAAGTCTACGTTGATGAATGCTATTTCTAAATCTGATGTTTTTGCGGAAAATAAACTTTTTGCAACATTGGATACGACGGTAAGAAAGGTAGTAATTGGAAATTTACCTTTCCTTTTGACGGATACAGTAGGTTTCATCAGAAAATTGCCGACTCAGTTGGTAGAGTCGTTTAAATCTACTTTGGATGAGGTAAGAGAAGCTGACTTGTTGATTCATGTGGTTGATATTTCTCACGAAAGTTTTGAAGATCATATCGAATCTGTAAATCAGATTTTAATGGAAATCAATGCGCATCAAAAACCGATGATCATGGTTTTCAACAAAATTGATGATTTCAGTTATGAGAAAAAAGACGAAGACGATCTTACACCGGGTTCAAACAAAAATGTTTCTTTGGAAGAATGGAAAAGAACGTGGATGAATAAATCTAAACATCCTGCAGTTTTCATTTCCGCTTTGACGAAAGAAAATTTCCCTGAAATGAAAAAATTGATTTACGATGAGATTATGACGATTCATATTTCAAGATTCCCGTACAACGATTTTCTTTTCGAATATTTTGATAACGACGAAGACGAAGCATCAGAAAAAGAAGATTAATGAATTACAGAATCTTATTCTTTCTCCTTATTCTTCCGTTTTTTGGGTTTAGCCAAAAGGCAAAATTCGATATGAAGAGTATTGAGAAGAATCTCAGTAATCCCAATTCGCCTTACAATTACGAAAAGCTTATTTTTAAATTTAAAGGGCTTCCAAAATCACTCGACAGTATAGAAGCACAACATCTGTACTACGGGAGAAATTTCAGAAAAGATAAAGTTTCTCAAGTGGGAGACGAGTTCAAAGGTTTAGCGGAAGCTTTTAAAAGCGGTAATTTTGAAGAATGCATCAGACTTGGGAAAATTCTTTATGCAAAAGATCCTACCAATCTCGATGTCATTCTCATTCTGCTTCGTTCTTATGACCAGAAGAAAGATGTAAGCAATTTTTCGCATCATATTTCACAGTTAAGGCTTCTTACCGATGCTATTAAAAGTTCCGGAGACGGAAAATCAGAGAAAACCGCATTTAAAGTGAACAGCGTTGGGGATGAATATATCTTTCTTAATGTGATGAATATTGATCAGGATTACACACGGGGGTCCAAAACTTTGCAAGATGGCGTGGTTGACGTTTGGGAAAAAGGAGACATCAAAATTTATATCAAAGTACTTTATTTAGACTTAATTTTTTAAAACAAATTCATTGGAATTATATTATTCATTTTCAGCGCTCATCGTACTGGCATCCATTTTTGCATATATCAACTACAGATTTTTGAAACTTCCGAGCACCATCGGGATTATGGTTATTGCCATTGTGGTATCTATCATTTTGGTTTTATTTGGTAAAGATTTCCTTCCAAAAACATTCGGTCATCTGAATGATTTGATGAACAGTATCGACTTTACTGAAGTTTTGATGGGAGCGATGCTGAATTTTCTTCTTTTCGCCGGAGGAATTCATATTAATATTAATGATTTAAAAGAACAGTTCCGGCCTGTCCTCATATTTTCTACGGCAGGTGTCATCATTTCAACCTTTATCGTAGGTTTTGGAATGTTCTATTTGTTGCCTTTGGTTGGTTTAAAAATTCCTTTCATTTACTGTCTGGTGTTTGGAGCATTGATTTCTCCTACAGATCCGGTTGCGGTTTTAAGTGTTTTAAAACAAGCTAATATTTCAAAATCATTAGAAACAAAAATTGCTGGGGAATCATTATTTAACGATGGTATGGCAGTTGTAGTTTTTACAGTAGTGTTGCAACTTGCAATAGGAAGTGAGGTAGATTTGGGAATAGAAAATATTACGATTTTATTAATGAAAGAAGCTGGTGGCGGACTGCTCTTAGGTGTTCTTTTAGGTTGGATAACTTCAAGGTTAATGCGTGAAGTCGATGATTATATTATTTCAGTTTTGGTGACATTGGCTGTTGTAATGGGCGGTTATCTTGTAGCAAGACAGATGCATGTTTCCGGACCGTTGACGATGGTTGCTGCCGGATTATTCATGGGGAATTTTAATGTTAAATTTAAAATGAAATCGGTCACTCAGGATTATTTGATTAAATTCTGGGAACTTATTGATGAAATTCTGAATGCCGTTCTGTTCCTTTTCATCGGGTTTGAATTGTTGATGATTAAAAATTTAAACCATTATGTAATTCCTGGATTATTGGCAATTGTGGTAGTTTTGGTGGCAAGGTTTATTTCAATTTGGGGACCTACAAAATTTATGTCTTTCAGAACGAGGTTTAGTCCGCAGACGATAAAAGTCTTATTTTGGGGAGGTATTCGTGGCGGTGTTTCCATTGCTTTGGCTATGTCTATCCCGAAAAATGAGTACAGCAATGCTATTTTAAGTATCACTTACTGTGTGGTTGTGTTTTCTATTATTGTTCAGGGACTTACGATTGCAAAAGTTGCCAATCCAAAAAGGATTGCTGATGAAGAAAAAGAGTTAGAAAGTATAGCTTTAGAAGAAAGTCATTAATCGATTGTTAATCAATGAGTACAATGCTTAAAGAGATCAAAGAATCACTGGCTGTTTTATCCATTCCGGAGAAAGCAGCTTTTTTTCCTAAATTTTTTAAGACAGGAAAAGGAGAATATGGCGAAGGAGATTTATTTTTAGGTGTAACAGTTCCAGATCAACGGTCTGTCGCCAAAGAATTTTATTCAAAAATTAGTTTAAAAGAATTAAGCGAATTGCTTTCTTCACCTTATCACGAGCATCGACTCACAGCCCTGCTGATGCTGATTTCTAAATTTGAAAAAACAAAAGACCAGGCTGTAAAAGATGAGGTTGTTAAATTTTATCTCAGTCATCTTCCGCATATCAATAATTGGGATCTGGTGGACACGAGCTGTTATAAGGTTTTAGGTCGATATGCGTTTGAAAATCAGAAAGAAAACCTTTTAAAAGAGCTTTCAAAATCTGACCAAATGTGGCATAAAAGAATTGCCGTTGTAGGAACGATGTATTATGTGAAAAAAGGTTCTTTTGAATTAACTAAAGAATTTGTAACTCAAAATTTACATCATCCACACGACTTAATGCACAAAGCCAACGGATGGCTTTTACGGGAGATGGGCAACAAAAATGAAGCGGAACTCATAGATTATCTAAACAAATATTACAAAGAAATGCCAAGAACCTGCCTCAGATATGCCATAGAAAAGTTGGATGAAGAGGTAAGGCAAGATTATTTGAAAGGCAGAATTTAAAATAAACTAGATTATGAAAATTTTTCTCAAGCGGTTGCTGTTTTTGCTTCCTATTTTATTGCTGACAAGCTGTTTTGATATTTTAGATAAAGTCAATGTGAAAGCTGACGGAAGCGGTGAGTACTCGCTTATCCTGAATGCCAGTAAAAGCAAAACCAGATTGGCATCCATTTCAAAAATGGAAACCATAAACGGCAAAAAAGTTCCGAAAAAAGGTGAAATTGAAGCTAAAATCAATGAAGCTGCAAGAATTTTTAAAACCGTTCCAGGGATTTCAAATGTGAAAACTTCGATGGATTTTGATAATTACATCATTAAACTGAGCTGTAATTTCAAGAAAATTGAAAACGTCAACGCTGGTTTAGAACAACTGAAAGCCAAAAATATTTTAGGCAAAATGATTCCGACCAATATTTACAGTAACAATCCACAAAAAAAATCTTTTACCAGAAATAAAATCAACACCTTCAAAAGTGATTATGACAAACTGAGTGCAGCCGACAAAGAAGTTTTTAATAATGCTAAATATACCTCTGTTCTGCAGTTTGAAAATACAGTGAAATCTCAGTCTAATAATTCGTATCAGCTTTCGCCCAACAAAAAAGCGATGAAGCTTGAGGGTAATATTTTAGATTTTATCCTTCAGAAAAAGCAGACTCAAAACACTATTTTATTCCAGTAATTCCACAAATTATATATGAAATCTCTACTTTTAAAAACACAGACTTTAGCTTATTTGCTTTTAGGTTTCATTGTTGTTTTTGCACAAAACAGCATGAAAATTCCGCAGAATACTGCATTTTACATGGAAATCAATGGCAAACAGCTCAATAAAAAAATCGATTGGGAAAGATTCAACCCATTTTTGCAGGAAATCACCAAAGATAAAGGCAAAGACAAAAAACCGTCGTGGAACGACTATTCCAAAACGGGAATAAAATATGACGCAACCCAATATCATTACGGAACCTTGAATGATTCTGTTCAAAGCTATAATGCGCATTTTATTATTGATAATCAGGAAAAGTTTCAGGAATTTATTAATTCAACCAAGAAAAAAGGGCTGGAGGTTTCTAAGAAAAGCAACTATTCTTACATCGATATTGACGACAATACATTCGTAGCCTGGAACGGAAATCGTGCCTATCTTACGATGATCAACTACAACAAACCGTCAAAAGATAGCTGGACAGATTATGATGCAGCTGACAGCACCACTGTTGTTGTTGATAGTGCCGTTGCTGTTGTTGATAGTGCTGCGGCAGTTTATGAGGAAGAAGAAAAGCCTTTCGATTATAAAGAAGAAATTCAGTATTTGAAAGATGAGATTAAATATTTAAAAGAAAACATCAAATCAAACAATTCCGATATTCTGAAATATCAAAAAGACATTAAATATCTAGAAAAACACCACAAATATCCTACAGACAAAGTAGAAACTAAAGTTGATCAGCAGAAAGATTATGATCAAATTCCGCCGCCTACCTCTCAGGATGATTATGCAGAAGCAGAAGCTTATCCTTTAGATACAGATTATCAGAAAGAATTGGATTCGCTGCAATCGGAAAAATTTAAAATCGTGAAGAAATTTGCAGAAAATAATTTTGATAGATATTTCAGTTCAAATTACGAGCTTGATGTTCCGAAGGAAATGTTGAGCTTCAGAGATGCTAATTCTGATGTTTTTGTATACACAGATTACGGAAAAATCATGAACGAAGGTATATACGGAAAGATGTTCAGACGTGTTGGGTATACAAAGTTTCTTGAGAAAATGTACAATTCAAATTCTGCGTACAATCTTTATTTCGACAAAGATAAAGTAAGGCTTGTCAACAATATTCAGCATAGAAATTCAGACATTCAGAAAAGCATTTCTGATGTTTACAGAGGCAAGAAAAACAAAAAACTAACCGCTTTAATTAGCGATAAAAGTGTAGGATATTATGCAATGAACGTCAATGGATACAAAACTTTTGATATGATGTACAGCTTTTTCCAGGGCGCCGGAGAAAAAGAATATCAGAAAGAACTTCAGTTGATGATGGAAACCATGAAAATCGTTCTGGATGAAGAAGCCATTGCTAAAATTGCACCCGGAAACGGAATTTTTGTTTTGAACGAACTGAAATCTAAAAAAGTAGATTACACCGACTACGATTACGATGATGATTATAACGAAAAGGAAGTGAAAAAGACCAAAGACGTGATGGTTCCTGATTTTACATTTGCTTTTGCAACAGAAAATGAAGGCTATTGGAAACGTGTTTTTGATGTTTTGACGACCAATAAAGATTTTGCTAAAAAGTTCACAAAAAACGGAGATGTCTACACTTTTAAAGAAGGCAAAAGCAACGGATATCTTGATCAATTATACTTTACGGTAAAAGACGGAATTGTTTATCTTACAAGTTCTACAGAGAATCTGACTGCGAAAAATCAGTCATCGAGTTCAACAAAATGGATGAAAGATTCTGCGAAATATCCTTTGTCCGGAAGATTGGATATTCAAAAACTATTGGTTGGTCTGGAGCAGGAATTCAAAACAGTTTCTGAGAAAAAAACGTTGAATTCGATAAGAAAAAATGTGGGTGAAGTGTATTTTAAAACTGAAGTGAAAGGGGAAAGCATTCAGACAGAAATGGATTATAACATTAAAAATTCTTCGGAAAACAGCTTAATGTATTTCTTCGATTTGTTTGACGAAATTTTCAAAAATATGGAAGCGGATAAAAAGCCACAGACACTTTAGGAAGTTTGATTATGATAATTTAAAGGAAATTCATGAAGAAAAAATATATTGCTCTTATTATCACAGTTCTGCTTTCGGTTGGCGTTTATTTTCTGTTTTTCCATAAAGATAAAAACTTAAAATACATTCCCGAAAATGCAGATGTTGTGGTTGTAGTCGATGTTAAAAAAGCGACAAGACAATATATTTCCAGCTTTTTGATGCATCCTTCAAAATGGTTTGAAGAGGGTGAAAAAAATGACAAGAAAATTTCCATTTCAGATTCGGGTTTGAAAATTCCGGACTTTCTTCAGATTTTTCATTTAAAAAACACTAAAATTTCTGAGTGGTATACCATTTTTGAAATCAACGATAAAGTAAAGTTTTCGACATTTTTAAAAGAACGAAAAATCATATCTTATGGAAAAGATTTATTTAAAAATAACCAGCTTTTTATAAAAATTGAAGGTGGAAAATGTATCGTCGGAACATCAGATTTAAATTTTAAAAACATCGGAAAACCATTTTTTCAAAAATTTAGAAATAAAGTTTTGAATGCAGATTCTTTTACAAGTGAAGGTTTGGGGAGTGTTTCTTTTTTTTCAGAATTGCGAACCCAGAACTTTTCAATTCATTTAAAAGACGATGAAATTGAAATAAAAAATGAACAGAATTCTTCCAATTTCGAATCATTGATTTCAGATTTAAATAAGGAAACACAGTTTTTGAATGTAGAATTGAATTCGGAAAATATTAAAAAAATAAGTTCTGTTTTTAAAGAAAATAGTACAGATTCTGCATCGATTAATCATTTGAAAATGAGCGCAAATCTTGCGGAAGTGAATGATACGATTGTCAGTTATGGCTACGACGATCAATTTAACGAAATTGAAAAAATCAGTTATCAGAAAATCGTTCAACCCAATTATGAAATTTTGCTTCAAACTTCAAATCCCGATAAAACCTGGAATTATTTCCAGCAAAAAAAATGGATTAATGCACAAAATCAGTTTACAGCAATTCCATTTCAGCCAAATTTGATTAGCAAAAGCAAGAATCAGCTTTCTATAAAATCTACGCAAAAAGTTGTGAAATTGAGTGAAAGAAATCAAAACTATATTTTCATCAAAAACAGTCCTTTGCTTTTTTCTTCATTTAAAACTTTAAATAATCCGATTTTTAAAGACGTTGAATATCTTTTCTATGGAAATGAAAATCAGGATTATACGTTGAAATTTAAATTCAAAAAAGAAAAATATCCATTAATTCTAAGGTAAAACAAAATGTGTCCTCCTGAAATTGCTCTCCTAAAAACATGTACGCATTACTTTCTGCATTTGGCCTTTCCTGCAATTATTGCCTTTGTTTTTTATCGTAGTCAGTGGAAAAAAACGTATTTAATTCTTTTGGCAACAATGCTGGTTGATCTTGATCATTTGTTTGCGGATCCTGTTTTTGATCCGAACAGAATGAGCGTTGGATTTCATTTTTTACATTCTTATTATGCCATTGCGGTGTATTTTTTGCTGTTGTTTTTTAAAGGAAATTTAAGAATAATTGGCATCGGATTACTGTTTCACATGTTGACAGATGTTCAGGATTTTGAGCTATGGTGTCATTAAAATATTATTAATATTTTCTTTTAATAATTGAGTTTTCATAGATTTTTTGTATTTTAGAGACACTTATGAAGCTAAAAGAATTCTTACACTACACATATGTTTTTCCTGTCTTAGCGGTAATCTATTACTTCACCGGATTGATGGGAACTGGCACAATTTCAGACATTGTTGCGGGTATTTTGTTAACCGGAAGTGTGCTTTCTGCTGTACATCATGCTGAAGTTGTAGCACATAAAGTAGGAGAGCCTTACGGTACAATTATTCTGGCGCTTTGTATCACGATTATAGAAGTTGCCTTGATTGTGTCGCTGATGGTTGCGGGTGGTGACCAAGCAATTACTTTAGCTCGAGATACGGTTTTTGCGGCTGTAATGATTATTCTGAATGGTATCATCGGTATTTGTATTCTGGTAGGAGGTGTTAAGTATTTCGAGCAGTATTTTGCCCGTACTTCTGCAACGACTTATCTTGTGAGTATTGTTTCAATTCTTGTGATAACATTAGTTCTTCCCAATTTCACTTCAAGCGTCAACGGACCTTATTATAATAATGCACAATTGGTTTTTGTATCAATTGCCTGTCTTGTGATTTACGGAGTTTTTCTGATGGTTCAGACGGTAAGACACAGAAGTTATTTTGTGCCCGCTGATGGTAATGCAGAAGAGTATTTTATTCCGAATAGAATGCAGACTATTATCAGCTTTGTATTTTTGGTAATTTGCCTTGTGATTGTCGTATTATTGGCAAAAGGCCTCTCAAAAACAATCGAAGATGTGGTACAGGGTATGGGAGCGCCTAAGTCTCTGGTAGGAGTTATTATTGCAGGAGTTGTATTGCTTCCGGAAGGTCTTGCGGCCATACGAGCGGCGAGAAATAATCAGATACAGTCGAGTTTAAATTTAGCTTTAGGATCAGCTTTAGCAAGTATCGGATTAAGTATTCCGGCTATCTCTGCGGTGAGTATTATGTATGATATTCCTTTGGTTTTGGGGCTTGATAAGAAAGATATTATTCTTCTAACCCTATCCGTATTTATCGTGATGTTGTCCTTAAGCAGGGGGAAAACAAATGTCTTATACGGAACAGTTCTTTTAGTGAATTTAGCAGCCTATATCTTTACGGTAATCGTACCTTAATTTTTAACCCGAATTCAGAAACGCTTAAAGTTTTCTCGCCACTTCCATTTTGTAAGCCATCAGATTGGCGATGTTTTCTGACTTTGTAATTGCCATATCAGCATTTTGACCTGTGAAATTTTCTTCAATAGTTTGTTTCCACAGTTTTAACCATTGTGCAAAATGATGCTTTTCCATTGCTTCCAATTGGTTGATCGGGAAATGTACTGCCATCGGATTTCCTTTATAGCTCATTTGTCCGAACAAAATAGTTTCCCAGAAAGAATACATTTTTGGTAAATGCTTTTGAAAATCAACTTTTACAATGTCTTTAAAGAAGAAACCGATCGTTTCATCCTTTACCACTTTATCGTAAAATGAATTAACAAGCAACTCTATATCTTCTCTCGATTCTAAATTTTTCATTTCAGATGTATTTAATTGGAACTAAAAATTATACATCAAATTTAGTTTAATTCTAAATCTTAAAGAAGATCGTACGCTTGATAAGATTCATAAAAACAATATTTTATCTTTGTAAATTCTTTTATCTTTTTTAAAGTTAAAAATAAAAACCACACAAATGATTTACTAAATATGGCAAAAGGTTTCAGAAAAAGAATCAAACAGGAAAACGCTGAAAACAGTGGCTTTGGAAGTCGGGCTTCGGGAAGATTTATCAATAAAGACGGGCTTCCTAATGTAAGAAGAAGAGGGGTTAACGTCTTCAACAGGCTGAGTTGGTATCATACGATGCTGAATTTATCGTCATTTCGATTCATAACCTATTTGGTGATGATGTATATTCTGATCAATCTGGTTTTTGCGTGTATTTACTACCTGATTGGTGTAGAGCATCTTACCGGAATAGATAAGAGCAATCCTTTAGATGAATTTATTGATGTGTTTTTCTTTAGTTCACAAACTTTTACTACGGTTGGTTACGGCAGAATTGCTCCGATAGGATTTTTGGCAAGTTTGGTTGCTACTTTTGAGGCGTTTTTAGGATTGCTTACCTTTGCCATTGCAACAGGTTTGTTTTACGGAAGATTTTCAAGACCCAGAGCTTATCTAAGGTTTTCAGATATTGCGGTGATTGCTCCTTTTCAGGATGTTACAGCGTTGATGTTCAGGTTGGCTCCTTATAAAAATAATGCTTTGACAGATGCTGATGTTACCCTTTCGACAGCCATTGAGATTAATGAAGATGGAACGACGAAAAGTAATTTCTACCGACTCGAAACTCATTTAAGTAAAATCAATACTTTATCTCTGAACTGGACGATAGTGCATAAAATTGATGAGAATTCTCCATTTGCCGGATTTTCTGCTGATGATTTTAAAAATACAAATATTGAAATCATCGTACATGTACGAGCGTTTGATGAAGTGTTTTCAAATACGGTTGTTCAGAGAGCATCGTATGTGTCGAGGGAGATTATCTACGGAGCAAAATTTTCTCCAATGTATTATCCTGACGAAGAGAAGGATTCAACGGTTCTGGATCTTGATAAAATAAATGAATATCAGAAAGTAGAACTTCCGGTTTTTGAGGCGGAGAAATCATAATGAATTTAGAATTATACAAAAAACAGGCTTTAGAAAAGCAGAAAGAGCATAAAAAATTCTTAGAAGGTTTGAAAAAAAAGCCTCCTAAAAATCTTGATTACATTGTTCAGGAAATACATGAAGAAGTTTTTGAAAAAATAGACTGTCTTCAGTGTGCCAATTGCTGTAAAACGACCGGACCACTTTATACGGAGAAAGATATCGAAAGGATTTCCAAACATCTTCGCATGAAGCAGGCAGATTTTGAAAGTAAATTTCTACGTGTTGATGAAGATAATGACAAAGTTCTCCAAAACCTACCTTGCTATTTTCTAAATGAAGATAATACCTGCTCAATCTACGAAGTTCGTCCGAAAGCGTGCAGAGAATATCCACATACAGACCGAAAGAAAATCTATCAGATTAATGATTTAATGATAAAAAATACGGTCATTTGCCCGGCTGCTTTTGAGTTTGTTGAAAGCATGATGAAGAATTTGAATAAATAGATTTCAATCTTAAAAATTTCTAAAGTCTTATAAATTTTAGTTAAAACGAGTGTGAATTATAATTTTATCTAAACAACTTCGTTTCAGAATTAAATCAATCCCCAATTGATTTGCTATTAGAAGTAGTTTTTTTATATAAGTAAAAATGGAATCCTGAGATGTAATGTTTCAGGATTTTTTTTGTAATTATGTGTAAATAATTAATCACTACATAATAGTCATTTTCTTATTACATGAAAAAACTCAACCCATCGATTAAGCATCATCTACTAATAGGGATCTTCCTCAGTATCTGGCTTTTTATCTTTGCTTTTTTTATAAGACCGTTTGATGATGGAACGATAAGTTTTAAAGTATGGGTTCTTATCAGTATCGGATTTAGCTTCATCGCATTTCTATCTTATGGTGTTCTGGCTTTACTTCAAAAAAAGATTTATAATAAACTATCAAAATGGAATATTGGATTGGAAATAGTCAGCCTTATTTTTTTTCAACTTCTTTATTTGATATGTACGTTTTGTTTTTACAAAAGTCCGGTCTTACAAGGAGGATATGATTTTTTTACATTTTTAAAGATTATAATTCTTAAATCGGCTTTGATCTCGACACCTATCATAGTTTTGGCAAGAATATATGCTGTTACATTAATTCCTGCAAAAGACGATAATATCATTATGAGAGGAGAGAACAAGTTGGATATTTTAAAAATAAGAAAAGATGATTTGATCTGTGTCTCAAATTCGCAAAATTATGTTGAGATCTTCTTTATAGATGGTAGCGAGCTAAAAACAAAACTTATACGGAGTACGCTTAAAAAGATTCAGAATGATTTTGATTTTTTAGTTCAGGTTCATCGTTCGCATTTAATAAATCCGTCCCATTTTAAGGCTTGGAAAAATCAAGATACCATTTCTCTTACCCAAATTGAACTTCCTGTTTCTAAAAATTATAGAGAGTATTTATTGACCCTGTAATTTCTGTACCTAAAACGGTATACTTCATACCTAATCCCCATATTTACATGGATTTAAGTAGTATTTGTATTTATTTTGTTTTTCAAATTAAACGAGATAATTTATGAAAAAACGATGGATTAGGAGAATTTTGTATTCAGTTATGGCATTATTAGGTGTTGTTATCTGTGCTTTTATTTGGGCAGATCATGAATTAAATAAAGTCATGGGGAAATCTACCAAGACTATTGATATTTCTTCGACTATTAAACCTTCTAAAATGCTTCAGATAAGAAATGTCAACGTTCTTTCAGAAGATTGCAGTCATTTTATTAAAAATCAAAATATACTTATTAAAGACGGTGTGATTCTTCAATTAAGCGAAGATCAAACTATAAATAGAGAGGCTACTATTATTGATGGTACAGGGCAATATTTGATTCCTGGTCTTGTAGATAGTCATGTTCATTTAAAAGAAAGCAAGAATGATTTGTTTTTATATTTGGCGAATGGAATTACTTACATCAGAGAAATGGCCGGACAGCCTGTTGTCTTAGAATGGAGAAAGTCAATACAAAAAAATGGTCTCGGCCCACGAATGTTTATTGCATCCCCACCAATATATAGTGAGAGCGGATTGACGGGTTATTATTATAGCTGGACAAGAAAATCCATCAACTATTCAAATAAAAATGATGCCCAAAAAGCAATAAAAAAATAAACGAACAAGGCTATGACGCGATTAAAATGTATGGTTTTGTGACTCAGGAAATGGTTAAGACAACCAATGAAATTGCTAAAGAAAATAATATTCCGGTGATTGGGCACATACCTTTAGTTAATTTAGAAACCTTTTATAAATCAGGTCAAAAAGAGGTAGCTCATATTGAAGAACTCACCGTTAAAACAATTGATGAGTTTGGAAAACCAATTTCTAAAAACCGTAAAGAATATCTTACATTTTTAAAAGTACGCTCTGTGCAGATTGCGAAAAAGCTGAAAGAAAATGATATTAGTATTACTTCAACGGTTGCGTTGTGTGAAAGTTTTGTGGAGCAAAGATTTAATTTAAAATCTAAACTTAAAGAGGTAGAATTAAAATATGTCAACCCAAAAATTATTAAGGGAACTCCGCTGTACAAATTAGGCTGGCTACCCGGCAAAAATGGATATGAGTATGATGGAAAAGATGAGCCAAGCGCAAAAAAATCATCATTGACTTTTTGGAAAACCTATGTAGAGGCTATACATATCATGACAAAGGCATTGGTAGACTATAAAGTACTGATTATGGCCGGAACAGATGCTAATGTACCTGTTTCTGTCCCTGGATTTTCTCTTCATAATGAGTTGGAATCTTTATCTAAATCAGGAATGACCAACTCACAAGCCATTTATTCTGCAACTGTTGCGCCAGGCAATTGGATGAAAAGTAAAACGGGAAAAATAAAAATGGGATATCATTCAGATCTGGTGCTGCTTAGAAAAAATCCATTAGAAGATATTAAAAATACAAAGACTATTGAATATGTGTTTTTTAATAAATATGTCATCAATAAAAAACAAATTAAAACTATTTTGAAAGCTATTGAAGATGCTAATAATGAAAACAGAAGTATGAAAATTAATGAATATTTACATTGAAAAAAGATAGCGTTTTAACTATAACAAAACAATATCTTTTCATCAGATAAAAATAAAAAAAGCATTGAACTGGACATTCAATGCTTTCACTTTCACTATTACTTTTTTCCCATTTGTAGTCCCGGGACAGGTTGTAAGAAAAAAGGTCGGGAAACCTCCCGACCTTTATATTTTATACTACTCCTTGAGCAAGCATTGCTTCTGCTACTTTTACGAATCCGGCGATGTTAGCGCCTTTTACGTAGTTCACATAGCCATCTTCTTCTTTACCGTAGTCTCTACAAGCTTTGTGGATTCCGATCATGATCTCTTTCAGTCTTGCGTCAACTTCTTCTGAAGTCCAGTTCAATCTGATTGAGTTTTGAGTCATTTCAAGACCTGAAGTGGCAACACCACCTGCGTTAGAAGCTTTCCCGGGAGAGAACAATACTTTGTTTTCAAGGAAATAATTGATTGCGTCTAATGTAGAAGGCATATTCGCTGCTTCGGTTACACAAAGACAGCCGTTTTCTACCAACATTCTTGCATCTTCTAAGTGCAATTCGTTTTGAGTTGCAGAAGGGATGGCTACATCACACTTCACTTCCCAAGGACGTTTCCCAGCGTGGAATACCGCAGATGGATATTTTTTAGCATAATCTTCGGCTCTGTTGTTTCCTGAAGATCTCAATTCTAATAAATAATCGATTTTTTCTCCGTCGATACCGTCTTTATCATACACATAACCGTCCGGACCAGAAAGGGTAACTACTTTTCCGCCAAGTTCTGATATTTTTTTGATAACTCCCCAAGCTACGTTTCCGAAACCTGAAACAGTAACTGTTTTATCTTTAAAGGTTTGTCCGATAGTCTTTAACATCTGCTCAGCGAAGTAAACAACACCGTAACCAGTCGCTTCAGGACGGATTAATGAACCTCCGTAAGCAAGACCTTTTCCGGTAAGAACTCCGGTAAATTCGTTTCTGATTTTCTTGTACTGACCGAATAAATATCCGATTTCTCTTGCTCCAACACCGATGTCTCCCGCAGGAACGTCAGTTTCAGGGCCAATGTGCTTACACAATTCTGTCATGAAAGCCTGGCAGAAACGCATCACTTCCATATCAGTTTTTCCTTGTGGGTCAAAATCTGAACCTCCTTTTCCACCTCCCATTGGAAGCGTAGTCAATGAGTTTTTGAAAACCTGCTCGAAAGCTAAGAATTTAAGCACAGAAAGGTTTACTGTAGGATGGAAACGAATTCCTCCTTTGTAAGGTCCGATGGCAGAGTTCATCTGAATTCTGAAACCTCTGTTTACTTGGATTTCTCCTTTATCATCAACCCATGGAACTCTGAAAATAATAATTCTTTCAGCTTCAGCCATTCTCTCAAGAAGCTTCATGCCGGTATATTCTTTTCTGGTTAGGATAAACGGAATTACAGTTACAGCAACTTCTTTAACTGCTTGTAAGAATTCCGGTTCGTTAGGATTTTTCGCCTCAATTTTGGAGATAAATTCCTGGATTTTCTGGTCAATATTATATTGTTCCATATTAGATAGGGTTGAATATTATGTCAACAAATTTAATTTTTTTTCAAGATTCACAATAGCTTATTTAATATTTGCTGATAATTCAATAATAATGGGATGGAATATTATTAAATTGATAATTTTAAACTAAAGTTTGTTAAAAATTAAATGTTATATGTGAAATAATGAAATATTAAGAAATCGTTAATTCTTATATTGCTAAAAATTGTCTCCCGGAAAATGATTTTACTTTTCCCAAAAGCTCCAATTCTAATATTACCGGCAGTATTTTGTGTGAAGCCACCGAAATTTTTTCTGCTAAATCATCCAAAGAGACGTGTGGATTTGCTGCAATATTTTGATATATTAATTCTTGATTTTCAGATAATTGAATTGAAATTTCACTGCGTGGAAAAAGTTCTTCAATTTTCTCTTTTGGATCATTAAAACCAACCAAATCAAGTAAATCTTTAATTGTAGAAATGGCTGTCGCTTTATTCTGAAAAATAAGATGGTTGCAACCTTGGCTGTATTTGTCAGTAATCTTTCCGGGTAAAGCAAAAACGTCCCTGTTATAGGTGTTGGCAAATGTTGCGGTACTGATTGAGCCTCCGCCGAATGCTGTTTCTACCACAATCGTAGATGAAGAAATTCCGGCAACAATTCTGTTTCTTTGAATAAAATTTTCCCGATCCGGCTTTCTTGAAGAATTAAATTCTGTAAGCAATCCTCCGTTTTCTTCAATGATTTTTTCTGAAAGTTTTCTGTTTTTTGAAGGGTAAAACGTGTGAAAACCATGCGCCAAAACTCCAATCGTGGGAATCTGATGTTTCAATGATTGCTCGTGAACTTCCTTATCAACACCTAAAGCTAAACCGCTAACGGAGATGAATTGATGTGATTTTGCTTCTTCGAAAAAATCTTCGATAAACTTTTTGCCGTAAGCTGTAATATTTCTGGTTCCAACTAAACTTATCGTTTTTAAATTGTTGTCAAAATTTCCTTTCTGGTAGAGAATTGCGGGCGCATCATCACATTCTTTGAGCAAAAAAGGAAGTTCATTTTGATGCCGTAGATTGATTTTTATGGAATTTTTTTCGCAAAATAAAAGCTCTTTTTCAGCAAATTTCAAATGCTCAGGATTTCCAATATCGGAAACTGTTTTTGTGCCGATTCCGTCGGTTTTGCTGAGTTCTTTTTTTGCTGACTGCCAAACATTTTTTGCGCTTCCGAAACTTCGGACAAGTTTGAAAAAATTAATATCACCTATAAAATTACACTCGCGGAGAGCAATAGAGTAGAGATGTTCTTCAGAATACATTTGTGTGTTATTTTATTCAAATGTAGCAAATTAGGATTTATTTTCGTCGTAATTCTTCCAAATGATCCCAAATATCTTCATTTTTTTTGTAGGGTAATTCTAAAAAGTCATCAGGATGGTTTTCTTTGTATTCCTGCCAAAGCTTGTCATCTTTTTCACTATAATAATTAGGAAATTCCCAAATGAATCTCTTCTTTTTATCACCTACATTTTTAAATATAAAGGCAAGAATAATTCCTACAACAGCTCCTGATAAATGTGCTTGCCAGGAGATTTTGCTCGGCTCCTGAAGATTGTGAAAAAGTTCTTCAGGAAACATTCCCCAAATTAAGCTTCCATAATATAAGACGACCAAAAGTGAGATGGTAAGGAGTGTCATATTCCATTTAAAAACACCACTGAAAAACAGAAAAAATGCAAGCACATAAACAACTCCACTGGCTCCGATAGTACAAGTGTAGGTGTATTGTCCAGTCATAATATCAATTGGTGGAAGCGCCCAAAGTAAAAGCCCAGTCGCAAGCCAACCGAGAATAAAAACTTTATTGGCCACTAAAGGATAAAATTGATATAAAAGGCACATTAAAACTGCGATAGGAATGGAGTTGCTCACTATATGATCAATACTTCCGTGGAGTAAAGGCGAGGTGATAATCCCAAGCAAACCTTCCGGAAGTAAAGGGATAATCGCCCCAAAGCAACTTGCAAAAAAGCCCTGCATCTGTAGAAAATATCCCAACCACATGGCACCCAGCATGAGCAGAGGATTGATGATGGCGTTTTTGTGAATTACATTTTTAAACATACCTGAAAACTGTCAAATCAAAAGCCAAGTATAAATTTCGGAAAATTTGTCGATGATTTTAATTTTAATCAAATATTTGAGACAAAAAGTAATGTTTTTGGGAATATAATGTTTTAAAATCATGACGTAAAGTGTTTGATTATAAACCTCTGAAAACGTGTAAACTTGGTGTTTCACATTATATTCCTATTTTTGCATTTGGAAAAATTGAGATTTATGAAAAAGATTTTCGTTTTACTTTTTATGTATCTGAGTGTACATTCATTTGCGCAAGTTGTCATCAGTGACTCTGCAGCCGTTGATACCATAAAAAAACCAAGACACTGGTCTGTGATTGCAAAAAACAGTGTGATGTTTAACCAGGCAGCTTTCTCCAATTGGGTTGGTGGTGGAGCCAACAACGTGGGTTGGTTGGCTAGCGCAAATTATAACCTTGTGTACGAAAATGGGCGACACCTTTGGGAAAATATTATTATCCTTAATTACGGACAAAATACGACCAAAGGAGTTGGGACAAGAAAAACTCAGGATGTCCTTAATATTTCCACCAACTACGGACGACAGTTTTCAAAGAGCTGGTATGTTTCTACTGGTGCGAGTTTACTGTCACAGTTCTCAGGTGGTTTTGAAGATGGAAATAATCCTGAAGCTAAGAAAATTTCTAACTTTATGGCTCCGGGATATGTGAATGCCGGTTTAGGTATCACTTACAGACCAAATGACAATCTTACGGTTACGCTAAGACCTGCCAATGGTAGATTTACATTTGTTTTAGATAAAGAATTGCAGCTTACAGGAAACTATGGTTTAAAATCGGATGGAGATTTTTTCTTGATGCAAATAGGTTTCCTAGGTTCAGCAATTTATAAAGTTAAATTGATGGAAAATATAGAAATGACCAATACAGCATCTATATTCTCCAATTATCTTGAAAACCCTGATCACATGGTGTTGTCGTACAATATGCTTCTAAATATGAAAATCAACAGATTTGTATCATCCATTGTTACTTTAGATTTGATGTACGATCATAATCAAATTCAAAAAACTCAGCTAAAGCAGACTTTGGGAATTGGTTTTGCCTACAATATTGATAATGGAGTGAAACGTTCTGACAGAAAAGACAGCCAGTGGTGGCTTAAAAAATAGATTTAAAAATCACTATAAAACAAGAAAAGCACTTCAATTGAAGTGCTTTTCTTGTTTGTAAATTAACACAGATACCACTTGTGTTAAGGTAATCTGTTATAAATGATAAGATTGCGATTTATTTCTTGTGATAGTGTATAATTTTTTATTTATCTTGGATATACATTTAAAAATAAATTTATCATGAAAAAATTCTATTACCACTCTCTATTTTTTTTGGAGTAGCTGCTTCTGCACAAGATTTAAAAACAGATGCAGTAATCGCTGATACTACAAAAGCATGGTCTATTCAGGGACAAAATACTTTAATGCTCAATCAGGCTGCCTTTTCAAATTGGGTAGGCGGTGGAGCTAATAATGTAGGCTGGCTTGCAGGTGCCAACTATAACATGACTTACGAAAAAGGGAAAGATTTATGGGAAAATATTATTATTCTCGGTTACGGACAAAATAATACGCAAGGCGTTGGAAACAGAAAAACTCAAGATGTCATTAATCTTTCAACTAACTATGGAAGAGAGTTTGCAAAAAGCTGGTATCTTTCTGGTGGAGCAAGTTTGCAAACGCAGTTCGCCGGAGGTTTTGAAGATGGAAATAATCCTGATGCAAAGAAAATTTCAAACTTTATGGCTCCCGGCTATGTAAATGTTGGCGTTGGAGTTACTTATCGGCCTAATGATAATTTTACAATGACTTTACGCCCTGCCAATGCGAGAATTACTTTTGTATTAGATGAAGAACTGCAGACGGCCGGAAATTATGGGTTGAAAAATGATGGTGATGCCTCATTATTTCAATTTGGTTTCTTGGGTACAGCGGTTTATAAATTGAAATTAATGGAAAATATCAATTTAACCAATACGGCTTCTGTTTTTTCAAATTATTTGGATCATCCTGAAAGATTAGTACTTGCATACGGTGCAGTATTGAATATGAAAATCAATAAATATATCTCATCAAATATTACTGTTGATGTATTGTATGATCATAATCAGATTCAGAAAACCCAGTTAAAACAAACTTTAGGTGTTGGGCTAGCATACAATATTGATAATGGAAAAAAGGCTTCTGATAAAAAAGAACAACAGTCTTGGATGAAGAAATAAGAAACGTTTTCAGGATAAAACCTAAAAAAGCACTTCAATCGAAGTGCTTTTCTTTTATGTATTCAAATGGAAATTTAAAATTCCATTGTAACTTCAAGTTTTTCGGCTAAAAGTTGCTCGATTTTTACTTTTAATGGCTCAATGTCGATGTTCTGCATTGCGTCATTGGCAAAAGCGTAAAGCAATAATGCCTGAGCTTCTTTTTAGAAATACCTCTTGCTCTTAGATAGAATAATGCATCTTTATTGAGTTGACCAACTGTACAACCATGAGAACACTTCACATCATCTGCGAAAATCTCCAATTGCGGCTTGGTGTCGATTGTTGCTCCTTCGCTTAATAAAACGTTGTTATTTTGCTGATAAGCGTTGGTTTTCTGAGCAATCTTGTTTACAAAAACCTTTCCGTTAAAAACACCGTGAGATTTATCTTTGTAAATACCTTTGTAGTTCTGGTAACTCTGACAGTTTGGAGTATTATGGTGAACCGCTGTATGGTGATCGACCAACTGATCTTTCCCGATAATCGTAATTCCGTTCATGAAAGAGTTGATATTTTCTCCGTTATGAATAAAATCAAGATTGTTTCTGATGATCTTTCCTCCAAAAGTAAACGTATTCACAGTCGTTAAGCTATCTCTTTCTTGTTTTGCAAACGTATGATCTACCAAATAAGAAGTATCGCTGTCGTTCTGAATTTTGTGCCAGTCTGCTTTTGCATTCTGATACGTGAAAATTTCAGTTACCGAATTGGTAAACACAAAACTCTCATCAAAATTATGATGACTTTCGATGATTTCTACTTTTGCTCCTTCTTCTACAATCAATAAGTTTCTTGTATTGTAGAACGTGTTTTCTTCCTGATTTTGAGAAAGGTAAAAAACGTGAATCGGTTTCTCAATGATCACATTTTTCGGGACTTTCAAGAAAAATCCGTATTTGCAATACGCCTGATTTAAATTTGTAAAAGCTAAATCTTTTGCGGCAATCGTATTAAAATATTTATCGAAAACGTCTTTGTGATTCTCATCATTCAAAGCATAGTTGAAAGATAAAAATTCTGCATTTTCGATAGAAATGTTTGAAAGCTCTTTGTGAAGCTGACCGTTTACAAAGACAATCCAGTCAAAATTTTCTTCTCCCAAATGCAGCTCATCAAGCTGTTCTTTGGTGATGTTGTGACTTTCTTTCGGGAAAAAATTGTAATCTTTCTCCGTGATTTCTTTGATGTTGGTATACTTGTATTCTTCGTCTTTCTTGGTAGGAAAACCTTTGATTGCAAATTTCTGAAGCGCCGTTTTTCTGTCGTCATCTAAAAATCTATGACGCAGACTCTCCAAAAATTCACTGTGATTTTCTATTGTTTGATCGTATAAAGCCATTACTGATATTTCGGCCATCACACCTTTATTATAAATTTAATTTGTATCAATATCGCAGTTTTTCACTGCCTTTTCGACTAAGGATTGATAAAAAACTTAACCAAAAATATTTTATTAGTTAAGCAACCAGTCGTACCCTTTGCTTTCTAATTCTAAAGCTAAAGATTTGTCACCTGTCTTAATGATTTTTCCGTTCGCTAAAACGTGTACATAATCAGGCTCAATATAATTTAGCAATCTTTGATAATGCGTAATCAAAAGAACTGCATTTCCTTCGTTTTTAAACTGGTTTACACCGTCTGCAACGATTCTCAAGGCATCAATATCCAATCCGGAATCTGTTTCGTCAAGAATCGCCAATTTAGGATTCAGCATCATCATCTGGAAAATCTCGTTTCTTTTCTTTTCACCTCCCGAAAATCCTTCGTTCAATGATCTTGAAAGGAAATCTTTTTTAATTCCTAATTTCTCAGATTTTTCACGAATCATAGCCAGCATTTCTTTTGCAGGCATATCTTCCAATCCGTTTGCTTTTCTGTTTTCGTTTAAAGCAGCTTTAATGAAATTCGTCACAGAAACTCCCGGAATTTCTACCGGATACTGAAATGAAAGGAAAATTCCTTTGTGCGCTCTCTCTTCAGGAGCATCTTCAATAATGTTTTCACCTTGAAAAAGGATTTCTCCTTCCGTTACTTCGTAATCTTCTTTTCCTGCAATCACAGAAGAAAGAGTAGATTTTCCCGCTCCGTTGGGTCCCATGATCGCATGAACTTCGCCCGGCTTGATTTCAAGATTGATACCTTTTAATATTTGCGCGCCATCTTCAATTCTGGCATGTAAGTTTTTAATGTTTAACATATATTTTTAATTTATCGCAAGGTTAGACAAAGATTTTTATTTGTCTCCTGTGTTATCTTTAAAAGATAAACAAAGGCGCTAACGCTTAGCGAGGAAATACTATTTCTTTTTTTAATATTTAAATTTCATCAAGATTGTTTGCTATTCTTCTAACACCGTCCTTAAAAAGTTGAGAATTAAAATTTAAAAGCATCCCTAATTTAAAATTTCCGATTCTCAAATAATTTTTTAACTGTAAAGCATGAAAATTATTTAAGCTTTCTACTGATTTAATTTCTAAAACGACTTTATTTTCAATTAACAAATCCATTTTGAAAGCTCTTTCTAAAATAAGTTCTTCATATTGGATATTCAGGAATTTCTGTTTTTCAACTATTAATCCTTCTTTCCGTAATTCATAAAATAAACAATCTTCATAAATGGTTTCAAATAAACCAACACCTAATTTTCTATGAATCTTTAATCCGCTTCCAAATACAATTTTTGAAATCTCATTTTCTGTCATTTGTTTGTTTTTCGCAAAGATACAAGTTGAAAATTAATTTCGATTGTATTTCTTTCCTAAGCGTTAGCGGCTTAGTTTATCTTAAAATAAGCGAATCGCTTTTAAAAAAAATCTTTGTTTTACTTTGCGATAAAATCAAATTATCCTACAGAACCCTCCAAAGAAATCTCAAGTAATTTCTGAGCTTCAATGGCAAATTCCATTGGTAATTTATTTAAAACTTCTTTACTGAAACCATTGACAATCAACGCAATTGCTCTTTCGGTATCGATACCTCTCTGGTTACAGTAAAAAATCTGGTCTTCACCAATTTTTGAAGTGGTAGCTTCGTGTTCTAGCTGTGCAGTAGGATCTTTAATTTCGATATAAGGGAAAGTATGCGCTCCACATTCGTTACCCATTAAAAGTGAGTCACATTGTGAAAAGTTCCTGGCTCCTTTTGCAGAAGGCATCACTTTTACCAATCCTCTATATGAGTTTTGAGATTTTCCTGCAGAAATTCCTTTCGAAATAATTGTTGATTTTGTATTCTTACCGATGTGAATCATCTTTGTACCTGTATCGGCATACTGATGATTGTTGGTTACTGCGATAGAGTAGAACTCACCGATAGAACCGTCACCTTTTAAGATACAAGACGGATATTTCCATGTTACAGCAGATCCTGTTTCTACTTGTGTCCATGAGATTTTTGCTTTTGTTTCGCACAATCCTCTTTTGGTTACAAAGTTGAAAACTCCTCCTTTTCCTTCTTCATTTCCTGGGTACCAGTTTTGCACTGTTGAATATTTAATTTCAGCATTATCCATCGCGATCAGTTCTACAACTGCTGCGTGAAGCTGATTTTCGTCTCTCGACGGAGCTGTACAACCTTCAAGATAAGAAACATAACTTCCTTCATCAGCGATGACAAGTGTTCTTTCAAACTGACCTGTTCCGGACTGATTGATACGGAAATAGGTTGATAATTCCATAGGACATCTCACCCCTTTTGGAATGTAGCAGAAACTTCCGTCAGAAAATACTGCGGAATTCAATGCTGCATAAAAGTTATCACCTCTAGGAACTACTTTTCCAAGATATTTTCTTACTAAGTCCGGATGATTTTTGATCGCTTCGGAAATTGAACAGAAAATAATTCCTTTTTCTGCTAAGGTATCCTGAAAAGTTGTTTTTACAGAGATAGAATCGATTACAATATCTACGGCAACATTTGAAAGTCTTTTCTGTTCTTCGATGTTGATTCCTAATTTGGCGAAAGTAGCCAATAATTCAGGATCCACTTCGTCTAAGCTTGCCAATTCTGGTTTAGCTTTCGGTGCAGCGTAATACTTAATTGCCTGAAAATCTGGTTTTGTGTATTTGATGTTTGCCCACTCAGGCTCAGTCATTTTCAACCAAATCTTGAATGATTCTAAACGCCATTCTGTCATCCATTCCGGTTCTTCTTTTTTAGCAGAAATAGCACGGACGATGTCTTCGTTTAGACCAATTGGGAAATCTTCGTAATCGAGTATGGTTTCCCAACCGAATTCGTATTTTTTATTTTCTAAATCGACACGTAAGTCGTCTTCAGTATATTTACTCATTTTAATAGATTTTAGAGATTAGATTTAAGATTTAGAGTATTCTAAATCAGTACTTCCAATGTCTAATTATAAGCTAAAACTCTCACCACAACCACACGTTCTGGCTGCATTAGGATTGTTAAAAACAAATCCTTTTCCATTCAATCCACCTGAGTATTCGAGGATAGTACCTGCTAAATAAAGAATAGATTTTTTTTCTACCACAATTTTGATGTTATTGTCTTCGAAAATCTGATCGGTATCTGTTTTTTTGTTGTCAAAACCCAAAACATATTCCAAACCAGAACAACCTCCGCTCTTTACCCCAACTCTTATATAATCTTCTGCCGGATTAAAACCATCTTCTGTCATCAGTTGAATGGCTTTTTCCTTAGCATAATCTGAAACTTTTATCATTGTATTTATTTAGAATGATTTAATAGTGCAAAAATACGAACAATAATCAGTATATAAAAATCGTCGTTTTTATTTTATCGATTTTTATCATCGATGGTTTAACTTTGATGCATATTTAAAATCAAAACTATAAATCAGGAAAATAATGAAAAAATTAGGCATTCTTGCTGTAGTCTTGCTTGCACAGGCTACTTTCGCACAAACTAACAGATTTGTTTATCAGGTAACTTCAAAACCAGATGTCAATAACAAAACTGATATTAAAACTGAAAATGCATATTTAGATATATCTGCAGAAAAATCCATGTTCTATTCTGAAAACAGGATTAAAAGAGATTCAGTGATGAAAGCCAATTTTCAAAGCGGTGGTGCAAGAGGTTTTAACAGAGAACAAATGGAAGGTTTGAGAACGAATATCAATTATTCCATTGAAAAAGATAAAAAAAATCAGAAAACCTTATATAAAGACCGTTTGGGAAGAGATCAATATTCATACGAAGAAGATCGACCTCTGAATTGGAAAATTTTATCTGAAACCACAAAAATTGGTGAATATAAAGTGCAAAAAGCCGAAACCGAGTTTGGCGGAAGAAAATGGACGGCATGGTTCACAACAGATCTTCCTTATCAAGACGGTCCTTATAAATTCAGCGGACTTCCAGGTTTGGTTGTGAAAGCTGAAGATGCTAACGGAGATTATTCATTTGATTTAATGAAAAATTATAAAATTGCTGATTTTCCTGAAATGACAACATTCGGAAATGTTATTAAAGTTAAAAGAACTGATTACGTAAAACAACAGGAAAAATTTAAAACTGACCCGATGTCTTTCATGAATAATCAACGTGGCGGTGGAATTTCTCCTCCAATGAGAATCGGCGGCGGTGGAAACCAAAATCCTGCAGACATGAGAAAGCGAATGGAAGAAAGAGCTAAAGAAGAAGCAAAAGAAACAGCAATCCGATTGAACTGAAATAATAAAAAAGGACTGAAGAAATTTTCTTCAGTCCTTTTTGTTATCTTAAAAGTTGATTAAAGGTATCTCCTTGTTTGATGTCTCCAGAGTTATATCCTTTCATAAACCATTCTTTACGTTGGGCTGATGACCCGTGTGTAAAACTTTCCTGATTCACATAACCTTGTGATCTTTTCTGAATATTATCGTCACCTACAGCTTCTGCTGCTTCAACTGCAGATTCTAAATCGCCCGGTTCAAGAAATTTCTCTCTCTCGTTAGAATATCTTGCCCAAAGTCCGGCATAGAAATCAGCCTGAAGTTCAGTAGCTACAGAAACCTGATTAAGTTGTGCTTCAGAATATCTTCCGCTTCTTCTTAATTGGTCTGTTTTATCTAAAGTTCCTAGAAGATTTTGTACATGATGTCCCATTTCGTGAGCCATTACGTAAGCGATGGTAAACTCTGTGACTTTTGCTCCGAATTTTGACTGAAGTTCCTGAAAGAAACTCATATCCATATAAACAGATTGATCGGTTGGGCAATAAAATGGTCCCATTGCGGACTGTGCTTGTCCACAACCGGAATTTGTACCTTCTCTAAACAAGACAACTCTGGCTGGTTTGTATTGCATACCGTTTTCGGCAAAAATTTTAGTCCAAGTTTCTTCGTTTTCAGCAGTAATCATTTTAACGAATTCCCCCACTTGCAGGTCTCCTTGACTCAGTTCTCGCTGCTCGGTTCTTGGTGATGAACTTCCACTTGAAGAAAGAATTGCCGAAGGATCTCCTCCAAGAAAAAATACGATTGCAGCAATGATGATTGTTCCTAAACCGCCCCCTACAATGGCGCCGCCACCGCCGCCGGATCCTCTTCTGTCATCTACGTTGCCACTTCTGTCGTCTGTCCATTTCATTTGTTTGTTATTTTTATATGTAAATTTAAAATATTAAATAATATTTTTGTCAAAAATTACAATTAAAGTGAGAAAAATTCAAATTGCTCTTTTGTTTTTAAGCTTAATCACTATTGCGGCTTGTAACGACAGTGAATCTAAAGAGGATACAGTGGAAAACGTTGATAAAAAATCAGCCATCGAAACCGAACTTTCTGTGCAGCATATTGATACGGCAGATGTTTTAATAACAAAGCACAAAATCTGGAAAAACAATAAACTTTTTAAAGAAATTATAAAAAGAGATACCATTCCGAGTTTGGGAGATACCTTGCAGATCGTGGAAGATGAAAGTGGTAATGAGCATGATGCTAAGGTGAAAAAAGATTACGAATTTTATATAACCGTGCAGTAATGAAAAAATCAAGTTCTATAAAATTGCTTTTCGTCACAGGGATTCTTGCGGCTTGTTCTCAGGAAAAACCAAAAGAAGAGTGGGGGAAAGAAAAAAAGGTATACATGAGATCAGATACTACGGCATCATATTCCAGATCACATGGTTTCATGACTGGTTTCTTGCTATATCATGCATTCCGTCCTTATGGTGCTTACAGCAACGGCGCTTATCAAAGAGCGGGATATTACAGTGATGCAATCAGTTCAAAGTCGAATATTGGCAGAAGTTCTTACAAAGGAAATGTCGTGAGAGGAGGATTGGGTAGAAGTGGTTTTAGAGCATCATCGTAATTATGAAGAGAATACAATCACAATTCCGGAAAAACTGGGAACATAAACTTGAAAACCTCGGGTTTGGCTATCATTCTTTGGAAGGACTTTATTGGGATGAAAGTCATTATTACGAATTCTCATCAGAAGAAATCAACAAAATAGAAAATGCAACTGCAGAATTGTGGCAGATGTGTCTTCAGGCTGTTGATTATATTATTGAAAAAAATCTTTGGGATAAATTCAATATTCCCGAATGGTTTAGAAATTATATTATTACAAGTTGGGAAGAAGATCATCCGTCTATTTATGGGAGATTTGATTTTGGTTTTGATGGCGAAAATTTAAAATTGCTTGAGTTTAATGCAGACACGCCGACCTCTTTATATGAAGCTTCGGTCATTCAGTGGTATTGGCTGCAGGAGATGTTTCCGTACAAAGATCAGTTCAATTCAATCCATGAAAAGTTGGTTGATTACTGGACGTATCTTAAAAAATACATGAATCCGCATTATATTTATTTTGCTTCATTAACGAATATTGAAGATGTAACGAATGTGGAATATTTGAGGGATTGTGCTACACAAGCAGGTTTCGAAACAGAATTTATTCCGATTCAGGATATCGGTTGGGCAGAAGATATTCAAGAATTCATTGCAGGCGACAGAACCGTTATGGAATATATTTTTAAATTATATCCTTACGAATGGATTCTGCAAGATGGTTTTGGCGAAAAATTGATCAGCAATAATTTCAGATCTCAATGGATGGAGCCGGCATGGAAAATTCTTCTTTCCTCAAAAGCTATTTTGCCGATCCTATGGGAAATGTTCCCGAATCATCCATATTTATTGGAATGTTATTTTGAACCGAAGCATTTAAAAGATTACGTTAAAAAACCAATTTATTCAAGAGAAGGAGCCAATGTGAGTTTATTTAAAAATAATATTGCGATAGAAGAGAATGAAGGTGATTACGGAAAAGAAGGTTTTATTTATCAGCAATTGTTTAACCTCCCAAACTTCGACGGAAATTATCCTGTCATCGGAAGTTGGGTGATTGGTCAGGAAGCTGCCGGAATCGGGATCAGAGAAAGTGTACATTTAATTACTAATAATCAGAGTAGATTTATTCCTCATTTGATCGACTCAAATAAAATTTATATAAAAGAAAAGGAGCTGTAAAAGCTCCTTTTTTATTTCAGTAGATTCTGGTTTTACTTTCCAAAACCGATGTTACCTTTTTTATCAGAAAGATTTCTTTTAAAATTAATCATGCTTAAAGCGGTCACTGCTGCTTCTACGCCTTTGTTTCCAAGATCACCACCGCTTCTTGCGATCGATTGTTCTTTAGTGTCATCTGTCAAAACGCAGAAAATCGTTGGAGTATCGGTTAAGATATTGCAGTCTTTAATTCCCTGTGCGACTGCGTCACAAACAAAATCAAAATGCGGAGTTTCACCTCTGATCACACATCCGATAGCAATTACTGCGTCAAATTTACGCTCTTTGCAAAGCTGCATGCTAGCATAGTTCAATTCAAAAGCTCCCGGAACGGAAAATAATTTGATGTTTTCAGACTTTACGCCTTCTTTCTCAAGAATTTCTAAAGCCGCATCACGTAGATTATAAGTTACAAAGTCATTCCACTCAGAAAAAACAATGCCGATAGAAAAATCCTCGGCATTATTTATATGAAGTGGCTTGTAATCTGAAAGATTAACTGTTGCCATGTTTAGTAATATTTAGTCATTTCAATATAAGAATCAGACATTCCGTTGTCGTAGTCCTGATATTTTTCGTCAATTGCTGCGAAATATTTTTTAGCTTCTGCATTTTTCTTCATTCCCAAAGCAACGATTCCTGCTTTTCTTGTGAAGAAGTAAGATGTATAAGGATCATCTGAAGCCGAAGCAGCTTTGTCTAATAAAGATAATGCTTCGTCATTTTTGTTAAGACCAGATTTTGCATCAGCCATTGCGCCATACTTCATCGCCATCAATGTTTTGTTGTCAGAAGAAAATTTATCTAAAAGATCAAAAGCCTCCTGAAATTTCCCTTCTTTAAATTTCAATAAACCTGCATTGTAAGCAGAAAGTTTACCTATTTTAGTTGAAGAATATTCGTTGTAAGTTCCTAGGTAACCAGGATTAGCAGCAGATTTCCCACCTAAAGCTTCTTTATCTTTACCTTCTGTAAGATTTTTCTGAGCAGCTAAATACGTTTTTACCGCTTCAGCATTCTTTGGAGCTACCACAAATTGCTGGTATCCGAAATAAGCTAAAACTCCTACAACTAAACCAATAAAAGCAGCACTTAATGGTTTTTGATATTTTTCTAAGAATCTTTCTGTGTTTAAAGCCTCTCTGTCAAGGTCTTTAAAAAATTCTACTGTTTCTTTACCTTCTTGCTCATTTGGAGCATTTTTTCCCAATTTTGCCATAAATTCTTAAAAAATTGAACTGCAAATTTAATTGTTTCTGAGTGATTTACAAAATACTTTGCAGGTATTATTAAATGAATTGTAATTTCTTTATTTTTCCATTAATTTTTCTATGATTTAAATAAAAGAATTAATGATTGTAAATTTTTAATATTCTAAAGTATGATAAATTTCCGCATCAAATTTCTTGAGCTTTTCTTCACCTTTTAGATCTTTTAAACCAATCAGAAAACTAAACTGAACGACTTTTGCTCCTTGCTTTTCAACCAATTTTGCTGCTGCTTCTGTAGTTCCTCCTGTTGCTAAAAGATCATCATGAATTAAAATTCTCTGACCTTTTTTGATTTGACCTTCACGGGTTTCTATTTCTGCACTTCCGTATTCCAAATCATATTTTTCTGAAATAATCGGCGGCGGAAGCTTGCCTCTTTTTCTGATTAAAATAAACGGAACATCCAAAGCTACTGCGATGGCAATCCCGAAAAGATAACCACGGCTTTCAATTCCGCAAACTGCATCTACTTTGCCTTTGCTGAATTTAACCAAATCTTCAATAACTTCTTGGTAAAGTTTTGTGTCTAAAAAAATGGGCGAAATATCTTTGAACTGAATTCCAGGAATCGGAAAGTCTGCGATATTTTCAATCGTGTTTTCCAATTTTCGTATCAGTTCTTGTGATGCCATGTTTTATGGATTGATTTTATAACTTGAAATTTTCCATTCTCCGTTCACGCTTTTCAGTCCGAAAGTTGCTTTAAGAGAAGTTGTTCTTCCATTTTTATCCGTCACATCGTACGTTGCATTTACACTTGCTGCGTTAGGATTTGTGGCATTTGTTGTAATGTTTTTCACACTCACATTTTTCACAGCTCCAAAGCCTGAAGTCGGGTTTGAGAATGACTCATAGCTTCCCCAGCTTGGGTTGCTTGATGAATCAAATGCTGCTTTTAAATTTTGTGAGCTTACATTATTTAAAAATTTGCTTACTGTATTTTTCGGATCAGCAGTTGGCTGCTTTGGCTGAGTCGGTGTAGTAGTATTTGGATCTGTAACAGTACCAGTTGTTCCTGTTGGATTAGTCGGATCAATTACTGCATTCGGATCTTGTACCACCATTGTTGAATCTGTTTTTGGAACTTCAGGAACTTTCAATGCGTTAGGATTTACATCCAATCCGATTTTTGACATTTTGAAAGTCTTCGCTGTTGTTTTTACAGAAACTGTGATGTCAATTTTATTGTCAACAATTTTAGATGCCAATAAAGATGAAAATCTAAGATTAAAACCTCTGAAATTATTATCCAACATCAGATTTTTAGCCGTTGAAAGCTTCACACCATTGCTGAAAACTTCTAAAGTAGTTTCTAAAGCTGCACCATTGAAAACAATAGGTCTTCCTGCATTATCTACCAATCTAGGAATAATTTGTATAGCTGTCGGTCCGTTTCCGGTATCGCCGCTTAATTGAGTTACAATATTTAGAGAGTTTGCTTTTACATCATTCGGGTCGCTTTCTTTTGCCGTTTCGTCACCGAAGATATTCATTTCTCCTAATGAAGGCGGAGCTGTACTTGCCCACTCAATACCGTTTTTCTGAGCCACCTGATCTGCCATTGATAAAATCTCCGGAACTTTTTTTCCGTCAATCAGCTGTCCTAAAGCTTTCAACTCATTCACATCACCTTCAGCTTCTACACCGAAAGTTTTTAGAATATATAAAGCTTCATTAAATTTGATTTGTTTAATGGTTGTAAGGCTTGATGCCATGTCATTGATGCTCGATTGTAAAGTCTGAGTCGTAGTTGCATCGGCATGGTCTTTTTTACAAGCTGTAAAAAGAAGTAAACTAAATAGCAGTAGAAAAGTTACCTTTTTCATTTGTTTATGGTTTGATGCAAATTTAGTAAAACCTTTATGAATACAGATTTTTTATTTTTTGTTTTCTTTTTCCTTTAAATCTTCTTTGAAGAAGGTACTAAAAATGGTCTGCATATTCGGGAACGATGCATCCTGCCAATACTTGGTTTTGTAGTTGCTGACGTTTTTGTCATATTTCACTTTTTCTACATCATTTTTATAACTAAAATCTAACTCTGTAGGATGGAAATTTCTGTAAACGATAACTTGGTTATAATCTGGCTCAGTTTTATGTTTCAGTTTGATGAAGGCAATTTCATTTGATTCTAATAAATCTCTTAAAGTTTTCTTTGAGTCTTTTTCGTAGGAAATATTAATGATTCCTCTTACGTCAAAGAAACGGTAGCCAAAAAACGCGAATTCTTTTTCCTGAAGAGCTTCGCCGGTAATTTCGATTTCATCTTTAGTTGTTCCTTTAAGTTCTTTTACTTTTGTATTTTTTTGTTTGTATTCTTCGATGTTTCCTACACTTTTTAATTTGGGTAGATCAAGAAACGAATTGTAATCCCAAGAACTCATTTCTTTTTTCTCGTTTTTAGCACCTTCTAATCTGAAAATTCTATACTGCTCAATATTTGTGCTTTTTACTTTTTTGGTTTTATTATCGAAAACGTAGGTCACGATTCCATCTACATAACAGTTTAATTTATTGTTTAAAGTAACATAAGCATTAAAGTTTCCTTTTACTAAAACATATTTTGCAGGTTTATTGTTTTTGATGACAACGGCTTCAATATCTTTTACTCTGTCATTTAGTTTTACAACATCTTTATCCAATTCTGCATAAGAAAATGCTCCGAGTGATATATTCTCATAGACTAGTTGAAATTTTTCCTGTGATGGAGTTAATGTTTTTCTTTCAATTTTTCCGTCAATGTCAGAATAGGCGACGATGCTTCCGTCTTTTCCGAATACGGAAACTTTTGGCAAGGGTTGGCTTGTTTTCTCCGAAAGAAAAGTTGTGGTTTGTGCGCTTACAAAGTTGAGCAATAAAATAAATAGCAAAGAGAGCAGTTGAGTTTTTTTCATGGCTTATTATTTAGGTTTATTTATTATTAAGACAACGAATTTTAGAAAAGGTTGCCTTAGATTACAAAAAAAAGACTGATTTATTATAAATCAGTCTTTTAAAATTTTATTTTGTTACAAGTCCTTAGAAAGGATACTCATAAATTTCAGATTCGTGAAGGTAAGGATTACCTGTCGGAATTAATTTCAATTTAGATAATGCAGACATTACTGTGAAGATAAATAATCCTGCAACAAATAATACAGATCCCAATACTAATAAAAGTACTTCTGGAGTGTTCCAATATGGACCAACTGTTCCCGGCATTACCATATTAAAGTAATCTAATAGGTGACCTAAGATTACGACAACAGCCATAATAGTAACCACTTTGTAGTTTCTCTTGATGCTAGAACTTACCAATACTAATAATGGTAATAAGAAGTTGATGATCAACATTGGCAAGAAAGTGACTCCGTAGTGTTGGAATCTACCGAAGAAGTAATTTACCTCTTCCGGTACGTTTGCATACCAATATAGCATAAACTGAGCAAACCATGTGTACGTCCAAAGCATACTTGTAGCAAAAAGGAAAACTCCTAAATCGTGCAAGTGATTGTCATTGAACTGTGGCAAGAATCCGTTTTTCTTAAGGTAAACACTTAGTAAGATAATTACAGCGATACCACTAGAAAGACAGCTAACCATAGAATACCAGATATACATTGTAGAATACCAGTGAGGGTCAATAGACATCAACCAGTCCCAAGCCCAAGCTGCAGAAGCAAACCCGAAGAATGCGATATATCCTACTGCCCATCTGTAAAGGAACTGATACTCAACCAAAGATTTTGTATCATCTACTTTTTTAGACTGTGCTTTCAATTTCCATGCGAAGAATGAAGCTCCGATTACGTAGATCAAAGTTCTGATAGCATAGAAAGGAATATTTAAGAATCTTTTCTTTTCAAATAAGATCACATCAAAATGAGCTGAGTTAGGATCTGTTAAGTCCGGATCCATCCAGTGGAATAGGTGACCTTGGTGGAAGATATTCAATAACATTAATATTATTAAGATAGCTCCTCCGTAAGGAATATAAGAAGCAATAGCTTCCATTACTCTTGTGATAATAATTGGCCATCCTGCGTGAGCTGCGTGCTGAATACAGTAGAAAAACAATACCGCACAACTTACTCCGAAGAAAAACACTGCTACAAAATGAATTGCTGCTAAAGGTTGGTTATGAACCTGCATTGTAGCATGTTCAAGATGTGAAGCGTGATCCTGAGGTCCTATCATCTCACTAGAGTGAGTAGGTGCATCGTGACCTGCAGAGTGTACTGCCTCCATCATATGTTCTATTTTTTCTTGAGTCAATCCATGATTCATGAAATAACCGATTCCAAATAGAACTAAACCTACAACAAGAAGTATTATAGAAGTTGATTTTAATTTTGGTGAAAAACTATACATTTCTTTTCTTATTTTTTAGTTGCGGTAGAATCTGTTTTTGCTGCTGTAGCTGAAGCTGCTGCCGGTGCGCCTTTTTTGAAAGCGTTGATCACATACATTGCAACTCTCCATCTGTCTCCAGCGTTCAATTGTCCTGCATAAGAACCCATTGCATTTCTACCGTTAGTTAATACATAATGAACAGAACCTACAGTGATTTCTCTGTCTGCATAATTTGGTACACCTGAGTATGCTCCGCTTTGAACAATTGGCCCTTGTCCGTCACCACCAGTTCCGTGGCACGCTGAACAAGTACGATCAAATAACATTTTACCTCTTTCGATATCTTTCGCAGCGTTAGCAGGATTCAAAGGAGAAGAAGTTAATGATTTTGAAGCATCATAACCTGCGTTATACTCATCCGGATTTTTTGGAAGTTTACCTTCTTCAAAAACACCGTCTTTATTTTGAGCAACAGAACCTTCTACTGGAGAAAGACCTGTAGCGCCATTATTTCTAACAAATGCAGGAATCTCATTTTCATGATCTGAATATGCATCCTGAGCTTTCATCAAAGGATCGTAAGCTACCGGAAAGTACATATCCGGGAAATATACCAATGGTGTATTTTCTTTCGGTCCGCAAGAATTAAGTAAAACTGCTGTTAAACCTAAAACTGCTGTAATTTTTAGTACATTCTTTTTCATTTTAAGCATCTTTAACAGTTATTTCTTCAACTCCCGTATCAACAAGCAGCTGCTTAATAGATTCTACATCTTCAGTAATAAATTCCATCATGAATTTATCATCTGTAGTTCTTGGATCTGGGTTCTGAGCCGGAGCACCAGGATACATTTTGTTTCTAACTAAGAAAGTTAGAGACATCATGTGTGCTGCACAGAACACCATTAATTCAAACATTGGAACTACAAATGCAGGCATGTTTCTGGACCATTCAAAAGCTGGTTTACCACCAATATTCTGAGGCCAGTCATGATTCATAACGTACCAAGTAACTGTTGCGCCAATACTTACACCATACAAAGCGTAGATAAATGCAGCATCAGAAATTCTTGTTTTCTTTAAACCTAAAGCTTTATCTAGCCCGTGAACAGGGAATGGAGTATAAACTTCGTTTATTGCGATTCCTTTATCGTTGAATGCTTTAACTCCGTTCATTAGATCGTCGTCGTCCGCATAAAGTCCGTATACAATTTTAGTGGTGCTCATCTCCTTCTTTTGCTTTATAAGTTTCACCTGAGATTTTCAAAATCGATTTTAATTCGGCCTGTGCAATTACAGGGAATGTTCTTGCATATAATAAGAATAATACAGAGAAGAATCCGATAGTTCCTAAGTATACACCTACGTCGATAATGGTTGGTTTAAACATCGTCCAAGATCCTGGCAAGTAATCTCTTGAAAGGTTGATAACGATGATGTCAAAACGCTCAAACCACATACCGATGTTGATGATCAATGCGATAACAAATGTTGCAATAATATTTGTTCTTATTCTCTTGAACCAGAATAATGCAGGAATAATCAAGTTACATGTAATCAATGCCCAGAAAGCCCACCAGTACGGTCCTGTTGCAGCACCCGGAGAAAGATAAGTAAAATCTTCATATCGAGAACCAGAGTACCATCCGATGAAATATTCTGTTCCGTAAGCTACCGTTACCATACCACCTGTTAAGATGATTACGATGTTCATAATTTCAATATGATACATTGTGATGTAGTCCTCTAGATGACAAACTTTTCTAGCGATCAACAATAGGGTCTGTACCATTGCAAATCCTGAGAAGATTGCTCCTGCAACGAAGTAAGGAGGATAAATCGTAGAGTGCCATCCTTTAATTACTGACGTAGCAAAGTCAAAAGATACCGTCGTGTGTACCGAGAATACTAATGGAGTAGCCAAACCTGCCAATACCAAAGATAATTCTTCGAATCTCTGCCAGTGTTTTGCTTTACCACCCCAACCAAAGGCAAGGAATGTATAAATTTTCTTAGTCCAAGGAGTTTTTGCTCTGTCTCTGATCATTGCAAAGTCAGGAATCAATCCCATAAACCAGAATACTGTTGATACTGAGAAATATGTTGAGATTGCAAATACGTCCCAAAGTAGAGGAGAGTTAAAGTTCCCCCAAAGAGAACCAAACTGGTTAGGAAGAGGGAATACCCAATATCCTACCCAAACTCTACCCATGTGGATAACCGGGAAGATTGCTGCCTGTACAACTGCGAAGATCGTCATCGCTTCCGCTGAACGGTTTACAGACATTCTCCAACGCTGTCTAAATAATAATAATACTGCGGAGATAAGTGTTCCGGCGTGACCGATACCTACCCACCATACGAAGTTGGTAATATCCCAACCCCAGTTAATAGTTCTGTTAAGCCCCCATGCTCCAATACCTGTCCCGATAGTGTAGGCGATACAGCCGAATCCGTAGATGAATAGAACTAAGGCTGCATATAGTGATACCCACCATAATTTTCCTGCTCTTTCTTCGATAGGTCGTGCAATATCTTCTGTGATATCGTGATAAGTTTTGTGACCAATAATCAGAGGTTCCCTTATCGGAGCTTCGTAATGTCCTGACATTTTTTACCTATTTATTATTTAAACTTTAATTTTCTGCTCTGTTTCTTACTTTAGTGTGATAGAACACGTTTGGTTTTGTGCCGATCTCTTCAAGTAAATGATATCTTCTGTTGCTAGAATATAATTCTCTCACTTCAGATTCTTTGTCATTCATGTCTCCAAACATCAGTGATCCTGTTGAACAAGCCGAAGCACAAGCTACTGAATTTTTAAATTCATTATCTGTTACTTTTCTGTTTTCCTTCTTAGCATTTAAGATGGTAGCCTGAGTTTGTTGGATACACAATGAACATTTTTCCATTACCCCTCTTGTTCTTACAACAACATCCGGGTTAAGTACCATTCTTCCTAAATCGTTATTTTGATTAAAATCAAAACGGTCATTCAGGTTATATGTAAACCAGTTGAAACGTCTTACTTTGTACGGACAGTTGTTTGCACAATATCTTGTACCAATACATCTGTTGTATGCCATGTGGTTTTGACCTTGCTTACCGTGTGAAGTAGCCGCTACCGGACATACCGTTTCACAAGGAGCGTGGTTACAGTGCTGACACATTACCGGCTGGAAGATTACATCTGGACTTTCATTTGGTTCAATCAAGATGTCGTACAATTGAGGAACATTTAAGCCTCTTTCAACACCTTCTTTAGTCTCGATTTTTTCTTTTGCAGAATAGTAACGGTCAATTCTCAACCAGTACATATCTCTAGACATTCTGATCTCTTCTTTACCAACAACTGGAACATTGTTTTCTGCCTGACAAGCAATAATACATGCTCCACAACCAGTACAAGAGTTCAAGTCAACTGATAAGTTAAAGTGAGGACCGTCTGTATCATCAAATGCATCCCAAAGGTCAATTTTACCTGCTGGTAATGCACCGCTGATGGTGTGATATTCCAATGGCTTGTTCCATCCGTGGTGTTCATCATCAAATGCTACATTTAAGTATTCCGTTAACGGAACTTCTTTAGCAATATCATAACGACCCATTAGAGTGTTTTGAAGCTGAATACCTGCAAACTCGTGGCTTTCACCTGTTTTTTCTATTTTAACATTAGAAATAACAAGATTTGAACCATCAAATAAAGGATAAGCATTTACCCCTGTATCTGCAGTTGCTCCCGAATCTTTTTTACCATAACCAAGCGCAAGACCTACTGATCCGTCTGCTTGTCCCGGCTGAATAAATACAGGAACGTCTTTTATTGTTACTCCGTTTACTGTAAGATTTACAATAGAACCGTCTAACTGCATTCTTGCATTCAGATCATTTTCTATACCTAAATCTTTCGCATCTTTCGGAGAAATCGTTAAGTAATTGTCCCAAGACATTCTTGTCAATGGATCCGGTAATTCCTGCAACCAAGGATTGTTTGCCTGAGTTCCGTCACCTATTGAAGTCTTAGTATATAAAACTAATTCTAAATCTGAAGCTTTAAAGTTTCCTAGTTCAGCAACAGCCTGTGCAGCGTTTCCGCCAGCGTAAGATAAAGTAGTTGCATTAGTAGAAGCTACGATACCATTATACAAAGCTTTATTGAATGAAGTTCCACCTAAAACAGAAGCTGAATTCGCTTTTAAATAATCGTAATAATTGTTTGCTGCGTTGTTCTTTCCGTTTTTCCAAACCAATAGAGATTCTTCAATCTGTCTTGATTTGTAAATTTTCTGGATCGTTGGCTGCATTAATGAATAAACTCCAGACTGAGGCTCAATATCACCCCAAGATTCTAGCCAGTTAGCTACAGGAATTACAGCCTTCGCTGCTTTATACATTTCATTTTTCTTGTCTGCGACAGCAATAACGTAAGGAACTTTAGCTAAAGATTTTTTGAAATCTTGTCCTTTGTGGTGAGAATAAATTGGGTCAACGTTGTTCGTGATTAAAACACCAACTTGTCCGCCATTTACCCATCCTAAAAATTCCTGGAATCTTGCTTTGTCAAACTCTTTTAGGAAGTTTGCTTTACCAGTGAAAGCTACTGATCCTAATTTTTGGTTGATTAAGTGAGCTAAAACCTGAGCACCTTTAGAACCATCAGCGAAAACTACAGCTTTGCTGCCTTTTGCTGATAATTCTTTAGCAAGCTCGTTAGCTAATTTATCTGAAGAGCCACCTCCAACGATTGCGTTGTAAACTTCAACCAAAGTTTTGTTTACAGCACTTGGCTTTAATCTGTATCTTGAATCTGCATTAGCACCTGTCAATGACATGTTTGATTCCACCTGAATGTGTCTCAACATGTTTGCTCCCGGCTTTCTTGCTACAGCGTAAGAAGTCTCTAAACTTGCTGCATTGTATTCTCCTAAGAAATCTGCTTGGAAAGCAACCACCAATTCAGAACCTTTAAGGTCATAAACAGGTAAAGCTCTCTGTCCGAATACTTCCTGTGCAGCATCCAAAGAAGCAGCGTAAGGAATTGCATCATAAGTTACCAGTTCAGCGGTAGGATATTTAGCTTTAAATTCAGCAAATAATTTTTTGAATGTCGGCGAAGCAAAAGAGTGAGATAATAAAACGATTCTTTTACCTGAAGCTTTAGCTTCTTCTAAACCTTTGATTACAAAATCATCTACTTTATCAAAAGTTTCGTCTTTCCCTTCAAACTTAGGTTGTTTTACTTTATCATTATCATAAAGAGAAAGTACACTTGCCTGAGCTCTTGCGTTAGTTTTACCTAAATCACCAGCTGCCGGATTCGGATCAATTTTGATAGGTCTCCCTTCTCTGGTTTTTACTAAAACACTTGCGAAATCGAAACCGTCAAAATATGTTGAAGCGTAATAGTTAGGAACTCCCGGAATAATATCATGCGGTTTTACCACATAAGGAATTGTTTTGATTACCGGTGCCTCACAAGCTGCTAAAGTAACTGCTGCAGTAGAGAATCCTAATAACTTCAAGAAATCTCTTCTTGTTGTACTAGCATCACTTTTCTCAGCATCTCCTAAGAAATCTTCTACCGGAATTTCTTCTTGGAACTCTTTAAGAGCCAGCTTACCGTTTAGGGAAGGGTCTTTAAGTTCGTGAATACTTCTAAATTGTATTTTGTTTGAAGCCATTTATACTTCTGATTTTTTAGTTATTAATAATGACATTTACCACACTCAAGACCTCCAATTGCATCTACAGTAATCTTACCACCATCTTGAGGGTATTGCTTTTTAAGCTTTTCGTGTAGATTTTTGAAGTATTCTTTATTATAACCGTTGTTCATATCAACTTCTGTAGTTCTGTGACATTCGATACACCATCCCATAGTGAAGTCGTTTGCCATTTGTACCACATTCATTGTATCAATTTTTCCGTGACATGCTTTACACACAACATCAATCTTGTTGTCAGGATTTTTCTTGTTGAATGAGTTGATAATCGCTTGTTCACCTGCTACTACGTGCTGAGAGTGGTTGAAGTAAACGAAATCTGGCATATTATGAATTCTTGTCCATTCTACAGGAGTTGTTTTACCTGTGTACTGTTGTTTTTCTGCATCCCAACCAGTTGCAGCATAAATCTTCTGGATTTCTCCATCGTAGAATGCTTTATCTTTTCCTGGCTCAATGTATTTACCTTTGTACTCAGAAATTGTTCTGTGACAGTTCATACAAACGTTCATAGAAGGGATTTCAGAAACCTTACCGTATTTAGCACTTGAGTGACACAATTGACAGTCGATTTTGTTTTCTCCAGCGTGAATTTTGTGAGAGAAGTAGATAGGTTGTTCAGGCTTATATCCTTTGTAAACACCGATCCACATGATCCAGTTCCATACACCATAAGTAGCCAAGATCGCTAAAACAGCTAAAAGACCTTTACCGATGTAGTGGTATTTTTCGTAGATTTCACTGAAAGATTTTACTCTTGTTTCGTTAAGTCCAGCTAAATCATCAGACTGACCTAATTTCACTAACTGTCTCAGTTTGACTAAGATCCAAACCAATAAAGCAGCAATTGCTAAAAGTGAAATGATAACGATACTTGAAGTAGTATTGTTTGCTGGTGCAGCACCAGCTGTTTCTGTTGTCGGATTTTTAGGTTCTTCTACAACAGGTGCAGGAGGATTAGTTGTATACGCTAAAATATCGTCAATATCCTTATCTGCAAGATTAGGAAAGACCTGCATTTCAGTCTTGTTGTACTTTTCAAAAACTTCGTTAGCATACTTATCGCCAGAAGCTCTAAGTGCTTTGTTGTCTTTAATCCACTTGTGAAGCCAAGCTGTATCTAGTCCCTGCTCAGATTTAAGTCTTTCTACCACACCTTTCAATGCTGGTCCTACAACTTGTTTGTCTAAAGCGTGACATGCCGTACAGTTTGCCTTAAAAAGTTTCTCACCATTTGCAGGATCGCCCTCTTGCCCGTAAATTGAAGCACTTGTTGATAGCAATAAACCTATCGCAATCAGCCCTTTTTTATAATGCTTTCTCCAACTAATCATTTAAATTGTCTTATGTTAGTAAATATTGAATCTGTAATCAATCCCGCAAAAATAATATTTTTAACATGAATTTAACGGCATATACAAAGGGGAAAATGTCATTATGGTTTAATTTGTAACTATTCTAAATAACTATGGTTGCTGTATTTTCAAATTATTCTAAATTTGCAGAAACAAGTTTAAATGAGAAATTTCATAAAAATATTTTCAGTACTTTCTATCTTTGGTTTTTATACCTTTGATGCCCAACAGGTTGTAAAGAGAGATACATTGTCCGGAACAGAGCTGGTAATGACGATGGATTCGCGAGTGAGCGATGCAATGGGTAGTCTTGAAGAGAAATGTGCAAGAGTTCCGGTGAATAATTCTACGCATACAGATTACGATGCTCCGGCGAGACCACCTAAAATTTTTGTTCCAAGTAGGGAGTTGACGAACGCAGAAGTTTGTAGAAAAAACCCAAGAATTTTAGGATTCAAAATTCAGATTACAACGGTAAAAAGTAATGAGGAGGCAAACGAAGTGAAAGCCTATTTCAGAAAAAGATTCCCGAATCTGAAAGTTGAAACTGATGCATCTTTAAGACCAAATTACAAGATTTTAGCAGGAAGTTATTTTACAAAACAAAGTGCTGCGGCTGATCTTTCAAGAGTAAGAGAATACTTCAAATCTGCGGTTGCTGTACAATACAGAATTTTTTGTGCTGAAGCGAAATAGATTTTAAAATATTTTAAAAAGGGCGGAGAAATTTAAATTTCTCCGCCCTTTTTTTATTGGTAGTATTTGTTTAGAAATTCAAAGAAATCTATCATACGGTGGTAATTGTTTAGTAGCAAATAAACTGTTAAAATACCGATACTTATTGTCAGAAAAGACAATGTTTTTGGTGAATCTCCGTATGCGAAAAATAGCCAACCTATCAGTAATGGATAAACAAAAATAAAGTGCCCGCCGTAGATATACGAGGTGTGAAGGCCAAATCTGAAGATGCAGTGAATGGCAATATCTACCAAAAATGAAATCATAAGAATCTGAACCAATTTGTTCTTGAAGTTTTTAAAATAACTCCACAAAACAAATCCTAAAATCAGTCCGATGAAAATGTAAGCAAATGCGGTAGAGTAAGTCTCCATGAAGATGGCTTTAAAGTAAAAACCTTTCATATTGTGTTTTTCTCGGATGAAAAAACTTGGGAAAAGGATATTTCCTCCAAAAAAATAAGAATAAATCATATCCCAAATCGGCGTCGACTTCACATTCGAGAACTTTTCATACTGTTCGCCAGATTTCGAAAGGATGTTTTGATACTTAAAATCAATCCGGTTCAGATATAAAAGAATAAAAACTCCACAAGATAGGATCACTCGGAAAGCTGCATTTCCAAATTTTTTCCAGCTCTTAAATAGGCCTTTTTCAAAAATGATTGGGATAAATATTTTAACAATATTTGTTACGGTCAGCCCACCGATTGTTACTCCAGCAAGTACCAATGCAGAACCCGCAATTTTTCCGTCTTTTTTAAATTTAATAGCGGTGTAATAATTGAATAGAACCAATAAAAACAGCGTGTAGGTATATGTTTCCGGCGTGAAAGAAAGAAGAATATTCGTTGAAAATAAACTGAAAAAGAAAACAATCAATAAATTGATCAATAATGGAAGTCTAATGATATTTTTTAGATATTTATAAATCTGAACCAAGCTTAAACTGATAATAAAATTGCTTAACCAAGTCAGAATTAATCTGAAATTTACATCCGTTTTTCCATTCGTAAAAAACAAAACAGAATCTCGCATCCAATTGAAAAAGTAGTAGGAAAGTGGGTGTCTTTCAAAGCTTCCGCCGGTCATAATGATGGCTTTATTGTCAAAACTGAAATACGCATCCCAGGGAATTCTGCTGTCGAAAATAATTCGATAGTTGAGTGCAATGTATGAGCCCAAAATTCCGTAGGCAGTTAAAAAGAAGATGAAAATTCCCAACTCAAAAAATGTAGAAGGAAAAACAATTTTAAAAAAGTTTAAAAATTTTGATTTGATAGACACGTATTTAAATTTCTGCAAAAATAAAATAAAAAAACTCACCGATTGAGGTGAGTTTAGTATATTATTTAAGAATAAGTTTAGTCTTTCAATATTTTTTCAGACTGAGTACTGCCGTCAGCAAACTCAACTTTTAATAAATATGTTCCTTTTGTGAAAGAATTGATATTTACTTTTTCTGAATTTGTTTGTAATAGTACTTTTCCTGTAAGATCATATACAGTAGAAGATTTTATCTTTTTATCAGTTTTGATATTGATTTCTCCTTTTGTTGGATTAGGATAAATGCTTGTTTTAGATTTTGAAACTTCGTCGGTTGATAGCGTTGTTGCTAAAACTTGTACGTCATCTATTGCAACTGCATCTGCATCATTTGCAACATACCTAAACCTTACTTGAACATTCGCTTGTCCTATGTATGGAGATAAGTTGATTTGTACATTAATATTTTGATAAGTGTCAGTAGCATCTAAGCCATCACCATCATCAGACCAACCCACCTGATTGTCTTCATTCCATAAATTGGTCCATAATGACCCTCCATTGGTAGAAATTTGTACTAATAAATCTCCTGCATTATCACGAATCATGTAAACCCAACCTACTGTTACCTTAAATTTCAGAATTGGGCTAGCTGCTCCAACTAAGCTAAAAGATGGAGTTACTAAATTTGCGGTATTTGCCTGATTAGTATAGTCTACTCCTGCAGATTTTGTTCCTGCTAAAGTAAACCAGGTCGATACACTCACCGGAAGGGGGGTAGCTTGCCAAGGTCGGGTCGCTACAGTAGAAGTAGCTGTCCATCCTGTCGGTGGAAACGTAGTTCCCTCAAATCCTTCTGATAGTAATGTCTGTGCATTAATTGATAGACAAGATAGAATTCCTAAAGAGAGTAAAACTTTTTTCATAATATTTTTTTATAAATCTACAAAAAAATAGATAATTATCACAAATAATTGATTTTTTTTGTCTAAGAACTACAAGAAAGCATAGAACATCCACTAATGTCATCATAAGTCGAAGGTCTTTTCACCGAAAATTCAGAGAGGATTTCTTCGTAAGGATTTTCTAATGCCGTTGTTAGTTTTTCCAGCATTTCGGTTTTTCCTTCGTTGATTTCTTCGATGCACTCAAATAAAAGATAGTTTCTCAAAAGAAATTTCGGGTTTGTTTTCATCATTAAATGTAATGACTCTTCTTTTGAAATTGTATTACTTTTAAGGCGTAATTGATATTGTTCAATGAAATTTTCAAGCTTTCTTAATTTAATTTCATCTAAAATGGTGTAAGAAATTTTTTGGAAGTCTCCTTTTAAATCAGAAACAGCATCAATTTTTTCTAAGACATTAAAAAATAAAGTGTAATCTAACTGAAGTTCCTGCATAAGACCTTGCCAATTGGTGAAGAAATCTTCGTCAGTTTCTTTCAATTCATCAAAACCGAATTTCTTGCAAAGCATTTTGTCATGAGCTTCCCAAAAATAGCTTCCGTAAGAATTCAACGTTTCTTCGAGAAATTTTTCATCTTTAATTAAAGCAAAAAGAGCATTGGCCAATTGCCAAAGATTCCATTGAGAAATTTGACCCTGTTTCCCAAAAGCATATCTTCTTCCGGGAAGATCGGTTGTGTTTGGTGTGAAGTTCAAATCATATTCATCCATCATCGAAAATGGTCCAAAGTCAATTGTCAAACCGAGAATCGACATGTTGTCGGTATTCATCACGCCATGTACGAAACCAACTCTGAACCATTCTACCATTAAATCTGCAGTTTTAGTACAAACAGATTGGAAGAAGTCTTTGTATTTTTGTTCGCCTTCGGTAGTGATTTCGGGAAAGTAATTTTTGATCGTGAAATCTGCCAATTTCTGCAAAGTGTCAATTTCTTTTTGAGCAGACATCAGTTCAAAATGACCAAAACGAAGGAAACTTTCTGCAGTTCTTACCACCACTGCACCTTTTTCTTCCTGCGGATTTCCGCTGTACATCATATCACGTACCACATTTTCCCCAGTGAAGCACAAGCTCAGTCCTCTCGTTGTCGGAATTCCTAAATGATGCATGGCTTCGCTCATTAAATATTCTCTGACAGAAGATCTTAAAACTGCTCTTCCGTCGGCGTGTCTGGAGTATGGTGTTGCTCCCGCGCCTTTCCATTGGATTTCAGTTTTCAGACCTTCATTGTTTTCTATTTCTCCGGCAAGAATAGCTCTTCCGTCACCCAATTGTCCTGCCCAGTTTCCAAACTGATGTCCGGCATAGGCGGTGGCATAGGTTTTTATATTCTCAGGTAAATTATTTCCGACAAGAAAATCAAAATCGTTATCATTCAATTTTCCTAAACCTATTTCTTCGGAAAGTTTTTCGTTAAAAATAATCAATTTAGGTTCATCAAATCCTACAGGATTGATGGTAGAAAACAAAACTTTAGGCGTATTTCTCTGGATTGGATTTTTGGAAAAATCACCTGGAAAAATTTCAAGAAATGGTTGTTTGATATTTTGAAGATTCATGGTTCAAATTTATGAAAACAAGGCCAAAAAAAGACCTTTCAGTGATTGAAAGGTCTTATGATAATTATTAAAAATTTTACTTATTAAAATCTATATCTTCGCCGGTATTGAGATTTTCATTGACATTATCCTCTTTTTTACCTGAATTGTTTTTCGGTGTAGGATCTGCCTGTTTTGGATTCTTAATTTGATCAATGGTTTGCAATCCACCATCATCACCATAACCACCGCTCAGTCCCTGAAGATTGCTACACCCATCTTTCCATTCGCTAGGTTTTACAAATTTATCTTCCTGAGAAATCTTAAGCGATTTGTCTGCCCAGACTTTTTTCATGAAAATCGCCCAAATTGGTAAAGCCATTTTTGCCCCCTGACCTTCACCGGTTCCCCAGAAGTGGGTTGCTCTGTCTTCCCAGCCTACCCAGGCTCCGGTTGCTAATTTCGGAGTAATTCCCATAAACCAACCATCAGAGTTGTTTTGTGTAGTACCAGTTTTACCTGCTATTTCCACATCTTTAGAAATTCCTCGTCTGCTAAGCTCCCCAGAGGCAGTTCCATATTGAGCAACACCCTTCATCAATTCAATCATGGTGTAAGCGTAGTTAGGATTCATCACTTCTTTTGGTTCAGAATTGATTTCTTTAATTACTCTGTTGTTGGCATCTTCAATTCTCCAGATCATCTCTGGCTTATTGTAGTTTCCGTAATTTGCGAAAGTACTGTACGCTCCTAACATTTCGTAAATGGTAATATCAGAAGAACCTAACGCAATCGTATTGTTTCTTGGGATTTCTTCCGTAACACCCAAGTCTCTAGCAGTTTGAATTACGGCATCAGCACCCGTCATTTCAATCAAACGTGCTGCCACGGGGTTTTGAGAATGGGCTAATGCATCTTTTAAAGTAATCATTCCGCCACGACCTCCGCCAACGTTCCAGCCGTTATGACTGTATGGAGCATTTGAAATCGTAGAACAAGGGGTCAAACCTAATTTCATAATTGCCGTAGCGTAAACGAAAGGTTTAAACGTAGATCCTACTTGTCTTTTTCCTTGTTTGATGTGATCATACTGAAAATGTTGCCAATCGATACCACCTACCCAAGCTTTGATTTCTCCGGTTCCTGGAACCATTGACATCAAACCTGCCTGTGCAATTTGCTTATGATATCTGATAGAATCCCAAGGTGACATTTCTACTTCTTCTTCTCCCGCCCAAGTAAAACGCGAAGTTTTTATAGGCTTTTGGAATTCCATCATAATAGAATCCTCAGATACTCCAGCTCTTGCAAGTTGCTTATAGCGACCCGTTCTTTTTACAGCCTGCATCATTACTGCATTCGCCTGTTTGTCATTTAAGTAATAGAAAGGTCTGTTTTTTCTTCCTCTCTGCTCTGCATCAAATCTTTTCTGAAGGTCAGTCAAGTGTTCTTTGATTGATTCCTCTGCATATTTTTGCATTTTAGAATCGAGCGTCACGTAAATTTTCAAACCGTCTTTGTAAAGATTCAGTTTTTTACCCTTTGCTTTCTCGTAATCTTCAAGATATTTATCAATTTCTTTCTTTAAATAAAACTTAAAGTAAGCCGAATGATTATCATTGATGTTTTTAATCGGAGTATAATCTGTATTTATCGGAGTTGCGATTGCTTTGTCATAGGTTGCTTGGTCAACGTAACCTGTTTCAAGCATTTGAGAAAGTACAACGTCTCTTCTTCTTTTTGCTCTATCCGGATTTCTCAAAGGATTGTTTGCAATCGGAGCTTCCAGCATTGATACGAAAACCGCAGCTTCGGGTAATGTGAGTTGTTTTGCAGACTTATTAAAGTAAATTTTTGAAGCCATTTCAATACCATTGGCATTGTAAGTGAAGTCAAATTTATTAAAGTAAAGAGTGATAATTTCTTCTTTGGTGTATCTTTTCTCCAAACTTACCGCAACAACCCATTCTTTAAGCTTTTGAATGGCTCTTTTTACAGGATTTTTAGATGGTTCTTTTGTGAAAAGAAGTTTTGCTAACTGTTGGGTAATCGTTGAGCCTCCACCTCTGTCACCTCCAAATCTTACAGCTCTCAAAATAGATTTTAAGTCAATACCTGAATGTTCTTTAAAACGCTCATCTTCTTTAGCCTGCAGCGCGTAAATAAGATGCGGCGGAAGTTCCTGATAAGTAACCGGTTGAGTTTTTTCTTTTTCAAATTTACCTAAAAGCACTCCGTCTGCAGAAAAAATCTGTGACGCAACATAGATGTCAGGATTTTCAAGCTCTTTTACATCAGGCATTTCACCAAGAAAACCTTGGGATACCGCAAAGAAAAGTCCTGAAATTCCTAAAACTACTGCAATAAAGCTAACCCAAATGAATTTGACCCATCTTTTCCAAGCAGTACTTTTAGCATTCTTTTTAGGAGGAAGCGGGAACGTTTTCCCTCTGTTTCCTGTATTTTGTTTGTTTTCTTCCATGTATAATTACGGTTTAGCCGTTTCTACTTTTATACCTAAGTCTTCAATTCCCGGAAGTGCATCGTTTCGCATTGCCTGCGCAACGCCAATTTCATACGTTCCTTTTTCAGGGAATTTATAATTTGTTTTGTACTGAAATAAAGTTTCCTTTGTTTCTCCAAATCCCGTTCCTAGCCACTCGCCATTTGGTTTTGCCAAAATATAATTTAAGGTGTCAACCTGAGCGATTTTGCTTTTTGGGTTTTTAAAATTAACAATAAATCTAATATTGCTGTAAGGATAATCATTATTATTCCTTACAACAAATATAATATTTTTAGGATTTTGAGGATCCGTAATTTCAAGTTTAAATTTCTGTTCGGCTTTTTTACTCCATTTATTATCAATAGGATTCATGATGACATCTTCGCCTGAAGCGTTGCATCCTACTAAAAAAATAAGCATTATAACCCTAAAACTCTATGCATTGTTATCTTTTTTGGGCGGAAATTTCTTTTTAAATTTCTTTTTTGGAGGTTGCTGTGGTTTTTGCTCTGCATTTACATTAGCCTCTGCTTTTTCTACCTGAACCTTTGGCTGCTGTGGCTGTTGTTGCTTTGGCGGTCTTTGATTTGGGTTCTGGTTCGGATTCGGTTTAGCGTTCGGGTTTGTATTTTTTGGTCTTTCAGAATTTACAGGTCTTTCAGCTGTAGGACGATCCGTTTTTTGAGGTCTGTCATTTCTGTCAGTCCTTTCCGGGCGGTCTTTTCTCGGTCCCTGATTGTTTGGTCTGCTCTGATTTGGGTTTTGATTCTGATTAGGATTTCTGTTTTTGTTGAAACCTCCTCTGTTTTTCTTCTCAAATCTGTCAACACTGTTCTCCTGAATAAGATCTACACTTGGTAAAGCAATATCTGGCACTTTTAATTCTTCAAGCGGAAGTATTCTTTCGCCTTTTTTATTTTGTGCAATCAGTTTTTTAACTAAATCGATATCGAAATCGTACCAAGCCATTGAGCTATCAACGTAAGCAAACCACATTTTCTTTTTGAAAACGTCGATTTTTATACAAAAAGCTCTTCCTTTTTCTGTGTCCAACATTGTTGATGAGGATGGAAAGTGACTTAATGCATCCAAGTAACTATCAAGCTCATAATTCAAACAACATTTCAGTTTTCCGCACTGTCCTGCTAATTTCTGAGGATTGATGCTTAATTGCTGATATCTCGCTACGTTGGTGTTTACTGATCTGAAATCTGTTAACCAAGTAGAACAACACAATTCTCTTCCACATGAACCAATTCCTCCAATTTTTGCAGCTTCCTGTCTGAAACCGATCTGTTTCATATCGATTTTGGTTCTAAAGGTTCCTGCGAACTCCTTAATTAACATTCTAAAATCTACGCGGTTATCTGCTGTGTAATAAAATGTGACTTTTGAGGCATCACCTTGATATTCCACATCTGTGATCTTCATTTCAAGACCTAATCTGTGAGATATTTTTCTTGCGTCTACCTTTACGGTTTCTTCTTTTTTTCTTGCTTCCTGCCAGACTTCGATGTCTTTTTGGTTAGCCAATCTGTATATTTTAAGAGGGTCTTCAGTTGAAAATCTTTTCTTTTTCATCTGAATTTTTACCAATTCTCCTGAGAGACTTACCACTCCTACATCGTGTCCGGGGCTAGATTCTACTGTTACTACGCTACCTATATGTAAAGGGATATTGTTTACATTTTTATAAAACGATTTTCTGTCATTTTTAAACCTAACTTCCACAAAATCAAATCGGTTAGACACCGGGTTTTGTACGTTAGATAACCAATCGAAAACACTTAATTTATAACTATTACCACAGGTATTTACACTTTCACAGCCATTCGCGGATTTCGTTCCGCAAGAATGTGCAGAATCGCCGGATGTTTTGCATCCACAACTCATATATTATAATTTATTTAATCTTGCAAATTTATTGATTTTTATCTTTACACAATTCCAAAAATAGTAAATCTTTATTTTGTAAAATGTTTAAACTTAAACATTGTGAATAATATATGACTGTTTGTTTTGTAATGTCTTTAAAGGTAGTTACTTAGCGGGTGATTTACGCAAAGTGTTATTTCAAACATAGTTTTCTTTTGTGACTTTGTTTAAAAAATTAAGATTATTTAACAAGCGTAGTCAAAATAATTTTATATTTGGAATATATAATAAATGTCTATGAAAAAAATATTAGTATCAACTGCTTTGTTGGCTGGGGTTCTATCTTATGCGGGGGGCTTCAGAGTTTCTTTGCAAGGGGTAAAGCAATTGGCAATGGCGCACACCAGTGCTCATGCTGAAGATGCGAGTGTTGCATTCTTTAACCCTGCAGGTATGTCATTCATTCCTTCGAAACTGAGTATCGTTGCCGGAGGCTTTGGAGCGAGTAATAAAGTTACTTTTCAAAATTTAAATACTTTACAGAGTACAGAAACAGATAACCCAATGGGTACACCAATTTATGCTGCGATTGCGTACAAGCCAATCGACAAATTATCTATTGGTTTCAGTTTTTCTACACCTTTTGGGAGTACAATTCAATATCCTTACGATTGGGAAGGTAGAGAGATGGTGCAAAAACTTGAGTTGAAAAGTTTCTATTTTCAGCCAATGGTTTCTGTAAAGATGGCAGATTGGTTGTCTTTTGGTGCAAGTTATATCTATGCTAGAGGACAAGTAAATTGGGATAAAGCTGTTACACAGTTTGGTGGTACAGTAAATATTAATGATGAGAAAGCAAGCGGACATGGTTATGGTTTTGGTTTTTATTTCAGACCCGACCCAAAATTTGACATGAGTATTGCTTATCGCTCACCAGTTGATATGAAAGCTAAAAAGGAACTGCAACATTTACCGTTCCTGCACAAAATACTGTGAATACTTTATTAGGATTAAACGGTGCCGGACAAGATGGTTTTACTGCTACATTACCTTTGGTAGATGAGTATACAATCGGTATGACCTATAAAGTGACTCCTAAATGGTTAGTCTCTGCAGATTTTAATTACCACGGATGGTCTAGATACAGCAAGCTGACATTAGATTTTGCAAATGCACCAATCGGAAATCAGGCAGATCCAACAGTGCTTGTTGCTCCTAAAAACTTTAAGAATTCTAAAACTTTTAGATTAGGAACACAATATATGTTCAGCAATATGGTCTTTGGGCGTTTAGGTGCTTACTATGACGAATCTCCTTATGAGGATAAAAACTTTATCCCTGAGACACCTTCTTTCGATTCTTTTGTACTTACGGGTGGTTTAGGATTTAAATTTAAACAATTCGGAGTTGATGTTGCCGGTGGATATGTAATGCCACAGAGCAGAGACGTGAAAAATGATTATCTTGGTTTCTATGGTCAGGCGAAGGCAAAAGCATTCTATTTTGGTCTAGGTTTATCTTACAACCCTTTTTAATTGAATTAATATGAAAAAAATAATAATATCTACACTTGCTGTTTCTGCGCTTTTCCTTACAACAAGTTGCGAAACAGATTTTGATACAGACGTACAAGATATCGTTGTCACTAAAGGTGAAGCAGATTTCTCAAACTATGTTTCGTTAGGAAACTCATTAACTTCAGGATATAGAGACGGAACGCTTTATAGTGATGGACAAAATGAATCTTATCCGAGCATGATTGCTATGCAGATGAAACTTGCAGGCGGTGGTGGGTTTAAACAACCGATGATGCCAAATAATGTTGGAGGTTTTACAAATTTACCTGGTTTTCCCGGAAAGCTTGTTTTGAAAATGACTAACGGAGCGTTGGCTCCAAGTGCTTCTCCTGCTGCTGCAGCTTTGGATAATGTGTCGGCTGGAAGACCTTATAATAATCTGGGTGTTCCTGGTGCAAAATCTTTTCATTTAGTAGCTCCAAATTATGGTAGTCTCGCTGGTTTGGCAACAGGAACGGCAAATCCGTATTTTGTACGATTTGCTTCTTCTGCAACAACAAGTGTTTTGGCAGATGCGATGGTACAAAAGCCAACATTCTTCTCTCTTTGGATAGGAAATAACGACGTACTATCTTATGCAACAAACGGAGGAACCAATTCACAAACCACCGGAGGTGTAACTACTTATACGGCTGCAACAGTTCAAACTGGAAATACTAATCCTGCGACTTATAAATCAAATGATATTTCAGATGCTAATGTTGTGGCGGGTTCTATAAAGGCTGTTCTGGATGGTTTAAAAAGTGTAGGGTCTACAAAAGGAATTATTGGGAATATTCCGGATGTTACCAATATTCCGTTTTTTACAAGAGTACCTTATAATGCAATTCCTTTAGACGCTGCAAAAGCTCAGGCTTTAAATACACAGCTTTATGGACCTTTGAAGGCTGCTCTTACAGCATTCGGGCAAGGAGATAGAATTAACCCTGTTGTAGCAGGAAATAATCCTGTTCTTATTATTGATAATAAATTAGCAAACCTTTCAGCTCAGCTTACGGGTGCATTAACTGCAGGAGGTGTTCCTGCTGCTCAGGCTGCATTTATAGGAAATGCTTTCGGAAGAGCACGTCAGGCAAAACCGGGAGAATTAATGCTTCTAACATCTAGTACTTTATTAGGTTTAGATGCGACGACTAATCAACCGGCAACACCTAGTTCAGTGTTTATTTATGGTGCGAGTTTCCCAATCGGAGATCAGTATTCTTTAACAACAGATGAAGTAAATAATATTGGTACAGCCGTTAAAGCTTACAATACTTCAATTAAGGCAATGGCAGATTCTTATGGTCTTGCTTTTGTTGATATGAATGCAAAAATGTCTGAATTGAATTCCAAATCAGGAATTTCTTGGAATGGTGTGAAATATACAGCAACATTTGTAACGGGAGGAGCATTCTCTCTTGATGGTGTACATCTTACAGGTAGAGGTTATGCTATTGTCGCCAATGAATTTATAAAATCTATCAACGGGAAGTATAAATCAACTTTACCACAAGTAGATCCTAATAAATATTCGGGAGTTACATTCCCTTAAATTTTAATTAAAATAAAAAACGAAACCACAGGATTGATTCTTGTGGTTTTTTTTAAATTTGCAAAATCTTTTAAAAAGTAAAAATGGCCGAGCAACAAAGTTATCTATTTTCGACAAGAACTAGTAAGGAGCTAGCAGAAAAAATTGCCCATCACTATGGGAAAGAATTAGGGAAAATCATCATCCAGGAGTTCAGCGATGGTGAATTTGAACCTGTGCTAGACGAATCTGTAAGAGGAGGAAGGGTTTTCCTAATTGCTTCTACATTTCCACCGGCAGACAATCTTTTAGAGCTTCTTCTAATGATTGATGCATCAAAAAGAGCTTCTGCTAAAAGTATTACTGTGGTACTTCCATATTTCGGGTTGGCAAGACAAGACAGAAAAGACAAGCCAAGAGCACCTATCGGAGCAAAATTGGTAGCAAACCTTTTAACTGCTGCCGGAGCAACTAGAATCATGACGATGGATCTGCATGCAGACCAAATTCAAGGGTTCTTTGAAATTCCTGTTGATCATTTGTATGCTTCTACAATATTTGTAGATTACATCAGAGATATGAATCTTGATAATTTGACCATTGCATCTCCGGATATGGGTGGAGCAAAGAGAGCGAAAAACTATGCAGGTCACTTAGGTGCAGACGTTGTAATTGCTTACAAAGAGAGAAAAAAAGCAAATGTAATCGAAGAAATGTTCCTTATCGGGGATGTGGAAGGTAAAAACGTTATCCTTATCGATGACATGATCGATACCGCAGGAACACTTTGTAAAGCTGCAGGTATTTTGATGGAAAAAGGTGCAAAATCTGTAAGAGCAATGGCGACTCACGGTGTGCTTTCTGGTAAGGCTTATGAGAATATTGAGAACTCACAATTGCTGGAAGTGATTGTAACTGACTCAATTCCTGTAAAAACTAATTTGTCATCTAAAATAAAAGTGCTATCTTGCGCCCCATTATTTGCTGATGTTATGAAGATGGTGCATGAGCATCAATCAATTAGCAGTAAGTTTGTTATCTAGTTGATAATTAGTCTTTTGCAAATTAAAAACAAAACAATTTTTAAATTTTTATAAATGAAATCTATTACAATTCAAGGTACAAAAAGAGAAAGCGTGGGCAAAAAGTCTACAAAAGCTTTACGTGATGCTGAATTAGTTCCTTGTGTTGTTTACGGAGGTGGCGAGCCATTGAACTTCTCTGCATTAGAGAAAGCGTTCAAAGGTTTAGTGTATACTCCTGAAGCACACACGGTATCTATTGAAGTTGACGGACAGGTAATTCCTGCTGTTCTTCAGGATATTCAGTTCCACCCAATTACAGACAAGATTATTCACGCAGACTTCTACAGATTATCTGACGATAAGCCAGTAGTAATGGAAGTTCCTGTAAGATTAACAGGTCGTTCTAAGGGTGTTGTAGCTGGTGGTGTTTTACGTCAGTCTTTCAGAAAGTTGAAAGTAAAAGCTATTCCTGCAAACTTGCCAGACGAGGTAGTTGTAGATATTACTGCATTGAAGATTGGTAACAAACTTTATGTAGGAGGTCTTAAAGCTGAAGGATTCTCTTTCGTACACCCAGACAATGCAGTTGTTGTAGCTGTTAAAATGTCTAGAAATGCAGCGAAAGGTGGTGCAATGGCAGACGATGACGATGAAGAAGTTGAAGGAGAAGCTCCAGCAACTGAAGAAGCAGCAGCTGAATAAGAAATTTCTTAATCACAATACAAGACCTGTCAATTTATTGGCAGGTTTTTTTGTTTTAGATGAAATCTATCACTCTATTGATCTGACAGACTTTTGAATAAAATGTTGTAAATTTGAGGTGTTCTAAATAAGAACGTTTAATCATAAAAATTGTAATAAATGTTTGACATTCAGGAAATAAGAAGTCAGTTTTCTATATTAAACCAGCAGGTGAATGGTAAGCCATTGGTTTACTTAGACAATGCAGCAACATCACAGAAGCCAAATTCAGTTCTTGAAGTTTGGAATCAATATTATACAGAAATCAATGCTAACGTACACAGAGGAATTCATACTTTGAGCCAGTTGGCAACCGAAGAAATGGAACTTTCGAGAAGAAAAATCCAAAAATTCATCAATGCTAAAAATGATTTTGAAGTCATTTTCACTAAAGGAACCACAGAAGGGGTTAACCTCATCGCTTATATTCTAACAGGAAAATTAAAAAAGACGATGAGATTATTATTTCTTACCTAGAACATCACTCGAATATCGTTCCGTGGCAATTGTTGTGTGAAAGAACCGGAGCGAAACTTCGTGTCATTCCAATTGACGAAAACGGAATTCTGCAGTTGGATTATTTAGATGAATTTTTAAGTGAAAAAACAAAGGTTGTCTCTGTGAATCAGGTTTCCAATGCTTTGGGAATCGTTAATCCTATTGAAGAAATTATTGCGAAAACAAGAGCCAATTCAGATGCATATATCGTTATTGACGGAGCTCAGTCTGCACCGCATTTTAAAATTGATGTTCAGGCTTTAGACTGTGATTTCTTTGTGTTTTCGGGTCATAAAATGTATGCTCCGATGGGAACCGGTATTTTGTACGGAAAACAAGCGATTTTGGAAGATTTACCGCCATTTCACGGTGGAGGAGAGATGATTGCTGTTTGTTCTTTTGATCAGACAACCTACGCAGGTTTACCTTTTAAATATGAAGCCGGAACGCCTAATGTCGGGGGAAATATTGCTTTAGGTGCAGCCGTTGATTTCATTAATAAAGTAGGCCACGAAAATATTCAAAAACACGAAAATGCTTTATTGGAATATGCTCAAAGACATCTTCTCGAAATTGAAGGCCTAAAAGTGTATGGAGAAAATGCCAACAGAACGGGAGTCGTTTCATTTAATTTGATTGGAATGGGAATTTCTTCAGATGTCGGAATGATTCTCGATAAAATGGGCGTTGCCGTAAGAACCGGACATCACTGTACTCAACCGATTATGGATTTCTTTAATATTGCAGGAACGGTGAGAGCAAGTTTTGCAGTTTATAATACATTTCAGGAGATTGATTTGTTGGTGGAAGGTGTTAAAAAAGCACAAAGAATGCTGGCGTAATTTTTCAGAAATTTAATTTAGACATAAAAAATCCCTTTCAGCTTTTCGTTGAAAGGGATTTTGCTTTTATAGTTTTTGCTAAATAAAATCTGTGTTAATCTGTGTGATTTGCGGGAGATTTACATTAATTATTAGGCTTCCAATCTACCACTGCTCTGATAAACGCTTCCGCATTTTCCAAAGGAACATTAGGTAGGATTCCATGACCCAAGTTGGCAATATATCGGTCTTTTCCGAAACGGTTGATCATTTCATTCACCATTTTCTTAATGGTTTCCGGAGTTGAGTGTAGTCTCGCAGGATCAAAATTTCCTTGCAAAGTCATTGTATGATTTGTCAATGTTCTAGCCAATTCCGGTTTAATCGTCCAGTCCACGCCTAAAGCAGAAACCGGCGACATCGTCATATCCTCCAACGCAAACCAACATCCTTTTCCGAAAACAACAACGTGCGTCAAAGGAGCCAAAGCTTCAACAATCTGACTGATGTACTGCCAAGAAAATTCCTGATAATCTTGTGGAGAAAGCATTCCGCCCCAAGAATCGAAAACCTGAACTGCAGAAACTCCTTTCTCTACTTTTCTTTTCAAATAAGCAATCGTAGTATCTGTGATTTTCTGAAGCAACAAATGCGCAGCTTCCGGCTGCTGGAAACAGAAAGATTTCGCAATATCAAACGCTTTACTTCCTTTTCCTTCCACGCAATAGCAAAGAAGTGTCCAAGGCGATCCGGCAAAACCAATCAATGGAATATCGTTATCTAATTTGATTAAAGTCAGTTCGATCGCATCAAAAACGTAGCCTAAAGTATCATTCACATCCGGAACGATTACATTCTGTACATCTTCCATCGTTCTGATAGGATTATCCAGCCACGGACCAACGTTTTCTTTCATTTTAAAATCAATTCCCATCGCCTGAGGAACCACCAAAATGTCTGAAAATAAAATCGCAGCATCCAAAGGATATCTTCTGATGGGCTGAACGGTGATTTCAGACGCCAATTCCGGAGTCTGACATCTTGTGAAAAAGTCGTATTTGTCACGCAATGCAATGAATTCCGGTAGGTATCTTCCTGCCTGTCTCATCATCCAAACCGGTGGTCTTTCTACAGTTTCTCCACGAAGTGCTTTTAAATATAGGTCGTTTTTAATCATATCTTTTAGTTGGTAGTTGTTGGTTTTGAGTTGATTGCTTTAAAATTAGTTATTCTTTAAAGCATCTTTTATAACCGACAACAGGTTTGATAAAGTATTTTTTTTACTTGTAAAAATCTCTGATTCTGTATGTTTTCTTAACTCTTTTGAAGTAGTTTCTCCTATTGAAAAAAGAGCTGAATTTTCTAAAGAATTATTTTTCGCAAAACTACGAACTCCGCTTGGGCTAAAAAAAACTATTGCATGATATTTTTCAGGTATTACAGGATTCAGCTCTTCTGTCTTGTAAACAGTAACTTTTTTGTAGCTGATATTTTGTAGCGGAAGGTTGTTATCTAATACATCAATCGCCAGATTTCCACAAAAATGAATGAATTTTTCGTGAACACAGTTGTCAATAATGAATTTTGAAAGTGTTTCAGCGTTTTTTAAAACTTTAAAAGTCCCGAAACCATTCTTTCTGATTTCTCTTTTTGTTTTCTCGCCGACGCAGTAGATTTTATTGTAGTTTTTTGCGGCAAAATCTTCGTTTGGTTTAAATTGATTCTCAAAAAAGATTTCACACCATTTGAACTTGTGAAAATCAGCGAGTAATTTTTTAAATCAAATACTTCAACTTTTAAATTTTCTATTCGAATGACCTCAATACATTCAGCCGAAATATCGTTTCCCAATTCTTTGGAAAGCAATTCTGAACCTATGTTTTTGGTGAATAAAATTTTCATTAAGGTTTGTCTTTCAAACGTAAATCAGCGACTTGTAATCTTACCTTGTTCATAAAATCTTTTCCGGGATCTTCTTTTCCGGTGAAATATTTTGGGTCAGATTCTTTCCAGAGCTTAGAATTTCTGAAAACTCCATATTCTGAATGACCAATTAAGTATTCGATTTTATATTTTTGAGTTAAATATCTTACTAACTGAGCATTTGCTGCAACTTGCTTTTCTGTGAGAGGCTGTTTTTTACTTCCGATATTTTCAACTCCGATGGCGCAATAATTTAAACCAATTGTATGTCTCGCAAACATATTTGGTTCCATCAGCTGATAAATCGTTCCGTCCCGGTCGACGATGTATTGTGAAGATACATTAAGTGTACTTTGTTTTTTTAAAGTATTTCTAGCGCTTTCGAGATGTGTATTGTTGAAGTATTTAAAATTACTTTCCACGGTTCCGCCGGCGGTATAATGCAGAACAATCACTTTCGGAACAATCGTTGGCGTTTTTTGAGTCAAGCCGTGATGGTCTTTCAAATATTCCAGGCTAAGACGAATTCTCTCCTCAGAATAATTGATAGGTTTACTGACTATTTTAAACTCGCTTTGTTGTGCAGGAGAGAAATTTAATATCAATAAGAATAAGAGGTAAGTCAGGTTTTTCATGAATAATTATTTCTGATATTGATAATGTCCTGTTATGGTAAAGTTAAACAGACAATCTTCAATAACCTGCCCGCCACCGATGTTATGAACGATCAAATATCTTTTTCCGTCAGCCGATTTTTTATTCACTACAATTCCGATGTGTGTCAAATTTCCGGGTAAAAGCCATGTGACAATGTCGCCGGGAGCATAAAGCGCAGGATTTTTTTCAGTAGATTTTGACTGCCCGAATTTTGCAAAGAAAACTCTCAGATTAGGAACTCTTCTGTGGTCGATATTGGTATCGGCTCTTTTCAGACCCCAGTTTTTAGGATATTTAGAAAAATTCTTCTTCATATCTTCATGCACTTCTTTTTGCAAATCAATCCCCAATTTTCTGTACGCTCTGATGACAACATCTGTACAAACACCTTTGTCTGCGGGGACGTCACCGTTTGGATATTTGATGGTAAAATAAGCAGGATCGTAAGTGACTCTGTCTTTTGTTAAGCTTAAAGCGGCATCAGATAATTTTTGAGCAAACTGATTCTGAGCATTCGCTGTAAAAACAAAAAACAGGAATAAGATTATGGAAAAGTACTTTTTCATAGACTTGAAACTTTGAATTAAAAACAGTTTTGTAAAGTTCAAAAATTTAATTTAAACAGTAAGAAACTTTAGACATAAAGAAATGTTAAGATTCAGACGCATCTCAATTTAGCGGTCTGCTAAATAAATTTCTTTAGAAATTCACTTAAATTATCTTTAAAACTTATAAATCTTAATGGTGAAAAATATTTAAAAATTACAGCTGACTTTTAATCTCCGCCATCAATTCTCTTCCGCCATTTTCTAATACGATGTTCGCAAATTTCTCACCGAAATTTTCTTCTTCATTGTATTCAAAACTTTCGTCGATAGCGATATAGTTTTTTCCGTCAAGCGAACAAAGCGCTCCTTTAAAACGAATCTGGTTCCCAATTTTTTCCGCAAAAGCGCCAATCGGAGCTGTACAGCCACCTTCAAGCGTGCTCAGGAAATTTCTTTCCATTTCTACGCAGATTTGGGTTTGCTTGTGATTGATCGATTTTAAAATCTCGTTGATTTCAGGCTTTTCAGAATGTCCGGCAATGGCAATCACACCTTGCGAAGCAGCAGGAATCATTACGGGAAGCATCTCGTAATTGATATCCATATTCATTCTTTTGATTCCGGCTAGAGATAAAATCGTTGCATCAAAATCCTGTTCTTCCAGTTTTTGTAATCTCGTTTGGATATTTCCTCTGATATCAAAAAACTGAGTGTCGGGATAATGTTTTGACCAAAAAGCACGTCTTCTCAAGCTACTTGTTGCCAGTTTCAGTTCGTGAAATTCTTTGTCTTGTGCAGATTTTCTTCTGATTAAAACGTCCTGCGGATAATCTCTTTCAAGATGCGCAATCAGTTCAATATTGTGTGGAAGTTGCGTGGGTACATCTTTCAAAGAGTGTACGGCAATGTCAATTTCGTCATTTAATAAAGCGACATCCAAATCTCTTGTGAAAACGCCTGTAATTCCTAAAGAATAAAGTGGCTGATTGAGATTTTTATCTCCCGAAGAAATGATGGGAGTGATCTCCGTAAGGTAATTATTGTTCTGTAAGTGCCTGGCAACTTCTCTGGCCTGCCAAAGTGCAAGTGCCGAATTTCTGGTTCCTATCCTAATGCTTTTCATTGAATTCGTTATTGGGTTGTTCAACTAATATTTCGTGCATTAATTTACTAATTTCTTCGGCTTTGAGAGGGTTATCAATGATATATTTTGCAAAACGGTTGGTAATTTTCTGAATCATTTTCTCAGAAAGCTCCATGTCGTTGATATTGATGTACTTATTTTTTCTGTAGAAATTATGCATCTCATTACGCTCCATATTTTTCAAGACCGCTTTGAAGTGATGGATGTTTGGTGCCAGTTTTCTTTTTTCTCCCATTCAAGGAAGTCTTTGGTCATTTCCTTGATGATTTTTTCAGCTTTTGGGATTTCTTTTTCCCTCTGCTGAATGGTTTCCTGAATTTGTTTTGAAAGCTCATCCACATCAATCAAAGTAACATGATTGAGTTCCGAAACGCTTTTGTCAACATTATGCGGAATCGAAAGATCAATTACCAGAGTTTCTCTTCCGTTTTGAAAATGAGATTTGTTAATGATTGGGGTTTTTGCGCCGGTCGCTACAATCAATATGTCAGTATTCTCAATTTCCTGATCGAAATCAGCGTAATCAATATTGGGAATATTATATTTTTCAGAAATTTTTGCTGCCGTTTCCTGAGTACGGTTGGCGATTTTTATTTTGGGCTGATAAACGTGTTTTACTAAATTTTCAACCGTGTTCTGTCCGATTTCACCGACTCCGAGAAGTAAGATGTTTTTTTCGTTCAGTTTTTTTTGATTGTTTAAAATATAATGAACTGCCGCATAAGAAACCGAAGCCGCACCGTTGGAAATTGCCGTCTCGTTTTTGATTCTTTTAGAAATTTGAATCGCAGAGTTGATGGATCGTTCCAAATAAGGATTAGAGTTCTGTCGTTCTTTCTTAAACCGGGCGTACGCTTTCTTGATTTGTCCGATAATCTCAAAATCACCGATGATCTGACTTTCCAAACCGGCTGCTACTCTGAACAAATGTTTCAGCGCTTCTTCTTTTGTTAAAATATTGGCAAAAGGCAGGAAGTCTGAAAGGTTGACACCAATCGTTTTGCAATACTCTTCGGCCACAAAAAGATAGTTGGATGTCGTTGTATAAATCTCAGTTCTGTTGCAGGTGGAAACCACAAAAGCATCCCCCAGATTTTCGTCGTGAATTCGGGAGACAAAGTTTTTGATATTTTCGTCGAAGAATGCAAATTTGCCCCTCGTTTCTACATCTGCCTTCTCATAACTCACTGAAAGTACAGCGAAATTTGTCGTCTGATGTATGTTAGAATACTGTATCATAAGCGTTGCAAATTTAAGTATTTTTAAATTAAGCTCCTGCTGATATTGTGTATGATAAATATCGTAAAAAGCTATAAATTCTATTGAAAAAGCTGTAAGAATCAGATAAACGAAAGATTAATGAAAAATTAAAAATTTAATAAAATTTTAACCAAATTATATTCATGATATTATTCATAAGTAGTCATTAATTTATATCTTTGTAAACTTAAATCAGGACAAAATTATGAGTATATTCGATATGTTTACGCAAGACATTGCGATAGACCTTGGAACTGCCAACACGCTTATCATCCACAATAACAAGATTGTTATTGATCAGCCATCAATTGTTGCAATTGAGCGTTCTACAGGTAAGCCAATCGCGGTAGGTGAGCAGGCGAAACATATGCAGGGTAAAACTCATGAGGATATCAAAACAATTCGTCCGTTGAAAGATGGTGTCATCGCAGATTTCCATGCTTCTGAGCACATGATCAAGGAGTTTATCAAAAAAATTCCTGGGATCAAGGGTAGATTTATTCAGCCTGCTTTAAGAATTGTAATCTGTATTCCTTCTGGAATTACAGAAGTTGAAAAGAGAGCGGTAAGAGATTCTGCTCAGAAAGTAAACGCTAAAGATGTAAGGTTAATCTATGAGCCAATGGCAGCTGCAATAGGAGTTGGTATTGACGTTCAGAAACCTGAAGGAAATATGATTATCGATATAGGTGGTGGTACTACAGAAATTGCAGTCGTTGCCTTGGGAGGTATTGTTTGTGATAAATCTGTGAAAATTGCAGGTGATGTATTTACAAATGATATTGCTTATTTCCTGAGAACACACCATAACCTTTATATTGGTGAAAGAACTGCTGAAAGAGTGAAAATTGAAGTAGGTTCTGCTGTTGAAGATCTTGATGTGGATATCGAAGATATTCCGGTACAAGGTAGAGACTTGATTACGGGTAAGCCAAAAGAAATTATGGTCGGTTACAAAGAAATTGCACGTGCTTTAGATAAATCAATCATCAGAATTGAAGATGCTGTAATGGAAACACTTTCACTTACACCTCCGGAATTGTCAGCCGATATTTACAAAACAGGTATTTATCTTGCTGGTGGTGGTGCTTTGTTGAGAGGCTTGGCAGATAGACTTCACAAGAAAACAGGTCTTCCGGTTTTTGTAGCTGAAGATCCTTTGAGGGCCGTTGTACGTGGTACAGGTATCGCACTTAAGAATATGGATAAATTCAATTTCTTAATTAAATAATTTTAACTTTTTACGACTCTTTATCTGAATGGGATTTTTGCTGCGATTATTTTCAAAGAATGCTCTTCTTGTCTTCTTTATTTTCCTGCAAATTATTGCTCTTGTTCTGATATTCTCTAAAAACGCAATGCAACAATCCTGGCTTGCGGGTCAGACGGCTGCGTTCAATTCGTGGGTTTCGGGGTATATTGATGAAGGAGTTTCTTATTTAAAACTAAAACAAACCAACGAAGATCTTGTCGCTCAAAATAAAGCGTTAATGCTTGAGCTTTACGGAAAACAGGGAGCGAAAAATCCTCTATTCAGAAAAGTACATGATACTTTGGGTGGCGGACAGATCTATACATTCGTTGACGGTGAAATTGTTTTCAACAGTATCAACCGACGAAATAACTACTTTACCATCAACCGTGGAAGACGTGATGGTGTTCTTCCTCAGATGGGCGTTATGGCTCCAAAAGGAATTGCCGGAATCGTCATCAATTCTACTGAGAGTTATGCTTTGGTACAATCTGTATTGAGTGTCAATAAAATCAGAATCAATGCTGCTCTTAAAAAATCGGGGTATTTCGGTACGTTGACATGGAGAGGTGATAACTCTAGAGTCATGCACTTATCTGATGTTCCAAAATATGTTTCCCTGAAAATTGGTGATACGATTGTAACAGACGGTAAATCAGCAATTTTCCCTAAAGGTATTATGATTGGAACTGTCGCAGGATATACAGTAGATAACCAGACAGGTTTCTGGGATATTTCTGTTGAGTTGAGCGAAAAATTGGGCGCTTTGAATAAAGTTTTTGTCGTTAAAAATCTTAAGAAAGCTGAGGTTCAGAAAATCAGCGATACAATGCAAGCCGTAATAAAAAAAGAAAATGATTAGCAGAACGTTATTTACAGATCTTTTGATCATGATTTTTCTGGTTGCATTACAGATATTTGTTTTGAACAGGATTACGCTGTTCGGAAAGTATACGCCGGTTCTGTATCCGGTTTTTGTGATGTTCTATCCTTTTTTTAGAAATAAATTTCAGTTTTTAGCTTTAAGTTTTTTGATAGGTTTGTCGATAGATACTTTAATGCATTCTGGTGGTTATAATGCGTTTGCTACAACATTAATAGCTTATTTTAGGACTTTAATTTTTAGATCTTCTACGGATACATCTACAGATTTCTTCTCATTTCAGTCTCTGCAATGGACTCAGTTTTTACTATTTTTATTCTCAAGTATTTTCTTGCATCAGCTTGTGGTACAATATTTCGAGTTTTTTAAATTGAGTAGAGTTTTTGAAATCTTACTTAATGTGTTGGTAACTAGTGTAATTTCTTTTATATTTATCATTATTTACGCATTAATCTTTAAAATCAAACAGAAAGTTTGAACACACGCCATATAAAAATTTTAACTGTTCTCATCGTTCTTGCTCTCATTTTTGTGGCAAGACTTTCTTATTTACAGTTGTTCACAGACCGATACGCATTAAATGCTGCCAACACGTCAATCAAAACCGAATACGTCATTCCGCAACGTGGAGTTATTTTTGATCGAAACGGTAAGATCATGGTGGGAAATCAGCCTGCGTACGAGATTTCTTTCACTCAGGCATTGATGAAACCTGATTTTGATACCTTGTCTTTCTGTAATTTAATGAAAATTGATAAAAGAGATTTTATTAAAAGAATTAATGTCATCAAAAAAGAAAAATATTATTCTAAACTGACTCCGATGACTTTCATCAAAGACCTCAGCAGAGAGGAAATTGCAAGAGTTCAGGAGATTATATTTAAATATCCTGCTTTTAGTATCGTTCAGCGTCCGCAAAGGCAGTATGAAGTTTCAACTTCCGGAAACCTTTTGGGATATACGAGTGAAGTCAACGACAGAGAAATCAAAAAAGATTCTACCTATTATCTTCCCGGTGACCTCATCGGAAAAACCGGAATCGAAAAATCTTATGAAAAAGAGCTGCGTGGGGTAAAAGGAATTAAATACATTCAGAAGGATATCAAACTTAGAAATGTCGGCCCATACAAAAACGGATCTTTAGACAGAGATGTTGTTACAGGAAAGGATATTACCCTGACCATTGATTATGATTTGCAGAAGCTTGCGGAAGAAATGTTGGTCAATAAACATGGTGCTATTGTAGCAATAGATCCTAATAATGGTGAAGTTTTGGTATCTGCGACAGGTCCGGATATTGATCCTAATCTTTTTACAGGACCCAACAAATCAAAAAATTTATACGCACTTTCAAAAGATACGATTTACGAAAACAAACCTACATTCGACCGTGCTTTACAGGCTGGTTATCCGCCAGGTTCTACGTTTAAACTGTTGACAGCATTGGCAGCAATGCAAATGGGGGTGATGACTGATAAGACTATTTTTCCTTGTGGTGGCGGTTTCTTTTATAAAGGTAAAAGAATAAAAGGTCATGGTGGAGCTGATCCTCTGATACCGGCGATTCAGGTTTCCAGCAACTGTTTTTTTACCTATGCATTTATTGCGATTATTAAAAAATATCCTGGAAATCCATCAAAAGGAGTTGACGAATGGAAGAAAATCATGAGCAGCTTTGGAGTTGGAGAATTTCTGAACAATGATTTTGCAGTTGGTGCGAAAGGTAGAATTCCTTCAGGAGATTTCTATGAAAGAAGATTTAAAGCCATCATTAAAGCAAATGGTTCTAAGAAAGACGATTATAAAAATTGGGATGAAATGTCTACCGGAGCTATTTATAATGGAATGGGACAAGGTGACGTAATGGTGACGCCTCTTCAGTTAGCAAATTACGTTTCTGCAATTGCCAATCGTGGCTGGTATTACACCCCTCATATTGTAAAATCGATTGATGGAAAACCTAATCCAGACCCAAGATTTAAAGTTAAACATCAGACTTTGGTTGATGCCAGACATTTTGGTCCTGTTCTAAAAGGGATGGAAGCGGTAGTTCTAAATGGTACTGCAAGAAGTTTGAAATCGAATGATTTTACTCAATTAGCAAAAACAGGAACAGCGCAGGTTCCTCAAGGGAAAGATAATGCTATTTTTGTGTTGATTGCTCCCGCAGAGAATCCTAAAATTGTAGTTGTCGGCGTGATGGAGCACGGTGGATTTGGGGGTACTTGGGCAGGTCCGGCATGTACTATAATTGCCGAAAAATATATTACGGGTGATATCAAAAGAGAACATCTCTACAAAAAAATGATTACTGCGAGCTTTATGCCCGAATACAAAAGACAGTGGATTGTTGATCTCAAAAGAAAAGGACTTTACAAAGAACCTAAACCAGACTCTCTTAAACTTAAAAGAATACAGGATAGCTTAAATCTCGTTAAAAAAGCAAAAGAAAAACTGAATGCTAAAAAAGTTGAACCCAAAAAAACCGCAAAACCATGAAATGGACAGAAGGAATAGATAAATTGGGTCTTGGCTTATACCTCTTGCTTTGTATTTTTGCGATTGCTAATATTTACAGTGTAGATGAAGGTTTAGGTAAAAAACAGCTTTTGTTTTTCGGGATTTCTATATTTGTAGGATTGATTATTTTCTTCAGCCGAAGTAAGTTTTTTGAAAATATGTCCGGGATTATTTACGTAGGAGGAGTTCTGATGCTTGCAGGTCTTCACGTTTTCGGAACGGAAATTCTGGGTCAGAAGAACTGGTATAAATTCGGAAGTTTTACCATGCAGCCTGTAGAGTTTTCGAAGATCGGGGTCGCTCTGATGTTGGCCAATTATGTATCGGGATCAGAATTTAATTTAAAAAATAGAACATCACTCATCGCAGTTTTAGCAATTATAGGTATTCCTGCAATTGTGGTGCTTTCAATTCCTGATGTGGGTTCACTATTGGTTTTTACGGCATTTTTTATCGCTTTATATCGTGAAGGTCTTAGCGGAAAACTTTTTCTGATTGGTGGTCTTTTCGGAGTTGTTTTTCTTTTGGCTAATTATCTCAACGATCCTCTTCAGTGGAGCTTATGGTATTTTACCGGATTTATTATTTTCATTGGCGGATTGTGGTTTGCTTTTAATGCGGCTTTTCTTCGTAAAAATATATACACACTTTTACCGGGTGTCGGAATTGTTCTTCTTTTGGCGGCATTATCATTTATTTCGCCTGTTATTTTTGAAAAACTTCCTAAACATCAGCAAGAGAGAGTAGAGGTTTTGTATAAAGGAGAGCGTGAATTCCGTGATACTTCAGGGTATAATCTTTTGTATTCAAAAACAGCAATCGGGTCCGGTGGTTTTTTTGGAAAAGGCTTTCGTGAAGGTTCTGTAACACAGGGAAAATTCGTTCCGGAGCAGGAAACCGATTATATTTTCTGTACAGTTGGTGAAGAATGGGGTTTCCTTGGAAGTACCATTTTGGTTTTGGCATATATGGTTTATATCGGACGAATCTATTATCTCGCAGAAAAGCAGAAATCGACCTTTAACAGAGTTTTCGGTTATTCTTTTGCCTCTATCCTATTGATGCACTTTTCAATCAATTTAGGCATGGTTATGGGATTGTTCCCGACGGTGGGTATTCCGTTGCCGTACTTTAGTTATGGTGGAAGTTCATTGCTTGCCTTTTCGATGATGACTTTTATTTTCTTTAAATTAAATTACGCTGATAAAAATAGTTTGGTTTAAAGTTAGAAGCGGAAAGCTGGATGATGAAAGTTTACAATCATTCTTTAATTTTTTTTACAAATAAATCTTTACAATCTGCGAGATAAAATTTCTATTAATTTTCTCTTTTACATAAAATCTTAAAAGTCGATGAACGAAGCTTACGTCTTAGATCATAATTATGCTCATTTAAATTTTGCTGAATCACCTTTGCAGATTGGCGAGTACGAAAACTGTACATTTCAAAATAGCAATTTTGAATATGCTAATATTTCTCAATTTAAATTTACCAATTGCGAATTCACAGACTGTAATTTAAGCATGACTAAGCTTAGCGGAACTGCCTTTCGTGATGTATTTTTCAAAGAATGCAAAATGTTCGGGATGCACTTTGACGACTGTAACGAGTTTGGAATGTCTTTTAGATTTGAAGGCTGTGCTCTTAATAATTCTGTCTTCTATAAAACTTCCATCAAAAGAACATTATTTAAAAATTGTAAACTGATTGAAGTTGATTTTGCTGAAGCAGATTTGTCGAATTCAGTATTTTCAAACTGTGATTTCAACGGCGCCACATTCGAAAGAACCAATTTAGAGAAAACAGATTTAAGAACATCTTTCAGTTACACGATCAGTCCTGATTCTAATAGGCTAAAGAAGACGAAATTTTCACTTTCAGAAGTTCACGGACTCTTACGACGATTCGATATAGAAATCGATAAAAACAGCTGATTTGAATTGTCTTAAGCGAAAGCTTATCTACCATATGAATCAATAGGAATGGGCTTCAGCCCGTTTAAAAAAATGTCAGCGCAATAGATGGCTTTAGCCGAAACTTATAATCTTATTGTAGGCTTTGGCTTAGTTTTTAAACAAAAATTAAAGCCATCAAATTTTGATGGCCTCGTTTATATAAATCAATTATTTAAAACTAAAAACTAGTAGAGGCTAAGTTGTTGTAGCTTTCTCCATTCTCATTGATTACTCTTTTTGCAAACCTGAATTTTGGTCCCCAATAAGAATCATTCAGTGAAGAGATCATTACACCTTTTGAAGTCGCTGCGTGAATGAATTTTACTTCTCCTTCTTCAGTTACGCTTTCTACAATTCCTACGTGAGAAATTCTTCTGCCGTGAGAAAAGAAAATCAAATCTCCTTTCTGAAGGTTTTCTTTATCGATAGCTTCTCCTTCCTGGGATTGAGATGCTGCTACTCTTGGTAATGTAAGACCGGCTGCTGCTCCGAATACTGATAAAACAAATGCTGAACAGTCGATTCCGTTTCTTGTAGTTCCCCCGTATCTATAAGGAGTTCCTAAGTAGGTTGAAGCTTCTGTTAAGATGTTATCAATGGTCTTATTGTGTTTGATCGCTTTTGCGATTTCAGAATTTTTTAAAGAATTTTTTGCGTTTGAGATGGCTACTGCTTTTTCAGATATAAAAGAGTTGATTAACAGCTTCTTATCATTCTCTATCTTAGTGTCTAAAGCAACTAGTTTGGCATCTGTTTTGTACTCTTTAGTGTAAGTTGCCGGTTTTGAAACTACGTAATTAGTAACGCATGATTGTAGTGATATTGTTGAAACAAAAGCAACTAAATAAAACAAAACTCTTTTCTTCATATTTTTTAATTTCCGGTTGAAAAAGAAATATTTATTTCTCTAAAGCCCTACAAAAGTAGAGATTCCATCTAAGACAGCCTCAATATGATTATTGTCATGTTTGTGTTTTAACACATTTTAACATCTCGTAGAAGTATGTTAAAGAAAAAGCAGCTGTTAAGCGCCTGTTTCGGTGAGTGTACTGTTTTTTTTATTAAGATTTTTTAACATAATATATTCGCTTTCCTTTATTAATCGAGGTTCTTTGAAATCAATCATTCAGAATTTATCTGTTAAAAATGCATAAAAAAGTTCCCCGAATAATCGGAGAACCTTCACTAATATGGAATTTTACAGATGTTATCTTGTAAATAACATTTCTCTATATTTCGTCATTGGCCAAAGCTCATCATCCACCATCATTTCAAGATCGTCTGATGCATCTCTGATTGCGTCAAATAATGGCTTTACTTTATTACAGTAGTCTTCTGCCTGTGTTTGGCTTTCAGATACTGCTTTTGCGTTCGCTCTTGCTTCAAGAAGCTGTTCAACACCCAATTTGATTGTTGAGATATTTTCTGAAATATTGGTAATCAAACTTATTTGCTCTTTTGCCAATGTTTTGAATTCTTTTTCTCCGAAAATATCTTTAAGACCTCTTACGTTTTCAATCAGTCTGTTCTGATAATTTAAAGCGGAAGGAATGATGTGGTTTCTTGCGATGTCACTCAACACTCTTGCTTCGATATCAATAACAGTTGAATATTTTTCCAGTTTGATTTCGTTTCTAGCCTCCACTTCTCTGTGGTTGAATATTCCGATTTCTTCATATAGATCAAGGAATTTCTGGTTCATTTCCTGCTTCAATGCTTCAGGAGTGGTTTTCCAGTTGTTTAATCCTCTTTTTTCAGCTTCTACAGCCCAGTCATCAGAATATCCGTCACCTTCAAACATTATGTTTTTACACTGCTTGATGTATTCTCTCAATACGTTGAAGATCGCTTCGTCCTTCTTAAGACCAGTTTCAATTAAAGCATCAACTTCTTTTTTGAAGTCACCCAATTGTTTTGCAGCAATAGTGTTCATCACAGTCATAGATTCTGCGCAGTTTGCAGAAGAACCTACCGCTCTGATCTCGAATTTATTTCCAGTAAATGCAAAAGGAGAAGTTCTGTTTCTGTCAGTATTATCCAACAAAATTTCAGGAATTTTTCCAACTACATTTAATTTTAAGTCTGTTTTTTCGTCTGGTGAAAGTTTTCCTTCCGTTACTTTTTCAAGCTCTTCCAAAACTCTGAACAACTGGCTTCCGATAAATACAGAAATAATTGCTGGTGGAGCTTCGTTTGCCCCCAATCTGTGATCGTTGCTTGCAGACGCGATACTTGCTCTTAAAAGATCCGCATATTCGTGAACTGCCTTAATTGTATTCACGAAGAATGTTAAAAACTGTAAGTTTTTCTTAGGGTTTTTTCCGGGGCTTAAAAGGTTTTCACCTGTATCAGTTGCTAAAGACCAGTTGTTATGCTTTCCGCTTCCGTTTACTCCTGCGAATGGTTTTTCGTGGAATAAAATATGGAAATGGTGTCTGTGAGCAATTCTTGCCATTACGTCCATCAAAAGAGAGTTGTGGTCTACCGCAACGTTTACTTCTTCAAACATTGGTGCAAGCTCAAATTGGTTTGGAGCTACCTCGTTGTGTCTTGTTGTTACTGGGATACCCAATTTCATACATTCAACTTCCAATTCTTTCATGAAATTCATGACTCTTGTAGGAATTGAACCGAAATAATGGTCATCTAATTGCTGCCCTTTTGCAGGAGAATGTCCTAATAAAGTTTTACCTGTTAAAACTAAATCCGGACGAGATTGATACAATGCAGAATCAACCAGAAAATATTCTTGCTCCCAACCTAAAGTAGGAGTTACTTTCGTTACATTTTTGTCGAAATACTGCATTACGTTGGTTGCAGCTTCGTCTACAGCGTGCAAGGCTCTCAATAAAGGTGCTTTATAATCTAAAGTTTCTCCAGTGTAAGAGATAAAGATTGAAGGAATACATAAAGTAGTTCCCATAATGAATGCAGGAGATGTAGGATCCCAAGCAGTATAACCTCTTGCTTCAAACGTATTTCTGATTCCACCGTTCGGGAAAGAAGATGCATCAGGCTCTTGCTGAATCAATAAGTTTCCGCTGAATCTTTCGATCGCTCTACCACCTTCGATAGGTGTGAAGAATGAATCGTGCTTTTCTGCAGTGCTTCCAGTCAATGGCTGAAACCAGTGCGTGTAGTGAGTAACCCCTTTGCTCATTGCCCAATCTTTCATAGCTACTGCTACCTGATCTGCAATTAATCTCTGGATTTTACTTCCTTTTTTAATAGCATCCATAATAGATTGGAATGCTTCTTTTGTTAAGTATTCTCTCATTGTGTTTTCAGAGAATACATTTTCACAAAATAATTCTGATAATTTAGCAGGAATTTCTACTGAATTATCTTTTCTAAAGTCCTTGAATGGTAAAGTTTCTAAAGCTTTAAATCTTAAAGTTGACATATAGTGTTGAATTTTTATGGTGCAAATTTACAAAAAAAATGAATTGAAAATAAAATACCCCTATTTTTTTTAGACTATTTAATTATTTGTTTTGATTTAAATCTAATTTGACCCCTGTTTTGATATGGGGTGTTTTTAAAATGAAATTAATTTTTAGTTTAAATATCATTAATATGGGTACAGATAAGTGCTTTTCTGTTGAAATAAGATTTAAAAGTAAGTTTAAACATTTTGAGAATAACAATTTTCCCGAACTCCTTTTAAAAAAGAAGCTTATGATGCTTAAGAATTCTTATTTTTGAATAAATCAAAACCCGATGATAAAAAAAATCACCCTAATTATTTCCTGCTTGTTTTTGCAAATGCTTTTTTCTCAAAAATCAGATCCTATATATTATGATAAAGATTGGGAAATCACGACAAAAGCAAATGCTTCTTATTATCGACTCATGCCTTTAAAACAAATTGGCGAATTGGTTTTGCTTCAGGATTTTTATATCAACGGAACTCAGCAGTTTGAAGGCTATACTTTGAAAAATAATGAAAATGCATACGTTGGCGATATTATTTGGTATGACGAAAATGGAAATGATGAAAATTTTAAACAATATAGAAATGATACAAAAAATCTTACCTTATTATATTATCACAGCAATGGTAAAGTCCGGAAAAAAGTTCAGTATAAAAACGGAGTGAAAAATGGTGAAGCCATAATTTACGCAACCGAAGGATCTGTTTTAATGAAGGGAATTTATGCAAAAGGCAAACCCGAAAGCGGAAGTTTTGAAAAAGTAAGACAAAGTGATGACTACGATTATAATTCAACTAGTGAAGAAAGTACAGACGGTAAAACTCTGGAGACGACAGAAGAGGGGATGGTTTCGCCTCTGCCGCCGGTAGCCGTTCAGACAACAACTAATGTTGAACTGCAAACGGCAGAAATGGCTGTCTATGAAGGTGAAAACCTTTCGAAAAACAAAAAAAATAGAAAAACTGTTTCAGGAAAAATATTTTGGGCAAACTCAAAACTGTTGGCTCAGGAAACGTTTTATGAAATGGGTTCGTACGACTTCAAGCCTATTTCCCGCAAAAATTATGACAAGTCCGGAAAGTTAATTCAGTCTTTAAATGAAACTCAGTTCAAACAATATGGAAATGACATTGAAAACGGTGCTGAATATCAATATTATCTTCAAAATAACTTTGCGACCGATATTAAGTCTGTTTCAAACTTTGTTAAGGGAGAAAAATCTGGGAAAGAGGTCGTTTATTTTCCGAATGGAGAGACTGCTTTAGAAACCAATTATAAAAATGGCTTAAAAGAAGGTGAGGAAACTGTTTTTGATGAAAATAAAACGGTGAAAAGTAAGCGGGTTTATAAAGAAGGAGAATCTTTTAATGGAAATTTTGACGAAAGGGTAGGCGGTATGTTCTTCAACCAAAATTATAGGAATGGCATAAAGGAAGGTGAAGCGATTGCTGTAGACGAAGAAAAACAAATTGTTGCCAAAGGTGTTTATAAAAACGGAAAACCTTTGAACGGAACTTTTATTGAAGGTAATGAAAATCGTTCTGATAATTATGAATTGATCAATGTTGAGAATTTTAAAAAATCTGGCTTGCAAAAAGTTTTCGGCTACAGATTGGAGAATTTAATAAAAACTTATACAATCAAAGATGATAAATTGAACGGAATGACGACTTTCTATGAAGATGGTAAAGTTGTGGGAAGTTTAGAGTATAAAAATGATGAACCTTACGACGGAACTTTGGTAGAAAGTGAGAAAACTTCAGTTTTCAAAAACGGAAAGATTACAGAAGAAACTTATTTTGAAGATTCATATAATAAGGAAAATATTCAAAAGCAAAAACTGTATGAAAACGGAATTCTCGTAAAAGTTAAAGATTTTTCTTTTGATATTTCAGAAAAGCCACAAAGTTCTTATGAAGGTATTTTTAAAAATGGAAAACCTTACTCCGGATATTTTGAAACTGATGATAACAGAGAATTTAAGCAAGTCAATTATTTTGAAAACGGAATTTTGAAATTTCAATATTCAAACGATTATCTGAAAAACATGGATAATTTCAGACATCAGTCTTATGATATTAAATCTACTTACAAAGACGGAAAAATATACGATGGCGTTGAGTATGTTTTGAACGAAAAGCAATTTACGTCCAAATACTGGAAAAATGGGGTTCTGCAGGCCTTTGATTGGGATCTTTTTGCGATGCATTATTTCAACAGGCTTCATTTTGAACTGAAAAATAATACGATTGAAATCAGCGATATGCAGGCAAACAGAAAAGCTGAAATTAAAATTGAACAATCCAAAAACACTTTTAATAAACAGCTTTCTATCGATGGAAAAATAGTTGACGGTACAAGAAAAAATTATTTAGAATCAAAATACAAGGAGAGTATTATCGTTTATCACGAAAAAGAGGGTGAAATTATTTCAACTACCGTAAATCCAATGGATGAATCGATGGAGCCAACTGAAGGAACTGAATTGTTTTATAAAGTTTATATGATGGTCAAAGAGACTTCTGGTCTTCAGGAGAATTTCAACATGTTGGCAGAAAAAATTTCAGGCAATACATTTATTGAAGAAACCGACGAGAATCACATTGTTATTGGAATTCAAATAGATGCTGAAGGAAAGCCCAAGGACGGTATTCTAATTACTCCTACACAAAATAATACGTATACTCTACAGCTGTATATGAATAGATCATTGATCAAAACGGTAGAAAAAGTAAGTTTCGATAAAGTAAAAGAGGAACTGGAAAAACTGGAGAAGATCAATTAATTTAAAGTTTCCTGCTAAAATCTTTGAATTGAGATGATTTTTTTAATTAGAATGCTATCTTAACGAATCTTAATTAAGAATCAATTTATTGATTTCTAAATTATTATAAAACGGTTATTCTTAAAACCTTAATGGTGAAAAAAATAATTTTGAACAATATGAATAAAACTTATTCCAGTTTTCTTTCTGATTATGGTCGTAAATATTAATTTTAAAACGTTTAAAAATTCAGTTTAAAAGATAATCGACTGGTTTAAAGTGGATTAAAACTTTAAATAAATTTTACGTAACTTAGCAGACTTTTTATAAAAAATTTAATATATGACAAATTCTAGAGCAAGAGAAACTACCGAGGCAATTGAAAGACTATACATTTCTATGAGACACCTGTTTTATAGAGGTTTTTTCAAGCCAAGTGGAGTTTCAGGAGAAAGCATTAGAAGTTTGTTGAAAACGATCAATCCCGAAATTTACGGTACCATGAGCGTTCCAAGCAAGTTGGAGCTTGATGGTTTGATGTATGTTTTAGACAGACTTCCGGAAGGAATAGAAGAATGTGCTTTCATTCATCTTACATCAGACGAAGGTTTTGATAAAGGGAGTTTCGAGCCAATCGTTCCAAAAAGAGAAGAAGAAACTGTTACCGAATAGACGAACATCAGATGAATATCGAAGTTCTTTTGGGACGTTCTGAAATCTATGATATTCTTACGCATTTAACGTTCTTATTTATAGAAGCCGATAAAATCCGTAATCTCGCATTTATTCAGGATGAAAACTGGAAGCCGACAAGAGCTTTCAAAATCATCGAAGAAGTGGTAAAAGGTGAGAAAAAATTCAGCAGAAGAGAAAAAGAAGTAGCACTGATTCACCTTTCTTCTTTAATAGGAAGAACTTTTGATGAAACTTTAAATGCCTACAATACTTTTGGCGACGATGAAAATCCGGACAGATTATTCAAAATCATTTACCATTTAGGAAAAGTGAGTCTGGAAGATGCTAAGCAAAGCCGTGAGAGAGAAATTTACTTCAGTGCAATTTTAAAGGAAAGAGTAGGACACCATTATTTTGGCGAAAAATGGGCTCAAAAGGTGAAAGAGGTTTTATTTGAAAATGACCTTCACATGCGCCCGTTACACATTATTTCGGCGAATATGCATTCTGTAAAAAATATGTTGTACGGAAATGATGCTTTAAAGAAAAAAGATACCAAAGACGTTGATTATAAGCTCTACGGAGAAATTTCAGATAAAAAAGATCTTCGCGACAAAGTTTCAAAATATGCCTTGGAAGAAGGTTTAGTTTACATCAATGACAAAAGCGGAAGTAATATTGACGTTCAGATTATCGATTTAAGCAAAACCAATCTTAAAAACACTCCTTTTGGTCACTTGAAATATGACGGAGACGATGTGATCATGGTTTTCGATTATGCATTTGGCGAACAGGCTTTTGAGGTAATGGATGAATTGCTGAGACCTTTCGAGCAGAAAGGAGAGGTGTATATGATGAAAGTGAAATCTGTCTCTATCATGGGGAAGGCAGGAATTTTATCAGGTGGAAAAGGCGATATCATGATCCCGACTTCCCACATCTTTGAAGGAACGGCAGATAATTATCCTTTTGAAAATGCTTTGAAATTAAATGATTTTAAAGATGATGAATTAAAGGCTTTCGAAGGACCAATGATTACAGTTTTAGGAACTTCACTTCAGAACAGAGATATCCTTCAGTATTTTATGAATACTTCATGGAAAGCCATCGGACTTGAAATGGAAGGGGCACATTACCAAAAAGCAATTCAGGTAGCTTCTAAAATCAGACATCATATTGCACCAGATCTTTTCGTAAGTTATGCTTACTATGCATCAGATAATCCTCTGGAAACAGGGGCTACACTTTCTTCAGGTGGATTAGGATTGACAGGTGTGAAACCGACTTACCTGATTACTTTAAGAATCCTAGAAAAGATTTTACAAAGCGGAAAGAAAGAGATTTCTTCTAAAAAATAATTTAATTTTAAATTAAATATCAACCTCAAGTGTTTTTGCATTTGAGGTTTTTGTTTAAACACAAATAACGTAAATGTTTTTCACGAATAATTGTGTCATTTGTGTTTGGAAATTTCATAGATTCTTATACGTATTCATCTGTGAAAATTTTGTGGGATCTGTGGGAAACTCAAAAAAATATTATCTTTAAATTTATTAAAACTAAACAAATGAGTACAGCCTCACAATTAGCAAAAAGATTCAGAGAAGTAATGCTCGACGGCGTTTGGATTGCTAATACCAATTTTAAAAATCAGTTTTCAGATGTCACTTGGGAGCAAGCAACAACGAAAATTGCTGATGTAAACACCATCGCTATGCTGACTTTTCACATTGATTACTATATCGCAGGAATTCTCAATGTTTTTGAAGGCGGAGATTTGGAAATTAAAGATCAATTCAGCTTCGATCTTCCACCGATTGAATCTCAGGAACAATGGGAATCTCTTTTAAATAAATTATGGAGCGATTCTGAAAAGTTTGCGACTTTTTTAGAACAAATTCCCGATTCTCAATTAAATGAGGTTTTTGTCGATGAAAAATACGGAACGTATCTAAGGAATATTGACGGAATGATTGAACATGCTTATTATCATTTGGGACAGATTACTTTGATTAAGAAAATGATTTTATTTAAACACAAATAGCACAAATATTTTCGCGAATAACACTAATTATTTGTGTTTAAAATTGTGCATTCATTTGTGTTATTAGTGGTTAATAAATCTCCCACAGATCTCGCAGATGTTCACAGATTCTTATACGCAATCATCTTTGCTAATCTGTGTGATCTGCGGGAAATAAAAATTCACCAAATATGCGACAGAAAATTTAACCTCATCAATATTAAACAATCAAAAGATACAATCGAACTTGAATATCACATTTGAGTCTCTTTCAAAATTTACTTACCTTTAAAAAAATAAAATTTTAAATGAAAAAATCGGTTGCAATCATTTTTGCGTTTATCATTTCACAATTTCAGGCGCAGCAGAATGCTTATTATCAGCAGGCTGCCCAATATAAGATGGATATTGATGTCAATGCAGAAAAATTTACCTACGAAGGAAATCAGACCCTTAATTATTCCAACAACTCACCGGACGAACTTAATGTCGTGTATTTCCATTTGTACTGGAATGCTTTTAAACCCAATTCAATGATGGATCAAAGAGTTGCCGGACAGGGGAAAAACGGTGATTCGAGATTGCAGAAAGACGGAATTTCAAGACTAGCATCGATTCCGAAAGATCAGGAAGGCGCTCAAAATATCCACTGGATCAAACAAAACGGAAAAAATCTGAAGTTTGAAATTCAGGAAACGGTGATGAAGGTTTATTTAAATGAAGCTTTAAAACCCAATTCCAAAACCACTTTTACGATGGAGTGGGATGCCGTAATACCTCAGCAAATCAGACGTAGCGGAAGAAACAACCGTGAAGGTGTTGATATGACGATGACCCAATGGTATCCGAAAATTGCAGAATACGATTATGACGGCTGGGCAACGTTCGATTATGTGGGAAGAGAATTTCATGCACCGTTTGCCGATTTTGATGTGAACATCAAAATTAACAAAGATTATGTTGTGGGAGCGGGCGGAACGCTTTTGAATCCTACAGAAGTGAAAGGTTATGATGCATCGGCAAATATTAAATCCGATAAAAATAAAGCTACATGGAAATGGACTGCCAAAAATATGCTTGACTTCGCATGGGCGGCAGACAGGGATTATTCTGTAGAAAGTTTTGATGTGCCGGAAGGCCCGAAAGTGTTTTTCGTATATCAAAAGAATGATAAAACAAAAGCTTGGGGTGAAGCACAACCTTACGTGACGAAGTATTTCCAGATTATGAATTCCCGTTTCGGTAAATATGCTTATCCTTCTTACGCTTTCATCCAAGGTGGTGACGGCGGTATGGAATACGGAATGTGTACGATGATTTTAGGTGAAGCAAAAAAACTTGAAGATTTGATGGGGCTGATGGTTCATGAAGGATCGCACTCATGGTATCAGCAGATGCTGGCAACCAACGAGCCTACAAGACCCTGGATGGATGAGGGTTTTACAAGCTATGCCGAAAGCATTGTAATGCATCAGTTATTTCCGCCAACAGATCAAAGGCCGAATCCTTTTGTAGATAAAATAAATTCTTACAGAGGAATTGTGCAAAAAGGAATTGAAGAGCCGGCAGTTTGGTTGGGTGACCATCACGACAACGGTACCGCGTACAGCTTTGCAAGTTATGTGAAAGGAGAATTGTATTTAGTGCAGTTAGGATATATCGTTGGAGAGCAGAATTTAGAAAAAATCATGACCGAATATTTCAAAGAGTGGAACATGAAACATCCTACCGACAGAGATTTCCTTCATATTGCACAGAGGGTTTCTGGGATGGATCTGAAGTGGTTTCATCATTACTGGATCAACACCATAAAGACGATTGACTACGGAATTAAAGACATACAATACGATGCAAAATCTACAACGATCACGTTGTTGAACAATGGTCAGATTCCGATGCCTACTGATTTTTCTGTAATGACGACAGATAAGAAAATCATTACCTACTACATTCCGATGAACATGACCCACACCTGGAAACAGAAAGACGGTTACGGCGATTTTACAACAGAAAAATACTGGCCATGGACGCAGAAAGAATATACCCTGACAATTCCTTACACCAAATCTCAACTGTCATTGTTAGGAATAGATTTTAGCCAGAGAATGGCAGATGTGAATCCTGAGAATAATTTTGTTGAAGTGAAATAGCTTGGTTTAACTCAATAAAATAATCCCCGAAGATTTTTTCTTTGGGGATTTGTTTTGTATTAATGAAAACTGCATTTGGTTACAAACAACAGTGTTTGGAGCTTCTGTAGGTTGCATTTTGTTTCCAACAACTTGCGGGAGACTAAATGCAGTTGCATTTTCTTTAAAACAGGTCTGTTTTAAACCTATGTATTTTGCATGTTGTTACAAACAAGTCTGTTTGTAATGTTTGTAAGTTGTATTTTGTTTAAAACGGATATGTTGTAGATTGAAGTAAATTAGATTTTATTAAAATAAAGCAATTGTATTAGATACCAGACTTAAGAGAATAGAACTTTGTATATTTAAATAATAGTATGAAAAGATGAAGAATTTTATTTTAATATTTCTAATTATTTTTGTGATTGTTGCTTGTGAAGAGGAGAAAAATAATGGTTTTGATACTGAAGAGAAAAGTATTGAATATGTTTTGGAAAAGTCCCCCATGATCGATAAAAATCTGAAGCAAGTTCGACAAGTAAATTTAGATTCTCTATCAATTACTTTATTTAGAAATTCTAAAAAAGTTGATTATGACGAAGTGCTTGTTTTTCAAAAAAATAATCAATTTTACGCTATTCCATTTCTTTCAAATATGTATTTTGATTATTGGGAATTTCGAAATGAAACACAGTTGCAATTGTATGCAAAAACAAATACAACATTTGAGCAACAATTTAAAGATGTTGTTAGAGAATTAAAATTAAAACCTGATGAAGTCAGATTACTTTTTGATGAATTAATGCTGAGTATTCTACATACAGAAACAAACTTGCATTTTAAGCCACAAATTTTAGAAAATTTTGTTTACAGTACAGAGAGGGTGGACAAATATAAAATTGAAGAGTCCGAAGTGTGTATTGCAAGAACTAAAAGGATTTTTGAAGAGATAAAAAAAGATTCACAAAAAATACGGCGGTACGAAAAGTACTTTCTTGATTCGGAGAACGGAAGAGTTTATCAGCTAATCACTACATCTCATCTAAGCGGAAAATTTAGTTTTCAGATAAAAATATATCGAATTGATTGTTTTTCTTATCCTTTAAATATTTAGAGAGTGTGTGTTACGGAACCAAACTTAAATATCCTTAAGCTGATAATGACAAGTTTCGGAAGAATTGCCATTACTATCGCTTGTATCATAAGAATGAAACACTTTAACATTAAAAATAGAATCAGATATTTTTTTTGTTCCAACATTCTCACCACCATAACCAGAGCTATAATTAGAATGAGTTAAAAACATTGAGGTTATTTTATGATTTACCTGATTGATGATATATAAAGACGAGTCTTGACCTATATTAAGCTCAAATACTAAGTATTGTTTAATATGATTATTCTGAACATACCCTAAAATATACAGTGGAATTTCTCCTTTTCGGTCAGGAATTTGAAAAAACTCACTTTCTGGGACAAATACTATTTGATCCTTTTTAATCTCAGTAAAATTATCACCGTTATCAAGATAAGAATTGAGTGAATGTTCGTCAATCTCTTTAAGATTTGGGATGTCTTTTATCTGTTTTAAGGCTTCGCTACTCGTGTAATTATAGTAAAACGAATAGTCAGTACAGTTTGAAGTTGTTGCTGTTTTTCTACTGATGCAACTTAAGTTGATGAGAAGAAGGAGAAGTATTGTGAAAAAATATTTCATTGTTTATCATTATTTGCTTGAAATATTAAAAAAATATTATTCAAAAATTTGCTAGTAGATTATAGAAGAACACTCTTCATAGATTTCACAATTTGTAGCCATTGAGATTGAGTTGACAATTGTGAAATCGCTTATTATTTAACCAAAAATTGTATGTTGCCTATCTTGTTATCTGTTTTGGCATTTTTAACTGTTAATGTTATGATTTCAGATACTTTTGTATCAACATGTCCGGTGTAGAATGCTTCCCCTAAATAATTGTCATCTTTATCAACAATAATCCAGTTTCGTCCTGCAGAAAGTTGAGTGGGCTCACCCCAAATAATTCTTCTGTAGTTTTCATCTTCTTTGTCTATTGAAAATAGAAAACCATAAAATTTTTGATATGTTGATTGAGTTGAGAAAAATTTTTCATTAAGGTTTTTTATGCTTTTTAAAGAATCCCCCTCAATTTTTAGCTCCAAATCATTAGATACTAAAGTGCCTTCTTTCTTAGATTCTGATAAAGAATTGTAAGAATAATCATGTTCTTGAATAAAACTTCCTCGAAAAATGATGATACTTAAAATATAGTAGAGTGCAGTTATAGAGAGGAATGCTATTAAAATGATTTTAAATTTCATGATAAATTGAATTTAGTATTTAAATCTAATATCCTCTCGAATAAGATTTCTTCTCTTCCAAAAACTCCACCTTATCACCATGTCCGGTTTTAAAAAGCGTTTTTAGCGTAACTCTGTTTTTCTCTGCCGTTGCACTCGAAATATACACATTGAAATGAAGATGCGGCCCGCTGCTCCAGCCGGTATTTCCACTGTACGCAATGAATTGTCCTTTCGTCACACTGTCCCCGAGTTTTACCCGAACACCGTTTTGTTCTAAATGATAATATTGCGCAATCGTTCCGTCGGGATGCAATATCGAAACGTAATTCCCGAAAGGGGCACAGCTTCTCGTCGGGCAACTTTGGTTATTATTCTGTACGATGTCTATGACTAAGCCTTCTCTTGATGCTAAAACTTCCGTGCCTTCGGGCATAATGAAGTCTAAAGAATTTTCATTTTGGTGAGAGAATGTTCCGTTGTACCCCTGATGAATCCAAAATGCTTTTCCTTTTCCGAAAGGTAAATCGTAGACATATTGACTGTCGTAATCTTTTATCGTAATGTCACCAATGTAGCTTCTGTAACCGGGCATTTTTTGACACCCCAGCCTTTCTTTTTATCGTTCACGACAAAGAAAGTTACTTTTTGCTTCATTGTTTTTGCAGGAATTACCTGAGTAGTTTTAAATAATTCAGGTTTCTTTAAATTATTCGTCTCCGGCTGACCGTTGAAAACCAACGACACGGGATAAATCTCCTGATTGTCGACATAGAATGTAATGGTGTCGCCTTTTCTCTCGTTGTACATTTTTACGTTTTTCTGAGAGAAAATTATTGCAAATTGGCTGATGAATATAAGAATTAAAAGTTTTTTCATTGGTGTTTCGAGCTTAATCAATTGTTTTTACAATTATAAACCAATTTTACAGATATTAAAAGGCTCTTTTTATGAAAATTGTTAAATTTACCACCGAAAAGCTATTCAATGAATTCTATCGTAATCAATGTTGGAAACAGCAATATCAGATTTGGCCTTTTTGATGATGACAATTGTGACATCTCTTGGGTCATCAATACAAAACCGTACAGAACTGCAGATGAGTTGCATGGGCAGATGCTGATTTTATATCAAACCTATAAAGTTGATCCTAAAAAAATAGAGAAAATTATCATTGGCTCTGTCGTTCCTCAGTTGACAAGGGAAATTACGTCTGCGATAAGAAAAATTCATGGGATAGTTCCGATAATGGTAGACCGCAATACACAGTCGGAAGTCATTGCAAAGTCTAAACAAATGGGAACAGATATTTACGCCAATCTCGTTGCAGCGCATAATATGTACCCCGACAGGAAAAAAATTGTACTTGATTTTGGAACTGCTCTTACGGCAAGTTGTGTCGCTGAAAATGGTGAATGTTTAGGCGTGATCATTGCTCCGGGAATCGTAACATCATTAAATTCTTTGATTAGCCAAACGGCTCAGCTTCCGGAAATTGAACTCATAAAACCAAAATCTGTTTTGGGTTTAGATACCATCAGTTGTATGCAAAGTGGGATGGTTTACGGCTTCCTCGGAATGGTAGAAGGTTTCATCGACCGTATCAACGATGAGGTAAACGACGACTGTTTCGTCATTGCGACCGGCGGAGTTTCTCACGTCTACAAGCCGCTGACCGATAAAATACATATTGCAGATAGACTGCATACCCTAAAAGGATTATACTTTTTGGGGAAAGATTTATAATTGACGCTGAGTTTAGACTAACCTTTTATTTAAGTTTAAACCTCAACCTTTAACTCAACCTATCTTTTCGATTTGAAAAACTCTTTTACAATAGAAGAGCATTCATTTTCCATAATTCCTGTGATGATTTCTGTTTTGGGATGAAGGCTTAGATTTTTATTAATAAATCCGCGCTGCTCGTCTCTGGCACCAATCACCACTTTTGAAATCTGTGACCATGAAAGTGCTCCCGAACACATCACGCAAGGCTCTAAGGTTACATACAAAGTACAGTTGATCAAATATTTTCCGCCTAAAAAATTGGCAGCAGAGGTGATGGCCTGCATTTCGGCGTGGGCAGTAACATCGTTTAAAGTTTCGGTAAGATTGTGTGCTCGTGCAATCACACGATTATTTGAAACTACTACACATCCGATAGGAACCTCATCTTTTTCAAAGGCAATCTCGGCTTCCTGAAAAGCCATTTTCATAAAATATTCGTCGGTAAACATTAATCAAATCTTAAAGTTAGAGGAAGTGCAAATTTATATCTTACAGGGTAGCCGTTTAATCTTGCAGGGTCCCATTTTTCTTTAGTTAGATATACAGCTAAAATAGCATATTTATTAAAGGTTTCATTTACTCCTTCCGCTTTTACAAACTGTATACTTCCGTTTTTTCTACTATAAATGTAAGTCTTGATGTAACTGTACCCTTAGCTTCAATCTCATCTCCATAAAAATTATTAATTACTTCATTTTGAAAGTAGGAAGTTCCTTTAGGATGAACTGGAAGTATTTGACCCACTTCATTTTTTACAATTTTACTAGAGTCTAAAGGTATTATTTGAGGTCTTATTTTAGAGATTTCATCCAAATATTCTTGTTGTGCATCAAACGAAAGGGTTCTTAGAGCTACACTTTTTTTCATTTTTAAAATTCCTACACTTTCTTTCAAATTTTGTTGGAAATATCATCTTTATATTTCTGCTCTATTTTTTCAATTTCAGCATCATATTTTTGTTTTATTAATTTTAAATTTTCGGTTTGTTGGGCGAAACAAAAATTTACAAATAAAAGCAAAAACAGAATTAGATTTTTCATAGTACTTTCAATAATTAAATTATAAAAATAAAAGCTTAGTGCAAAACTAAGCTTTTCATTAAATATTTTTTAAAATTTAAAAACGATATCCGATACCACCCATTATTTTTCCGGTTACTTCATCGAAATAATGTTTGTCTCTGTCCCCGAATCTTCTGGCAATACCACCACTGGCTTCAATCACTAAATTGTTTTTCATTACCCATTTTCCTCCGACTCCAAAACCGATTCCTACGGTTGTAAAATTGCCTTTGGTGACAGATGAGGTGTAATAATATCCGTTGATGTCGTCGTAATTATAAGAATAAATGTCATTGGATTCTGTAGTTACTGGTATGAAGCCTTCCAGGAAAAATCCGGAGGCATATTTTTTACCAAAGTACATTCTGTAAAAAGCTGAGAATTGCGAAAATCTGCCATCTTCAGGATCTAATTTAATCATTGCATTGATACCTAATCCCTTGTTTTCAGACAATAGCCTTTCATAGGAAACATTAGCCATCGGGACGGCAATTAATAAAATAGGATCTGCAAGAACATCGTTTTTTCTTTGTTTTTCTGTTTCCTGAGCTTGTGCAGAAAATAATCCGAAAAATAGAGAGAATGAGAGTAAAAGTCTTTTCATAGATTTTTTCTCAAATGTAATATTTAAAATAAGACGACCAAGAAAATTTTATCAATTACTCAAGGTTAATCGCTAAAGGCAGTCTGAATCGGTATCTTACAGGATTTCCGTTAACAGAAGCAGGTGAAAATTTATCCGGGATTGAATACAATGCGATCTCTGCCTGACGGTTAAACGTAAAGTTTTCACCTTCTGCCTGCACATTGCTGATGCTGCCGTCTTGTTCTACAACAAAAGCGACTACTGCTTTGCTATTGCCTGTTTCAGAATAAACACCATCTCCGTAGAAGAGATCTGCAACCTGTTTTCTCAAGTTATTCATTCCGCCGGGATAATTGGCAGTCTGGTCTATCGTCTGAGAAACAGCAGGTGATGCTGAAGTAGATTTGGTATTGATTTTACTTAAATCTTCAAGGTTTTTTACCTTAAGCAAAGCTCCGATGAGAGCGACATTTTCAATGCTATCCATCTTTTTCATGAAAAGAGAAAATCTTGTTTGATAGCTGTTTTTATAACAGTATTCTTTTCTGCATCAAATTTTTTCTTGAATTCCTGATTAAGCATGCTTCTATGCTGGTTGTAATAGTTTTTTACCATTTTGAATTCCTCGACTTGTTGAGAAAAACAAAATGTTGAAAGGAGCATAAAAAAGAGATATAAAGCTTTCAAAAGATGATTGTTTATGTAAATGTAATCAAAAAAGATGCAAAAAATTTAATCTTCAAAATAACTGTTGAGCGATTCTTGTAAATGTTTTTTAATCTCTTCGACTAAAGTTTTAGGTTCAAGAACTTCTACTTCTTTTCCATAAGATAAAATCTCCTGCATAAAGTCGTAAGTAGGGTGGAGGAAAAACTCAAAAATGATTTCTCCCGGAGTTTCTTTAATCTCTTTCTGAGACTGATGAAGTGCAAAGCTACGAATGTATTCTCCCTGATGTCTGCTGCATTTCAAGACAATTTTCTGAGGATTTTGTTCGGTAAGATTCATTACCCCGAAAGCATTTTTGAAATGTTCTCTGAAGTTGTATTTGTATTTTTCTTTGAATTTTGCAGCATTAACATCCAGATAATTGATACGGTCTAAACCAAAGGATTTTAGAGCTTTGTCTTTGGTATCAATTGCAATAAGATACCAACGGTCTTTCGATTCTTTCAATGCCAAAGGATGAACTTTTCTGGAAGTCATCAGCTTGTTTTTGTAATTGTAATGTTCAAAAGTCACGACTCTTTTATTACGAATAGCAAAGAAAAGATCATAAAAATGCTCGACTCCGGTGGGTTTTCTGCTTTCGAAAAAGATATAATCTGCAAAATCCGGGTGTACATTTAATGCATTACTTACCTGAAAAGATTCTAATAATTTTTGGTTATACTCATCGACTTCCATAATCGGCCGGCTCTCGATATAATAACGGTTGTCACCTTTCTTTTTGTTGTGAATAGAAAGATTAAAAAGCCCCGAAATCTCACGGATATCCCTCTGTAAAGTACGGATAGAGTAACTCTTTATATCTGCATCCTGAAATTCAAAAGAGTTGAGAAGATAGTCTTCCAGTTGTGAATAAGTAGACGGAGCACTTTCTAATTTCTTAATGATTAAGGCATATCTTGTGAGGTAAAAGTCTTTTTTCATTCGGGTATTTTTATGTTTTTAACTTTGCTATTTTGTTTTTTTGTCGAATGGAACGCAAGCGTATCATTGTCTAATTTTCTAAAACAAATATATGCGGTTAATGCGACAAAAGGTGTCGTGTTTTATTTTTGTGGATAAGTTTTTTGGAATATATTCTTAGACTTTCCAAAGGAATTTCTTTGTATTTATTTCGGATAAATATATCCAGCCAACTTACGACGGCAAAGCTTATGAAATATAATCCTTCGGAATTGTGGAATTTGTAATTGCGATTGATTATTTGTGTGTTTTAACAATGATTAAAAAATTGAGAAAGTGATTGGAAATAAAAAGCCACACGATACAATCGTGCGGCAGCGGGGGGAATTCCAAAATCTTATTATAGACATTGTTTTCACTCAGTCTATTTTTAATATTAGATTCCTAAATTATTCTCAGCAAGATAAACACGCTTATCAATCATTTCTGAAAAAGTTTTATAGGGAGTATTCCAGATAATTTCATCATCATCATTGTCATAAGCTTCGTGTAATGAACAGTTTTTCGGTTGTGGATTATCCCCCTCATCCAAATAAATAAATGTTCCACATTCTCCATCCAATACATTAAGTATGGCAAACGGGCGAACCATATTAATTTTTCTTTTTTTAATCCGCTTTTAAAAAACTCTGTTCCTTTTGGAGTCTTTTTGCCATAATGATTTAATTGTATCGTACTGAATTCCCCTCCTAAAAACAAGAATTCTCTATAAGCTTTAGGGAAAGGCAAGCCATTATTCATTTCTAATTCCATTTGTAGGATTTCAGCTTCACTTAATCCTCTTGGAGAGCCAAATGTATTATATAGCTTACCAATTCCATTTTCTTTGTACTGTTTGTACTTTTTTAAATATACTATTTCCATAATTTTAATATAAAAGAGACTGCTTTTTACACAGTCTCTAGTAAAATTACTTCAGAATCTTATACGTTGTATAATCTCTAATGGTTTTCAACTCATAAACTTCCTGTTTATCAGCATTTATAATCTTAATATTTTCTAAAGGGACATTTTGGCAATGAATAAAACTTATGAATTGTGTGGCATTAAAATTTCCTTTTACAATAATATCAAATCCTTTCTCTGTTTCTAATGAACTATACCACTCCCACTCTTTAATTTTTTGAAAACTATAAATAGTTGAATCTACATCATAAAGTAATTCATCATATTTTTTATTGTCATCATCTAACTGCTTAATCTTATTAACAATTCCTTGTGGTAATAATTGTTCCCATTTAGGATCCTCATAGGAAAGAGTTTTATTTTTTAAGAAAGTGAATACTGCATTTTTAAAATTTTCCAATACCTCTTTAGCATTGTTAATATTTCTTACCCGAATGATTTCATATCCTTTTAAAGGTTTTTCTCCCTTTACATTAAGTTGTATGTTTCCTTGTTCTGTCATCGCTTTATTTCTTAATAATTACTGCTTTTCTCTTAAATATTTTTTCAAAGTCTTCTATTTTCATTGCATAAGAAGTTCCTTTATTCATAGGCAATGGATCTCGTAAAAAAACTTTGCCATTTTCTACTTTTTCCAATACAACTGCATGACTACCAAAATTATCACTGCCAATACTAATAATAGCCTTATCACCATCTTCTAACTTCTCCAACAATTTAGGTAAGAATATTTTACTCTCTGCAATAGCTGTTACTTCATCTATTCTTTTAAAGTCTAACGCATTTGGTATATCTAAAATAGAAGCACCATCTGCATCTGTTTTTAAAGCTCTTGCTAATTCATCTTCTAACTTTAAAATCCCCTTGTCATCAAGTATCATTCTTAAAGAAGTTGCAGCACAAGTATGGTCAGTAGATTGTCCAAAAATTTTAGTTTCACTTATCCATTTTTCTATTTTTATTCCTGCATTTTCAGCAAAAGATTTGGTTACATCTCCTCCTCCTTTTTGAAATTTTCTTCCTTTGATGATGACTTCTTCAATATCTTTTGCTTCTTCTATCAAATCCTCAGCCTTAGCACCATTTTTTGCCCCTGTAAAAAGTTCTTCAATAAACTTGATAAATCCTTTAAACCCTTTAACACACGCTTTTCCAAATCTAACAATAAATCTTGAAAGCAAAGCCAGTAAATCTGTAATTCCAAATGTTATAGCAGACATTGCTTCCCTTGTTATTACTTTTAATAGACTTGCAGCTTTTTGTACATAGGTGGTTCCTTTTATAATGTTTCCAGAACCTGCTGTGAAAATAAGAAGTAAAATATTGATGATGAACTCAAAAGCAATAATTCCCACATAAAATGCTACTGTATAACGAGATGTATTGTCCCAATATCCTTTCAATTTGTCAAATATACCTTCAAAATCAGATTGCGAGATTCCCCCACTTGAATTAAAAAGGTTTTTTACGCCTTTTAAGAAAACAGGAGCATTTGCAAGAATCCAATCCAATACATCTTCTGCTTTCTCTAGTAAATCTCTTCTCTCTTTATACTGTTCATAAGAAAAAGCTGTTGTTGGTTGGAAAAGAAACTGTAATATATATAAAATACATTGTAAAAGTCCAACAAGTCCACTATTGATACCACAGTAAAAAGCATTGGCTATTTTAAGAACTTCAATGCCTATCTTTGCCAACTCCACCAATTCACCCTTAACCTCAGAAAGAAAATTTTTAATCGTACCAATGACACTACTAATTTTCTCTACAAGTCCTTTGAAAGCATCAGGTAAATGCTCATTAGAGGCATCTTTTACCTTACTTGCTGCTTGTTCTACCAGCTCCCAAACCTGAGTAAAGGCAACCTCTGCTCCCTGCACAAAAGGGTTATCTCCTAAATCTTCAAAAAAATGTGCAGTTTTGTTTAGGTTAGCTCCTCCTATAAAAGGAATTAGAGGAGAGTAGTCTTTGGCTTCAGGATTGTAATTCTTCTCAGTAGGTTTTAAACTTTCTAATTGCTCTGCACACCAACCAATAGCATCAGCAGGAATGGCAGTAATATCTCCTATAATTTCTTCAAATCTTTTGTCTCCTGTATAAAACTGATATTCTCTCATTAAAGCATCACGCACCAAAGTGGCATTAATCTTATCTCCTTCATGAGTATATGCTAGTTGGGCTAAGAAAGCAGCTTCATCTTCCATAGAGGTAATATTCTTAAAGAACTTTCCACCAATAGATGATGGCAATGGTTCAGGAAATCTCTTGAAAAGTTGAACAAAATAATCTCCCATTTTGGCAACATAAAAGTCTCCTGCAAAATTGGATTTCTTGGAATCTGGTTTCTCGTAAAAAAGAAAAAGACTTTGAGGTTCCCTTTTATTAGAATTGTAACTTCCCAATACTTGTGAGCCGTTTTCACAAGACAGCACTTCTGCTCTATATTCATATCTTTTCTTTCCGTTCTCATCTACACCAGTAGAAGCGAAAACAGATACGGGGTCATCTGTGAGATAAGAATACCCTAAAGGTGTATTTCTATAATCATGGAACTTGCTCCTGAACTCAGGAGAATCGTCCCTGTTGATTATAGTATTTTCAAAGGTTTTTTTTCCTTCAAAACCTTTGCTTACTTCTTCAAAAGAAAGTATTTTGTATTCGGATAAATCTCCGAATTCGTCTTCAAAGTTTTCCATTTTCTTTGTTTTTAGTTATTAAACATTTCTCATTAATCTTTTTTCAAATGCATTAGGATATAAGGCAGCACAATAAAGTGCTGCCCAATAGCCTCGGTTTTTACCCGATTAATGATTTGAAAATTTAAAAGATTACACTAAAAATTTAGAAAGCGGAGCCTGATTTTCGTATTCTTCTGCGGTAAGTGGTTGCCCAGTTTTATCTAGAATTCTTGGAAGTCCGAAATCTATTATAGGAGAATTTACTTTCAGATGTGTTTCTGCATCAGTAGTGAAAGCGAAAGGAAACATTTTTTTTGTAGGATCTGCACTCACTTCTTCAAACTCAAAGTTTTTAATCAGCCTTACATTTACTTTAAAGGTAATGCCGTTTTCTCCGGTAGGATATGCTTCTACACCTTCAATTTGTGAAACTTCTTCTGCAATACGCTTGTACAATTTTATTGAAGGTTCAGATTCTGGGATGTTATCTATTTCAAATGTATTTCCAAGACATTCAAATTTTTTAGGATAAACACCTGCATCTTTAAAATTCTGAATAGTTTTAAATGAAATATCCTCCATTTCATTATAGCTGATTTCAATCCATTTATCTGCAGATTGCCCAATCTGATTATTATTCAGTTCAAAATTGCTTCCGCACATTTCTCCTAATTGATCGTCAAACTTTACTCCTGGCTCGCAGTTGCAAGGCAATGCTTTTTCTACTCTTAAGCCGATAGAATCTGCCTGTAGAATGGTTAAAGCTGTAGGGATTTTTTCTCTCCACGGTTCTCCTTGTTTTTTGCCTAATGCAGAACGCATTTCGTCTACAATTGATAAGAACATTAGGTCGTCGATTACAGGAACTTCACCGCCATTCCAAATTTGTCCGGTTGCAAGGAAATGTCTAACGGCTTCTTCAAATCCCGGTCTTACAGTAACAATTACTCTCGCCATACCAGATTGCATAAATGCTCTGAAAGTAGGATCGTTGTCATCAAATTGATACATATCTGACCATCTGTCTCTTTTACCCCAATAATAAGGATAGAAATAGTAGCTCATAATATCCCATTCAAATGCCTGTTCCATGAACTTCACAAAAGCGGTATATTGATCTAAACCTGAATCTAATTTAATTTCGGTATTAGTAAAGCTTTCGGTTGCATTATCGGTTTGATAATATTTGTTCTTACCAAACGTCAATGCAGCACCAGGATTCTGATCAATCATATAAGAAATACAGTTTTTTCTTAAGATTGTGTTTTCGATTTTTCTGTAGAAACCTGGGTTGGAACCTTTGATCTGTACACCTAATGCTTTTGCTTCTGATAGAGCTTGGTTGTATTTGTCCATTTCAGCGTTGTATGCTTCGATGATTTTGTTGAAGGTTGACTGTAGCCAAGCATTTTTTGCATCAGGAGTTAATGTACAAGTAGCAACTAACGATCCAGATACTGTTTCAATATCCCAAGATCTGAAAGCAATTGCAATATTTTTTCTAATCTCACCTCCTGAAAAAGTCATATTAATATTACACATTTGAGAAGCTGAAGAATTAGGGTGTACTTCTCCACAAATCATTAGATTGAAAGTGCCGGGAATGTTGTAACTTCCCCAATGAAGCGATCCTGTAGATACTTTACCTTTCAGGCTTTTAAGCATATATCCTTCTGATAATTGAATGTCTTTATTATAAGTTCCAGACCATCTTCCATATCCTTCGTCTGATGATGTATGACCAAGCCCTTTTTCAGAGAAAGAATAACTTTCAGTAATTTCTTTATCTAAAAACTCAATATCTACCTTATATTTACTAAGCCAATATTTTAATTTTGTATCGTCTTCTAAAGAAGAAAAATTTTCTAATTTATGAACTGAAGACTCTCTCGGGTCAACAGGCTTTGCAAGCTGCTGATTACTATCAATCATTTTCATTCCTAGAGAATGTAATTTTGCCGGTTCAGGAATCATAAACTCAAACATCATACGTTTACCGTAATTATAGATTTGGTTTTTCACTACTTTATCTACCCATCTGTAAACTCCTACTACGTGATTGCTTCCTTTGGTATTATCGAAACCATGCTTGTTGTTTTCTTCATATTCTTCTAATACTTTGTCGATACGTTCTTCTTTTACTTTAGTAACAATTCTGTCTAAAGCTCTTGCAGTAATATCTTTAGCTTCTGTAACTGCTTGTCGGTTGCTTTCTTCTTTTGAGTTGTGAGTGGCGTAACTTGCGTTGGCAGTGATTCCAAAACTTGCAGAATTACCAACTTTCCAATTTGCTTGTGCTCCGGCTTGCGCTGCAAAATCTTTAGATTCCTGTAAGATTTTAGAAATCTCACTCTGCATCTCATGTCTTTCGGTAGAAGTGGTATCGGTCAGTTTTTCCTTTTCAGATTCTGAAGATTTTGTAGTTTGAGACTCGCTTCTTTTTAATCTTCTTGTAGAACGCTCTTTATATTCGCGGGCCATGATGTTTTCGATGTGGGCAACATCTCCTTCTACATAGCAATAGGTACTTTGTTCTACTTTTAGATAATCTGCAATCCCGATGTTTTTCATACCAAATCCTGAAGGGATGAAAGAAGATGTTTCAGGGTTTTTTATTGGCGTTTCGGGTGTTCCCGGATTCTCCGGTGTTCCTGGTTTTGGTGGGTCTACAGGCATGCATCCATCGGCACCTCTGAAATGATATTGTTTAGTCATTCTATCCAAATCATTCGGGTCAATCTCTAATGTGACATTTATATTATAAATATTGCCATCACTTAGTTTTATTTCTCCTTTTAAAATAAACAGCTCCACTCTGTAAGTTTCGGATGTAGGAATTTTAGGCGAGTCAAACAATAAATAAGAACCTCCGCCTAACGGGGATAAGCTTGTGGATTGGAAATCGACACCATTTAATTCTATCTTATAGTTTGCAGATACTATTTGCAGATTGCTGTCTAAAGATAAAAGTAAACTCCATTCGGTTGCACTGCGAGCATAGGTTTTTATGCTGTAAGGAATATAGCTAGTAGAAGAATTATTATTTACAGGAATAACGACACCTCCAACATTTGCAGAAACCTGTTGATTAAGAACCGTATTGTTTAAAACTGTTTGCTGTAAAGATTGATTATTCTGATTGATATTTTGGCTCAGCTCATCAAATGAAGAAATACCTGATAATGCTTCTTTAAGGCTTGGTGCCCCGAATAGTTTGAGCAATGTGCTTTGATCATTCGCACTCATTGTTTTGCTCATTGCCTCAGCGCTGATTTCCGGCGTTTCAAATCTGAAAGCAAATTCGGGGATTTCTACTTCAGGAGTGGTAATCTGCATGATTTCTTCCTTGATGCGGTGAAGCTCCATATCCAGTTCACTATTTGCATAGAACTTTTCAGGGTCAGCTACGCTAAGCTGAGTGAGATAATTGATTCTGTTTTCTAAAATTTGTTTTTTTCTGTCAGCTTCAGAAGCTTCTCTTTGTGAGCTCTTTAAAAGTGGTTTTACAGTTTGCTGATATTCGTTATATACTTCTTTGTAAGCTTCATCATGCTGCTTTTTAAAAGTTTTTTCTAATTTTGAAAGAGAGTCTTTCAAATCTTGATTTTCTTTCAAGTTAAGAGTTGCTTCCGCAAATTTCATCGATTTATTATCGTAAGTAGTCCTCTGGGCTATCGAAAAACCTGTAGTGTTGAAATCGGTTTGAGAAACTTTAAATAATTCTTTAGGCAAAACGACTTTAGCCTTTTTCATATCTTCAAAAGCCTCTTCAGATTGATCATACTCTTTAAGAATATGGGCTAAATGCAGATATTGCATAATCAGTTCTTTTGCGTAAAAGTCTTTTTGAGTTACTACCTGATAAACGAGGTTATCCCAAAGAACATGATCAACGTTGAAAGCTCCCAATGTTTTACAAAGCGCAATCTGTTTGTCAAATTCTTCTTTTGTGGCAGTAGATTTATTTCTTGCAACCCAAACCGCAAAATCATAAAAATTAGGGTAAAGGGCTTTTAAAGAATCTTCGGAATGTACTGTAAAACCAGTAATAGATGCTGGATTTCTAAATACTGATTGTAAAGTAGTTGTAGAGTTTACCAAAGAATCAATTGCACTTGTACTTTTTGCCTGTTGGCTTCTGAAGATAAATCTTCTGTTTTTATTTTTCGGATCTGATAGTTCCGGGTTTCTCATTGCTGCAAATCTGAATAGTGTTTGCGAAGAGTTGTTTGTGTTTAAATTTGTTGACATTTTAAAATTGTTTTGATTTTTAAGATTAAAATTTGATAAATTCTTTTTAGGAATATTTGTATGTAATATTATTTAAGTGGTTTCAGTCTACAGAATATCCACTCTGATTGTTAATCAGTGAAGTATTGATGAAAATTTTATGAATTAAAATATTAGAATTAAGTTGTGGCAAAACTTACCAGGTAAACTTAGAATTAGATTAGCTTAAAATCTTAGCATTTCCATAAAAGCCTTTTTTGACCAATCTCTGCTGGCGAGTAATATAATACTCATTTGTTTCTTCGGAGCGTACTATGTCTACAATGTTGCCATCTTTATGAACTTCTATATCAAAAGGAGCTGTATTGATTATTGTCATTTGCTTTCCGGGAGCTAAATCACTTTCAAGCTTTAGAAATTGTACAGGATATTGATCTGTAATAATAATTGTGTTTAGATTACTTCTAGCAGATATCGAATAATCAGGATCTATGTGCTCTGACGCTATTTTGTTCAGGCTTTCTTCGACAAATGAATGAGTTGCGTAATCCTGTGACTCTACCCATGATTGGGTTGTAGCAGTGTTGGCAATATTATTCCAATTGTTGATGTCTGTTTTGGAAAAATCACCTTCACTCCAAATCTTATACCATGTGTTTGACCACGTATTATCAATACCATTTCTTATTTTAAGCATTGGTGCACCTCCCGCATTTAACCCAATCTGGTTCGCAAAAGCTAACTGATAGGATGAGTCACCTGTTGATGCTGTTGTACCATCCCATGGTGAATATGTCATCACACCTGCATAGTTACCCGAACCACCAACAGTATTTGCATTTGCAAAGTCATATCTAACTCTTTGTCCGTTTTCGTTAGGTTTAATATCATTAGGGTTCCGTGAACCATCTCTACATGCAACAAAATTATTTGTTATTTGTACAGAATTGCCGTTCGATAGCGTTAATTGTTGACCCACATTACCCTCGTTCCCTACTGATAGTGTTTGATTTCCGTAGTTGTTTGCAACCCATGATTGAGTTGCTACATTTTGCCCTTCTTCAATGACAGGTAAATATCCTCTTTTGCTCATTGTGGTAGTGTTAATCCCCTGCCACAATTCTATTCTATCACCATCTGTGGGAATGTCCAATCTTGAATGCCAAGTGTTAATTCCCTTAATATGTAATGAATTCCCATAAGTGCTATGAAATCCGGTACCACCTGCATAATCAGTTATAGAGATTGGGTAATCTATATTTGCTGCATAAGCATCTTGATGTGCCCCTCTAGCTTTTAAATATCCTGCAAAATTATGATTGCCCCAATCAAAAGCTTGTTTCCAATCTTGAGATGTTCCATGGGTATTAGTTACAATATTGTCAATATATCCTTTACCATTTACGATTAGTGTACAATCTGGTCTTTCATTAACACCTGCTCTCAATGCCATTCTTGCATTACTATGATTTAATTGGCAATAGGGAGCGTTTCCCACTGCTGGAAAATCATCAGATTTAAACCATCCTATGAAAACATTTTCTTCAGAAGGATTGTCGGGGTTTTTCACCACTGCTTTGTTAGTGCCTGCGTTAATAGCGATAAAATCAGAGTTGTCAGTTGTTCTTTGTATGGCTAATCTTGGCTTTATAAAAGTATTTCCAGTGACGGCACCTCCTGTAAGTGGTAGATAATTGGGAAGTTGCGATGAAGGTACTTTTCCATTGACCAAATCAGCTTTTCTATTGAGGTGATTTTCTACACTTTCCGGAAATTCTCGGTTGTTATGCCAATAATCTTCCATGTAATTCCAAAACCATGCGGATGTGGTAATGTCTTTTTTATTAAAATCAGAATCAAATTTTTCCTTTTTTTCCATATTTTATTTTATTTTGTTAAGATTTTTAAGATTAAAATTTTGAAGCCTCTTTTTATTAGAGCTTACTTCAGGTTTTCAGCCTTGTTTTTTAGGGTGGTTTCCGGCTAAAAATATCCACCTTAGACTTTAATAGTGAAGTTCATCATATTGTGCTTTTACTATTTGATTTTGAACATACTTTTAGCTGTCCAACATTTTGTGAATGGTGAATTCAAAGGCTTTTACGAAAATTTAAATGATAGTTTTCTGTGTTTTTATGATACTCTAAAGGTAGGAACAGGACACGACAGAACTTGACCTATTAAAAAGAGATTTTAAAAGATATCTTTTTCTAAAATGTCATTTTCAAAACCTTCCCTGAAGAAATTTGCAATGTCAGAGAGGTGATTTTCGTGATCAAGTTTTGCGTTTTTTCAGAATTGTTATTGGGTTTTCCATAAGATTGTGTTTTTATTGATGAGGTTATTTTTTAATCTTTTCTCTCTTTATCTTTCAAATATAGCAGACAAAAGCGTCAAAACTTGACGTATTTATAATTGATAATAATTTTTTTATTTAATGATTTAAAAGATAAATTTGTTGAAAAAAACATACAAAAACGAGGAGCTTTGTATTTGATTTAGTGTTCAGAAAAAAGAAAGAGGCTGTCTTTACGGACAGCCTCTTTTGTTTAAAAAGAATTTATTATAACTGAGCCTGGCTGCTCACTAAGATCTGTACATCACTACTTGTGATAAGACCTCCGTTGCCAACGCGCATAGAATCTAACTTAAAGCTTGAAAAATAGGTGCTAGGTAATTTAAACCAGAGATAAACGTGAGAGTCTGAGCCGACATATTGTCCCGCTGTAATCGCTGTAGAATTTAAAATTCCTGTTTTATTATTAGTAATATTTGATATTTCTGCATAACAATATCCTACCCAGGTGACATCAATGATATCAGCAGCCCCATACGCATACCCTGAAGCCTTGATATGATACATTGCACGGTCTGTTGTGACTCTGTAAGGAAGTTTGATGTGAAAAATATCTGTTGCACTATGATTTGCTGTGAAATATTTGGCAATCCCTTCCCTTGTACTTCCTACATCAGTAGGTCCTTCAAGATCTAATATAATGTTTCCGGTTTGTCCATTGACGCTCTGCACCAAACTATTGGGAATCCCCATATTGTTTCGGATATCCTGAAGAGAGATTTGTGCAATAATAGCATTATCCATCCCTCTAAGTCTTAGGTAGCCGTTTTCTGTATTGATATTATTCGTGATTCTTGCAAGCTGAGGACCGTCGAGATGCGCATAACTTTCTAAAAAGTCTGCAAACTGGTTTTGCGTAGGCCTTTTTCCGGCTTTGAAATATTCTTTTAATTCTGTGATTAATCTTTTTGGCATTACTGTTTATTTATTTGTGATTTTAATTGCTCAATCTCTTTGTTCTGGGAAATTGCATATAATGTGAGTTCTTCGATTTTCTGAAGAAGTTTTATTTGAAAATCACCAACGGCCAAACCATTTTTTTCCATTTCTTTTGCGGAAGGAATTTCAGGAAGATGTTTGTGTTTTGTAATAAAATATTCTAAATCAGAAATGGTTTTGAGATTATATCCTGTATCGAATACAAAATCAGCTGTTGGGGTTGGGCTGATTACAACATCTTTAGCCTCTAATTTACCGAATAATGCCATATTTCCGTAATCAGAAATTTGTAACCTACACCCATAAGTACCATCATTAAAATAATTCCAAAACTGTAATGAATTTCCATACTGTCCTGTCATATTATATATTCTCCATGTTGCTGCAGAATCATTTGGTTTGCTTGGATTAGATATATTAATATATCCGCCTTCATTACTTGCAATTGTTGATCTTATGCCACCATTTACATCAAGTTTCTCCTCTGGGTTGACTGTTCCAATTCCAACATTACCATTAGGTTCAGCTGCTATAATTTTTCTCCATGCTTGAGTTGCATCATTTGATGTTTTTCTGTACCATAAATCTTGGTCATAGAAACTCCCGGCAACCTGCATTGCATAATTGTTATTGACATTAGAATGTCTTACGTCTAAGAGATGCCACCAAGAAGATGCTCCTGCAGGATAATTGATTGGGCTAGATGTCTGATGAAATCCACTTCTCACACCTTCTCCTGATGCGCCGGCATTATCTCTGTTTAGGGTATTTGTGCCTGCTTCCCCGTAAGCTAAATCTGATACATCAAGATGAATATAACTGTCAATGAAATCTCCAAACTGACTTTCCGTAGGTCTTTTTCCGGCTTGGAAATAATTCTTTAATTCTGATTTTGTTCTTTTTGCCATGATTTTTAGTTTAATTTTAGAGTATCAACTTCTTTTTTAAGAGAAATAACATACAACGTAAGTTCTTCGATTTTCTGAAGTAATTTCATCTGAAAATCTCCCAATGTTACACCATCCTGGGTCATTTTTTCTCCTGAAGGAATTTCTGGTAAGTGTTTGTTTTCTTTGATAAATGCTTCAAGCTCATTCAAATTCATCATCGAATAATCTTCTCTGATCGACGAATGATTGTCGTAGTATTTCTGGAAAACATAATCTGCCGGAACATTCATATTAACGATAACATCTTCTGCATGAATTTTTCCTTTTACAGTCAATTTCTGATCTGGGTTTTGTGTTCCGATACCAACATTGCCTGTAGTTGCATTAATTCTTAATCTTTCTGTATTATTAGTGCCAATTGCAATGTGATTAGCTGAAAGAGTTTTGATCATTCCTATTCCTTGTCCGTCTCTTGTGTAGGACATTTCCAAGACATTAGTTCCTAATTCATTTACGCTAAATCCAGAGGTATTTGAGGGATTTACTGCTCCACTAGTAATTTTTGAAGTTACAAATCCGTTGACATCAAGTTTTGTCTGAGGATTTTCAATACCAATTCCTACATTTCCTGCATCTTTATTAAATACTACATTATTACCTACAGAATTAATATGTAAGGGCGCTCCTGCATGACTTTGAATCCAGCTATATTGTGAATTATATCCTAATCTTAGATTGGGTTGATGTACTTCTCCAATAATAACTGTTCCTGGCTCATTGGGATCACTCAATGACGAAACTATTTGTAATTTTGTTTGAGGATTTTTGGTTCCTATACCTACATTTTCATTATAATTTACAAAATGTCTATTCTGTCCATTAACAGATTTGGTATAAATAGCAGACAATGTTACTTGATCTAAAACAAGATTTCCTTGCGACTGTTGTGAAACTCTCAAATTATAAGGATTTCCTGTAGATGCAGTATGATAGATGGTGATTTTATATTGATTAATTACAGAATCCCATTCTAAATTTCCAATGTAAATGTTGTCAAGGATAGTTCCTTCAGCTTCAACTAATCTTGAAGTTGTAGAATACCATACAGAATGGTCGGGATTAGCTCCTATCTGAAATTGTTTTTTTATATTTCCTACGCTACTTTGATGTGAATAAGAACCTACAATTTCGAGAGTAATGACACCATTTATATAAGTGTTTCCAAATAACACATCAATAGCACAATTGTTTTCATTGTTTAGGAATTCAAAATTCAAATCTATATAATCGCCGTGTAAATTTTTATTCACATGCATGTAACTGTCAATAAAATCTTCAAACTGACTTTCCGTAGGTCTTTTTCCGGCTTGGAAATAGTTTTTTAGTTCTGATTTTGTTCTTTTTGCCATGATTTTAAATTTAAAATAGTTAAGGTCTGATGATAAATGTTCCCTGAGTGATCATTCCATCAATTCCGTCTGATGAGATACCTCCGATGTCTGACCATGTTTCTTCTTTATAAATGGTAAGAATTTTTTCCTGTGTGCTATACATATTGGATGTGTTTTGGGAAACGAGCTTGAAATGATGGTATAATATATTTCCATCAGCATCTTTAATCTGCATCGGATCCAGATTCACTTTTTCCAACGGTAAGTAGAACTTATTGGCTGTCAAATCAAATGTTTCCTGTACCACCCATTCCTCGGTGTTGCTTGTAGAATTGGTTTCAAGCAGAGACAAATGCGCTTTAGAACCATCTTTAGGATCTGTATTGATCTTTGCGATTTCTTTCCAGTTTCCTTGGTTGCTTAATTTGTACAATTGATATTTCCCTTTATAACAAACCTGATCCCAAGATAAGATCACCCAATTGATAGTGTCTGAATCTACAGCTACCGGCTCAGAATGATATTTCAGTTCAGGAGTTGGCGGATTATAGTTTTCTATCAGTGTACTTACCACAACCTTTGAAGGCATCGAGGGAGCCTCTTCTACAACTACTTTTGTCGCAGGAGGTGATACCTCATAATCTGTCGTAGAATATTCTACTTTTCTGGTAACAACGATTCGATAGAAGAGGAGGTCGCCATAAGGTTTGTCTTCCAGATCTTCAAACTCGTCATATAAAACCCAGGTTCCGTTTCCTTCATCTGTTTGTACATCGGCAATATCAACAGTTTTAACATGATTCATACTTAAAATAGAATCAGCATCCAATTTATTGGTCGCTCTGTAAAGTGAAACCTTGGTGATTTGCTGTACTTCAGGATAAGGATTGACTTCCACCTTCACTTTAGCGGTAATTCCTAATGTTGCGTTATCTACAACCGGTAAAAGACTCATGATTTTTGGTGGTTCTGCCGGATGGGTATTGACCAGTTTAATCGGTCCTGCGAACTCACTGAATTCTCCCATCTGCATTTGGTTCCCAAGTTCTCTTACCCCATAAAAATAGAAGTTGTCTGAAGCTCCGTCAAGGGTAAAGTCCGTAAACAATGTTGTATGTGGAGCCTGGCTGTATATTGCAGCCATCGGAGCCATATCAAAATCTGCGTGTGTAGGAGGTAATAAATATCCGTTTGTATCTCTGATGTTCTGCTTTTTGTTTTTAGGTCGGTGTCCCGTAACCGTTGAAACGTTCAGAGGCTTAATATGCTGGTAGATCACAGGAACTTCTGTAAGCGGCAAGAAGCAATTTGATAGTCTTTCTTTGACAAAACTTCCGAAGTTTAAAGGACCGGAAACACTTGGAACGGCTTTGATTACAGGCTCATTGAATTTAATATTTCCTCTGTCTGCAATAGTCAATGGTTGACTGTAATTCAGATTGCTAGGTGAAAGCTCATAATAGCTATTATGCTCTTCAATAAATTCATTGATAACACTGAATAAATGTGCGCTGTCCGGAAGTGGCAATGCGTACGGTGTATCTGATGTTAATGGGAAACCAAGGAATTCCGGTGAATTTAAAATAAAGTTAAAATCCATGAAGTTCATCCATCTGTCATTGAAGTATTCTTCTTCATTTCCTCCCAGTTCGTTAAGGGCGGCCTTAATTTCCAAAATCGTTTCAGGTTCGTATAGAGATGCTAAAAGCAAGCTGTTATTCGCTCTGAAAAACTGTACAGAATAGGGCTTATGAATGTATTCTGTTAAAATGCTATAGGTCGATTTGCCAAATTTATCAGGTCTTGTCGCATATTTCGACCCTGTAGGCTTTTTAGGCTGTTCTGGTTCGATGATTCTCTGAGCAAACATCACTGTCGGAACACTAAATTTAGACTTATATTTATTTCCCTGCGGATCAAAATTATTATTGTCCACACTCTTGAATCCGAAGATAGAATATCTTACATCTTCTCCGGCAGGTGGTAAAACAACATCTTCAGTAAAGCCGCTTGGTTCATTTTTATGCAAATACACTTTGTAAGACGGATAATAATTTACCTTAGTTCTTAGACGGGAAATATATGGATCTGTAAGGCTTGCAGGAAATAATCCTCTTCCGGTATCTAAAATAGGCTCAAAGTTTACATCTTCACGGATGGTGAAATTTTCATCATAGAAATATACTACCAAATTATCCGTTGTACTCCCAATATTCTCAGTACGTATCACTTTAAAAATAGATCTTGAATCAATCGGAGAACCATCGTTATAATTTCCTACTGTGAAAAGCCTCACAATACCATTGAACCATTCTACTGAATGCGAATTGTTAGAAACCTGCGGATGCTGTGCCATTTTAAAACCTGCAAATGTTACTTTATAAACTCCCTGATGTACTTTGACATAATTATCAGGAAATTCAATAACAGTTCCTTGGCTGTTCTGGTATTTTTCAATTTTTTCATACACTTTTTGTATACTAGCATTTTTCCAGATACCTCTGCTTTTTTCCAGATACCTTTGTGGAACTCCGCTAGATTGAGGCATATTGATGATCTCTCTGTTGATCGTCCAATCACTGCTTCCAATCTGTACTTTTAGTGAATTAGGGTTTTTTACTCCCCAAGTCGGTGTATTCTGCATATTTTCGGTCACATTGAATAAACCCTCCGTTCCCGTATCAATCACAGGAAGTGTTAAGCTGGATTGGTTAATCAAGGGTGTTGTACCTGCAATTATTGCGTCACTTGCGGCTTTTTTAAATACCGTAAATGTAAGACCCAAAGATTCTTCAACGATTTCATGAATGATATAGCTGTCAGAATTCATCAGGAAGATACCTCCTATAAAATCACTTGCCGTAGTTCCTGCAGGAAATTCTGAGTATAATACAGTCGACGTGCCCGAATTTTGCTGATTTGGATTTGGGTTAGGGTTTGTATTCGGGTTGACATTTGGGTTCGGATTGGCTCCGGTACTTACCAATGGCAGATCTTTGGTTTTAATAATAGCCAATAGCTGATTGGTAGGGTGCTGAATCACATCATACGCTCTTGCCGAAATGATTTTCGGGGTATAGTTTCTATAGAAAATTTCTACCTCGTCTGCAAAAACTTCCTTGTTATCAGGGAAAAGAGAATTGGGGTCTGAAATATATTCAGTATTAGATATAACCGAATCAAAAGGAATGGAATATCCCACCTGATCCTGATAAATATGATAGTCAAATGTAAGTCGAGCCAATGTTTTGTCCGTACCAGCAATGGTGTTCAGACGCCTCTGTTCGTCCTGAGTCGTAAATGTCAGCGGAAATTCTTTCTGAATGTTAAAGGCCGTAGCTCCTGAAGGAGGCAGCAATTTATTGAAAGGTTTAATTTCTGTTACAATAGACAATTCGCTCTGACCATGCTGTGCTCTTGAGAACCAGTTGATTCCGTATCCTTTGTAGAAATAAGTTCCGGTTTTATCCTGCTTGTGCATATAAAGAGGAGCATATGTATCCGGAATCTGAATAGGCAAGGTTTCCTGCTTTTCTACCTGCGTACCAACTGTAGAATCAAGGTGGAAGTACTGGGTATCATGACAAAGTTCAGGTTTTTTCCAAGTATAATTATCAGTTTGTCCTGGTTCTACTAATCTATGTTCTAAACCTGCATAAACAGGTGTGGTAAACTGTGATGCATCATACGGCATTGAAGTTGAGAAAAACGAAGGGTTCAGCTCATTTTCAGGAACCGGATAATTATAAAGACTGATGTAACGGTATTTACCATCGTGCGAAAATCCTTCACTGTTGTACAGATTCGAAGAATTTTGATTCGAAGAATCCATACCTTTTGTCAGCTTCATCAGATCAACTGGTAAGCTCAGTCTTTCAATTTCAGTAGAGACCGGAAGTGACATCGACAACAGCTGATATGATTTATCAGAAGTATTCATATCCAGATTCTTATTCGTAAAATATTCTGCGATATAAATAAATTCCTGATCGAAAGCGTCATTTTTAATATCAAGATGTCCTAATCCCAACATTCTTGCAACGTGATAGTCTAATGAGGCAATATTTAGAATGTCTAAATTAGAAATCTGCGTTGCACCATCCTGAACAGGATCTGTAGAAATATTTACGAATGGGTCTGAATCAGTCGGAGCAAAATTAAAATTAAGGGTCTCATACGCTTTAGGATTTGGCTGTGCATCACTCAACGAAAGATAGTTTGTTACAACAGTTTGGATATCTTTATCCAAAGGTCCTGTAGAAGGATGTTCCCATTTTGTTTTATAATTTTCGGTGTTGACATAAGCGTTGTCGTTATATCTTAGCCATTTACCATGTACCGGGTTGGTTTCAGGAAGAGGATCAAGTCGTTTATGAGAAGTTTCTGTATCGGTTGTTAATGCAAAATTTCCGATATGCTTCCAAGCCTGCTCTTCGTTTCTTGCGATAATGAAATCTGAATACAATTCAAAATCAATAGCTGAAACATAAGAGTTTCCGGCTCTGAACCGTATTGTTTTTCCGTTTTCGGCAGTGAAATGATTTTGAGCAACATCATAGCCATAGCTTTGTTTTCTATAGGTAAGAGATTGCTGTGAAGCATTGTTTACATCACTTACAGAAAGCCCTTCCAGATCTAAAACAGACTGAGAATCTACGTTTTCAATTCTCGCTTCTGCTGCAAAAAATAGGTCTGTCTTACATAGCACTTCTATAATTTCGTTACCATAGCTTTCAATAAATTTCAAAGGATCTGTAAGAGGGTTAACGTTTTGTCTTACATGGTTGTAAACTTCTTTGTTTTTAAAATAAACGTAGAAAATCCTTTTATCATTATTAAATTTATATACCCAAAGTTTCTGAGAATCATCAACCAGCTGTGGTGGTTTGCTGAAGCTAAGGTTGAATACAGATTTCGTATACGGCGCTCTGTAAATTTTTACAAAGTCGTTCGGTTTGTTATAGTTAACATTGGTTGTTGCCAAATTACCTTTCGGCAAATGGTTTTCACCCAATTCACCTCCTAAACTCCATCTCAGATGGATCCCTTTTGTACTGTCTTCACCTCTTGATCCTGCAGCCTGAAGATAGAAATTTGGGGTCTGAAGCCCTGAAAAATCATTAAAATTGATCACATTTCCTACTTCACATACATCTGTAAGCTCATAAGGCAAATCATTGATGTCAAATGTAAGCTCGTGATAATCAAAATCCTGTTTTTCAAAATTGTAATTAACAGGAACTGATTGAAATTCTATAAGAGTGGGTCTGAAAAATTCCTGAGGAACTGTTTTACAGGTATTAAAATCATTGGCAACATATCCTGAATAGTTGGTCGAATCATTGATCCCATGAAATATCGGTGAATTGTTTGCAACCTGATCAATTGTAAGCCTCTCTACGTCAATTCTTTTTACCCAATCATGTACGTAATCATAGTTTGAGTATATGATTTCATTTTTATCATTATAGGCATAGAACGATTCGTATCCTAAAGCATATCGTGTATGTTGACTTCTAAATTGCTGATAATAAGCTCCGTAGCCTTCGTTGGCTTTCAAGAGGCAAGGGAAGTCATTCGCTACTCCTGAAATCATTATAGTTCCGGCTGCATCCCGGCAGTAAACTCCGTCTAAAACAATAGGTGTGCCATCATACCAAGAGGTAAACTTGGCTTCTATCGATCCGAATCCCACCTGAGTGGTAATGAAGACTCCTTGTTCGCTATCTTTAACGATCTCCACTCCGGATAAATGAACCATTTCTCCGTAAGTCGCCAGACCTGTAATTTTGAACTCTCTTTTTCCTTGGCTGTTTAAAATGATCTGCTGAAACATAAGCTCACCTTTGTCTGTGATGAACATGATGCCACTTTCATTTAATCTGGCATTGTGAAATGCAAAATGAAAGTGCTGATCATAGAAATTCGCCATGAAAATATTCTCTTTCACGGAGATATCATGAAAACTTTTGTGCCAAAGAGCGGTTCCGGATTCTGTCATTCGAAGCAGAAACGGGGATTCCCCGTTTTCTACTCCTAAAATGATATAACCATCCTGAAAGCTCATTACTTTTCTGAACTCAACACTTGCATTTGTAGTATAGATCTTGCTCCATACCAGATTTCCGTATTCGTCCACCACATTCACCAATCCGGAACCATTTTGATTACCGACATGGATGATGCTTTCATTTACAGAGCTTTTACAAGAATTATTAATAATAGCTTCTGAATTGTTATAATTATGATATTTAAAAAAACTCATTTTAGATTTGGTTGTTTAAAGTTGTATTTCACTTGTTGTTACTGTAGATTCTTCTGTGTAAGCCGCTCCGTCCCAGTTTTTGTATATGAATCTAAATCTGATGTTTTTATTGGCTATTTTTTTGCTTTTGTGCATCACCAACATCTGAGAATAATCTTTTGAATAAAGAATATCAAAGTCATCATTTACATTTCCTGATCCACTTAAGATTTTGAAGCATTCATCCATTTCAGATAAAGGAATCTTAGGATCATTGAACGGTTCCGGATTTCTTACAAGCAATGCGATTACATCCTGATTATTATTTACAATTTTTACAAATTCTGTATTAGTAGGCGGATTTAATGGTTGGATTCCCAATACTCCTTCGAAAGCTCTGTCAAAGACTTCAGAATAGGTGTTGACCAAGCCTTTCAGATAATTGTTTTCTGTACCTTTTGAGACTAATGTGTAGGCATCATCAAGCTGTTGCTGTTTTAAGTTTACATTTATTGAATAGACAGCATTTCTCTGATTGATCAATACATTGTTGTCGTCGTATTCTTTTAATTGATAACTGTTCACCTGTTCCTCGAAGTTGATGTATCTCGAAGTTTTGAATACAAACTCATGAACTTTCTGATTCTCTTCATAGATAATACTTCTACCCACTGTTTGTGGAGCAAGTGTACCATCTTCATTTTCATCGAAGGCATTGTAAACAATTGCTGTATAGAGTTTTTCAGGTTTTAAATTAGTAAGATCCACTGAGTAGCTATATGCTTTTGGTGCAATTGGTTCTCCCAAATGAATAGTACATTGCATAGATCCTGAATTCTGGTTCGCCTGATTTACAAAGTTGATCATTTGCTGTATTCCTAAAGGTAAAGCTGGTGCATTATCTTCTCCCCAAGTGATACCTGTTTGTCCGGGAACCGTTTCATGTTCTGTCCAGTCTATCGGTAAAGGATAAGGAACGATCACATCTGTCACAGGATCTTTGATAACGATATTCATGGCTCCGTCAATCTTTTTCAAATTGCTTCCAGGAACAGCTTCCCAGGCTTTTAGCATGTTGTAAACGTATGGCTTCGTAAAGAAGAGCTTGATTTTACATTGCTTATTACCGTAGAAAATTGGTTTTGCCATCAAAAGATCTCCATTGGCATTAGGATAAGATCTCTTCATATCAATATAAGATTTCAAAGATGTGATAGGATATTCTTCCGGGTTTTTCTTCTTTGGTGGTTGAATAATCTGTCCATCCTGATCTCTTCTGAAATCTATATAATCTTCTCTTCTCTTTTCGAAATGCCCGATAGGTCCTGCTGTTTTAAATGCATAGTAATAATCATAAACTGTCGGAGTACTGTCATTTACTTCGTCTTTTAACTTAAGATTCAGACAGTAAACACTGTTTGGTCTCCAAACCGGCTGAACTACGTTATTAATAGCGGCAATCATATTCTGTGTATCCTGCTGTACGGCATCCTGGCCTGGAATTGTCTGCTGGTATTCATAATCATTAGCGGTAATCCAGCTTACCTGCTGAAGAAGGGTAAAGCAGTTGGTAATAGTATCATCACCATTGCAACCGCAATCTCCAAGCTCGTACATGGTCTCAAAAATGATCTGAACGATTTGTAATGCTTCATACAAAGTACCGTCGTTAGTATACAGTTCTTTAAGCTTATTTATATAAGCCCCAATGTAGGTGTGGCCGTTCAGCAATTCATATTGTGGATTTTGTCTATCAAAATCTACTAACTGATTAATTAAAATGTCAAAACATTTCCAATTATTATACAGTGTACCTGTAGGGTTAGCTGAAAGACAATTGTTCAGATCATACGTAATGTTACTCAGGAACTGGCATAGCAGATCGTCTTTGTGGCAAGGTGGCAGAGATGAATCGCATCCGCATTCCGGAGTGAACTTTAAGTTTAATGGTTTATTTGTTGTTTTATTTACTTTAATAACAACCGCTTTATTCATTGGTTCCTTAGGATACTCATTTGAGTAGCAGATGTCAATTCCGGATGATGTTTCTGAAACTTTTGTAATCAGTGTATTGTGCTTCACAAACGGACTGAAAATATTATTCGGTAAATACAAGAAGATAACAGAATGAAGATTAAAATCTATAAATGGCGGCGGTGTATTTCCTGTCACCTGAAGGTAGGTTAGTTCATACTCAGCCCAATTATTAATGACTTGCGAGTGGTTGAAATCTACAATTCCTGAACCCATTATTCCATTATAATGATCTACCGTATGAAGAACATCAAAATCAAGCTCATTACATTGTGATGTTGTACAGCTTTGGCTCTTTAATCCATCCAATTGTGACAATAAACTATCGTGTAAAGCCAGTTCAGAAGGTGAAAGTACTACTTGTGAAACTTCTCCTGTTGTCTGTGCGATGGCATTTGTCCAAATTTGGTCAATCTGAGCATTGATAGCATCGATCTGAGCCTGGTTCGGGTGATGTGGAATGATTTCAATTTTACTTATAAACTGATTGTTATAGTCTGAGGCAACATATGTGATTTCTCCGGCTGCAAGCTCATTTTTGGTTTTTGTAATTTCCGTAATCACATCATAGGTTTGATAGATCGAATTTGAATAAACATCTTTGTAATATTTAATCGTTACATCACTTGCCAAGGTAGAAAGTGTTAGATTTACCTTTCCTGAAGTTTCAGGTAAGATCACAACCATTGTATTTCCGTTGGTAATCTTTAATGATTTTGTAAATCCGTGAGGATTTGATGCATTGGACACACTCATATAATCATTGCTCGTCACATTTCCTAGCAGGTTGTAATAAGCGCCGTTGATGAATTCATTCGGATACATCGTAGGCTGGTAATAGACTGTACCGACTGTCTTATCCAACACATTAGAGTAGTGCCATTCTTCTGTATAATTTGTACAGAATAGGGTAGAAGCTGTGATACCGTACTGTTCAGGAATAAACCATCCCGGCTGACCTCCGTCAAGGAATGAGAACGGAGTCGTTCCTAAAATCCTTATCGTATCATACTTTTCGTTGGTTTTTTGCCAGAACCCGATCTTGAAATCATCAATTCCGGCAATATCTGACGCCTGATCATCATGAAGTACTGCTCTGTAAGGATTATATTCCTTCCAGTTTCCACCATCATCCATAATGTTAATGATCACATCTTCAACAGAATACTTATGTTTTACCTGGCGGATCACGTGACCTCCTGGCTGTACTTTTTCAGGTGGTATAAGATCTAAGAATCCGCTTGCTCCTGTCGTATGGCCCCCGATCTTTTTATCGGATAACGTTGTAGGAACCATTCCTTTTTCAATTTTAATATCTAAATAGGTATCCAAAGGAATGATAGGAACGTTAGGGTTTTCTTTTACACTCGACGGAGTCGGTAAAGCATTCATTGGAAGGTTTTCCAGAATAAACTCTTCATTGGTCAGCATATTGACCCCTTTTACGGCGTCCTTTACCCGGCTTTCTTTCGGATAATCGATGCCTGGTAGATCAGATTGATAAGTGATTGGGGCAATCGGTTCGGTATCCGTATTTGGCTCTTTCTCCCATTTAATCGTTAAATGAACCTTAAGGGTAAGCTTAATGATAAACAGCTTCACTTTTAATTCAAGCTTAAATTCAGCCAAGATGAGGAAAGGCTTTACAAGTTCGACCCTGAAATAAATAGAGATGAACAACGAAACTTTTACGATATATAAATTAAGCTCTGCGCCGCCTTCTACATAGATGTATCCTCCTGTCTGTGGCCGTTCAAAACTCACTTTACCACCCACTTCGATGGCTGCCCATACTTTTAGGATAATTAAATTCAGGTTAAAGTCAATTCTTGCGCCGGCTTCTATACCTTTTGCTGCAATCATTAAATATGCCTGAGCTTTAATATTCATTGAATCTTTAAACAGCGCAGCGGTAATCGGTTTGTCCTTGGTTCCGAAGTTGACGTACCATGGCTTTTGATTCTTGAAGAAGAATCCCATCTGAACCTCAGCTTTGATATCGATGAATGAGCCGTTGGTTCTGTTGAGCTGGAAGTTACCTCCCGCTCCGATTTCCAGAGAGTTATCACCCACAATGACGAAGGCATAGAATGGCGGAACCCGAGGATCGTCTTCCGTTAAGCCCAATCTTTCACTGATAATTGTTAAACCTGCATCAATAGCAAACATACTTGGTACGGATAATAATACCATTGCACGAAGTGAAGCCAAACGGCCGTCTAATGTTGCTAAGGAAGCTCCTGCTCCAATGGAGAAAGGAAAATCATACTGCTGTGTATGCTGTGGGCCTATAAATTTAGGTAAACGGATTCCACGTTCTGGATAGACGTAATAATCGTACCAGCTGTCATCCGTATCCATATTAATAGCACTCTTATGCGCTACGTAACGATATCCTAAAAGTCCCCTGAATCCAAAGATACCAAACGATCCCAGCGGAATCACGAAAGGAAATTCTACCTGAGCATCAATAAAGAATCCCGGATATTTTGGATCAAATGCCATTTCCGCAGAACCGTAAATTTTCATTTTTGGTAATTGGATCGCTACTTTTCCTCTGTATTCCGTAGAAACTCCCGGTTCAGGAATCGTCAATGAACCATTGATGATCGCCATTGCCGCTTCCGGACTTGCCGATCCTGGAATTACTAAGTCAACTTCTAAAGTAGAAATGTGGAAATAATCGTCTCCATCTCCGCCAAATTGATCGTTGTCATTGGTATAGTAATATTTTACACCGTTTCCTCTAACGTCAAGTCCTAGAGGATTGACATTGATCCCTCCATCGAATCCGATATAGTTATAGCTTCTCATGACCCCGCCCTTCAATCTCTGGATGGTACCCATGTGGATCGCTGTAACACTCATAACAACAGGTCCGATATTCAGGTTTAGATTGATTGGGATAATAGAGTTACCGCCTGCAATCTCGAATTTTCCGTTGGCGTAATAACGGATCGCCGGTAGATCGATTCCTTCTTTACCAAATAATTTTGAACCGAAAGAATCATCAGGGAAGAAAATTTTTGTGTCAGCTTCAACATAAAAATTATTCTCTTTTTTTCCGATTTCGATGCTTTGTAAATTGAAAGTAAGAATATCGAAAAGATTCATCGAGAGGCCAAAAGGTAAAATTGCCGCAGAAAGTTTAAAGTTTTCTTTACTTTCCCATTCGCCATCAACTTCGATCCTCATTGGTTGATTGTTATTATTCTTAAATTTAGGAATCGTTAAAGATGCTTTTAATGATGAATGCACTACCTGCCCGTGATGGAAATCAATATCGAAATGTGAAAACCCAAGTTCCCATGCTTTTTCAGGATCTTTTCCTAATTTAAATTTCAGTTCATCGCTGGTATCAATTTCAAGACTCGTTAGAAATTTGTAATAATCTGTCTCGTTTTTGAATATTCTGGTGTCTCCGGCACTTGTTGTTAACGAAATAGGATATTCAAATTTCAATTGTGAAGGTGAGCCCAGACCATTTACATACGTTTTTAATGCGTCGTGGTTCGCAATTGGCACTGCGGTAGGACTTGAAAGAGATTTTACCTTTAGATTTGAATAATCAAGAGTAAAATAATTCTCAAAATAACTATCTAGTTTCAATACTCCACTTTCTTCTTTCATCTTATGAGTGGCTCTGATGGCAATATTTCCCGACAGTCCTCCTGTACCGATCAATAAATGATTGGCAGAGATTCCGATGGTTTGCCCCGGATTGCTTTTAAACCATTTTTTAGGCAAAAAGATCTCGGTATATTCCATGTAAACTCCCATGAATTCCTTCGGTCTTCCATCGGCATCGGCTTCTGCGATATTCTCTTTCTTACTTAAATCAATTTTAAGGTTGTGAATATCAATCACAAAACCGGTATTTCCGATTTGTGCAGGATGGTTCAGATTAAGAATCAGATCCATATTATACCCGAAACCTCTTTCTGTGTCTGCATAGAAAAGTGCTTCTGCAAATGTCATTACCACTTTCGGTTCTACGCCGTTGTTGTCTGCTGGCAGTGGCTCTAAAGCTGCGGTAGGATGATTGGGTGGATTGACAGGAACAAGAATGCTTCTAGGAAATTCGATAGCCGCCGAAAGCATCAAAGTTGCTTTAAATTTTGGAATGATGACTTCTTTGATGAATTCATCAATATCCTGAGGAATCAGTGACTGGAAAAATTCTTTTACCTTTTTTCCGGTTTCCTGGATGTTGTCTGTTAATAAAAAAGTAGCAAAAGCTGCTAAAGAAGCATACTTGCCTGCTTTTGCATAGATGTCTTTTACGACATCGGTTACTGTTGTTGCATTGGTAGGGAGTGTAAGTCCCAAGTTTTGATCTGCATTAAGATCAGAAACAAATTGCATTAACGGAGTAATATTTTGGTTTTGCGGTTCTACGAAATTATTGACAATATGTGCAATTGCCTGTTCTTCCGTTATATTTAGCACTCGAAGTGCGACTTCAAAGATTTGTTGAGGTTCAAAGGAAAAGTTTCCTAGACTGAACTGGCGCAGGTACGCCAGGATTTTCCATTGATATTCGATCGTAATCGGAAAGGACGAAATCTGAGAATCGTTTCCTATCATATCCGGATTGAGAACTAAAGAAATACCCGTTCCCGGAATTTCGATGTCTAATCTTTTTGATACGAGGGATAAACTATAGAAAGCCGAATCTCCTTTCGGGCCTTTACTGTACTGCAAATCTTTGTAATAGATCTTGTCGAGGAGCCCAACGACTCCGTCTTTTATGAATCCCAGAATGTCTGGAATCTGGTCTGGTGTAACCACAGAGGATAACCTCGGGTAATACCTATGTGTTACCGGTGTTTGATTTGGCATGAAAATTTTTTTTGTGTTTGGGGTTATAAATAACCTTTGATATTGCTCCAAGTCGAGAGAATATGAAGCAAGTAATGAGGATTAAGTAGGAATGATAGGATTTGCATTATGATAATAATCCATGCTTGACCAATCAAAATCCACTAATCCAGGAAGATCTTCTAAAAGAAACTCTTGTTTGAATTCATTCAAATAAACATTATGATTAGGGTTATAACTCATCATATTACTAAATTGACCATTCGTCCCATACCAGAAAATATATAACTTTTTATTATTGTTATCATAAAAATATTTATTTGTCTCTTCATAATCATGCTGGTTTGTTATTGCATCAATTGGACTTGTGTAAATTTCATTACTATTACTATCAAGTACCGAAATCCCTTTGAACAATAAAACCCCGTCAACATATTCTGATTCATTTACTTGAACGTAGTTTCCGACTACTTGTCTTTCTCTAATTTCGATTGTTCGAATCGAGTTATTTTCAGATAATATATTAGCAATAGACTCGTTAGTGTCTTTGTAATAAATTAAATAAATCAATTCACCTTTTTTGTATTCTTCTTTTCTTTTAACTAAACCGTTTACAGAAAATACTTTTATATAATTTTCCATATTATCCATTTGAGTTAAAGTTATTGCTTTTTCAAACTCATTTTCGTAAGAAATACTTGTTGCCATATTATTCTAATTTAATTTTTAATTGAGGAATGTTATCATTATCACCAAAAACTTTCGGTGTTATATCAGTTGGTGTTGATCCAAAAAAATCAACAATATAATTTTGAACTTTATTTTCATCTTTAAACAAGTTAATCTTTTTCCCATTCTCAATTGCTACTATATATTGTTTGTGAATTCGCTTTTTTGCCTTATAGTCTTCCACAAGCCCTTGTTTATATTTCTTTGCTTCTCCTGATTTTAAAACTTTAGGGGTTGTAGTAGTCATTTCAGTAAATTTATCTAATAATTTATTAACATATTCTTGTTCTTTCTTTTTTGAACTAAAATATATTACCCAATCGGTGTCTTGTGTTCCACCGCTTAAACTAGTTGTTGAAGTAAGACCAGAACCTCCTACATATGCCTTATCTTTTGGAAGACCAAACTTATCTAAGGTAGGTATTACTTTGTTATTTACGTAATCATTAAATTGAGGTTTTGAAATAAACGGAAACGGAAAGCCTCTTTTCCGAACTTCAATGATATTATCCATTCTAACTGTAAGCTCACTTATTGGTGCTTTATAATGAGGGTCACGTATTCTACAAGCTTGATGAATAATTCCCGCAATATCATCAATAGGAAGATTTTTTCCAAAAGCAATTGTCAGTAACTCATTAATTTCAGTATCAGAATAATAATTTTCAAAATATTCCGTATCCCTATTTAGTTTATCAAAAAGTCTATTTTTTGCTTGTTCTCTGTATTTATTTAACAATTCCAAGTCGTCTATTTCTGCTGCCAAAATCCTTATTTTCGAAATAAATTCTTGTCCTTCAGCAGTATTAAAATCACCTGGTACTCCTTCTCCAAAATCTATCTCCTTTATAAATCTTTTCGCTGCTATTTTTTTTGTAGCCTAGACATTGCATCATCTCCTAACGCACTTAATTCTACCCAACCTAAAAGTATTTTTAATTTTTGACAAAATTTTGAATTAGTATTATTACAGCTTGCGATGTAATCTGATACAGCATTTGTGACATCTAAAGAAAGTTGGATTGTTTCTGTTAACGTAATAATCTGTTCAAATTTTGAGAGACCTCTAATATGAGATAATTTACCTACTAGTCCTCCTCCGCTTCTAAAAAAAGTAACAATATCAGCAGTTCTAAAAATAAGAAATTCTGCATTTTTATTTTTGCTTAGCTGTGCAATGTATTTAATATAAAATATAGGAACTATAGAATTGTAATTATCTAAGTTACCAGAAGGATCTGCATTATCTACTGTTAATATTGGTAAAGATGTCTCATTGTTGTGATCGACAAGAGTTACCGGTTGAAATATATCATAATAACCATAAGGAAACCAACTTCTTGAGATTGGTGGTTCGGATATTTGTTCATTTTTAACTACATTCCAATCATTTGTAAGGGCACAAATTTTATTATATCCTGTAAACTCAAAAATAAAATTTTGATCATATAGTCCAAAGTTTTCACTTGACTTGTAATTAATTACTACTGGTCCAGAAGTTTTATCAATCGTAAAACTCATGTTTGGCATATACTTGATAGATGGTTTTCTACTGTATTTGAACATTGTGTTTTGATTATCCTCTACCAAGCTTAACAATTCTGGTTTGTAAATATTATCTTTATAAGGATTATATTTACTATATCTCCACAGTCTGTAAACAGCATCTACAAAATTGTACCTAGTTAAAACAGGATCAAAATCAACACCAGGAATATAATTAACCAAAGAGATTATTTTTTCAGTAACATCCCAACTTTGAGACATTCTAGTATAAATGGCTTCAAATAGCGTAACCGAATTTCGAAAAATTTCATATTCCTCAGGTTTTGGGTGCTCCTTCATTTTAGAGTCAGATATTGATTTTTTAGGATCAATCAAACCGTCTAAAAATAAATTTATATTGTTAGTGTCGGTTTTATCAAAAGAATAAACAATACTAACTACAAATTCTTCATACTCTACTTTATCTATATCTTCTGAAAGAAGATATTTCACTAGATAAATTAGCATTTCGATTTTTATTTTTACACTTAGTCCTATTAAAATTTTAGGATGCATACTCATAGCTGTCAGAATAGTGCTCTCAATATCAGTAGAATTATTTAGGATGTAAATTCGTTTTTTTATTAAATTATAATAATTCAACAAGTTTATATAATATTGGTCATAATATGCCTTTTTCTGAGAATCACTACTTAACGAAGAGGTATCTAAGGTTCGCCAAAGTGCTTTTTGATTTTCTTTTAATAAATCTATTCCAGTATTAAAAGACTCATAAATATATTTATCTATATTGTTTATAAGCTGTGCAACGTCCGCAATACTTTCTTTAACTTTTGAATCATTTGATAAAATCACATTTTTATTGAAAAATTCAAGAGCAGTATTTGTTAGTGCTAAATTATTACAATAACTTTTTGACGTGTTTACTGTAAAACCTGTTAATGGTATATCTTTTTCCGAAAAAGATTCTCCATTTTGATATGGTTTAGTATATGTGTTCCAACAATAGCTTGGAGTTCCTGTTACTGATATTTCTCTTTTTCTTATTTCAATTATATCATTTTCTTCTACTTTACCCCAATCTTTATCATTGTAAATTTTCATCTTACCATATTCTGCAGCTTCAATATGAGTATAAAAACTAGTTTCCTGAACATAAAATGTTAGACGTTTATTGATATCCAAATAAGCTGCACAAGTATATCTTGTCCCATCTGGTGCATCGAATGAAGCCAGATGTCCGGTAGTAAAAAAATTTTCATTAGTTATATTACCTTTTCTTACGATATTTCCATTTTTAAGAATAATTGCCTGTGCCATTAGAATAAGTCTAGTTTAAAAATTATTTCTTTTGATAAATTGGGATAAAACTTCGCATATTCGTTAGAAGTAAAAACCATACTATCAACTGTTGTTACATATACGTGGTCAGTTGGAAATACTGTAGTGAGTTCTCCAGCGTGATTTTCTCCTATAATACAAAGTGAATATTTTTTATATTCTATTCCCTCTAAAGAATTATATTTACTTGTTTCATCTGAAAGTTCATTTTTCAAATAAAATTTAGGATTGTTCAATTGATGCTGATTAATAAGTACAGAAAATTTGTCATTTTCAATTTTAGTTATTCCTAAAAGCTTTTTACTTGGAAGGGTCTTTTCATCTGTTTTAATGGATAGTCCGGTTATAGTATTTCCATCCAAACCAGTGAAAATCTCTGTTTTTAAATAATATGGCTTTTCAGGGGAATAAAAATTATTCATTGTGTCACTATAAGTAATTGTTCCTCCATTGCTATTATCTTGATAAGCTGATCTACTTTGATAGAACCCTTCAAAGCCTTGTCGGATGTTATTTAATAATGTTTCATAAGTAACTCTTTTTAAGGTTTCATTTTCATCATTCATTATCATATCTTCAACTCTCTTTGTCGTAACGGTCGCAATATCTTTTCCTCCTCTCTTGTTCTCAAAATCAATCAACAATAAATTCTGATCAATTACATATCTCAACTCATTCGTGCTTTTAGGCTGAATATGAGGCGTTACGTTAATCAATCCAAAAACATCATCAATATCCTTTAGAAATAATGATTCTCCTGCGTTTAAAGGCGGAACTACATTCGTAATTTCAAGAGCTTTTCCCTCATAAATCAACTGCACAAAAGACCCGATATTTGTTCCCGTGCTTGTTTTCTTGACATCAAAAACAATGGGTTTGGTAAGTGCAGTATCGACAGTGTTGTTGTCATCGGCTTGTTGCAAAAGATTCTCTCCTCGGATGAAATAATCTTCGTTAGCAGTATCTACATTCAAAATTCCCTGTTTTACATATAATGCTGCTGCATCATTATTGTCTGTTGTAAGCTGAATAGCCAAGGAAGGAGTGTCTGCAAGTTCCTGCAAAGGCCAGTATTCCGAAAATTTTCCTGCAACAAGGTTGGCAGTTGTGGTTCCCTTTTTATAATCATTGGTGGTTGCCCCAATAGGATGATTATTGTAGAAATTATAAGAGCGTTGCCTGCTTCCCTGAATGTACAGATAAGTCGTTTTGGCAGTAGCAAATCCTTCAATAGCGCCGTAAATCTCATCATTGGTCTGCAATACGGTGTTCTGTCCGTTGTTGCTTGCATGAAGTTTTCCTTTTCCGTGCGTGTGAAGTCCGTAGAAAGAAGCAATGTCGATGAATTGTGTAGCAGATTCCCTGATCAGTTTGTTCTCAAAGGCATTGGCTCCCGAAGTTGAATTTAAAATATGATTGTTTAAACGCGCAAAATTTAAGTCTAGTTTAAACGGATTCGGATCGTTTTCAATGGTATAATCTCCTTCATTTAAGACGATGTCAATACCAATGGATTGACTTCCGCTTACTGTTCCTAAATGAGTTCCTCGCGGAATCATTGGCAATTCAAAAGCTTTTTGATTCGGATTGGTGCTTCCTGCATCTTCCTGTGAAATTTTAAAGAAAAAATCATCGATAAGCAAGTCTGTAGTTTGCGCATATGATCCCGTTCCCGGATACCCAATGTATTGTGCTGTCAGCGTGGGTTCTGTAAGATTCAGCATATTATATAATTTCTGAAAATCATCCCTGATCTGTTTTACAAAACCTGTAGCATTTGAAATAGGATTAATCGTTTGGTTTGCACCAAAAAAGTCTGATGCTTTAAGCCCGCGGTAAATAAAATATTTAATGGCAAGTCCCTTAATAGGCTGCGTGAAAGGCTTTAAAATAAGATTGACTTTAGTCGGATCATCCGAATTGGGCTGAACGAGTACCTGTCCCTGACAGATGGTGAATATTTTACCGGTATAACTAATTCTGGAGGTTGTCCTGAATGTAGTATCCCCTGTCATACCAAATTTATCTGTAGGTGCCTGAGAAAAAGGAATTTTCTCAATAAAGAGATAAGATTCCGGTAAAAGATCCGGTCTTACATTCAGGCCATTGCCATCAGAAGAAGTAGGCGTGGAGCTCTGTATAGTGTTTTGTGGCATTTGGTGTTATTTTTTGTGATATAAAATTTTAAAAAGCTTTTTAAAAAGCTTGTTCGTGTAAAAATTCTGTGATTAGAATTCATAATAATTATTGTATTTATTTCATGTTGTTAAGTTTTGTTTTTTTTAATATTTAATCAAGCTCAGTTGATTTGTAAATATTTATTAGACTTTCTTTTTTTAAACTATAAGTTTCGTTTTACGTTCTTGTTTTTACATAGTGTGTTGTTTTATTCTGTTGTTATTTCTGAAACAAAGGTATCGGCGGCCGACGTCAAAACTTGACGCATTATTATTTCTTTTAAAAAAGTTTAAAAAGATTCTTTATTGAAATAAAAAGGCTCGGGGATCAAATTTGAAAAATTTGATCCCCGAGCCTGAGATGAAAAAATGATAGAAATTATTTCTTACAAGTACTGTATTCAGAAATAATATGAATTAGGTTTTCTTCATTTTTCAGGTCTAAACTTTCTTTCTTCAAAGTTTCAGAAAGAGTTTTACAGTCTTTAAGGTAATCTGCCAGTTTCAGAGATAATTTTTCGCTGGATCGGTTATCGAGCATCTGTCCCTTTTGCTGGATGTCTGTTTTCACGACATATTTTTGAAGCTCTACAGGATCCTGTAAAAGCATGATTTTATTTTCCTTGGCTACTAGTCTGTAGAAATAAGAATTATTACCATGAAGGCCTCCGTAATTCTGGAGCTTTTTCATCAGTTCACCTTTTACGTCTAAACCATAGTAGCAATCTTCTCCTCCGTTGTAAGGCACACAAAAATGTATTCCCGAGTCGGCATTATATGTTTTGGTTCTCGCACCTCCTCCCGGTAAACTGGTTTTCAGGCTCACCCTTTGGCCAAACAGATCTGCTCCGTCGGCAGGTAATTTCTGTCCTGTTCTTTCTGTGTCGAGCTTTTCAAACCAAATCGTGATCAATCCTTCTGTCTTTTTACCGGATTTTTCTACGACATATCCCAGAACGTCATAGAGATTGATACTTCTGTCGACTGCATCTTTCACTTTTGCATGCTGAAGCTCCTGGTTTTTGTAGTAAGCCTGATGCTCGAGTGTATAACCTTCGATGAAAAGATTGGCAATCAATTCATTCACAAAAGCATAATCTGAGGGAGCATAAGGTCTGGTTGCTACAAATGTAAATTCATGATTGTCAAGAGTTTTAACCAAATACGTTTTGATACCTTGTTTGCTTTCATACATTCTTGCTACTTTTATTCCATCAAGGTCACTTACCTCAAGGCAGGGGTTTCCGCTTCCAAAACCACAATTAAAAGCAGTCGAATATCCGATAATCTTTGCAGGATAATTTCCATTATTGATCAAAATTTCACCTTTTGAGCCAATCCTTGGATTGTAAAGAGATCTTATATTGCTTAGGCTGCTTTGTCTGTCGTTTTCACCGGCAATACTGTTGGCTTTTGCCTGAAGGTATTTATCGCCTAAATTTTCTCTCTGAACGTTAAAAAATTGTTCAATCTCTGCTGTGTTCAGTCCTTTTTCATTAAATAAATTATATTTTACTGCCAATTGATGAGCAATGATACGATCGGGTTTGAAAGAGGTGATCAAAACCTCGTAAGGGATCTGGGTCGTTTTTCCGTCCGCAGATTTCATATCCAGATAGTATAAAAATTCTTTTCCGGCTAAAGCAACGCCTTTTAAATCAAGATCAAAAGCTTTCTGATTGTTTAAATTGTAAAACTCATAATGATCTCTGTAGGGAGATTTTATGATCGCAACTTCTTTTTCGTTGTAAAGAATTTTATCTTTTTTAAGCTGAATTTTCTGAGAAAATACAAAACCTGAAAGCATAAAGCAAAATAATAAAAGTAATCTCATGGTATATTTTAATCTAAATAATTAACGTGCGAAAATTATGAATTTATCTCTATAATATTAAATTATTCATTGATTATAAATAATAAATTCCTGATTATTAAGATTGAAAAATAAATTGAAAGTTAAAATGTTTAATGCAATGCAATTAATAAAAAGAGACTGCCTTTTTTGAGATAGTCTCTTCTTTTTTTGTTCTATCAGAAATAATCTTACTGATGGTATTGATATTTTAGTGAACTGGTCCCATTAATGGACAGCGTAAGAATTTAGCGTGTAAAAAATAAAATTAAAAGATATCTTCTTCAATAATATCATTTTCAAAGTCTTCTCTGAAGAAATTTTCAATCTCGTCGAGATAGTTATCGTAGTCTATTTCTGTGTTTTCAATATCGCTCCAGTTGATTGTATAGAGGTCTTCATCAAAGATAGTATAGGGGTTGTGATTTGGTGTTTCCATGTTTTTTGTTTTTAAATATGGGTTAAAATTGGAACATACTTCTGGTTGTTCATCATTTGAAAATGTTGAATTCAAAAAGGTTTTTTAAAGTTTGGGATTTTGTTTTTTGTCTTTATCTCTACTTCAAAATTAATAGGTAGAAGCGACAAAACATGACGTGTTTTTTAATTATCTAAACATTTAAGATATAATCTAAAAAGCTTATATTAGCTACTTATAAGGTAAAATGCTTATATCCTGTTTTTTATTAATTTTTGAACAATTTGATTCAAATTTTCTCTGTTATCATCGATATAACTTAATCCAGCTTGTATAAGATTTTCAATATTTGACCTTCTTACATTATCCATTGCCGGAGATGCATTTTTCAAAGACGGATTGAGGCGGTAATAATTCTTCTGATTTCTCTGCCCCAAAGTCTGAAACATCTGGCAAAGCTGATAATCTACGGTCTCGGCATTGGCAGACATCAGAATGTCAATGATCGGAGTAACCCAGCCGATTTTTCCTGCTTTTTCCATTTTTTTGAATGAATAACTTTTAGATTCAAGCCCTGTACCGATTGATACAATAATCATATCGTTCACGGTCGGATGATTGGCTTTCTGATGATTTTTCAAAACTTCCGCAAAAGGAATTTTTCTGGCTTCCGCATAAGCACATAATGCGGGATTATTGGCAAACATTCCTCCATCTATAAGACTGAAAATCTGTCCGTACATCGATTTGATCTGAACCGGAGTAAAATAAGTAGGCGCCGCCGAAGTTGCTCTGCAGACATCTTTTACATAAAAATTATCGGCACTTACATTGGCTTTCCAGGAATTAAATAATTTTGCTCTTCGGTTTTCTATGTCATAACTTGTTATTAAACATGGCTTTATTAATTCTTTTAATTCTAAATTTCCAAAAAAGTCATTGAGGTTTTTTTCAAGGGCTTCTTGGGAGATTTTTTCATTGAGTAATCCGAAAGGATTAACCAGCTTCTCCCAAAAGGAAACCTGAAAAATATCGCCGCCTTTTTCGGCGTACAGCTCTAGTCCTTTCTGGATTGAATATTTTGCTTTTCGGTGCTCATCAGGACAAAGAATAATAGACGCAATCAGTGCTCCGGTGCTACTACCTGCAACCAGATCAAAATAATCTCCAAGCTTGGCCTTGGGATGGTCATAATGCTGAAGCTGCTCTTCTATATAACGTAAAATAATACAGGTAATGATACCTCTTATTCCGCCGCCGTCTAAAGATAAAATGGTTGTTTTTTTCATTTTTTCTACTTTATTTTGGTAAAACAAAAGTAGGAGAGGAAAGCGACAAAACTTGACGTATTATAATTGATTTATCATAATATTTTTAGAGAACTACATATCCCTCCTCATCTCTTTTCAGCTTAGCAAGCGTTCTCCAGCTTGTTTTTATCAATCCTTTTTTCGTTAAAATGTTTTTCTTTTCAAAGTGGGGAAGGTCTTTAAAGGTTTTCCAGTTTCCGCCCCAATCCCAACCATGTTTTGCGAAAATTTTCACACATTCATACCAGTCGGCAACTTGATCATTGTCCCAGTCTTTTGCGGTGTCCCAGCTTGCCGTTTTTCCGTCAATGATTAAACACATATCCACCGCCAAACCATAATTGTGAATGCTTTGCCCGGCTTTTGCGTTCGTTACTTTTTTTCCGTTTGTGATTCTTCCGATAGCATAAAGTTTTTCCTGCTCCTCAAAACTTCGAAGTCCCTGCGTAATTCTAATTTTGGCTTTTCCGGTGAGAGCTTCGTTGCATTCTTTAATAATTTTTTTCACTTCCTCTCTCACAAAAGGGTGTAGTTTTTCAATTCTTTGTAAGGTTACTTTATCCATAATTTTAATTTCTTTGGAAAACAAATGTAGATTTGTAATACGCCAAAACTTGACGTGTTGGAAATAAAAAAGAAATAATTTTTAAATAAAAAATGAACTTTCTGTAAACACTGATTAATACATTAATGTGACAAAACCTGACGTGTTTTAAAATATTTAACTAGTTGATTTTTAGCTAAATAATGATGATGTTGAAAGTTTGATTAAACATCATATTCTGTTTTAAAAGCTATAGCTTTATACTTTCAAACAGTCATTTTTAATATCAAGTACTTTTTTAGATATTCATTTTCTGAAGACAAAGTTTTAATTATAGATTGTAAGATCTGATTTTCCTTTTTAATTGATTCATAATTGGTTTGGCTGTATCCTAATGAATCAACTGATATGGTAAATGAAATAATATTTTTCTGATCTTATTATATTCTTCTTTGATGAGAATATTCTGTACGAATTTCTAAAATTTAATTTTTAAACAGGCTCTAACTAAATTTGTGATAAAGTATTCTTTGTTATAAAAAAAATGTTAAGAGCATATTCCATTGATGAAAAAGGTATAAAAAAAACAAGAATTGTTTCGGTAATTGGGGAAGTTTTCATAATTTATAAAGTAATAATGAATTTTTTCAGAGCTTAAAAGTGAGTGAAGTAGTGCTCCTAATCATTAAATAAAATTTACACAAAAATTTTAGAAAAATTTCAGGTATACCATATCAAAAGATTTGAATTTATAAGTAATCTTTCCTTACAACAACGGATACAAAAAAACAGATTTATATTTCCCTAATCTACAAGGTCGGATCTCAAATAAAATTTTAGCATTATTTATAAATACTACTACGGAGCATTTTTCTGATAAAAAAAGAACTGACTACGCTAATAATTAATGCTATGCTTTTTTATAGAAGACAATTTTTCTTTGATATATTAACTATGCTTTAACAGGAATTTAACTAAATATTTAAATCATGATTATTTTAAATGTTTTTGCTGTTTATTATCCTTTTATTATTGTAAAGAAAAAGCGTCATTAAATTACATCAGGATATGATAAATAATCACCTAAATAAAAATGGCTATAATAGTATTTAATGTATTGTAATACAATATGTTAATTATTGTTGTTTTTCGCGAATTTCCACGTGTTTTTTCTTTGTTTGCAATTTATATCGCTATATACTTGTTTAGAAAACAATGATTAGGGGGTATCTATAATTTTGTTCCAAAGTTCCTGCATATTATAATTCTCTACTTGTAATAATTAATTGTTTCGTGCAAGATGCTAAGTCTAAAGTTATCTGTGCGAAAAAATATTAAGTAGATATACCAATTTAGCGTCTAGTTAAAGTTAAGCATAAAACCTCAATTTTAAGATATGAAACGAGAGCGAAAAATTTATGATCCTGAAATTTTTATTTGCACATACAATCTTTAAATCTTGTTTTTAGCTAATATGTATCATGTAGTACCTAAGTAGAATGAGCTTTTGCGAATTCTTTTATTGGTAATTTCTATTTTTTCGAAATCTAAAAATCAAAACTGTGGTATTTTATGGATGATAACAAAAAAAACATTTTCAGGTGTATTGCTGAAATAATAATTATTAAATTTTTTAAAATACATATATCAGTAATTAATTTTAAATAAAACTTATATGAAGAAAATTTTATTAGCCGGTATGATGGCATTGGGTGTTGCAACATCAGCACAAATTTCTTATAATTACGGATGGGAACCCACCGGATTAGGATCTTGGACTATTAGTGGTTCTGGCTTATTTGACAGGTCAACAACAACTCCATGTGCTGGATCAGGTAGTATTAGAGCAAATAATTATTATGCTAGTACTTCTTATCTTACTTCACCTGCATTATTAGGTACAAATGGAGGAGATTTATCGGTTAGTTTCTCTTATAAAGTGACTAAATATTCTGATAATTCTACTGGGGCAACGTTGGCAGACGTAGGTGCTATAAGAGTACAGTATGCGACTTCTGCCTCTGGACCATGGATTACTACTTATACAATACAAGGTAGCGGTACTCATACAGTTTCGGCATCTTGTGCTGCAAAATCTATTAATATTTCTGGTCTACCGACCTCAGGCAATGTTTATGTTAGGTTTGCAGTAACAGCAGGTTCCTCAGCTGATAACTATGTCTATTTTGATGATATTTCAGTAACTCAGGCAACTTTAGCAACATTTGAAGCTTCAAAAACTAAAAATAACACCAAAGTATATCCTAATCCATTTACAGATACAATAGCTATCTCTAATGGCGCTGATGTAAAATCAATTTTAGTGGCAGATGTTTCCGGAAGGATAGTGAAGACTGTTAATGAGATAGGTACTGCTGTTCATTTGGAAGATTTAAAATCTGGAATATATTTTATGACTTTAATGATGAAAGATGGTTCTAAACAAACGATTAAAATGGTGAAAAAATAATTTATTATTTTTATTTTTCGAATATCCCTTGATACATCAAAGGATATTCGAATTTGTAATAATGGAATTGATAAACTACTGAGCTTTTTAGGCTCATTTTTAATGCTTTAAAGTTATTAAATCTTAGTAGCCGGCTTATACTTTACTTTTTAATTGTATTGGTGGTATTTCAGTAAAATAACTAAATATTGAATATTGTTTACTATTTGGTTGTTTTATTTACATATTGATATTAATTTAATGGTAAATATTGTTTTTTGTTTAAATAATCTAATTCTATTTTGTAAATAATCGTTATATTTGATTTAATCAAAAATTCATCCAGAATATGTACATAAATCAAATTGTAACTATGTAATCTATTAAATTAAATATATCTCTTTGGTCTGTAGATAATATAGAATTAACTAAATCAAGGGGGATGATTTAAAGTGGCTTTATTTTAAACAATTATATAAAAACTTAAAATGACCTCATTACTTCCTTTTAGATTGCTTATAATCTTATTCTATTTTATTTTCACAGGAACTTTATTTTCCCAACAAAAAATAATAGAGAGCGGAACCTTATTAGCTGATGCACAGCAAGTTTTGTATTCTGATCCTGAGCAATCTCTAAAGTTTGCCACATCTATAATAAAAAATTCAAGTTCTTCGGAAGAAATTATACAAGGCTATTTACTTACATCAAAGAGTTATTTTATTGAAGGTAAATATGACCAAGCATTAGAAGCATCCGAAAATGCAAAGCGTATAGCGACAGAATCAAAGAATGATAGTTTACGGGTTAGTTCATTATTGTTATTGGCGGAAATTTTAAATTTTTTAAACATAACTGATCTTTCTAAAAAGTATGATGATGAAGCTAAGCAAATAATAAAAGAAAATTCTAAACTTTATAATGAATTTAAAGAAATAAACGTTTCTGAGATTGTGAAAAATAGATCAAACATCTCTCCTGAAATAAATTTGGTTTATGCGAAGATCACCAAAGGAACTTTATTTACGCAAATTGCAAAGTCATATTTAGAAAAGTCCGATTATGATAACGCTCTATATTATTTCTCCAAAAATGTAGAAAATCTTGAAAAACAGGGCAAAATGGAGTATTGGGAAATTCAGAATTTTATTTATTATAGTGATTGTTTTTTTATTAATAAACAATATGAAATTGCTGTGAAGACTCTTTATAAAGCTGTGGAAAGACAAAAAAAATTAATAACCCGTTTTATGAAAAAGAGATTAATGAAAAATTAATGAAAAACTTTATAGCATTAAAGGATAGTGAAAAATCTCAAGAATATTATCGAAAATTACATATTGCAACAGTTAATACAGAATCTAAACTTAGCTTGGCTAATGAATGGTTTGTGAATAATTATGAAAACAACAACAATACTATCACAAATCTTATCGAAAAAAACAAAAAAATACGATATACATATTAATGATTTCATTATTAATAATATTGGTTGTAATATTGGTGTTTCGAAGGAATTATAAGCTAAAAATAAATAACAAAAAGGATTTGACAAGCTTTTTAGAAACAATAAATAAGTTTGATAATAAAGAACAAAAAAATAAAACTTTAAAATCTATTTCAGTTGCATCAGATACTGAAAAAAATATAATTGCTGGTCTTATTAAGTTCGAAAAAAGTAATAGATTTCTAAATAAAAATATGTCTCTTCCACTTTTGGCAACACAATTAAACACAAATACAAAGTACCTTTCAAAAGTCTTAAGTGATCATAAGCAGAAAAATTTTAATTTTTATATAAATGAATTAAGAATTAATTATATTGTTAATAAATTAAGAAAAGATTCTAAATATCTTAATTTTAAAGTGAGCTATTTAGCAGAAGAATGTGGATTTGCATCACACAATAGTTTTACTTTTGCTTTTAAAAAGCATATTGGTATGTCTCCAATAACTTTTATCGATTTTATTAAATTAGAAAAAGAAAATAATGCTTATCCACTATAGAAAATATTATTTTTTATTATGTTTCCTGAGTATTAATTTATTTGGTCAAAAAAATCCGGATAGTCTATTGAGTGCAGTTCGATTTCAGCTTTCAAGTAATCCAGATAAAGTAGTGGAGGTAGCAGAAAAAGTTTTAAAGTTAGATAATCTGAATAAGAAAACTGAAATTAGAGCTCTTTTTTATTTAGCCAATGCATATTCTGGGAAAAGAAATTATAAAAAAGCTTTGCAGTACAGTTTGCAGGGTGAAAAAATTGCCGGAGAAAATCATTATATAGATCGTCAAATAGGAGGTTTAAACATTATCATTCAGCAATACGAGCAGTTAAGAATGTATGATAGGGCTCTTTCGTATTTAAATAAAGCTGATGATTTGGCAGAGTCTTATCCACAAAGAGATTCCATAAGAAAATTAATAGGAAACAACTATTATTTAAGAGGGATGATTTATAGGCATCAATTTAATAATGAATTGGCCATTAAATTTCTTAAAAAAGCTGTTGCTGAATATAAAACCGAACCAAATGATTTACAGATGGTTGCAAATCAATGTATTGCAATGGATAATGTTGGTTTTTGCTATTTAGATCAAGGTAAAATAGACTCCGCGCAAGTGATATTTTCAAAAACAATCATATTAGGAAAAAAAATAAATAATAATAATTCTTTAGGATATACCTATTTAGGGCTGGCGCAAGCAAATATCCTTATCAATAAAACGAATGAGGCGGAGTATAATCTTAATACTGCTTTACTGCTTTCAAAAGAATTGGGTGATCCTAATTTGAGTAAGGATTTATACAAGTGGTTATCATATAATAGTATTGCTAAAAATGATTTGGAAAGTTATCATGAATATTTAAAGAGATATGTAGATGCAGATAATGATATACAGAAGTTTGAAAAAGATTTTATGAACAATATAATCTTTGAATCTGATAAGAGGTCTACAGAAAAAACAAGAATAAATTCACAAAGTTTTTACATAAAAATTTCAACATTACTTATATTACATATTCTTGCTATTTATTATCTTTTTTTATAATAAAAAAGAAAAAAAACGTTGTAAAATCCTATCAATCTCTCATTAATAATCACTTGAAAAATGAAGGCGATATTGGTGCTTAAAGTACTTTAAATTAGAGTGTTATGTATTGTTGTTTTTCGTGAATTTCCACTACCGTTTACTTTTTTCGCCGTTAATGTTCCTTTATATTTGCCTATAATTTATTACAAGGTAATTGATTGATTCCCTCAATAACTTAGGACAAAGATTCTATCGTTTTTCACAACTCTTACTTTAATAATTAATTATTTGGGGCTGGATGCTTTTGCTCTAGCCTGAAGATTAAAACATATTAAAGAAAAAAAATGTACAAAAACAATAACAACATAACTCCTTTTTTGGTTGGTTTGTGCATTTTTCTATGTTCTCTTAATTGTTTTTTCGCACAGATTAGCGTAGAAGGTGGTGCAAAGATTTATATAGAGTCAGGTACATCTGTGAGTATGATTACAAACAGTTATTCTGAAACTCTACGCCCAAATAAATTTTTGGTAAAGAAAATAAAAAAGGTGTCTTCCCATGACACTGAAAAAAAATTAGCTAAAAAGGACGTACATAAATTTTCAATATCTAGATGCTATTTTTCTTTAAACAATCAACTAGTAGCTCATAGTTTATGCTCTATCTCGTATATAGCAACTTTGTCTTTTAATTTACTCAAAAAACCTCTTGTCTTAATATCAGATAGAATTGTCTTAATTCATAATTACAGTAAAGGGAATCTAATTCAAGATCATTCAGAATACAAGTTTTTAATAATCTTATCTCTTTTTTTATGCCTACATAGGCTACGCCCACCTCCAATTGATAATTTATTTTGCTTAAGACACTAAGATAATTTAATAACAAAAACATTTATTCTAATGTTTCATTCCACTTAATGTACAATATTGTGATAATAATTATTGTGACATCATTAAAATTGAAATAAAAGATGATTGAAATTTATACTAATTTTTATGAAACGAATAACACATAGCATAGAATGGCTTTATCTAAAGTTCAGCAGTATTATACTGTTTTGCATCTTTAGCAGTCTATCAATTTTACAAGCCCAGAATCGCCTTTCTGAGAGCTTTAACTATACATCTGGGACATTATTAACATCTGATAACTGGACTGCTTTAGGAGGAACAGGGACCAATAATATAACAGTTTCAAATGGCAATCTAGCTTATCCAGGTTCTATCGGTAACGGTATGGGTAATAAAATTGCTTTAGCTAATAATGGGCAGGATGTATCTATTGCTTTTAATGGGCTTTTAGCACCTATATATTCTTCACTTGTTGTCAATGTATCGGCAGCTAATATCGCTGGAGATTTTTTTTATTCTATAGGAACTAATATTGCACCAGCATCTACGGTAGGTGCGAAATTATTTATAAAATCAAATGGCTCAGGCTTCAGTTTTGGAGTCTTGAGAGGAACAGGAGGAATACCCGTTTACGAAACAACAGTGAGACCGTTTAATACGAATATAATGGTGGTCTTGAAATATGAAGTAGTTGCAGGCGCTTCAAACGATGCTGTTAAACTATATGTAAATCCCGTATTATCTTCAGAACCGGTAACACCGGATGCTGTGTATTCAGCTGCTATTGGTACTGATGCCGGTTCTTTTTCTACTGTATCTCTTCTACAGGGAACTGCCGTAACATCACCTACCCTAGAAGTAGATGCTATCAATTTAGGTGCTACCTGGGCAAATGTAACTTCTCCTGTTTTTGATTACGGAGACGTACCAACAACCTATGATTTAACAAAAGATGGCGTCTACGCTCCTGCAGCACACATTGCTCTTGCAGGATTATCTTTAGGAAGTATAATTCCTGATCTTGAAATTTCGCCCTTAAGTGTAGCTTCAGGAGCAGATAATAATGGGAGCAACGGAGACGGTGCTGATGAAGATGCGATAAATGTCTCTGTAAATCAAATTAGAAAAGGAATATCATACAACTTAGCAATCCCTGTAACAAATTCTGTATTAAGCACAAAATATCTGTATGGATGGATTGATTTTAACAATGATGGTAAGTTTCAGTCTGGCGAATTGTCTGATGCAGTTGTTACTTTCACAACAACAGGAACGTCGACACAATCTCTTACCTGGTCATCTGCAAAAACAGGAAGTATAGTGACGGGTGCAACCAAATTGTATATGAGATTAAGACTTTCGGATCAATTACTGAATGATTTTACAGCAGGTACTGGAAGTACATTAATTGATGAACGAAGCGTTGGTTTCGTTGGTGCTGTCTCTGGATCAAATCCTATTAATTTTCCGGCTGGATCCAATGGTGAAGTAGAAGATTATCAAATTGATGTGGTTACCACTTATGATTACGGAGATCTACCTTCCAGTTTTGAAAATGATAAAGATGGGAATGTTTTACCGGGAATTCATGTGCCACTTTTGGGATTTAGTATAGGAAGTCTTTTAGATGCAGAAAGTACTCCTGCTTCCGTTACTTCACCTGCTCAAAATAATACTGTAGGAGATAATGCGATTGGAACAGCTGATGAAGATGGTATTACTACAATGGCAAGCATAGAAAGAAATACAGCATACAGTATTACTGTTCCTGTAAGTATTCCTAGCACTTTGCCAGCAGGAACAAAGTACTTATACGGATGGCTAGATCTTAATGGTGATGGGATTTTTCAGGTTGGTGAAGTAGCAACTGCTACAACTACCAGTTCTACAAATACAACAATGACCTTAACATGGACGGCTGCTCAAACACTTACAATTGTTAATGGAACACTTAGTATGTATTTAAGATTAAGATTGTCTAATTTAAGTCTGTTAGATTTTACAACAGGTACTGGAAGTGCTTTAATTGATGAAAGAAGTGTTGGTAACGGTGCTACATCTGCCACGGTTGCTGCTAATTCACCATTAATAACATTTGGAGAGATTGAAGATTATCAGCTGCCTGTTAATTCTTCAATCAGATACAATGATGTTGTACAAGGAGGAGTAAGTATGACAGGGAATTCATGGTATTTTAGCTTACCAGCCAATAATACTACACGTAGAGTACCTGATATAGATGGAGATGGTTCTACTATATGGTCTAATTATGGAGATTTGATTTTACCTGCAGGATCAACAATTGTCAAAGCATATTTATCAGTAGAAAAAGATGGACCTGCAAACTTTACTTCAGCAATGTTGAAAGTTCCGGGTGCGGCGGCTTATACCACTTTAACACCAGGAACAAGTATTGCAGATAGAAGTACAGGTGGTGCATTTGGTTATGCTCAGATGATTTGGGATATTACCTCAATGATACCTCCTAACGGTTATGTGAGTACAGCCGCAGGAGGACCGGCAGGAAGGTATTTCCTTGCTAATCCTAGTCCTTTCCCAGTATCAATGGGAGGGTGGTCTATTATTGTTGTTTACAAAAACGCTAATTCTAAATTTAGAAAGATTGTTATAAACGATGGTTGGCAATCTTTTCCTCCTGGAGTTGTGCAAACCACAATTCAAGGCTTGAAAATTCCTGCTTCTGGGACTGTAAAAGCCATAGTTGGTCTTACTGGGACCTATGGTGACAGAGGGTTCTCTGATTTGTTAAGTTTTGGTAAGGTAGGAACTACTTTAACAAATTTAGCAGACCCTATGACGGGATCTACAACTGATGCATTAAATAGTTCTATTGCTTGGGGTGCAAACAATAATGTTTCTGTTGATGGCGGACCTGCAATCTCAGGGAATTATACAGCTCGTCTTCCCATCAGTGCAGGACACTTGTTTGGAGTTGCTGAATCGTATGATTTTGACGCAGATATTTTTGATGCGACAGGGGTCTTAGCACCTTCCAGTACGCCTGTTGATGTCGTTCTTGAACAACTTAGTACAGGCGGAGATGCTTTGGTAAGCGGGTCTTATTTTATCTCTGTAGATGTGGCAATACCTCCGGTACTAACGAAAAGTTTACCTGTTAGCACTATAGCAGACGGCGGTGTAACAAAATATATTTGGACAGTTACCAATACAGCATCTGATGCGGTATTGCAGACGATTGATTTTACGGATAATCTGCCAAGCAGTATCAAAGTTGCAGCAACGCCTAACGCATCAATCACAGGTGGAACAGGTGGTGTAATTACTGCTGCTCCCAATTCAGGAATAGTTACTATTTCAGGGCTGCAATTAAATCCGGGACAGAGTGCAACGATATCAGTGGATATCACTAATGTACTTGGGCAACTTAATGCATCATGTTCTGCAAATCCGTCTGCTTTTACAAACAGTTCTTCAAATATTACTGTACCTTCAGGTGGAATTCTAAATACCTCTACGATTACCCCACAGTGTTTGATCGTTACAGCAAGTATTCCTTCTTCTTGTTACAAGCCTGGAATAACAAGCGGAACAGCATTAGACAGTAAGGTTGGGATTACCTCTTTGAGCAGAGCAGGTGCTACAGATCCTGATAATTGGCCAATGGTTCGCAAGGGTGCCTGGTTGGTACTGGAATCTAAAACCAAAGGATTTGTAGTCAACAGACTTCCTTTTGATGGCTCAGGGAATCCTATAGGAATTCCGGTTGCTGATTTTACAGAAGGAATGATGGTTTATGATACAGTAAACAACTGTCTAAAAATGTATACATCTACAGATGGTGGATTTTCATTCAGCTGGCAGTGTTTAAATACACAAACCTGTCCTGATTAAGAAAACAACATAAGCTAAAAGCAGAAGTAATAGGGTTTTACTCTATTGCTTTTGCGTAAGCTTTTTAACTTAAAACTTACAAAATGAATAAAATAATCTTAAGTATAACATTATTCTGTGCCATCTCTGTAAATGCTCAGGTGGCAATAGGAAAAGAAAACGTGGCTAATCCTTCGGTATCATTAGAATTTGCAACTACTGAAAATAGAGGATTTATACTGCCTTACGTAGAGGATAATAGTGGAATCTCTCAAAACGGCACTATTATTTACGATACGGCAGATCATAAAGTAAAATACCTTAAAGGCGGAAGCTGGTTTGACTTAAGTGTAGATACTACAGGAAATGCAGATCTGTCTTTACAAGCTACCAAGACTGAGAAAACAGGAGCTAAGGTAAGTATTGGAACTCCTACTTCAACAGACGGTATTTTAGTTTTGGAAGACAATAACAAAGCGATGGTTCTTCCTAAAGTGGCTAGTCCGCATTTGAATATTATCAATCCATCTGCAGGAATGATGGTATATGATACAACTGCACGTCAATTGGCGGTATTTAATGGGACTGTGTGGTCATTCTGGAAACCATAATATTCAGACTGTCAAATAAAATCTTCAACCTGGTATTGAAATTAATAGTTTTTCATATGTTTTGGTAAAGCTACCATGGTTGAAGTATTTTATGTTTATTCATTTAAATAATTGTAAATGACTAGTAATTTTAAAGATATTCATTTGGGATTCTTAATTAAACATAAGGTGCAAGAATTAGAGATAGAAACTTCCCGTATTTGTAATTTTATTAAGTGCAGTGAAGAAGATGTTGAAACGATGTTCTTACAAAAAGATTTAAGTACAGACGTCTTATTAAAATGGAGTAAACTGCTGGAGTATGATTTTTTCAGGTTATATACTCAACATCTGATACTGTTTTCACCCCCTGGTAGAATACCATCTAATAAAAGGATCGTTTCCAATCTTCCCAAGTTCAAAAAAAATATTTATACAGGTGAGATAATCGATTTTATTTTAGAGTTAATAAATTCTGGTGAAAAGACAAAAAAAGAAATTATTAATGACTATAGGATTCCAAAACCACACTTTACAAATGGATATCAAAATATAATAATAAATAAAAACCCCAAAATATCTGTAATTAAATTTAATATTCCAATAGATACATAAAACGCAGCTAAAAAAGGAGCCATGAATAATTTACCTCCCAATTATAAACTTATTTATGAAGATATGATTGCTAAAAAATACGCTCATAAAAAAGCAGATTGTTCAAGTATACTAAATAAGAGTACATTATCCGTAATGGATGTTATAAAAATAAACAAGATTATTTCTGATAATTCCGATGAAGCTACAGGCGTGTTTAATCAGAAGTTACGATCATATGATAAATCTACTGTATTAGAAATTCTAGATTATCAAAAAATAAACAAATTAAATAATAAACAAGCGGCAATAAAATTTAAAACCAGCAGAAATACAATCAGTAAATGGAAAAAAATGTTTTCTGAAAAAAACTGATATTTTATAATTTTTAATCATTAAAACTTTTATTATGACTTAAAATATATTTAAAAAAACATCAAATACACAAAAATCATTATGAAGACAAAAATCTTATTTCTTATTGCGGAGATAATTTTCTCCTCATTTAAAAGTCAGGTGGGTATCAATACCCAAAAGCCAGAAGCAACTCTAGATGTAAATGGAGATGTTAGAATACAAAAAGTAAACCCTTTGCCTGCTTCAGAATCTGTAAATAAAATTTTGGCACTTGGTGACAATAACATTATACATCAAATAAATGCAGATGATATTCTGCTTAATGGCAGTAACGCTATTGTAAAAGGTATTGGTGGTACAGGATTTAGCCTGTTATCAATAAGTTTATTAAATGGATGGCTGCAAGTCTCCTTTCCGACATTAGAAATTGATGAAGGAAACAATTACGATACAGCTCAACAAGAATTTATAGCTCCAAATACAGGAGTTTATAATGTTTATTTTTTCATAGAAATGGCCTCTCTCCTTTCTGTATCTACTACAGGTATTGGCATTTTTAAAATAGATGGTATTTCCGGTATTCGAACATTGTTATCAGAAGAATCATTTACAAATATCAGTGTTCTGGGCATAGGAGTCTCTCCTCCAACCAGATCAACCCAAACAATAGTTAAGCTCAATAAGGGCGATAAAATAAGCTTTGGAATGAGAGGAATTCCGCTGGCTAGTATTGGTTTATTGACGAACTCTAACGCTCAGTTCTCAATTTTACGAGTAAAATAATTACGCTTATAAGGGTAATAAAAGTTTTAAAATGATGCAGAATTTTTTATTATAGTTAATAAAAAATTCTGCATTTTTATTTATGAAAAATGAAAATGAAAAATGAGAAAAATTTCTATTCTTATTGCAAATTATAATAATGATAAATATTTTATAGACTGCTATAATTCCTTAATAGAACAGACGTATCAGAATTGGGAAGTATTTATCATAGATGATGACTCAACAGATAATTCACTAAAGACTATAAAAAAAGATAGGAGATGATGATAGATTTAAACTCTATAAAAATCATATAAATGAAGGCTGTGGAGCAACAAAAAGAAAGTGCATAGAATATGCAACTGGAGAGATTTGTGCCTATCTTGATCCTGATGATGCAATTTACCCAATAGCTTTAGAAAAGTCGATTAAAGAATATAATAGAAATAATACTATTGTAGCTACCTATTCCAGAATGATGATGTGTGATGAGAATCTAAATCCCCAAAAAACTTTTGCTAGCACTAAGAAAATATATAATAATGAGTGTTTTTTCAATTTCCCAATTCAGTTTGCGCACTTTTTCACTTTTAAAAAGGAAATTTATTTAAGAACTGAGGGAATTAATCCTGAATTAAAAAGTGCAGTTGATCAAGATCGATATCTCAAAATTCTTGAACATGGAAATCCCTAATTTATTAATGAGAACCTATACTATTATAGACTTCATACTAATGGACTCTCCCAACAGAATGCAAAGCAGGACGCAAAAAATTCTTTTGCTACTGTAATATATGATACAATGTTTAGGAGAAAAATTAAAAACATCAATGGCGAAAAAGTTCCGGATAAATATACTAATTCAGAAGATATTTATAAACTTTTAGAATATCAAACAACATTTCTATTTAGATTGAGAAATAAAATAAAATTAATCTTCCAGATCCGAGTAGTATCATTAGAGTTCTTTTTAGCTTCATATTCATTATATCTCGTCCTGAAAAAATGGCACTTAGATTAAGAGCCTGTTTTTATCAGGTACATTAAAGTATTTCAAATCCAGGATAGGGGGGTGTTTTCTCTTTCGCTCTTTCTGATTTATCGTTTTATTTATATATTGCCACTGGTCTTCAGTCAGATCAGTTGGGTATTTCATTTTTTTTCAAATATCCAACTTCTGAAAACCTTCTAACAAAAATTTTTATACATTTTTAAAAAAGCTTTAAGCCAATTTGTATATTTTTGTTGGAAAAGGCGGTTAAATTGACACCTAATTAAGGAGTGAAAGTAGAACAGAGACTTATTGGAACCAATTAAAATATCCGAGCTAGATTCAATTTGAATGAAAAGTGCCCGGATTATTATATAGCTAAGAATTTATATCTTCCATGTAAACCTTTCCTTAGATTTTGATTCTGCGCCCAGATTATGATAAAATTTAATAGCTCTGGTATTAAAATCAGGTGTTTGCCACTGAATTACTGAACAGTTTGCTGATTGAGCATACTCTTTTATCTTTTCCATGACTTGTTTACCTATGCCATTACCTCTTATGTTTTCTGTTAAAAATAAACAATCAATATAGACATAATATTGAGCTTCCCAAGTCGAAAATTGCTTAATGAAGGTTGAGTAGCCTACTATTTTTTTATTATATTCAACCACTAAACATTTTAAATCTGGTTCAAGAGCAAAAAGGTGTTGAGATAATAGTTCCGTTTTATTTGTCTCATTAAAATCACTTTTCTCATATTGCGCATGGGCCTTACACAGCTTAATGATAGAAGCTAGATCTATTTCTGTTGCAAATCTTATTATCATATGTTTATGGGGGTTAACAAGCGCATTCAAACATAAATCCTTTATTCGGATTTGTACCTTCAGTAGCATATCCGTCAAACTTCCACCATTCAATCCCTCCCATTAGCTCCTTGACTTTAAAACCAAGTTTAGTCATTTTTAGAGCACCTTTAGTAGAAGCATTACACCCAATACCGTCACAATAGCATATATAAGTTTTCGATTTATCTAAGTGTCTTGTTGTTTCTGCTGTCATAGTACTGTGCGGGATATTAATAGCTAAAGGAATATGTTCCTTCTCATATCCATGAGGCTGTCGGGCGTCTATAGCAATGCATTCTGTACCATTTTCAAATGCTTCATACAGGTCAGATGGATCCATCTCATAATTTAATTTGTTTTCATAGAATTCAATTTGTTTTTGCATAACTTAAAGTTTTAATTGTTCTTGACAAAATTACTATAGAGAATTTGTTTTAATATGAAGCCAAAATTGAAACATCTACATTTTCAATTGAAAAAATTTCATATACATTCTAACGCAGATATTTTTAATTTTGTGATTATGGAAACTAGGCTTTTAAAACTTATCAAAACAATAGCAGAAGAAGGAAGCATTTCAAACTCTTCAGAGAAGCTTTTTTGACACAGTCTGCATTAAGCCATCAGCTAAAAGAAATAGAAAACCAATTAGGCTTTAAGGTTTTTCACAGGTCTCGAAATAAGTGGGAGCTAACAGAAGAAGGAAAAGAACTTTATAAGGTTGCCTGTAATGTTTTTGATAATATAGAAAAAGGTTTCAATACCATTAAGCAAATAAGAAAAGGATCAACAGGAAAGATAAGGATAAGTACTGAATGCTACTCTTTTTATCAAGGATTACCCTTTTTTATTCAGAAAATGGGAATCTTATATCCGGAAATAGAGGTTGATTTAATAATTGAAGCTACTCATAAACCTATTTCTAAGATCTTATTAAACGAAATAGATATTGCAATTGTTACTTCAAAGTTCTCTTTTGAAGAAAGTTTAATCAATATTAAAGTATATGAAGATGAAATTTTCGCAGTTCTTCATGAAGAAAATAAATTAAGCCATCTGGAGTATATAGAAGCTGCTCATTTTCTTGAGAATAAATTGATTATTCATTCATTTCCTTTGGACACAGTTTCTGTTTATGAGCACTACTTAAAACCCCACGGAATATTACCTCCCGCTATTTTAGCAATTCCACTGACAGAAGTAGCTTTGGAAATGGTGAATGCTAATATGGGAATAATGTGTATGCCTAAATGGGCTTTGAAGTCATTTAAGTTACCACACGAAGTGATTTTAAAAAGAATAGGAAAGACGGGGCTCAAAAGAAACCATTATTTAGTTGTGCGAAAATCTGATAAAAATAAAAAATACATCAAAGATTTCTTGTTAAATTTTGAAGAACATTTCAAAAAATATTGACTTATCAAGTTTAAAATTTTCTAGCAACGGGACTTATTTAATACTTCTTGCTTTCAATATAAATTAAAATACTATATCATTTTGTAAATCAATTAATTATGTGTCAAAGTGTGAATTTTGTCCCATTTTTGGTTTAAAGCCGATTCACAAAATGGCGAAGATGCCTATGATTCCAGATCCGAAATATGCTTATGATAAATAAAAGCAGTACAATATACATCAGTAGATTAAGGAAGATATATGCACAACGTCACGGAAACCCTATCCTCAGGCGTATGAGATTTGATTACCAAGGAAAAAAATTAACTAACAGTGCTATTTGTTGAAAGTGTTTATAATGTGATTCAAATTATTATAAAAGAATAAATATTATATAATGGATTAATGATATATTATAACAACAATAACCAGCTCCGCAGTATAACTTTATACATACATAAAGACTTTGGAATACCATTTTTGTCTAACCATTCTGTCTTGCCCATACGGTATCTTTGTAGGCATTAGTATATTTATATTTAATAAGTTCTTCAAACTTCTTGGTGTTCATAATATCAAATTTAAAAATTAATCTCTTATGAAACACTTCTTAAGTGAAGCCGAAATCAGGACACTTTTTGCTGACGATTTACAATACCAAAAAATTTAAAACAATCGATGAGCTTAGAAAAGAAATAAAAGAATGCATCACTTTTACAACAACGACAGAATAATGTTAAATTTAAAAGGAAGAGCCCGGTACAGTACCGAGCTCTTTCATCTAATTATATTGTTTAATTTTGTTTAATAATTTGGGGCAGTCTAATTTTGCGAGGGTTTTTCTTTTAAAATAGAGTTAATCTTTAATTATTTTAAAAGTTTCTATATTGTTTTTATATGAAATTCTTACTAAATAAATCCCTGAAGATAGATTAGATAAATTAATTTGAGTAGATTTTGTATTGACTGTTTGGTTTAAAACAACTTGTCCTGTTAAATTAAATACTTCTACTTTACTTATTGGGCTATCGTTTTCTATATTTAATATAGATTTCACAGGATTAGGATAAAAACGGATCTTTTCGGATAAGGCAAAATTATTAGTTCCTAAAGTTCCTACAGAAATTTCATCAGCACCAATAGTAGGGTTTACGGTATTTCTTAATTGACAATCAATATCTGTGGTAATTGTTGCAATTGGTGTTCCTGCACTTGCTATTAATGGGTTATTATTGGCATCTAAATGTAAATCTGTAGCCGATACAAACACCGGTGCTACTTGTACAGAATGATCATCACGTGATGTAGCAGTACGCCATGCAGCTAATGTTGCATAGCTAGTTCCTGCATTGGGATTAAGACTTCCTGAACGAATACCACCAGACTGAACACCTGCACTATAAAAAACATTATTGTCTGAAACTAAACTATCAAAAGTCGTACTTGCAGTCCCAAAAGCATACGTCTTTACCGCTCCACCACCTGTAGCAATCTGTGTTGTAGACATAATATTATTTTTCATTTCCACTATTGGATCAAGGCCGGCTAATGCAATACCATAGCTTGGATACTGGCTCGGTTCTGACCCACGATTTCCTGATAAGGAAATAGTATTGTTATAGAGTTTTGTTACAGAAGCAACTGCACCAACCACGAATATACCCGCAACTATACTAGGACTTTTTGCCTGACTTCTTACGTTGCTAACCATATTGTTTTGTACGGTATTCGGAAGACCTATATATGCTCCCGAAATCGTAATTCCTACTGAAGAATAACCCGTACTAGAATCACAAATAGCTCCTGTTATTACATTATTATTAACCATGGCTCCTGTTATACCGCCACTGGTAATTGAGGTGCTACTTGCACCTCTGGATCCCAATGCTAAGCCAGCTGCACCTTCGTTGGAAGGATTTTCTACATACACTTTATTATAACTTACAACAGGATTCATGTCATGATACATTAATACTCCAAATCGTGTTATTTTATCTGTCCCTGTTGCAGATAAATCATTTTGTGTAATAACAGTTCCTATATTTTGATTATCTAAGCTTTCTCCGTATGAATACACGCCTGTATTCACTCTTTTAATAGAGCAATTCTCAACTCTGTTTCCATCATTATCTTTTCCGGTAAAGTGAATTCCATAATTACCTCCCAAATGCCCAATAACATTTACATTTTTTACCGTATTATTTTTAGCTCCGTTATTTCCGGATAAAAACCCAATTATTCCATAAGATTCATAACTGGTTTGATTTTGTATTGTCAGTTCGCGTAAAGTCGGATCACCTGCTACCAAACAGCTATTCACCGAGGTTCCAGATGTAGAACCATTAATGGTAACATTATCAGTCCCTGAGAATTTTATTAAAGAACTATATCCGGCATAAGTAGCACCTTTTATTGTTCTTGACCCTCCAAATGGCTGAATTAATACCGGAGGATTCCCCGCTATTTCATTCAAAGCATGTTTGCCTATTTCATCATTTAAATCCGAAATAATATTAATAGTAAGAGATCCTGAAACACCATCAACACTTTGGTTAATAGCCTGAAATATACCTCCATCATTCGTTAATGAAGGGAAATTACCTCCTGTACCAACTGTGTAAGTTCCTGACATTGGAGGTAAAACATCCGAAATAGTAACTATGCATGAAGCATTACCTTGAATAGTTGTTCCTATAGGGTTTGATAATGTTATAGAAAAAGTTTCGTTCTGATCCAGAATAGTGTCCGGTAAGGTGGTAACTGTGAAAGATTTTGGTGACATGTCATCATCTGCCCAAGATAAAGTACCGGATGTAGTATTGTAATCATTTCCTGCGATAGCGATACCGTCGCTGGTTGCATAATTTACAGATATAGCACCAACAGAACCACCAACACGATTTACGGTGATTACCTGATTTCTGTTTTCAAGCATAGTAATAGGAGAATAATCAAAAGACAAGGCTCCTGGAGCTCCCGGTGTATTGTATAAAATCCGAATATTAGGTCTGGTATCCAAAACGGTTCCGGTACCAGTAGCAGAGGGATCAAGATTGCTATTCCAAACCTGCGTTTGGTCTGTAGCATTATGCCATCTAAAAGTTTTATCTGTAGTGTTTGCTCCCGTTCCATATCCTATATCGGTTCCAACTAATATCTCAAGGTTGTTACCAGTATAGGTAAAAGGGGTAGTGAAAGGAATAGTTACCCATTTTCCTGCAACTACATCAGAGGCAGCAAGTGTTCCACCCACATAAGTAAATCCTGATGTGGCTGAATTGAAACTGGATGCTGTGAAACTATTAGAAGTAGTATTATAAAGGTAAACCCACATAGGAACATTTACGGGATTACTTGCTGTCTGAACAAAATAACGGATCCCAATAATATTTGATCCTGTAGGAATGTTCATTTCAGTTTTCTTGTAAACAGAAAGCGTACGATCATATCTATAATATGCGCCTATTGGTCTGTTATTAGTTTCTGTATAGTTATTTGTTGCAGGAATTGTTAATTGAGCTGAACTATTTGTGCTACAAAATAAAAGTATAATAATGAAATACAGGGATTTATAGAAATAATCCTTTTTCGTTTCTAACGAATAATAATAGTTTTTCAAGGTTTTTAGTTTTTAGATGTTTTTTCAATCGCTTGCGAAATTACGTAAAAATTGTTAATTTATAAACGAACGATTAAAAATATTCGGTGTGATAAAGAACTATAATTGTTCAATTGATGCGTTTTAATGCCACTCAGTTTCTCTCAAAAATGCGATTGGGATTTATTAATGACACTTTACAACCTTCCGGCTAATTTTAATTTTAAATCATTTCTAAGCAGTAGTGTCATTTTAATGTTACGAAAATTTAACTCTCATTCGGTTTCAGATGCTAAATGTTTTCTTGTATAATTTTTTGAACTTATATTTTTTTATTTTCAAAATCTCTTATATATTAGATTTCAATGATTGAGGGTATAAGAGCTATTGGCGACAAAACGTGACGTATTAAAATATTTAATTTGTTGAAAATCAAATGACTATTTATAACGTTAAAGTTTTAATTAAACATAATATTATACTCTAAAAGTTTTAATTTTGTATAGCAAATAGTCATTTTTAATATCATGTACGCTTTAGTAGATTGCAATAATTTCTTTGTTTCGTGTGAGAGAACGCTCGATCCGGAGTTAGAAAACAAGCCTGTTGTTGTACTTTCCAACAACGACGGATGTGTTGTGTCTCGAAGTAAAGAAGCGAAAGATTTAGGAATCCCCATGGCAGCTCCCGCATTTAAGTATAAAGAGCTTTTTAAAAAACATGATGTAAAAAGCTTCTCCGCAAAATTTGAATTGTATAATTTCAAAAGCCAACAGGTGATTCAACTTGCTAGTTCTTACGTTTTAGAATACGAAACTTACAGCATTGATGAGTTATTTTTAAATCTCACAGGCTTTAAATATATCAGTGTTTATGATTATTGTCTTGAAATTCGTGAGAGAATTAAAAATGAAGTCAATATCCCTGTAAGCATCGGCATTGCACCCACGAAAACCTTATGTAAAGTTGCCAACAGAATTGTAAAAGATTTTCCAGAGAAATTTAATGAAGGTGTTTATATTTTAGATACCCCCGAAAAAATTGAAAAAGCTTTAAAATGGCTCGACATCGGCGATGTTTGGGGAATCGGTCGAAGACTTAGCGCTAAAATGAATGACAATGGCGTTTATAAAGCTTGGGATTTACTTCAAAAACCTGAGATGTGGGTTCGAAAAGTTATGGGAATTCATGGTGTAAGAATGATTAATGAACTGAAAGGAATCCGTCAGTTGGAATTAGATGTTCCTTCCCCTAAAAAATCGATTGCCGTTACAAGAAGTTTCATGCAAATGTTAACAAAGAAAGATGAGGTAAAAGAGCGTGTGGAAACCTTCGGAATGTATTGCTCAGAAAGGCTGAGAAAACAAAATACCTGCTGCAAAATGGTCACGGTTTTTGTACAGACCAACCGTTTTAGAAAAGATTTACCGGAATATAGAAATGCAAGAACTCAAATTCTGCCCAATCCCACAAACTCATCAATTCTTATTGGTAGAGTAGTGAATGAATTATTTGAATCTATTTTTGAGGAAGGATTTCATTATAAAAAAGCAGGAGTTATCGTCAATGATTTTGTGCCTGAAGATCAAAGATTGATTAATTTGTTTGAAGAAGACACGCAAAATCAGCATTTGCCTGTGATGAAAGCGATGGATGCGATGAATAAAAAATACGGAAAAGATAAAGTACGTTTGGGAAGCATGAGCGGAAAAAATACTTGGGGACGTGCACAAATATCACCGGAATACGAAGCTTTTCTAAAAAACAATACGCTTCCTGAGGCAAATTTCAGATTCCACTAAGAATTTAGTTTACAATTAAAATTGTCTTCAATCTTGTAAACATCCAGCTTCCATCATCCAACTTCAAGCAAATTTATTTCTTCTTTTCATATTTCCAATTTCTTCCTTTTCCTTCGGCAATCCACTCTAAAGCTTGTTCTATCCTTTTATTTCTTGTAGTTTCTGTTTTGGCGTCAACAATCCAGTTAATATATTCTTTTCTAAATGATGGAGAAGCTTTTTCAAAAACTTCCAAAGCTTTTTTATTTTGGTTTAAAGCATTTTTAAAATATTCTGGAACTTCAATTTCTATCTTTGAAGACACTGCCTTTTTAAGTTTCACGCCCATATCCGTCAGTTCCATGGCTTCGAAAATAATCTTCTTAAGCTGAGGTTTTGAGGGAAGATCTTCGGGTTTGGTAATCTTGCCGAGACTGAACATATTCGTTTTTTCAACGTCAGTCTCTAGGTTTTTTATCGTCTGCATTTCATCATGCAGCCAAAATCCCATGCTGCAATATTGTTTAAACGAAACCATCGAACAAAGAATTTTTCCTTTGTACATAAACGTCGGAAATTTCCATTTGATAGTTTCATTTGCATCAGGACAAAACTCATGCACAATCTCACGAATATAATGTAGAATCGGTTTTGCAAAATCTTGAGATTTCTCAATATATTCATCTACCAAAGGATTATATTTTTCCATAATTCAATTTAAAAATAACATTTTAAAGATTTAGTTTTAAGAAATCTGAGTTAGTATTGAAGTAAATAAAATCTTTAGACATTTCCTTAATTTTATCTTAACAACTTAATTGATCTTAATAGTTAAAAAATATTTTCAACCTCAATCTTAGCCTCAACCTTTAAGCAAAATGCTTTACCGTTTCATTCACCAAAAACTTCACTTGATCGGGTCTTCCTCTGTCAGTTTTGGGCAAATTATTATAACTTCCCGTTCTCACGATGACCATTTTGTGTTCCGGAATCATAATAATGTATTGTCCCTGAAGTCCAAGGAAATAATAATGCTTGATAGGATTGTCGTTATTAATCCAAAAGCCCATTCCGTAAATTTCATCAGATTTTTCGGTTGGCTTTCTCATTTGTTCAATGAAATCTAAATTTAAAATCTGTTCATCACCCACCTTTCCGTCATTGATAAACAGCTGTCCGAGTTTTGCAAAATCCCTTGAATTGGAATGAATACAGCAGTATGTTTTTTCCATTCCACTTTCATCAACACTCCAGTCGGCATTCTGTTCCATTCCCAAAGGAATCCAGAATTTCTCAGATAAATAACTTGACAGAGACTGATTGATTGCTTTTTTTATTGCAAACCCTAGAAGTTGTGTAGAACCGCTTTGATATTCAAATCTTTCGCCTGGTTTTTCTTTAAATTTTCTTGAAAATGTAGCTTTGATGAGACTTCTTCCATAATACGCTCTGGCATTCGGCAGAAAAGGATTTTTATAATTTTCATCCCAAATTAAGCCAGATTCCATTTGGGCAAGATGTTTTAAATTTAAATCTTTACCGAAAGGTTTCAATTTAAATTCATCATAAAACTCAGAGAAATTCTGATCTATATTTTTAATTTTTCCTTCTTCCAAAGCCTTGCCATAAAGCATTACGGTAACGGCTTTTGCCATAGAAAAGGAATTGGTTTTCGAAAGTTCATTATAGCCGTTCCAATATTGTTCGTGCAATAATTTTCCGTCTTTTATGACCAAAAATGATGCAGTATTTGAATGGATTAAGTCGCCAACTATATTTTTAGGTAATTCTTTTTTATTGTAATCAGGATGGTCATCCCAAATGATAGGATTCGTTGTGTGAATAATATTTTTGGTAAAAAATTTCCCGTCATCAATGTTTGCACTTGATTTCCCACGAAGATAGGTTTTAGAAATTCCGTTGAAGAGGTAAGCATAGCCGAAAATATAGAATAAAATCACTATCGTTACCAGAAATAGAGTAATATAAAAAAGAATAATCATAAGAATTTGGTCTTAAACAAATTTAGAATATTTTTAAAACCAAGCATCAAAAAAAGCCCTGAAAAAATCAGGGCTTTGTAATTATATTTTAGAAAGTAAATTTCTGAAGTTTGTTTTCTCATCAATAATTCGTCTCAGTTCAGAAACCGGAACTCTTTCCTGCTGCATCGTGTCTCTGTCTCTGATGGTCACCGTGTGGTCTGTTAAAGAATCGTGATCAATCGTAATACAGTAAGGTGTTCCAATCGCATCCTGTCTTCTGTAGCGCTTTCCGATGGCATCTTTTTCTTCGTAGAATAAGTTGAAATCATATTTTAAATCATTAAATATATTTTCAGCATATTCTGCCAAACCATCTTTCTTCATTAATGGAAGAATCGCTGCTTTTACAGGAGCCAAAGCTGGCGGAAGCGATAAAACTGTTCTTTCCGAACCATCTTCCAAAACTTCGTCTTTCAGGCAATGAGAGAAAATGGAAAGGAATAAACGATCTAAACCAACCGAAGTTTCTACCACATAAGGAACGTAGTTTTCATTTCTTTCAGGATCAAAAAACTGTAATTTTCTGCCAGAGAATTTCTCATGCGCCTTCAAATCGAAATCGGTTCTTGAGTGAATACCTTCCAATTCTTTAAATCCAAACGGGAAATTAAATTCAATATCCGCCGCAGCATTTGCATAATGTGCTAATTTCTCATGATCATGGAATCTGTAATTCTCATTTCCTAAACCAAGAGCTAAGTGCCAGTTCAGACGTTTTGTTTTCCATTGCTCATAGAATTCAAGTTCAGTTCCAGGAGCCACGAAAAACTGCATTTCCATTTGTTCAAATTCACGCATTCTGAAAATAAACTGTCTTGCAACAATCTCATTTCTAAACGCCTTACCAATCTGAGCAATACCAAACGGAAGTCTGTGACGAGAAGTTTTCTGTACGTTTAAGAAATTCACGAAAATACCTTGGGCGGTTTCCGGTCTTAAATAAAGATCCATCGCAGAATCTGCAGAAGCCCCTAATTTAGTTCCGAACATCAAGTTGAATTGTCTTACTTCCGTCCAGTTTCTTGAACCTGTATCGGGATCTGCAATCTCTAATTCTTCAATTAATGCTTTTACATCAGCCAAATCTTCATTTTCTAAAGACTTTGCCAATCTCGAAAGAATTTCTGCCCTTTTTGCTCTGTATTCTAAAATTTTAGGATTCGTCGCTTCAAACTGAGCTTTATCGAAAGATTCACCAAATCTTTTGGCAGCCTTTTCAATCTCTTTATTTTCTTTATCCTCGATTTTCGCACAGTAATCTTCTACCAAAACATCTGCTCTGAAACGTTTTTTAGAATCTTTATTGTCAATCAAAGGATCGTTGAATGCATCAACGTGGCCCGAAGCTTTCCAAGTTGTAGGGTGCATCAGAATCGCCGAATCAATACCCACAATATTTTCGTTCAGCTGTACCATCGCTTTCCACCAGTATTGTTTGATATTGTTTTTCAGTTCTGCACCATTCTGTCCATAGTCATAAACAGCGGATAAACCGTCATAGATCTCACTAGAAGGGAAAATAAAACCATATTCTTTAGCGTGAGAAATCACTTTCTTGAAAACATCTTCTTGCTTTGCCATAATTTTTTTACGTCTGAAGTGCAAAAATAATGTTTTTTATCGGGAAAATATTAATATCGGTAAGAACCTACATTGGATATAGACATTAAAAAGTATCCGCCCAAACCGGCAATCAATAAAATACCTGCAGTAATCAATAATAATATTCTTATTGTTCTGTGTTTTTTAGGATCTGTAGCGGCTAAGGCGAGGGCACCTGCAATGATAGAGATGATTATCAGTGATTTGAAAAAGCTAAAATAGTCTATCATAATTTTTAAACTTCCTTTTTACGAATGTAAAGAAATTTGATGAAGGTTTTATTAGAAACTAAGTAAGAAGTTTTTCAGGAGCCGGGAACCTGCTTTCTCTACTCGCTATTTTATGAGTTTCGGGGCAGCGGCTCCGCCGCTGCCCCGAAACTCATAAAATGAACTCAAACATGCCGTTCAATCAGGGCTAAATCAGTCGAAAATTTCTACTTTTGTCCCATGTTAGAAATTCTTTATCGTGACGAACATCTTATTGCCATCAACAAACCCAGCGGATTATTGGTTCATAAATCTTTTTATTCGGGAGAAGCCGATACTTACGCTATTCAGGAATTAAGAAACCAAATTGGGCAAAAAGTTTTTCCTGTGCATCGTTTAGACCGAAAAACTTCTGGTGTTTTGTTGTTTACTTTAGATAAAGAGACTTTGAGAATCATGAGCGACCAGTTTGCCTCACGGGAAGTCGAAAAGAAATACATCGCAATTCTTCGTGGCTGGGCAAAAGAAGAAGAAACCATCGATTATGATTTAATTAATGAAAATGAAGTCAAGCAAAATGCCATTACCTATTATCGTCGTTTGCAGACTTCGGAAATAGATTTACCTTTTTTAAAGCATCAGACTTCGAGATATTGTTTAGTAGAAGCGATTCCTGAAACGGGAAGATTTCATCAGTTGAGAAAACATTTTAAACATATTTTGCATCCGATTTTGGGCTGTCGCAAACACGGTTGCAATAAACAAAACAAGTTATGGCTTGAAACTTTTGGCATTACTAAGATGACGCTTCACGCTCATCAATTAATTTTTAATCATCCGATTTCTAACGAAAGAATTACCGTAAATGCTACAATAGATGATGAATTCAAAAGAGTAGGGGGAATTTTAAAACTTGATTTGAGTTTGTATAGTTAATTATTGAATGGAATTCCTATTCTTAAATGCAAAGATTTATTAAGCAAACGTTTTATTTTTAGAGAGCAAAGGCAAATAAATTTGCTTCGCTAAGCTACGCGCAAGCTTCATCAAATCGACTTGTCGATTATTCTTTGCTCCTTTAAATTCTACATTTAGAATATAAACTTTGCGTTAAAAAGATTTCGCAGATTTAAAGAATTAAGCAGATTTTGAATTGTTCATTCGTGAAATTTGTGGTTTAAGAATTAATTGCAACAATCATCCTCATTTAAATAAATTATCACACATCAAGAATTCATTAATTTGAAAATGATTATTTTTGTAAAACTTTTTTTCAATGTACAAATCGCTCATTCGTCCAATTCTTTTCAAATTTGATCCCGAGGAAGTTCACCACTTTACTTTTTCGATGCTTAAAAATTTCGGATTTCTCACTAAATTATTCCTTCCAAAACCTATTGTAGACAAACGTTTGGAAAGAGAAGTTTTCGGACTGAAATTTAAAAATCCGGTTGGATTGGCAGCAGGTTTCGATAAAAATGCGGTTTTATTCAATGAATTAGGCGATTTAGGATTCGGATTTGTAGAGATCGGAACGGTAACTCCAAAAGCGCAGGCTGGAAATCCTAAGAAAAGATTGTTCCGTTTGATTGAAGATGGCGGAATCATCAACAGAATGGGTTTCAACAATGACGGACTTGAGGCTGCGATTGAAAAGCTGAAAGGCAACAAAGGAAAAATCATCATCGGTGGTAACATCGGAAAAAACACCAACACAACGCCGGAAAATTATACACAGGATTATCTCGACTGTTTCGAAGGTCTTCATCCTTACGTCGATTATTTTGTGTTAAATGTGAGCTGTCCAAACGTGGGAAGTCACGCAAAACTAGAAGATGTGGAATATCTGAGGGAATTGATTACAGCAGTTAAGGAAATCAATCAGACCAAGCCGACTCAAAAACCAATTCTTCTGAAAATCGCTCCTGATTTGAACAATCAACAGCTTGACGAAATTATTGAGCTCATTGCAGATACAAAAATCGACGGGATCGTGGTTTCAAATACATCAGTGAACAGAGAAGGTTTGAAAACTTCACCTGAAGTTTTAGCAGAAATCGGAAACGGAGGTTTGAGCGGAAAACCAATTCGTGAAAGAAGTACGAAAATGATCAAATATCTTTCAGATAAAAGCAATAGAGCATTCCCAATTATCGGAGTTGGCGGAATTCATTCTGCAAAAGATGCGATCGAAAAACTGAATGCCGGAGCGAGTTTAGTTCAATTGTACACAGGATTTATTTATGAAGGACCACAGTTGATCAACGATATCAATCAGGAACTTTTGACGAGAGCGGGAAGAATTGCGAGGTAAAATATAATTTATAATATATCAGAAAAGCGAAGTCATCAAGGCTTTGCTTTTTTATGCTTGAAATTTTAGATTTAAAGAAAAAAATGCGAAATCGTATAAATAATCAATCCCACCAATCCACCAACCAAAGTGCCGTTCACACGGATAAATTGTAAGTCTTTACCAACCTCTAATTCAAGCTTTTCACTCAATTCTTTCCCTTGCCAGTTTCCAACAGTTGAACTGATGAGGTTTCCGGCTTGATGGGTGTTTTTCAGAATGTATTTGTAGGCGGTTACTCGTACCCAATTGTCAATTTTATTCTGAAGATTTTCGTCGGTTTTCAGATTTTGAGAAAACTCGTTGAGGTTTTTTGTAATGTATTTTTTTAATGAAGATTCTTCTTCCTGCAATTCTGTGCTCAACGTTTTTTTAATGGAAAGCCAGATGTCATTTGAATATTCATCTAGCTTGTCAGTTTTTAGAAAGTCATTTTTAATAGACTTAAATTCATCATTCCATTTCGGGTCTTCTTTTAAATCGATAGAAAAATCGTAAATCTTTTTTGTGATTAAAGTTCTGATTTCGTGATTCGTATCTTCTTCTACTTCACGGAAGAAATCCGAAAGCCCACTCGCAATTTTCTCAGCAATTTTATTATCTACAAATGAGGGGATAAAAGAATAACTTCCTTTTTTTACCCTTTCCTGAATCATTGCATCGTTTTCTATTAAATATTCTTTGATTTGTTTTGAAAGATTGGTGACAATTTTCTGATGGTCATTTTTGTCTAAAAGATAGATAATTCCGTTGCCTAAAATTTTGTTTAGCTGAATATCATCGGTCATTTCGCTGACTTTCTTGCTGATAAAATGGCTGACTTCAGAATCATCTAGTTTATTAAGAATGTCTAAAATAATATCCGAAAGATTTTTAATTAAAGCTTCCTGATTTCTTTCTTTCGTGAGCCATTCCCCAACAAAGTTGGATATTTTGATTTTTTGAATGTAAGGACGAATCGTCTGAGGTGATAGGAAATTAGACACTACAAAGCTTCCCAAATTATCACCGAGTTTCTCTTTACTGTTTTCAATAAGATTCGTGTGCGGAATCGGAATCCCAAGGGGATGGCGGAATAAGGCGGTTACGGCAAACCAATCTGCCAAAGCTCCGACCATTGCTGCCTCTGAAAAAGCACGAACATAGCCAATCCAATGAGAGTCATGAGTTTTTTGAAGAATGGTGGTCACCACAAAGATGATGGCCATCAAAACAAAAAGTCCTGTGGCAAAAGCCTTGTATTTATTGAGTTGTTTTCTTTTAAGTTCATCATTCATAGTCTCAAATTTAGTAAATTTGGAATTGGAAAACAGAATAAATTCAGATTGAAGATCATTGCGGATTAAAATTTGCATTCATCTTGAAGTTTTTAAAATCAATCATGAAATTTTTGATTCCCATATTGTTATTAACCTTTCTGCAAATGTGTTCGCAGACTCAAAAACCCGTCAAAATTACTCCTATGGAAAATACTGAAGCAAAAAACAATCCATATTATTCAAGAACTGACCGTACAAAACTGCATGTTTCAAACGACGAATGGAAGAAAATTCTTTCACCGGATTTATATGCTATCGCAAGGGAAGCTGCTACAGAAAGACCTTTTACCGGAAAATATAATGAATTTGATGAGTTAGGAGAATATTATTGTGCAGTTTGTGGAAATCACTTATTCCGTTCAGATTCCAAATTTTCGTCAACTTGTGGTTGGCCAAGTTTTTTTGAAGCTGATAAAGAAGGAACAGCTTACAACAGAGATTCAACTCATGGGATGGAAAGAATTGAGGTGGTTTGTAAACGTTGCGATTCTCATCTAGGTCACGTTTTCAATGACGGTCCAGCTCCTACGGGAACACGTTATTGCATGAATTCTGTAAGCTTAGAATTTGTTCCAGATTCTCAAAAATAAGAGCTTAGTATCAGATAATCATTAAGTTAAACTTTCTTAAATTCAGTTAAACTTTTGAGTTTTTAACTGTTACTCCGTTATGTTTTTATAATTTTGCTCGACCAATTTTTAATTAACATAATATTTAATGAAAGGATTTTATAGCGTATTAGGCATTGTGTACTTGATTTCTACCTCGTTTTATCTAGCTCCAAAAAAGGCAGATAATGACAGAAATACTAAAAGCACAAACAAAATAGAAACTATAATTGAGTCAAAATCTCTAAAAAATACAAACAAAGTGAGTTCTTCTGAAGAACTTTATCAATCTATCTCATTCGAAAATACCAATAAACTTCAGTTTGATGTTTTTGCAAAAGCATTACTAGGTTTTGAAAATCTTAAAAAAGCCGGAAAACTGAGTGAAGAAGCTCATCTTTTAACCATTTGTGATTTCTCATTATCTTCAAATGTCAAAAGACTTTGGGTAATTGATACTGAACAAAGAAAAGTTCTTTTCAATTCATTGGTTGCTCACGGAAAGAATACAGGTGAAGAGTTTGCAACTAATTTTTCAAATACAGAAAGTTCATTACAAAGCAGCATGGGATTTTATATCACAGAATCTACCTACAATGGCGATAATGGATATTCTCTAAAACTTTTAGGAATGGACAGGGGTTTCAATGACGCAGCATATAAAAGAGCTGTCGTAATGCATGGAGCAGATTATGTAAGTGATGAATTTGCTGCAGCTCACAAAAGGATCGGAAGAAGTTGGGGTTGCCCGGCAATTCCAAGAAGTCTGACGGAACCAATCATCAATACCATCAAAGGTAAAAATTGTCTTTTCATTTATTACCCTGATGAAAATTATCTTTCCTCTTCGGAGTGGCTTAAAGCTTAATTAGATTTAGAAAAATAATGGATCATCATTCAGATTTTATTGCAGCTATAAGATTAAAAAGCAATTCTGATGGAAGCAGTACTTTTGAAAAAGGAAAATTACCTTCTTTACAAGCAATTAGTGTTTCTTCGTTTTGGATAAGCAGGCAAACTGAAGATTGGGAAAAGAATACTCACCCAGCGCCGAGAAGGCAATATGTTGTAACGTTGAAAGGAAAAATCAGGTTCAAAGTTAGTGACGGTTCTACATTTCTACTTGAGCCAGGAATTATCCTTTTAGCAGAAGATACAGAAGGAGTAGGGCACAGTTGGGAAATTGCAGAGGGTGAAAAATGGGAAAGAATATACATTCCAATGGATGAAAATTCTGATAACCTTTTCGTTTCTGATTCTTATAAAAAATAATTAGATAATTTATAAACAACAAAAAGCAGTCAAATTTGACTGCTTTTTGTTGTAGTATGTAAGAATAAATATTACTTAAATTTCTTGAAAATCAAAGTTGCATTATGTCCGCCAAAACCAAAGGCATTGCTTAAAGCGTAATTGATTTCTTTTTCTTTAGCTTCATTAAAGACGATATTGATATCTCTCGGAATTCTCTCATCAATATTGTGCATATTAATCGTTGGCGGGATGATTCCGTTTTGAATAGCTTTAATAGAAAGAATAGCTTCGGCAGCTCCAGCAGCCCCCAATAAATGCCCGGTCATCGATTTGGTTGCACTGATATCTAAATTGGTACTACCTTTAAAAACTTTAGTAATTGCATTGAGCTCAATCAAATCTCCAAGTGGAGTAGAGGTTGCATGCGGATTGATATAATTGATGTCTTCGGCGTTCACTCCTGCTTCTTCCAATGCTAATTGCATCGCTTTTATGGCTCCTGCTCCTTCAGGATGAGGTGCTGTCATATGATATGCGTCGGCAGTCATTGCGGCACCAACTAATTCGGCGTATATTTTTGCACCTCTTGCTTTTGCGTGTTCGTACTCTTCAAGAACCAAAGAACCTGCACCTTCACCCATTACAAAACCGTCTCTATCAGCATCATATGGTCGGCTTGCAGTTGCAAAATCGTCATTTCTTGTAGACATGGCTTTCATGATAGAAAATCCTCCAACAGAGGCAGGAGTAATTGCTGCTTCAGAACCACCACTGATGATTACCTTTGCTTTTCCTAGTCTGATATAGTTAAAAGCATCCATGATTGCGGTATTTCCGGTGGCACATGCAGAAACGGTGGTGTAATTGATTCCCTGAAGGCCAAACTTCATAGAAATCATTCCCGATGCCATGTTTGCGATAAATTTAGGAACAAAAAACGGGTTAAAACGTGGAGTTCCGTCTCCTTTTGCGAATTCCATTACTTCGTGTTCGAAGGTCCACATTCCACCTTGTCCGGTTCCCCAGATAACTCCGGTATCAAATGGATCCATCTTTTCAAAATCTAAACCTGAATCCTGAATTGCTTCCGCAGATGAATACATGGCATATTGAGTAAAAAGGTCACTTCTTTTTATTTCATTATGAGTAAGATGAACTTTTGGGTCAAAATTTTTCACTTCACAGGCAAAATGTACCTTGAATTTTTCTGTATCAAAATGTTTGATCAAAGCTGCACCACTTTTTCCGTTGATGCTGTTTTGCCAAAAATCTTCGACATTGTTTCCCAAAGGTGTTACTGCACCCAATCCTGTAATGACAACTCTTTTCATATATAGATTTTACTGTTGTTTTTTAATATTTATGACGTCATTTTTGTTCTTAAAACTCTTGCCGATTTCATAAATAAATATATTTTTTTTAAAGGTCAAATAATAGCATCAAAACTGTGCCTAAATATTTTGCCGATTTTATGTTTAATTATTGATTTTAAATAAATTAGAAGTTCCTCTTGCAATTAAGCGTGTTTTATCTTCGTTCCAGATTTCACATTGTGCATTTACAAATTGTTTTCCTCTTTTAATGACTTTAGTTTCCGCAATGATATGGTCGTTTTCTTTTGCTGTCGAGAAATAATCTATCGCATTATTTATGGTAGTGATAAATGATTTTTCATTTAAAGAAAACATGGTTGCGCCAATAATGTCATCCATAATTGCTGCAGTTATTCCACCATGAAGATTTCCCATAGGATTCAGCCATTCTGGTCTTACGGTATATTGAAATTCTATCTTTCCTTCTTCTGCAGAAAGCACGACAGGATTTAGCCAACGCATAAACGGAGATGGAGATTCTGTAAATTCTTTCCCGATGAATGCCTGTAGTTTTGCAAGTTTATCCATAACAGTATTTTATAATGGAGTTTGTTTTATTTCCCGATCGATGATTGATATTACTCTATCTAACGCAAGATTGAGGTATTTTTCATCGTCTGTAGTTTTTGATAGCAGAATTCCACCTTCAATCAGCATGATGAAGAGTGACGCATATTCTTCTGAATTAATTTTTTTACTAAATTCCCCGCTTTCTTGTCCTTTTAAAATGATTTTAGATACGGTTTTCTTCCAGTTTTCAAAAGAAATGGCAACTTGTTTTTTAAGATTTGGGAAAGTATCATCAGATTCTGTTGCCGCATTCATAATCGGGCAACCACCATTTGCAAAAACAAAATGCCAGTTTTTTCGGTAAAAAGCAACAAATGCATAGAGTTTATCAAGTAAAGTAGGAAATTCGTCGCCAAAAGACCTCAATAAATTTTTCCCAAGAAGCCCAGAATTAAATTTATAAACTTCTATTGCCAATTCATCTCTGTTCTCGAAATTTCCGTAAATGCTGCCTTTAGTCAAACCTGTTGCCTCAGAAATGTCAGATAACGACGTTCTTGTGTAACCCTTGCTGTTGAACAAGGCTGCCGTTTTCTCGATGATGAACTGTTTTGTCTTTTCTGCTTTAGACATTTATACAAAATGATGTGCAAATATAATAAAAATATACCAATCGGTATATTCGATTCTAAAAATAAAGTCTGAGATTCAATTATCTTCAGACTTCATATTGTAATCGGGTTAGTTTATCTAAAACTTAAGCCAAAGTTGCATTCAAAGTAATTTCGAAATTGAAAGCTGCGCTTACCGGGCAACCTTCTTCTGCAATTTTTGCATATTTTTGAAAGTCTTCTTCAGAAATTCCAGGAACTTTTGCAGTTAAAGTCAATTCAGACTTTGTGATTTTTCCGATGCTTGGGTCTAATGTGATTACTGATTTTGTCGTCAGTTCTTCAGGTGTGAAACCGGCCTGAGAAAGTTCTGCGCTCAATTTCATTGTAAAGCATCCTGCGTGTGCTGCTGCTAATAATTCTTCAGGATTTGTTCCTACACCATCTTCAAAACGGCTGCTGAAAGAATATTGAGTTTGGTTAAGCGTTGTGCTTTGAGTCGTTAAATGACCTTTTCCTTCTTTTACGGTTCCGTTCCATACGGCTGTTGCGTTACGTTTCATAATGTTTTGAATTTTTTAATGTTAAATATTAATTGCTTTTTTGATGATACAAAGATATTGAGTGTAAGTTCTTCAATAAATAGATTTAAAGCATTAAATGTTGTACTTTTTTCCCGACGAATAATTTTTCTTGAAATTGATTGGAGTGCTTCCTACTTTTTGGGTGAAGAGCCTGTTGAAATAGGCGGGGTCTTCGTAACCTAAATCATAGCCGATTTCTTTCACTGTTTTGTCTGTATAGAAAAGAAGCCTTTTTGCTTCCAGCAGAATTCTGTTGATGATATATTGATTGGGAGAATCCAGATTAAGATTTTTAAACTTGTGGCTCAGTGTTTTGGGTGCAACATGAAGCATTTCTGCATAATCTGAGACGTGATGCTTTTCTCTGTAATGAATTTCCAGATAACGGCTGAAGTCTCTGAAAACCTCAAGTTCCTGATGGTTGATCTTTAGATTTTCGGTTTCTATATTTTGAACTTTCCATTTTCTGGTGGCACGAATGATCATTTGTTTCAAGTACGTTCTTATCATTTCTTCGGAAGAAGAATCTTTAGACTCAAGCTCATCTTTAATGTTTTCAAATAAGTTCTTGATGATGTCATTTTCAGAATCACTGAGCTCAACTTTTGGATTTTCAAACACATTGTGAAATAGCAATCCGTCACACGCAACTTCTTTATCATGAATTTGAATACAATAAAAATCTCTGTTATAATAAATAAGAGATGCCTCGTCTGCATTTCCTTTTTTGATATCGAGAAGCTGGTAAGTAATGAAAAAAAGACTTGGAGATTCTGTTTTGTAATGATTAAAATCTACGGTAAGCTCATATCCTGCGGGCAAATACAATACTTTGATGTAAGGTTGTGATTTTAGACGTTCTACGCTTTCAAAATTATTTTGAGAGAAATGTTCAAAACCCAATTTTTTATAATCGTCCTCAAAAATAAGTTCTTCAAAACCATATATTTTCTTTAACTGAAAGGTACAAAAAAAGCATGATGCAATAAGATTAAATTATCGACATCATGCCTTAGATTTATTTAAAAATAAATTGAATCAAATTAGAAACTCACATCCAGTCCTACGTAGAAATTAGCTTTCATAATTGGAGCATATACCATTCCGCCATCAAAATAATTTCCGAAAGGATTTTTGAAATCTACAATCGCATTTTTCTGATTGTAAGAAGTCAGGTTTTCACCGCCTACATATGCTCTGATTTTCTGGTTGAAATTTCTTGAAATCTGCGCATTTACAACTGCATAAGATTCTGAGTATGTAGGAATTTGAAATTCTACAGGATTGCTTGCTGTATTGGGAAGCCTTTGTTTTCCGACAACATTTAAAGTGGTGTCAAAACTCCAGAATCCGCCTTTTGTATTTTTATTGGTTGCATACGCTAAATTTACAAAACCTCTGTGCTTCGCCATAAAAGGAATTTCCCTTCTTCCATCGATGTAATCTGCTTGTACATCATAATATTTGTAAGCCAATCTCACTTCAAAATTTTTGAACGGAGTAAAATCCCATTGTGTTTGAAATGAATTAGCGAAAGATTTCCCTTCTAAATTATAGAAAGTCAATTGCTGAGGCGAACGGTCAAGATCTACCAAAACCTGATCCTGGAAATCTGTTCTGAAAAAATCAACCATCAAAGTAGATTTTCTTCCGAATAGTTTAAATTCCTGTTGCAGACTTGCCCCAAAATTCCAAGCAATTTCCGGTTTCAAGCCATAAATATCTCCACCATTTTGAAGAATCTGAATGTTTCTGTTGGATGCAAAATACTGTTGGTTTTCCGCAAAAACTGAAGCGGTTCTGAAACCTCTTCCAGCAGATAACCTTAAAATAGTTTGCGGCGTGAAATCATATTTAAAATTTAATCTCGGCGTAAACTGAGTTCCTGCCAGATTATGAAAATCAGCTCTTGCTCCGGCAACCAAAGTATATTTTAAACCCGTCAAAGTATATTCAGCAAAAATTCCGGGAACGACTTCGTTTCTTTTGAAATTATCGGTCAGATAATCTTCATTGTACGTATCATACATGAAACTTGCTCCGGTTTTATATTTATGGTTCGTATTTCCGATGATACTTTCAAAAATTAAATTTGAATAATATGTATGCTGCTGTCCTGAATAATTTCTCAATCCGAAAAAGCTGTCCTGCTGATGATAGACATACTGATTCATCCAACCCAAACTTTGGTAAGGTTTTCCTTTAAAAACATAACCCGTCTTGTTCCAAACCTGAAATCTGGAAATATCAATCCCAACTCCGTAAGCAGTTTGTTGGTCTTGCGAAAGTTTTTTATCAAAACCGATTTGTCCTGCAGTTCTTTCATCTTTCACGAAATTAATTCCGAAATGCGAACCAAAACCTGAGTGTTCTAAATCATTAAAATTCAATAAATAAGCTGCATTCAACTGTGTTCCTTTTGGTCGGTCAAGGAAGCCGTCATCATTCATATCTGTATCTCCAAACGTTCCGTTTCCGTGAAGTAGAAAAGTTTGCGTCCAATGATCATCAATTGGTTCCACATGGGTGATATTCGCTTCAGCTCTTCCGTTAAAATCAGAAAATAAATTTAAAGAAGTCTCAGATTTTTCAGAATTCTTAATCAGTTCGGTGTTGATTTGTCCTGTGATACTTTCGTAACCGCTCGTTACAGTACTTCCACCTTTAGTCAGTTGAATACTTTCAATCCATCTTCCGGGAATAAAATTTAATCCATAAGCAGATGCCAAACCTCTGATTTCAGGTAAAAGCTCTTTAGTCAGACTTGTGTATTTTTGATCTAAACCTAACATTTTAAGCTGTTTTGTTCCCGTTACCGCATTACTAAACGAAACATCAACAGTTGCATTGGTTTCAAAACTTTCAGATAAATTACAACACGCTGCTTTTAATAATTCTTTTTTGTCGATATTAAAAACCAAGCCCGCCTCCTTTTTATTGATAGATGTTACCGCTTTAGATGCCGATAACTTTACTTCTTCAATGTTTTTTGCGTTTATGTCATGTTGATGACCAGCATCGGAATCTGTGTGTTTTTTTGAATCGTGCATTGTAGCATTTTGATCAGAATGTACATTAGCATTGGCTTCACCAAATGCAGTCTCACGGTCGTACAAACAACATCCCGGAAGCTTTTTGTAAATGTCCTCAGTCGTTTTGTATTTTTCGTTATCGTGACCTACTTCAGCAATCTTTTTAAAATCTGGTCTGCTGAGGTTTTTGAAGAATCAAAATCTAAAATGACGATTTGTTTTTCTGCATTCCATTCTGCTGATTTTGCTCCCGCTGATTTTGCTGCTTTTTCAATTCTGGCTTTGCAAGATTCACAATTTCCCTTTACAAAAAACTCATTTTCACCTTTTGAATGATTGTGGTTTTCTGCTGGTGGTGTTTTTTCAGTTTGAGCTTCCCTTTCGTAATGACAGCATCCTGGAAGTTTTTGATAGGTTTCATCAGAAGCTTTGAACTTCTCGTTGTCATGTCCGGCTTCTGCTACTTTTTTAAGAATATCTTCAGACGAAATATTGTCTGACGTTTCTAAAGTGAGTGTTTGTGCATCAACTGAATATATGGCTGTAGTTGCTCCTGCTTTCAAAGCTGTGGATTCTATTCTTTCTTTGCACATATCGCAGCTCCCTTTTACCTGAAACTGGCTTTTATGAAGGTTTTGAGCAAAGATAAATTGTGTAAATAACAGGAATAGGCCAAGGATTACCTTGGTAGTATATAATTTCATTGTTTAAAATTTAGATTAATTAAAAAACGATTCATTAAAATCTTAATGAATAATTTGGATGTAATTAACCTAGTTTAGGCGGTTGCCAAATGTCTTTTAAACTATCTGAAATATGAGGATCAGAATATTGAAATTCTAAACTTTTATCTGTTTTAAAAGGGGTGTGATTGAAAAATAAGGTTTTTGCAGAAAGATTTTCTACGAAATTATGGCATGTCATACAAAGAGAACAACAATCGTCGTTGCATGAAGATTCCCCGTTTTTTTTATCGTGACTGTCATCATCTTTTTCGCAACAGCTATGAGTGTTTGATTCTGTGTTGCAACAGTTTTCCTGTGAAGTCAGGGTATAAAAATTATTTTTAGGAATCAAGAAAATTCCCAAACAAAAAATAATTAATAAAAACTGTGTGTATTTCACAATGCAAACTTACGGAAAAATTTCAAAGTGCCTCTCCAACTTTTTTAGCACAATCATGCCAAGGCTCACCGTGGTCAGGATTCATTTTTGGCTTTGGACCTGTATTATTTGCTACAGCTTTAGGTGCCGGCATTGGTTGCGGAGCTTGTACTTGAGTTGTCTGTGCAGTCGGTTGAGATGCAGGTGCAGGTTTGCTGTTTAAGGGCTGACCAACAGGAATGTCACATCTGTGGCCTGGCTGACCGTGTGGAGGATTCATTCCCGGAGCAGTTTTCACTTGTTTCCCATTTTGATCCATCATTATTTTTCCCGGACTTACTGCATTGGGATCAATTTGAACTTGGCTATTTCCGTTTACCGTAATGTTTTGTGTGGAAGGATTAGCCGCCGGTGCGGGTGTTCCGCCGCCATTTAAAGGTTGTCCAACAGGAATTTCGCATCTGTGACCCGGTTGCCCGTGAGGAGGATTCATTCCTGGAGCGGTTGCTCCAGCTGGAGAATTGGGTGCAGCAGTTGTAATTCCTGCCTGATTCAATAATGAAGGTTGTGGGGTGTTGTTGACCGCTGCGATTGGTTGTTGAACTCCTGATTCGTCTTTTATGTAAGTAGGTTTTTCGTCTTTCTTGCAAGAAATAACTAAAATCCCTGCCGTTAAAACTCCTAAAAATATATTTTTCATAAGTAGTTTTTATTGTTTTTTTAAGGTCATATGGTATCGCTTAATCTTTATTGGAGATTATTTCCTAGGTTAGTCATAGCGATTTCATAATGAATAAGCGTAAAAAACAAAATTAGCAAAACATTTCTAAATGCTTTGCTAATTTCTGTATTATATTGGTATTTTAACGTTCGTTTAGTTCTTAACCAAAAGTCTGAAACCTTCACCGTGAACGTTGATGATTTCTAGCCCATCGTCTTCTTTCAGGAGTTTTCTCAATTTTGCAATGTAAACATCCATACTTCTGGCGGTAAAGTAATTTTCTTTTTTCCAGATTTTTCTTAATGCAAGATCTCTTGGCATAAAGTCGTTTCTGTGAAGGCAAAGCAACTTTAAAAGCTCATTTTCTTTGGGTGAAAGTTTATATTCATTATCTCCAACTCTCAATTGTCTCAACATAGAATCAAAGAAGATATTGCTGATTTTAAACTGCTCCTGCTCTTCATTTTCTAAAGTAGAGCTTCTCTGAAGAATCGCTTTGATTTTATATAAAAGTAATTCAGTATCAAAAGGTTTTGTGATGTAATCATCAGCTCCCAGTTGATAACCTTTCAAAATATCTTCTCTCATATTTCTTGCAGTAAGGAAGATAATAGGGGTGTTTTTATCGATTTTCTTAACGTCTTCCGCTAAAGAAAAACCGTCTTTTTTAGGCATCATTACGTCAAAAATACAGATGTCAAATTCGTTTTCTGTAAATTCTTTCAGACCTTGTTCGCCATCGACTGCTAAAGTTACTTCAAAATTGTTGATAGAAAGGTAATCTTTCAAAACTGCTCCGAAACTCTGGTCGTCTTCTACTAATAATATTCTGTTGCTCATATCTTGTTTATTTATTTAATTTATTATTACTTTATTAATTATAATTTTTAGCTAAGCCATTGGAAGTTTAATGATAAACTTACTTCCGTTGTCTTTTTCTGAGTCTACAATCACTTGACCTTTATGAAGTTCAACGATTTTCTTAACGTAAGAAAGCCCAAGCCCTTGTCCTTTTACATTGTGAATGTTTCCTGTTTCTTCGCGGAAGAATTTTTCAAAAATTCGGGTTTTGTTCTCTGTTTCCATACCCATTCCTTTATCGGAAATTTCGATTACGTACCAATTGCCTTCGTTTTTGGTTTTTATGTCGATTTCTGGTGCTTCCGGAGAATATTTATTTGCATTATCCAAAAGGTTAACCAGCATATTTGAGATGTGGAATTCATCAATTTTGAAAATATATTTATCGGCATTAAACTCCTGTCTCAACGTACCGTTTCTCTGAGAAACAATAAGACCAAATGACTCAGTTGTTCTTTTGATTAATTCTCTTACGTTAGTTTCTTTCAGGAATAATTTAACCTCGTTTCTTTCCAGCTTAGACATATTGAGAACGTTTTCTACCTGCTTTTTCATTCTCAGGTTTTCCTGCTTAATGAGACTTGAGTAATATCTTACTTTTTCAGGATTGGTTGCTATTTTATCATTGGCTAAAGAATCTGTCGCTACTGAAATGGTCGCCAGCGGAGTTTTAAACTCATGAGACATATTATTGATAAAGTCAGTTTTGATCTCAGCAATTTTCTTCTGCTTCATCATGTAATTAATAGAAATAATATAAATTCCCAAAATTGTCAGGAGAGAAAGAAATGTTCCTAAAAGCATTGGCCAGTTATTCATCGCTAAAGAATACTCCTTTTTCGGGAACACTAAAGCTAAAGTATACAACGTTCTGTCTTTTGTATCTGTAAATAGAGGATAAGAATAGGTGTTGCCTTCTTTTTTATCTTTAAAAATCTTGTTGACTACATTGGTCAATTTGTTGTTTTTATCCATAACTCCATATCCGAAGTTAGCAGAGATTCCTTTCATGCTCAATTCTTTGGTAATGATTGAGTCTAAAACCTTTTTGTCAACACGTTTTGTGATTGGTAGATTATTACCTCTTACATCTAGAAATTCCTTTAAAGTGTAATCCCCATTTCCAATATCCTGATTAATTTCACTAGTTAATATTTCTCTTTTGGTTGTGTCTTTTTAATCGTGTAAGCAGCACCATCTGTGTACAATGTAGTTAAACGTAGTGAATCTCCACTTTTGTTGAGAGGAAGTTGCTTTTGTTCAATAAGATTTTTAGAATAGATTATTGATCTTTGAGTTCCAGAATCAATCGTTTGCTGGATTGTCGTCAACGAAGGTTGTTTACTGTTTGCCTTAATATTGTCTCTGAAGTTTTCATAATTTTCATTAAATAATTTTTCTGCTTCTAATTCAGAGACTGTTTTTGTGGTATTTTCCAGAGCGGTATAGACTTTGTTGGAAAACTCTTGTTCCAGCGCTCCATAATATCCTTTAAGCCAATAAAACTGCAGTGTCACAAAGACAATTAAAGAAATTGTCATGAAGACTGAGATTATCGGGATGAACTTATTATTCATTGAATATAATAATTTGTAATTACAAATGTTAAAATTAAATATTTTATCACGAGATAAACAAAAAATGCGCCAAAAAATTGTGTCCAATTTCTTAAAATCATGTTTTTTAACATTTTTTTACGAATACATCCTTTTTTATTGGGAAATATTTAGTGGTTAGTAAGTTTAAATTTTTAATTTTAAATAAAAATATTACAAATGAATTCTGAAATAGTTTTTAATAAAGATTTTGATTCGAAAAGTATCTACGTCATGAAAGTCTATGATGCGGAAGTTTCAAAAGTATGGGATTATTTTACTCATGCTGAACTACTTGACCAATGGTGGGCTCCGAAACCATGGAAATGCGAAACTGAAAATCTCAACTTTGAAGAGGGGGGGGTGGTTCTACTCCATGAATGGTCCGGAAGGGGAGAAAATTTATTCACAAGTGAAGTACGGTGAGATTAATAATGGAAGGAGTTTTGACGGAATCGACGCATTCTGTGATGAAAATGGAAAAATTGATGAGAATTTCCCGCAAACCAAATGGCTTCTAGGTTTTACCGGAGTTGAAGAAGGGACCAAACTATCTGTCAACATGCATTTTCAAACTGAAGAAGACATGAAAAAGCAATTGGAAATGGGTTTTGAAGAAGGTTTTAAAATGGGCTTGAATCAGCTCGAAGAGATTTTAAAATAATAAGCAAAAAAAGGAAAGCATAATAGCTTTCCTTTTAAATTTATAGTAATTCCTCTTCCTGAAAATAATGAATAATCGCTTTTTCATCAAAAGCTGTTGCTCATTAGGTTTCAGTTCAGGAAGTTTTTCCACTTCCTCAAAATGCGGATATCCGTCTTTATCGTAATGGGTGAATTTAAAATAACCGAAAGGTTCAAGCAATCTGCAAACTGCAATGTGCAGGATATTCAGTTTGTCGTCTTTGGTGTATTTTTGTTGTCCGCTTCCCAATTCCTGTACACCGATTAAAAATAAAATGGTGTCAATCTGCGGATGTTTTTCTGTGTCGAAATTTATTTGAAAAAATTCTTCAACCTTAGCCCATAATTCTGCTTCTGTCATGATATATTTATCTGATATTCTTTATAATAAATTAAAGAATAAACATTTATTTATAAATTATTGTTATCGTATTTTCTTTGGTCTTCTTCCCTTGCATTTTTTAGAAGTTGAGCCAATTTTTCTTCCTGTCTGATTTTGAAATCTTCTCTTTTTTCACTTCTTCTAATTTTATCTCTTTGTATAAGATAATAAATGACTGTAATTGCTATAAAAATTAATATTAACATCACATTTTATTTAATAATAAATTTAAACAAAATCAGAAGAATGATTTAGATTATTTTATTTTCAAGTTTCATCAAAAACGCATATTCTAAAGCGTCTTCTTTTAAAGATTCAAATCTTCCACTTGCGCCGCCGTGACCAGAACTCATATCGGTTTTAAACAATAAAAGATTGTCGTCAGTCTTCAATTCACGTAATTTTGCAACCCATTTTGCAGGTTCCCAATATTGTACTTGAGAATCGTGAAAACCGGTAGTAATCAACATGTGTGGATAGTCTTTTGCTTCCACATTATCGTATGGCGAATAATCTTTCATATAATGATAATATTCTTCATCATTCGGATTTCCCCATTCATCATATTCTCCCGTTGTCAAAGGAATGGTTTCATCCAACATCGTGGTTACAACATCTACAAAAGGTACCTGCGCAACAATCCCGTTAAATAATTGTGGCTCGTAATTAACGACAGCTCCCACCAACAAGCCTCCTGCGCTTCCGCCCATTGCATACAAATGTTTTGATGAGGTATAATTTTCTTTAATTAAATATTTTCCGGCATCGATGAAATCGAAAAAAGTATTCTTTTTAAAGAGCATTTTTCCATCTTCGTACCATTCTCTTCCCAAATATTCTCCGCCACGAATATGTGCAATTGCATAAATAAAACCTCTGTCAAGAATTGAAAGCCTTACATTGGAAAAACTTGCATCAACCGTGTGTCCATAACTTCCGTATCCGTATAAAAGAACCGGAGTGTCTGCAGTCTTTTTGGTATCTTTATGATAGACCAAAGAAATAGGGATTTTCACTTCGCCATCTCTCGATTCTGCCCAGATTCTTTCTGAAACATAATTTTCTGCGACAAATTTTCCGCCCAAAACTTCCTGTTGTTTTAGAAGTTTCGTAGTTTTATCTTTCATATTATACTCAAAAGTAGAACTCGGAACGGTAAGCGATGTGTAGCCATAACGTAAAATCTCGGTATTAAATTCTAAATTTAAACCAATATAAGCCGTGTAAGTTGGGTCTGAAAAAGGTAAGTCATACGTCTCTCCATTTTTCTCATTGATAATTTTTATCTGTAAAAGCCCTTCTTCTCTTTCTTCCAAAACCAGATAATCTTTGAAAATCTCAAAACCTTCAAGCAAAACTTCGGGACGATGCGGGATTACATCTACCCAGTTTTCCATTCCACAATTGTCGATTTTGGTTTTTACGATTTTGAAATTGGTTGCTTCGTCTGCATTGGTGATGATGTAAAATTCATCTTCGTAATGTTCTACAGAATATTCCAGATCATCAATCCTCGGCTGAATCACTTTCCATTCTGCAAAAACGTTGTCTGAAGGGATGAAATGATGCTCATCAGAAATTGTGCTCGAACTTGCCAGAAAAATATATTCTAATGATTTTGTTTTGAAAACATTCACATCAAAAGTTTCGTCTTCTTCATGGAAAATTAAAACATCTTCAGAAGGATTTGTTCCTAGCTCATGTCGGTAAACTTTATACGCACGAAGACTTTCATCTTTTCTGATGTAAAAAACGTGCTTGTTGTCATTTGCCCAAACGGCTTTTCCGGTTGTATTTTCTATTTTGTCTGAAAGAATTTCGCCAGTCTTTAAATTTTTAAAATTTAAACTATAAATTCTTCTTCCTACATTATCTTCTGAAAAAGAAACTAACTCGTTATTCGGACTTACTGCAACATTGGCAACTTCAAAAAACTCCTGACCTTCTGCCAAAATGTTGACATCCAAAATGATTTCTTCAGGATTTTCCATGGTCTGAAATCTTCTGCAGAAAATAGGATATTCTTTTCCTTCTTCATAACGCACGATGTACCAGTATTCATTGAAGAAGTAGGGTAAAGACTCATCATCTTTTTGTAACGGGCTTTCATTTCCTCGTAAAGGTTTTCTTGAAAAGCTTCCGTTTCTTTCATCATCGCCTCTTCGTAAGCATTTTCTTCTTCGAGATATTTAATGACTTCAGGGTTTTCTCGGTCGTTCATCCAGAAATAATTGTCAATTCTTTTATCTCCGTGAATTTCGAGTATATTTTCTATTTTTTTTGCTTGTGGAGCTTTCATTCGAATGTTTCCTTATTTTAATTAAATCAATTTTCGTTAAATTTTAGACTAAAATGTGTTTTAAAAACGAAATTGTATTCAATATTAATTTTTGTTCAAATTTAATTAAAAAAAAGCCATCTTTCCTTTAATCGAAAAGACGGCTGTATGATATAAAGTTTTAAAAACTATTTATGTAAGCTTTTGATGTATTTTTCAAGTGCCATAGTCATTGACGGTGTTTCCTTTGTAGGAGCCATCAAATCTATTTTTAAGCCTGCTTCTTCGGCAGCTGCTGAAGTGGTAGGGCCGAAAACTCCGATTTTTGTGTTTTCCTGTTTGAAGTCTGGGAAGTTTTGCTGTAAAGATTTGATTCCCTGCGGACTGAAGAAAATCAACATATCGTAGTCATTAATGTTGATGTCTGTCAAATCGCTGCAAACCGTTCTGTACATAATCGCTCTTGTCCATTGAATATTTGCTGAATCCAAAGTTTTAGGGATATCCGCGCTCAAAACATCAGATGATGGTAATAAATATTTTTCGGATGGAAACTTTTTAAACAAAGGCAAAAGATCTGTGAAATTTTTCTCGCCAAAGCTGATTTTTCTCTTTCTGTAAACGATATGTTTTTGAAGATAGTTAGCAATCGCTTCAGACTGGCAGATATATCTCATGGTATCAGGAACAGAAAATCTCAATTCTTCTGCTAACCTAAAATAATGATCGATCGCATTTTTACTGGTAAAAATAATACCGGTATACTGCGTTAAATCTATTTTCTGTGTTCTAAGTTCTTTGTTGTCAACCCCCGCAACATGGATGAAAGGACGGAAATCAATCTTTATTTTTTCCTTCTTTGCAATTTCCAAATATGGAGAAGACTCACTAGGTGATGGTTGAGAAACCAATATAGACTTTATTCTCATCATGTATCTATTAAATAAATAATAACTTCCAAAGCAACAATAAAGGTGTTATTTGGAGCGTGCAAATATACAAAAATTTATAATACCATTTTTGAGGTAAGATGTTGTTCCTGTGAAATAAATAGAAAAATACCTTAAACACAAAGACAAACATAAAAAAGAAAAAATAGTATAAAAACGCTTCATTTCTATCAATTGGGAAATAATAGTGGGTTATACACAAGATTATTACCAAAATTGAAAGAATGAAGTGAAATTTAGTGGAGGTAAAATAAAAAATAGTCCATTTTTTTCCGTCACCTATGCTTTGGTAAAATAAAAACCCAAGTGCCGTTCGAAGAAAATAAAATAATGAAACTGCAGCCAGACAATATCCAAATTTATTCATTTGATATCCAAAAACTTTCAGTTTTGCTGCATATTCCGGGACTACCGGAACATATTGAGATATTAAAACGGCTAAACCTAATGTAATTACACACGAAGTGATAATCCAGCTTGGCAGGTTATTGCTCGAGTCAAAGTATTTCTGAAGAAGAAAATCTTTGAGATTGGCTTCCCGTTCTATGACATTCATCATAAAAATATATAAGAAAAGGCATCCTATAAGTATAAAAACTACCCAATCATTATTTTCGGGTATTCTTATTTGGTTGGTAAAATCTTGAGATTGTGGCAACGGATAATTTTTTGCAAAATTATAGATTATTTTGTATAAAATAAAAAGCTTAAATAACTTATCTTTGCCAATTGAAATGAAAAAACTCGTCATCATTCCAACATACAACGAAAAGGAGAATATCGAAAAGATAATTTCTGCTGTTTTTGCATTGGAACAAGGGTTTCATGTTTTGGTTGTAGACGATTCTTCGCCCGACAAAACGGCAGACATCGTTAAAGAATTACAGAAAAAATTCCCGCATACCCTTCATTTATCGATAAGACATATTAAAGATGGATTAGGAAAAGCCTACATTCATGGTTTTAAATGGGCATTGCAAAACAATTACGACTACATTTTTGAGATGGATGCCGATTTTTCTCACAATCCGAATGATTTACCTAAACTTTTTGATGCTTGCTTAAATGCCGATATGGCAGTTGGATCTCGTTATTCGAAAGGTGTGAATGTGGTCAATTGGCCGATGGGAAGGGTTTTGTTGTCTTATTTTGCTTCAAAATATGTGAGATTTATTCTCGGACTTTCCATTCATGACACTACAGCTGGTTTCGTTTGCTTTTCTAGAAAAGTTTTAGAAGAAATCGGTTTAGATAATGTGAAATTAAAAGGATACGGTTTTCAGATTGAAATGAAATTCAGAACTTTTAAGAAAGGTTTTAAAATCGTAGAAGTCCCGATTATTTTCACCAACAGAGAATTGGGTGAAAGTAAAATGAACGGTGGCATCATTCATGAAGCGGTGTTTGGTGTTTTAAATTTAAAATGGAAATCAATAATCAATAAATTATGAAAAGACTAAGCGCGCTTTTGATGTTTGTGTTTTTGGTTTCTTGCAGCGAATATGTTGACAAGCCTAAAAATCTTCTTGATAAAAGTACAATGTCTGAGATTATGGCAGATTTGGCAATAAATGATCAGGTTACCAATACATTTCAAGGCAAAAATTTAGAAAGCGGAACGAGATATATCCTTAAAACGCATAATGTAAAGGCTGACGATTTTGTTGAAAGCTATAAATATTATGTAGCAACAGGAAAAATGAATAAAATTGTGGATAATGCACAAGTCATTCTTTTAGAGAAAGACCCGAAAGCAAAAGGTTTTGTGGAGAAAAAATCTAAACCCGACACAAATCTTCCCAAATTAGTAAGATAAAATATGCAGCAATTTTTTAAGATAGAAAAAACTTCACAGGGAAAGGCTAGAGCAGGAGAATTGGTAACAGACCACGGGGTTGTGCAAACTCCGATTTTTATGCCGGTAGGAACTGTTGCAAGTGTGAAAACCGTACATCAGAGAGAACTTAGAGATGATATTAAAGCTCAGATTATTTTGGGAAATACCTATCATTTATACCTTCGTCCGGGTATGGAAGTGATGGAGGAAGCTGGAGGTTTGCATAAATTTATGAATTGGGATCTTCCGATTCTTACCGATTCCGGTGGTTTTCAGGTTTTTTCACTTTCAGGGACGAGAAAAATGTCTGAAGAAGGGGTGAAATTTAAATCTCATATTGACGGAAGCGTGCATTTGTTTACTCCAGAAAAATCTATGGAAATCCAGAGACAGATTGGTGCAGATATTTTCATGGCTTTTGACGAATGTGTTGCATATCCTGCACATTACAATCAGGTGAAAAAATCTATGGATATGACCCACCGTTGGTTAAAAAGATGCATGGATTGGAATGAAAAAAATCCTGAATTATACGGATATAAACAAAGGTTCTTCCCAATTGTTCAAGGATCTACCTATTCAGATTTAAGAAAAATTTCGGCGGAAGTTATTGCAGAAGCAGGTGCGGAAGGAAATGCCATCGGCGGTCTTTCTGTTGGTGAGCCGGAAGATGAATTATACAGAATCACCGATGAGGTGACCGATATTTTACCTAAAGATAAACCAAGATACTTGATGGGAGTAGGAACTCCGTGGAATATTCTGGAATCTATCGGTTTAGGGATTGATATGATGGATTGTGTGATGCCGACAAGAAATGCCAGAAACGGAATGCTTTTCACTTGGCAAGGCGTCATGAATCTTAAAAACGAAAGATGGAAAAAAGATTTTTCGCCGCTGGATGAGTTTGGGACAAGTTTTGTAGATAGAGAATATTCTAAAGCGTATGTGCGTCATTTATTCGTTTCGAAAGAATATTTAGGAAAGCAGATTGCTTCTATCCATAATCTGGCTTTTTACTTAGATTTGGTAAAAGTTGCGAGAGAACATATATTGGCAGGAGATTTCTATGAATGGAAAAATTCTGTAGTTCCTGTTTTAAGACAAAGACTTTAAAATTATTTCATGTTTAAAATTGTAGACAGATATATCGTAAGAAAATACCTTGGAACCTTTGGTTTCATGCTGATATTGCTGTCTACGGTTGTTTTGGTTATTGATGTTCAGCAGAAAATTCCTAGAATTGAGAATGCCACCGCTCTTGATCCAAAATTAAATTTAACCTATTTTCTTATTCATTTTTATCCTTTTTGGATTATCAATCTGGTCGTTACATTTTTGGCGATTCTGGTGTTTATTTCTGTGATTTATTTCACCTCCAGAATGGCAAATAATACTGAGATTGTGGCGATTATCAGTAGTGGTGCAAGTTTTCACAGATTTGCAAAACCTTATTTGCTGACTTCTCTTTTCATTGCTTTACTTTCACTGGTTGTTAATCATTTCGTGTTGCCGTGGGCGAATATTAAGAAAAATGCGCTCGAAGCATATACTTATAATCAAACGAATAAAGATAAAATTCTGGGGACAGCTCCGGTTTCGGCACAATTAAGCAAAACGGAATATATCTTCATCAATTCGTGGAATAAAAAAGAATATCGTGGCTACGGCTTTGTTTACCAAAAATTTGATAAAAACCGTAAACTGACTTACGAGCTGAAGGCAAATGATGCTTACTGGGATCCTGCGAAAAAGCAATTTGTACTGAATAGTTTTCTTGAAAAGACCATTAATAAAGATGATTCAGAAAAATTAGGTCAGGGGTTCGAGCTGAGGAAAAGTTATGGTCAGGCACCGGAAGAATTATTTCCAAACGAACTTTTGGGTCAAAATAAAACGACTCCTGAGCTTATAAAATTCATCGATAGAGAAAGAGAAAAAGGAAACAGTAATTTGAATGCGCACTTAAATGAGTTTCATCAAAGAACCTCAATGCCCGTGTCAATTATCTTACTGACGTTTTTAGCACTATCGCTTTCTTCTCAAAAGAAAAGAGGAGGTTTGGGGATTAACTTAGCAATAGGAATTTCCTTAGCGTTCGTATTTGTATTCTCGTTTGAAGCTTTAAAAGTGGTTTCAGAGAATAAAATTCTGACTCCGTCATTGGCAATGTGGATGCCGAATATTATCTTTTTTCCGCTAACTTTAATCTTGTATATCAGAAGAGCCAATCAGTAAAGAAGTTTTATTTCTTTATGGTAAAACGATTTTGTTTCATCTTCAAATTCAATCCAGATTTTACCTTTTTCGTCAGCTTTTCGGATGATGCCATTTTGTCGCTTTCCGTCAATCTCGAATACTGAAATTTCATCTTTTCTGAATAGATTTAAATTAAATTCTTCTAAAACATCTTCTTCAGAATCTATATTTTTAAATTTCCCAACTAAAAATTCATGCAGTTCTTTAGTGAAACTTTGTAAATCTATTTTTTTTCCGGTTTGTGTGAAGATTGAGCCTGCATTAGATATTTCATCAAATTTTTCCTGCAGAATATTGATTCCGCTTCCTATAATGAAATAATTTTCACCGTTGAATTTTTTCTTTTCAATCAGAATTCCAACTACTTTTTTGTTGGCTAAGATGATATCATTTGGCCATTTTATCTTCACTACCTTTTCGGTCAGTTTGGCAAGAAACTCGCGTATTGCTGCTGCGGTATAATAATTGAACAAGAAATCACTGAGTTTAGTGTCCTGAATTTTTACAGCAATTGTATAAGCAAGATTCTGCTCAGGGTGGGAAGCCCAAATATTTCCATACTGTCCTCTTCCTTTTGTTTGATTAAAAGTATAGAGACCAACAAAATTTGAATGTGGGTAAAGTAAAACCTGAGATATTTCGTCATTAGTAGAAGAACACTCTTTTGGTAAAACAGATTGGTCATTTATGAAAACTTTAAGACATTAAAGCCCTAAAAGTAAGGTTAAAGTAAAAGAAAAACAATAAATTTGCAGATTATAGTATATTTTAATGAACAAAACAGTAGAAAAGCAAGCGCTAATAGATAAAATTGTAGAAGCTATCCAGGATGTAAAGGGGGAAGATATTATGATTTTCGACCTTTCAAAAATTGAAAACTCGGTAGCAGAAACATTTATAATTTGTAGTGGTAACTCAAATACACAAGTCTCGGCATTAGCAGGAAGTGTAGAAAAAAAAGTAAGAAACGATCTTCAGGACAGACCTTGGCACGTAGAGGGTACAGAAAACTCAATGTGGGTCTTGGTAGATTATGTAACCGTGGTGGTGCATATCTTCCAGAAAGAAACTCGTCAGTATTACGATATTGAAGAACTTTGGGGTGATGCAAAAATCACCAAAATAGAAAGTGAAGTATAAATTTTAAAAGTATTAAATGAATAATAAAGGATTTAACTGGTTTTTCCCAATCGCTATAATAGCCCTTTTGTTATTTTTTGCCTCAAACTTTTTGGGTGGCAACAATGCAAAATCTATTGACGAAGATGCTTTCTTTAGAGAAATGCAGTCGGGGAAAGTTCAGAATGTGTTGATTGATAAACAAGCTCAGAAAGCTGAAGTATTTTTAACAAAAGCTGCGAAAACAGCTACCGTGAAGAAAGATGACAAGGCAAATCCTTTTTCAAATTTAGGTATGTCTTCTGCAAAGGCTGATTATAGCCTGAAGTACGGAGATTTACAGCTTTTCTTAGAGAAATTTGAATCTATAAAGAGCCAAAATCCGGCAATCAAAACGTCTAAAGATTATGCAGAAGGAGAGAGTGCATTGATGGGTGCTCTTATTCAGGCTCTTATCTGGATTACGATTTTAGGATTGTTCTACTTCATCCTTTTCAGAAAAATGGGAAGTGGTGGAGGTCCTGGAGGACAGATTTTCTCTATCGGTAAATCTAAAGCCAAATTATTTGACGAAAAAGAAAAGATTCAGACAACATTTAAGGATGTTGCAGGATTAGAGGGAGCTAAAGAAGAGGTGCAGGAAGTTGTAGATTTCTTGAAAAACTCTGAAAAATACACGAAATTAGGAGGTAAAATTCCTAAAGGGGTACTTTTGGTAGGGCCACCGGGAACAGGTAAAACCTTATTGGCGAAAGCTGTTGCAGGTGAAGCTAAAGTTCCGTTTTTCTCACTTTCAGGTTCAGATTTTGTTGAAATGTTTGTTGGGGTAGGAGCGTCAAGAGTAAGAGATTTGTTTGCTCAGGCAAAAGCAAAATCTCCTGCTATCATCTTTATTGATGAAATTGATGCGATCGGACGTGCAAGAGGAAAAAACAATTTCTCTGGCGGAAATGACGAAAGAGAAAATACCTTAAATCAATTGCTTACAGAAATGGACGGTTTTGGTACCGACGTGAACGTAATCGTAATGGCAGCGACCAACAGAGCAGATATTTTGGATAAGGCATTAATGAGAGCTGGTCGTTTTGACCGTTCAGTATATGTTGATCTTCCTGAATTACACGAAAGAAGAGAGATTTTTGATGTTCATTTACAGAAAATCAAATTGGATGAGACTATAGACAGAGAGTTCTTAGCAAAACAAACTCCAGGTTTCAGTGGAGCAGATATTGCGAACGTTTGTAACGAAGCAGCTTTAATCGCAGCTAGAAACAGTCATGAGTCTGTAAACAAGCAAGATTTCTTAGATGCTGTAGATAGAATTATCGGTGGTCTTGAGAAGAAAAATATGGCGATTAAGCCATCTGAGAAAAAAAGAGTGGCATTCCATGAGGCTGGTCACGCAACAATTTCTTGGTTGGTAGAACACGCTTCTCCGTTATTGAAAGTGACAATTGTTCCAAGAGGACGTTCATTAGGCGCAGCTTGGTATCTTCCGGAAGAAAGACAGTTGACGACTACTGAACAAATGTTGGACGAGATGTGTGCTACATTAGGAGGTAGAGCAGCTGAGCAAGTTATATTTAATAATATTTCTACAGGTGCACTTTCAGATTTGGAAACAGTGACTAAGAGAGCTCAGGCAATGGTTACGATCTACGGATTGAGCCCGAATATTGGTAATATTTCTTACTATGACAGTTCAGGTCAATCAGAATATAGTTTTGGTAAACCTTATTCTGAGGCAACTGCTTCTAAGATTGATGCAGAAATCAAAATGATTATTGAAAATCAATACGAAAGAGCGGTAAGAATTCTTACTGAGAATAAAGATAAATTAGATGCTTTGGCAAATAAACTTTTAGAAAAAGAAGTTATTTTCCGTGAAGATCTTGAGGATATATTCGGTAAAAGAGCATGGGATCCTGAATTGACAGAGAGACCGGTGACGAATACTATTCCAATACATGAAAAAGTAGAAGAAAGTGAGATTCAGGCTCCAGAAAGTCCTGCTCAGCTTTAAAATATTTATATTCAATTGAATACAGCCTGGTAATTGTAAAATTGCCGGGTTTTTTCATTTTAAAGCAATATTATTAGAAGCAATTCTAATTAATTTTCTATTTTTGTAGTAAGTTGACTAAAAATACATTAAGTTGAGTTTATTTAAGAGAATTGTAAGCAAACTAACTAATCAGCCTGAGGAAGATGACAAACAAAGTCTGGAGAAGCTAGGAGATTCGCTGAAAAACGCTGATCTTGATTATAAGTTCGCCCAATTGTTTACCCATTCCGGAGGTTTTTTAATTATTGTGCTGATGAAGCTGAAGCTTTGCAGACTTTAAACCAGATCTTAAAGATTGAGGGGGTAAATTCTGTGTTTTGTTGTGACAAAGATTTACAAAATTTTTTGAATGTTGTAAAGATTTCTCATACACCGCAACTTGAAACAGTCAACGATGCTGCATTTATCACTTGCGAATATCTAATTGCATATGACGGTAGAATAATGCTTTCCCACAATAATATTCTGCACTACCATTCTTCAAGACTTCCATCAAAAATTGTTGTTATGGCAAACGTTTCTCAAATTGTTAATAATTTGAATGACGCAATGGGGAAAATAAAGCGCAGCGGAAACATCAAAAATCTTACTTCAATAAGCGGAAATCATTCTAAACTAGATACCGCAACAAACAATAATACCAAGCTGTTTCTGCTGTTGTTAGAAGACTAGAAACAATCTAAATTTTAAATTTTGGACAAAAATCTTATTCAGAGAACCATTTCGGGGATTGTTTACATTGCAGTCATTATTCTCTGTACGACACCATTGGGAGCTCAGCTTCTGGATCAAATTTCGCCGGGTCTCGTAAAGCAGCAATATTTGTATTACGGATTGATCACTTTTCTTTTGCTGGTAGGAACCTGGGAGTGCATCAAGATCATGAAATTTGGCGATGGGTACGAAAAATGGGTGGTTTTACCCATCGTACTGCTTATTTTCTATATGTTCTCTAAACGGTATTTCTATCACGATTTTTATTTCAATTTCAGGTTAACGGAAATCCTTGCATTGGCACTTGTTGTGATTGCTGTAGTTACTTTATTTAAATTTACAAGTGAACTGTACTTCGATAGCGGAAAGCTCATTTTTACAGTAATATACGTCGCTTTACCATTCTCATTTGCATTAGGCCTACCGAAATACTCTTCTTACGACAGTAATTTTTCACTGGAAGTTATTTTCCTTTTTATTTTAATTTGGAGCAGTGATACTTTTGCTTATTTGGTTGGAAAGTTTTTTGGAAAACATAAAATGGCACCTAAGATTTCTCCTAAAAAAACCTGGGAAGGTTATGCTGGTGGAGTAGTACTTACATTAGTTCTTTCTTATTTTGTTGAAATGTATCAGCCACAACTTCGTGGGAATTGGATGGTTGTTGGTTTTCTGATTGCAGCTTTTGCGCCTTTGGGAGATTTGGTAGAAAGCCAGCTGAAAAGAACTTTCGGGGTAAAAGACAGCGGAAATATTATTCCGGGGCATGGTGGTGTATTAGATAGGCTGGATAGTTTTTTAATCTGCGTTCCTGTCGTATATTTGTACTTTATTTTAGAAAAATTTATATAAACTCATGAAGTTACATAAAGAATCAAAAGGCACCATCGTAGTTGCCAGTGTATTGTTTGCAATAATTGCGTCGGTAGCTATCTATTTCCTGGAAATGTGGTCGCTTTTAATCATCATACCCATATTAGTTATTTATGCTTTGGTGTTTTGGTTTTTCAGGGTTCCGAATCGTGATATTTTGGATCATACGGAGAATGTCATTGCGCCTGTTGATGGTAAGGTTGTAATGATTAAGGAAGTTGAAGAAACTGAATTTTTAAAGGAAAAAGCCATTCAGGTTTCGATTTTCATGTCTCCGCTTAATGTTCACATTTGTAGATATCCGGTTTCAGGAAACGTTATTTATAAAAAATATCACCCGGGAAAATATTTGGTTGCTTGGCACGAAAAATCTTCTACAGAAAACGAAAGAACAACGGTTGCTGTAGAAAGTATGACGAATCATAAAGTGGTTTTCAGACAGATTGCAGGATATGTAGCGAGAAGAATTGTTTTCTATTGTAATGAAGGCGATGCAGCAAAAGCCGGACATGAGTTTGGTTTCATTAAATTCGGCTCAAGAATGGATGTTTTCTTGCCTCTTGATACAGAAATTACCTGCAAAATCGGCGATAAAACCAAAGGGGGTATCGATGTGATTGCAAGAATGAAAGATTAAATTTAACATAGAATTTTTAAGAAAAAAGAGAAAATCAGATAGATTTTCTCTTTTTTAATTATCCATTTTTCTCAAAATGCATATTTCTTTTAAGATAATACGAATATCAATTATATCGTTCTTTCAAATTCTTGAGTTTTACTACGCATAAGTAATCTTGAGTAGCGTCATTTACCAAGATCATTAAAACTGATAGTATCTTTGCCAAGAATTTTTATGGTAAATATGAAGAATGAAGTAGAAATCAATTTACAACTGATGTGAAAAAGATAAATAAAGCACAAATACGGTCTCTTGCAATTTCTTTTCTCATTAATAGATTCTAAGAAGTATTATTGAGATAGTAATTTAAGACATCTTTAAAATTCATTATTTTGAAGTTTCCTGTCATTTTAAAATAACAAAATGACTATCAGAATAATCTATTAATTCTTTCATTTTATTATCCATAACAAAAAAAAATTAGTAATTAAATTATTGTAATATATTTATACAAAAACCTACCTGTGCTTTTAACCATTAAGTTTTAGTATATGCCATATAAAATATTTTCTAAAATAATTAGTAGTGACATTAATTGTTTTTACAATGATTTTGAACGTAATTATTTGCAGCTTATCAATCGTTACCTTTTATTCTTATCTTTTTGTTTCTATTTTATTCTGTTTTTATCATATTTTTCTTTAAAGATATGATTGTATCTACGGTTTTAATCGGAATTACTATTTTCTTTATATTCTTAATATTTATTGAAGATAAGGCGGTTAGGGTATGGCTATTAAAAAAGCAATCATTGCAGTTTTTATAATTCTAACATTTTTAGTCAGTTTCTTTTATATTTACACATGGAGAAAAGCAGGCGTTGAGTATTTTTATTTCTCACTTTTATTTGCTTTACCATTCTTTTTCAATTATAAAGAAGATTATTATTCTATATTATTTATAGTCTTATTTATAGCTTTAAATTTTATAGGATGTTTATTTATTGATTTAGATTTTTTACCCAAAAGTAAGTTTATAAAGCACGATGATTTTAAAATTATACAATTATTGAATATTCTTTTTTCTGTTACTACTTTTTTAATTGATATATTTTTTATTTCCCAAAAAGATAAACTAATCTATGGTTTGATGAAAGAAACCGAAAGCAAAGATTCTACCATTGAAGATCTTGTGAAAATAAATAATGAATTGATGAAGCAGCAAATTATTATTAATAATTTAACAGAAGATAATATCTCAGAAATTTTAGATTTGGCAGAAAATGATTCACCTCTATTTTTAGATAAGTTTCAAATATATTTCCCTGATTTTACCCCTAATATTTTAAAAATTAATTCAAATCTTATTAATTCTGAGATACATATTTGTGCTTTAATGAGGCTTAATTTTGATACCAAAAAAATTGCTCTGTGTACAAACAGCAGTGTAAGAGCAGTTGAAAGTAGAAAATATAGGATACGAAAGAAACTAAATATTCCTTCAGACATCAATATTAACAATTTCATACTTAGGATATAAAGCCTCTCTAATGAGTTTCACTACTCACAAGTAGTATTGAGTAGCCTAGTTTTCAATTTAAATAGTGTTTAGATAATAATTTTGTACAGTAATTTTTAAATCACTGCAAACAATTTTATATACATAAATATGATGAAAACAAAATCTACAATCAGAATTCTGCTTTTAATATTCCTTTTTACGGTTGGGGAAATTTACTCACAAGCCACTAACGGAGCAGTAGGGATTAATACATCTGCTCCAAATTTAAATTCGGTTTTAGATGTAGTATCTAGCGGAAATAATAAAGGAGTATTAATGCCCCGTCTTACAGAAACCCAAAGAGATGCAATTGTAATAAATCCTGCTACCGATGACGGTCTTACAATTTTTAACATTACAGAAGACTGTTATAACTATTGGAGTCTTGCAGATAATGAATGGAAAAGTGTTTGCGGGCAAATTGGTAAATCTGTTTTTACTATAGATTGCTCAAACTCCAAAGCGATGGGAACGTATATACAAGGAAAAGAATTAACAGCTTCTAACTACTTAAGCGTTTCTGTGAATGTAACTAAAATTGGAAACTATACGATTACCGGTACAACAACCAACGGATACAATTTTTATGGAACGGGTGTTTTTCTAAACACGGGTATTCAAACAGTACAGATTCCTGGGCAGGGTACACCTACAGCGGTACAGGTAAACACGGTACAGCTTTCTGCAAATGGAGTAGATGTTACTTGTACACCGGCTGTTACCATAAATGTACTTAGTCCGGCAGGAACTTATACTATGTCTTGTGGCAGCGCAATAGTAAATGGAGTATATAAAGTGGGAACCGCTCTTGCGGCTTCCAATACCATCACATTACCTGTAAATGTTTCATCATTGGGTAGCTATACCGTTACTACCAATACTGTTGATGGAATTTCTTTCAGCGGTTCAGGAACTTTTACCGCTACAGGAAATCAGAATATTACATTAAGCGGAACAGGAACCCCAAGTTCAACTTCTATAAAAACCATGACCATTACATCTAATAGCCAGGGTGGAGTATCTACAACGTGTTCTGTGAATGTAATTGTAGTTATTCCTGCCAAAACCATTGTGCATCTTGGAGGAACCGGAGACCACGGTTACAGTGCAGAAGAGGATGCTTCTAAAAATTTAATGGATGCACCGGCAAACTTTGGAACTCTGGCAAATAGTGTGGTCAAGTTTGAAGGGTTTACACATCTTACTCCTGCAGATGGGGCTCCTGCCATTGCTGCTATTAATGCTAAGCCGGATATTGTTATTACGGGTTATCCATATACTCCAAATGCGGCAGAAATAACGGCTCTTGTAGATTATCTTAATAAAGGAGGAGTGGTGATTGCTCAATTGGAAGGAGCTGCTTCAATTCAAAGCCTTATGAGAAGTCTATTTGCCAATCCTCAAATCAATGTTAATGGTAGAAACGGTGGCGGGGCAGTATATCCGATGATCAATATCAGTGATGAAATTCTTAATGGACCATTCGGAGATGTAAGAGGTAAAAACTGGGGTGAAGATGCAAGTGCAACTGCTTCAATAGATGGTATTTCTGAAGCTTTCATCACTTCTTACACCGGATCTAGTGCAATTAACTCTACAAGTGTATTCGCGGGAACTACTATGTTCAGACATAAAAATCTAAATTTATTCTATGTTGGAGATGCTGGATTCTTAAGTAATTTTAATGCCAATGGAACTATTGCTAGTAATACTGCTTATCCATTTGCTACCAATACCAGTAATTTTCCGGTAGCTAAAACAGCTTATGGCACTACAGGTAACGGAAATGCGGCAGGAAGTATGGCTGTACAAAACTCAATTATTTTTGCGAATGTAGTGGCTTGGGCCATTAAACAAGCGGAATTCAATGGAATAAATACTCCTTAGTAATGCCATCTTTAAAAAACAAAATTTATTAATATTAAAACACTAATGATATATTTATTTCTATATCATTAGTGTTTTTTTTATCCAATACAATATAAATATGAAAGATTTGTTTGATCTGAGCTCAATGAGTTTTGTGCAATACCTCTTTTTTGCTGGATTGTATTATTGGATATGTTATTTTTTGTTAAAAAAAACTTTAAGCAATGCAAAAATCCAACAGAAAGAAATTACAGAAACGGATGTTAGAAGAGAAGTTTTTCACTCTACTATCTCATCGTTTATAATGACTTTCATGATCTATGTTGTAGTTCATACTCCATTAAGACAATACACTAATATTTATAAAAATATTAGTGATTATTCTTTGTATTGGTTAATAGGAAGTATTCTAATAGGACTATTCATTCATGACACCTATTTTTATTGGATGCATAGGCTTTTACATCATAAAAAAATTTTCAGACTTATACACTTAGTACATCACAAATCTACAAATCCAAGCCCATTTGCTGCGTATTCCTTTCATGTATTAGAGGCTTTTGCAGAGGGTTTAATTGTGCCTTTATTACTATTTGTCATTCCCCTATATCCTATAAGTATTTATGCATTTGTTTTGAGTTCTTTGGTGATAAATATTTATGGACATTTAGGGTACGAAATTGCCCCTCAATGGCTGAGAAAATCTTTTCTTTTTAAAATACTAAACACTTCAGTGTATCATAATCTTCACCACAAGCAATTTAAAGGAAATTATGGTCTTTATTTTAGATTTTGGGACAGGATAATGAAAACCGAAAACCCCGATTATGAAAAAGTATATGATAAAATACAACAGAAGAGATTTGAAGAGAAATTTTGAATATAAATCAATTAATATGTTTCTTTACCTCATTGATAAAGGTAAGTATGAGGTCTAATGGCAAATCCTCATCCATATCAATCAAAAGGATTTTAAACTTCTTTCTGCCCTCAGAAATCAATTCCGGATAATCTAATCGATCACCATGATAAAAGCTGATGTAATGTTTCTGATGCTTTTTGCTGTAATACAGATAACACAGCATTTTCTTTTTAAACTTAAAAAACGGAAGTCCGAAACTTAAAGTTTCAGTAATGTTTTCAGGATCCGATTCTAAAATCTTCTTTCTTAAAAACAAAAGAGTACTTCGCTCAGGTTCGTCGATTCTGAAGAAGTACTCTTGTATAGGGTTCATTTTAAATAAATTTAAAAAGATTTAATCAAAATTTTGCAGCTCTACGAGCTTGTGATAAGTTCCTCGTTTTGCCATAAGTTCCTGGTGGGTACCTTGTTCCATAATATCACCTTTCTCCATTACAACGATCCAGTCTGCTTTTTGGATGGTTGAGAGTCGGTGGGCAATCACTAATGACGTTCTGTTTTCCATCATCTTCTCAAGAGCATCCTGGACAAATTTTTCAGATTCTGTATCTAAAGCAGAAGTTGCTTCATCCAAAATCATAATCGGTGGGTTTTTTAAAACTGCTCTTGCGATAGAAATACGTTGTTTTTGTCCGCCTGATAACTTTCCTCCGTCGTCTCCGATATTCGTGTCGTAGCCATTCGGAAGCTGAGTGATAAATAGATCTGCATTGGCAATTTTAGCTGCAGCAATGACTTCATCTCTGGAAGCTTCAGGTTTACCCATTAAAATGTTATTGTAAACCGTATCGTTGAAAAGAACAGATTCCTGAGTTACCATACCCAATAGCTTTCTGTATTCTTCGAGTTTTAAATGTTTAATGTCAGTTTCATCAATTAAAATCTGACCTTCGGAAACATCATAGAACCTCGCTAAAAGATTTGCGATAGTCGTCTTTCCGCTTCCACTTTGTCCTACCAAAGCAACTGTTTTTCCTTTAGGTATTTTTAAATTGAAATTTTTTAGGATTAAATTAGATTTATCATAATAAAAACCAATGTCTTTAAATTCTATATGAGCATCAAGATTTGAGATAGAAACTGGCTCGGCAACTTCCTCAATTTTCACATCGGCTTCAAGAATTTCCAAAACTCTGGTAAGAGAAGCTTCCCCTTTCTGGATATTTGAAATAGATGTTGACAAACTTTTCATTGGCGGTAAAATCTGGAAAAACATTCCCAAAAACACAAGAAAATCTTCTGGTGAAATGCTTTTTTCTACAATAATTTGTTTTCCACCGTACCATGCAATTATTAAAAATGTTATAGATCCCAAGAATTCGCTCATTGGTGATGCCAGTTCTTTTTTCTTCCTAATCTTATAGAGCTGTTGATCCACTTTTGCATCGAACCCATAAAACGGCTGTTCATTATTTTTTCAGCATTAAAAATCTTAATTACTTTTGATGATTTTAATGTTTCGTCTACGATTGAAAAAATAGTTCCCATTTCGTTCTGAGCTTCGTGAGAATCTTTTTTAAGGCTTTTTCCTATTAATGCGATTAATGTTCCCATTACTGGTAGTACCAATAACGAGAAAAGTGTCATTTCGGGGCTTAAGAAAAACAAAGTCACCAAAGTACTGATCAACATAAATGGAGAGTTGATCAAATCTACTAAGCTTCCCAAGATATTGCCTTCTACTTCACCTACGTCGTTTGACATACGAGACATCATATCTCCTTTTCGACTTTCTGTAAAGAAAGAAACAGGCAATGAAAGAATTTTTCTGTACATCGCTCCACGAAGATCTTTGGTAACACCAACACGATAATTGATCAAAAGATAAGATCCGAGGTATCTAAATATGTTTCTTAATAAAAACATGAATGCCGTGATAATACAAAGCCAAGCTAATACATTGAGCGTGCCGTATTCTGTAACTAAATTTTGTACCGTATAGTTTAAATACTCTTTCAAATAAGATAATGCATCTACAATTTCGCCTGAATAAACTGGAGCCGACTCATATTTTTCAGGCTTGATAGTACCGAAAAGCATTCCTAATACCGGTAGGATGGCTCCCAATGAAGCTATCTGAAAAAAAGAATACAGCAAGTTGAAGGCTAAACTCCCGTAAATATATTTCTGATGAGGTCTTGCGAATTTTAGTATTTTTTTATATTCGTTCATTCAATAAAATTGGATAGCAAAATTAATTAAAATATAATGATAAGACGTTTTTAATTGAATTTTACTTTATCATTATACTTCGGATTGAAGTTTTTTGTGTTTAATTTTTCCAAAGTCTTCCCGAAATTGTTGATTAATTGGGTAAGATTATCAAAATCAACGACGTTAATGTCATCGTTCAATTGGTGGTAATGTTTTATTTTACTCATATCTGCAGTAGAAATAGAATGGGCAATGATTTTTTTCTTCACAAAGCTCACATTGTCTGATCTGTAGAATAATTGCTCTGACGCGTAAGGGTCAGGATGTATTTTTAAACCGTTTACAGCGTTTTGATTAAACAATTCATCAAGGTCAGAAAATTCGTCGCCCGTGATGAAAACAGCATTTTTTCCAAATTCAGATTCTGTGGCAACCATTTCAAAATTAAAAAGCGCATCAAGATTTTTATAAATTTTATCTAAACCTTTATCTTCAGCAATTGCCGTTGAACCGAGCATTCCTTTTTCTTCACCATTAAATGCCATGAAAACCATAGAGAACTCAGGTTTTTTATTTTTAAAATAATCTGCAATTCCTACCAAAGTTGTAATTCCACTCGCGTCGTCATCTGCGCCATTGTAGATAGTATCTTCACCTCCTTTTTTGCTCACTCCGATATGATCAAAGTGTCCTGAAAAGCCTAATATTTTCTCAGATTTTCCTTTTTTGATTCCGCAAACATTGTACGCTGTTTTTCCTTTGTAATCAAACGGTACGAGATAAGAATTTCCGGTGCAGTATTCTAAATTGTTTTCTTTAAAAAGTGTTGCAATATAATTCGCTGCATTATCATTTTCAGGTGTTCCTATTTCACGGCCTTTCATTTCATCTGAAGCTAAAGTAGAGATCACCGTTTTAATTCTTTCTGTAGATACTTCCTGTGCAAAAACTGTTGCAGAGAATAAAAATAGAACGAGGTAGGTTAGTTTTTTCATATTGAATATTTATTTTAATTGAATCTGTCGCAATTTTGTGTGAAATGTTGCATTAAGCTTAATGTAATTTATGTTTAAAAGTAAATATCTAACAAATTTAAAATAAAACTAATACATCTCAGAGAATTTATGAGTCTTCACTTTAAATAAGAAATAAAAAAAACAGCTCCTAAAAAGAAGCTGTTCTTACTCAAAAAAAATCATTGTAAGGTTATCGGAGTCTGTCTACAGATTTTACGAGCCTCTCATCTTTTTTGATAAAAATATTTGCTATAAACAAACAAATTACCGCAATCAATGGGAAAACCGGCTCAATACCCTTCTCAGGAAATTGTATTCCTCCGGATAAGTTTTGTACCCAATACACCAATATACCAATCAACAAAGCGTTTATAATGATGCTGATGTTATTCAGCATGATTTGTCTTTTTCTGTTTTTAAAGCTAAACAAACTGAATGCGCCTATCAAAACCAAAACAATAGATGAGACGCCGATCATCGGAGCTTTTCCGAAAACTTCTACATCTTGTCCTGTAATGTATAGGAATGCCGCCGCTAAAACGGATAGCAAAATCCAAATAGTTTGTATTCTTTGTAACATAGAATTTTAAATTCAGGAGCAAAAATAACATAAATTTTGCACAATTCAAAAATAAGTGTAGATTTGCATTATACAATGTACTTGAAAACAAAAGTCACCGGACTTACTTTTCTTACTCACAACTAATTACATTTTTACTTTATATATGTTTAACATAGAAACGTTAAGGTCAAAATCCGTAACGGAATTGACTAAAATCCTAAAAGATTTGGGCGTTAAGGTTGCAAGAAACAGCACAGATAATGATAAAATCTTCGCAGTTCTTGATTTTCAGGCTTCCAACCCTAAAGTTACAAAAGATTACTTCAATACTACAGAAAGCAGCACTGAAACTGAAGAAAAACCTGCTGCAGCAGAAAAAGTGGTGAAAGCTGCTCCTAAAAAAGCAGCACCCAAAAAACCGGCAAGACCAAAAGTTGCCACAGAAACTCCCACAGAAGCTGAACTTGCCAAAACCGAGGAAGTAACAGAAGAGAAAGAAGTTATTGCAGAGGTAATCGTAAAAGAACCCGCAAAAGGTGCTGTAGAAGAAAGACCTGCAAACAATGCTTCAAAACAGAAAAGAAAAAGAGTAGCTCCTACCAATACTTCTGAAGAACAAACTCAGGAAAAAGAGGAAACTCCGATAAATACAGATTCTCAAGTAGCTGTAGCAACTCCTGCACAAGCACAAGCGAGAGAAGAAAGACCTAAAAGACCGCAACAACAGCAACAACAAGGTCAGAATCCGAATCAAAAAGGTCCAAACCATCCACAACAAAACGGTGGAAATCCTCAAAACAGAAATCAGAACAATAACCAAAATCAGAATTCTAACCCAAACAACCCTAATCAAAACCAAAATCCTAATCAAAATCAGAACAGAAATTCTGAAAGAGAAGAAACTGAATCCAGAAAAGAATTCAATTTCGACGGAATGGTGAGTATTGAAGGTGTTTTAGAAATTCTACCAGATAACTACGGATTTTTGCGTTCTTCGGATTTCAGTTATATCTCTTCACCGGATGACGTGTATGTTTCAACTGCACAAATCAGAAATTTTGGTTTAAAAACAGGAGATACCGTAAGAGGTATTGTACGTTTACCAAAAGAAGGTGAAAAATATTTTTCATTATTAAAACCAATAGAAGTTAACGGGCGTGATTTGGCATTTATCAAGGATCGTGTTGCTTTTGAATATTTAACGCCGCTTTTCCCGGAAGAGAAATTTAATCTTTCAGGAGATAATTCTACGATGTCTACAAGAATCGTTGATTTATTTGCACCGATTGGAAAGGGTCAGAGAGCGATGATTGTTGCTCAGCCAAAAACTGGTAAAACGATGTTGCTGAAAGATATTGCTAATTCTATCGCAGCCAATCACCCAGAAGTTTATATGATGGTTCTTTTGATCGACGAACGTCCTGAAGAAGTTACCGACATGGAAAGAAGTGTAAATGCAGAAGTTATTGCTTCTACATTTGACGAAGCTGCAGATAAGCACGTTAAAGTGGCTAACCTTGTTCTTGCGAAAGCTCAAAGAATGGTAGAGTGTGGTCATGATGTAGTTATTTTATTAGATTCAATTACGAGATTAGCAAGAGCTTACAATACGGTAACTCCGGCATCAGGAAAAGTACTTTCAGGTGGTGTTGATGCAAATGCGCTACACAAACCAAAAAGATTCTTTGGTGCAGCTAGAAAAATTGAAAACGGAGGATCTTTGACAATCATTGCAACTGCATTAATTGATACAGGTTCTAAAATGGATGAAGTGATCTTTGAGGAATTCAAAGGTACCGGAAACATGGAGCTTCAATTAGACAGAAAAATCGCCAACAGAAGAATTTATCCTGCTATTGATTTGGTTTCTTCAAGCACAAGAAGAGATGATTTATTGCTGGATGAGGTAACTTCACAGAGAATGTGGATTTTCAGAAAGTATCTTTCAGAAATGAATCCTATCGAAGCGATGGAATTTGTCAACAAAAACATCAGAGGAACTCTGAACAACGAAGAATTTTTAATGTCTATGAATAGATAGACATACGTTAATATTGTTTATACGAAGCACAGATTTAGGTCTGTGCTTTTTTTATTTGAAAACAGTTCAAAATTCTAAATTAAAGTATCAATGTTAAAGATTTATTAAAATAATCTGCAATTGTTGATATTGGCTTAAATATTGGCTAAATTTACATATTAACATTAAAAATTAAACTTATGTCATTTGAATTACCAAAATTAGGATATTCGTACGATGCTCTAGAGCCTACAATTGATGCAAAAACTATGGAAATTCACCATACAAAGCACCATCAGGCTTACATCGATAATTTAAATAAAGCGATTGAAGGTACTGATCTTGCAGAATTATCTATCGAAGATATCTGCAGAAACGGTGTTGAAAAGCCAGCTGTTAGAAATAACGGTGGAGGTCACTTCAATCACTCATTGTTCTGGGAAATTTTAACTCCTGGCGGAAGCAAAGAGCCGGTAGGAAGCGTAAAAGCTGCTATTGAAAATTATGGTGGTCTTGAGAAATTCAAAACTGATTTTTCTGATGCTGCAAAAACAAGATTCGGTTCTGGATGGGCTTGGCTAGTTAAAAATGAAGACGGATCTGTGTCTGTAACTTCTACTCCAAATCAGGATAACCCACTAATGCCAACTGCTGATGCTAAAGGAACTCCTGTTTTAGGATTAGACGTTTGGGAACATGCTTATTATTTAAACTACCAAAACAGAAGACCTGATTATGTAGCTGCATTCTTTGATGTAGTAAACTGGGATAAAGTTGAAGAGTTATTTAACAAATAATCATCTTTAATCATCTTTATTAAAGATAAAAAAGGTTCAGAATTTCTGAACCTTTTTTTGTTTAAAATCTTGTGGCATCTGATGCGCTAAGACCGGTCATTCTGAGTTTGTATTTCCAATTGACATAGGCGAAAACCTGGTACAATTTATATTCAAACTTGATTCCGTAGTTTTCTCTTGGGTCATAATCAATGGAAGATTCTATCACGTTTCTGTATCTGCCTGAGTTGTAATAAGAATTCCATTCTGTAACGAGCATTCTGTTTCTGCTTTTCAGTGTAGATTCAGAATACTGATTGATTGGTTTTGCAATGGCATTCAGAAAGTAATCAAACTGGGTATCAATCACGGTAAGTTCCCATTCGCCGTCGTCATTTTTCTCAGGTTTCATTGCAGGATCTTCTTTTTCGTTTTTAGGTGAAGATTGTGCAGTAAAATTCAACGGAATAATTGTAAAGATTATAATTAAGATTAAATTTTTCATAATCATGAAGTTACACAAAAAAAGCACCCGATTAAGAGGTGCTTTAGATTTTATTTTTTGATGTATTCTTTTTGAATTACTGACACTGCCGGAAAGTGATCACTATATCCGCCTGTGAATCTGTCACCATCCCAAGAACGGAAAGGGTAGCCTTTCCATTGTCCATCTTTATTAACTAAATAAGAAGGGGCATATATCTCCGCCTTAAATAAGCTGTAGGTAGGAGTTAATTTTTCTGATGAATATAAATTTTTTGAAATAATAATCTGATCAAATAAATTTGGAGCGTCTCTGTAGGCTAGAGATGCTACACCAGCTTTGTACAATTTGTACATAAGATTGTAATAAGGCGATTTATCTGATAATTCGCTTGGGTCGCCAACCGATCCTAAGTGTTTTTTTAAACTCGGACTTACAGGATCATCATTGTAATCTCCCATTGATATTAATTTAATGCCTGGATGTTCTAATGATAATTTATCCATTTCATTTTTTAGTACAGCTGCGGCAGCATTCCTTTTTGGTTGAGAAACGGATTCACCACCACTTCGAGAAGGCCAGTGATTCATAAATACGGCCATTTTTTCACCATCTAATAGTCCTATTACAACTAAAACATCTCTTGTATACTGTCTTTTTCCGTCTTCATTGTAGATCTTAATTTCTTTGGTGTAAGAATCTTGTACAATAAATCTGTTTTTCTGATAGATGATTGCGATATCGATTCCTCTTGCATCATACGAGTTGTAATGTACAATTCCATAGTTGCTTTTTGCTAAAACTGGCTGTTTTATAAGGTCTTCAATTACTTGTCTGTTTTCAACTTCTATAAGGCCGCAAATTGCCGGGTTATCATTTGTATATTGTCTTCCCAATTCAGAAATTACTTTAGCCTCGTTTGCCAATTTCTGATTGTAATATTTTGTACCCCATCTTTTAGGGCTATTTGCTGTAAAGTCTTCTGCTAATATTTGTCTTCTGATTACCTTTTTTCCTACTAAAAGTTCATTATTCCATTCTCCTTTATAATCTTCGGTAGTTTCCAAGAATTTCAAAGAGTCTAAGGGTACGCTTCGGTGGAATTTAGGATTTGAAAAAGGTAATGTTCCATCGATATAATCTGCAGATGGAATAGTATCCCAAAGGTTTTCTACATTTAAAAATGCTACTGCTGCTCTCTTTACCTGCTTTTGCTGTGAGAAAGAAAAGCTAAAACAAAGTGCTGTGAAAAGGATTAAATATTTCTTCATCTTATTATTATATTCAAAAAATTAAGGGGGTAAAATTACTAATTTTATATAATATTCAACATTAAATTATTTTAATAAGGTAACTTTTCAGTATTAATGATAAACACACGGTTTTTTTATGATAATTAAGGCTTGTTAAGGAAAATTAATAGTATAAGGGTTTAATTGTGCTTGTGTTTATGAAAATAATCCTAAATTTGTTGCCCCTTAAATAAAGAAGGTGTTAAAAAAAGTTTATTATGATTAAAAAACTATCCCTAATCTCTTTGTTTACATTACTTCCGGCATCGTACTACTATGCGCAAACTACTGCGTATGCATACGTTAAGGGTCAGGATGGCAAGCCTATAGAGAGAGCAGAAGTAGATCTTGACAATTCTGTTGATGATGTAACTGCAGATAAAATAGGTTACTTCCAGTTTGTAGATTTAAAGCCAGGACATTATCTTATCACTATTACAAAACCAAATTTTGAGTCAAAAATTTTGGAATTTGATATTTCTGCTGATGAGAAGAGAAAAGACTTAGGTGTAATTGTTCTTAACAACAGCCAGGCAACAGATGCAGGTGTTGTTGTAATTGACGATTCGGCTAATGATACCGAAGATGGAGGTTCTGCAATGCAGCCTACCGTAGGGCTTTTGAGCTCAGGAAGAGACGCCTTTCAGAATGTATCTGCTTTTGAATTGGGTGCATATTGGTTCAGACCAAGAGGGGTAGATAATAGATTTGAAGATGTTATGTTTAATGGTGTTTCGATGTCTAAAAATGATGACGGAAGAATAGATTTTAGCAATTGGGGAGGTTTAAATGATGTTACAAGATATCCTCAGGAAAATGTAGATAATATTACACCTTCAGAATATGCCTTTGGTAATTTAGGAGGAGTTGTATATTACAATACAAGAGCTTCTAATTACAGAAAACAGACTTCTCTAGCATATTCATTTACCAATAGAAGTTACCTTCACAGAGCGATGGCGACTTATTCTACAGGGTTGAGCAAAAGTGGATGGGCGTTTACAGTATCAGGAAGCAGAAGATGGGGAGACAATGCAGTGATTGACGGAGTTTATCAGGATGCTTACGCTTATTTTGCAGCAGTAGAGAAGAAATTCAGTGAAAGACATTCAATCAACTTTACAGGTTTCGGATCACCAACATACAGAGCATCGAACTCTCCAAATACACAGGAAGTTTATGACATTATGGGTAAAAATTATAACTCATATTGGGGAATGCAGGATGGTGAAGAGAGAAATTCAAGAATAAGAAAGGTTTTTGAACCTATGTTTATGCTTACCGATTATTTAAAAATAGGAAAAAGCTCAAACTGGGTTAATACGGTTTCTTACCAAATTGGTAGCGATGCACGAAGCAGATTAGACTGGTTCCATGCTTCAGATCCCAACCCTACCTACTACAGAAAATTACCTGGTTTCGGAATTTTAAATGCCGACGAGTTCAGAGCTCAATCGCAAATCAATTGGAATGCTTTGTATAATGCCAACCGCCTAAACCTTACCAATATGGATGGTTCTCCAAGAGGAGCGGTTTATACAGTTGTGGAAGATGTAAACAGAGATAAAACTTTCAATTTTGCTTCTCACTTTGATACCAGAATGACAGATAATTGGAAATTGAATATTAATTTTAATTATCAGAATTTAAGATCAGATAACTTTAGAAGAGTTAAAGATTTATTAGGAGCTAATTTTGCATATAATCTCAATGCATTTAATAATGATGTGAAATATAATACAGATGATGCTAGTTCTGAGGTAAAAGTAGGAGACAGAACTCAATATTCTTATGAATTATTAAGAGATCAGTACTCATTAAATATCTCATCTGAAGTTGATTTTAATAAATTTAACATCGTTGCGTCTATTTTCAGTTCATATTCAGAATCACAAAGAGACGGAGATTACAGAAGCGGTCTTTTGAGATTTAAAGATAATTCTAAAGGGAAAAGCAGTATCTATGATGCTGTGGATGCCGGTATAAAAGGAAAGGTTACCTATAAGATCAACGGTAAAAACTTTATCGTTTACAACGGAGCTTTTTTCAGCTTAGCGCCGACTCTTAATGAAATTTACATCAATCCGAGAGCCGTTGATTATTTAACGCCGGGAGTTAAAAATCAGATCATCAACTCAAATGATTTAAGTTATATCATGAGAGGGCAGATTCTGAAATTAAGATTGTCAGGATATTACACTACAATCAGTAATGCAACTGAGATTTCAAGATATTATGCAGATGTAAATGACGGAAGTTTAGGAAATTCATTCAGTACATTAGTGAATGAAGCGATGAGTGGTGTAAACAAAAGATACATTGGTGCAGAATTAGGTTTTGATGTAAAAATAACGCCTACTTTAAATGCGGTTGGTGTAGCAAGTGTAGGAGAATATAAATACACAAACAATCCTGAAGTATCAACCTTTGATGATCTTAACGGGTTTAGAGGTTCAAAAGATACTTGGGGCAAAGCAAATATCAAAGATTATAAAGTTGCAGGAACTCCGCAAAAAGCATTTTCTTTTGGCTTAAAATATAATTCACCTAAATATTGGTGGGTAGGTGCTTCTGCGAATTATTTGATGGATCAGTATCTTGATCTTTCAGCTTTAAATAAAACACCTTACATGTACACGGATCCGTTGACTAATGATCCTTACCCGGGAGTTACGCCGGAACTTATTCAGCAGATTACTGCACAGAAAAAATTTGATGATCAGTTCATGTTGAATGCCAATGCGGGTAAATCTTTCCTTTTAGGCAAATACAGAATGGGAATCAGTGTTTCGGTAAATAATATCCTGAATAACAGAAACTACGTTACTGGCGGATTTGAGCAGGGTAGAAATGTGAATTTCAATGAAGCACTTCTAGACGTTCAGAGAGCAACACCATACTTTGGGCCAAAACTTTGGTATGACAGAGGTACTACTTTCTTCACAAATGTTTATCTAAGATTCTAAACTTTACTACTATGAAAAAATATAATTCAATTTTAAAATATATTTTCATTGTCTGTGCTACGCTGTTTATTACAGGATGTGTACACGATGATAAATATGACGAGCCAGATCTTGCTAACTTTCAGTGTGCTGATCTTACCAAGACAATGACATTGACTGATCTAAGAGCAAAGTATGTAAATACGGTATATGCTTTTCCTGATGATTCTAATGATATCGTAGAAGGTTATGTTTCTTCAACAGATGAAACAGGGAATATTTATAAGACAATTTACATTCAGGATAAAGCTGAAAATCCTACGCAAGGTTTCGTAATCAGTGTAGACATGGTAAGTACATATACACAATATCCTCAGGGTTCTAAAGTATATATCAAACTTGCTGGTCTTGCTTTAGGAACTTATGGTGGAGTGGTGCAATTGGGAGTTAAAGATCCGGCAAGCACAACATCTGTTTTAAGAATTCCTGAAAAATTAGTTCCTTCAAAAATTTTCAGATCATGCTCTATCAGAGAGAACATTATTCCTAAAATAATGACTTCTGCACAAATGGTTGCTGCAAATGATAAGTACATCGGATGTTTGATCAAAATGGAAAATGCAGAATTTGACAGTAGATCATTGTGTACAAATTATGCTCCAAATGGAGTTACGATTGATCGAGTGATTAGAGATGCGAGTACAACCACTACCAGAGTAGTAAGAAACAGTGGATATGCATCATTTGCAAACCAGATTTTACCATCAGGAAACGGAGATTTTGTAGGTGTTTACAGTAAATTTAATTCTACTTACCAAATGTATATCAATAAGGTTACAGACCTTAAGATGACTAAATTCCCTCGTCTCGATGGGATCACTTCAAATCCATGTGAATTCAGCGCAAATGGGTTGACTCTCAAAACTGTAGCAGAGGTAAAACAATTAGCATCTGGAACACTTGCTCAGATTACTGGAGATTTTTATGTTAAAGCCCAAGTGGTTGCCAATGATGAAACAGGAAATTTATTCAAATATGTGTATGTAGAAGATGCTACAGGAGGTATAAGAATAAATATGAATAAAACTGATTTGTTTTTAGATAATAGATTTAGATTAGGGAAAGATGTTTATATAAAACTAAAAGGTTTGTATATAAGAAATGTTTCGGGTGAACTTCATTTAGGTTCTAATGATACGAGTACAGCAATCAACTATAGAATTAAAGAGGAAGATATTTACAAGTATCTTTATGATTCTAATGCACCTTCAAGAGCGGTAGTTCCTACCGAAAGAATGATCTCTCAACTGACAACCGCAGATGTAGGAAGATGGATTAAAATTAAAGACTTACAGTTTATCAATGCAGATTTAGGGAAAGCCTATTCAGATGGAACAGCGACATCAAATAGAACTTTAGAAGACTGTTCTGGTAATAAAATTACATTGAGAACAAGTGGACAGGCAGATTTCGGAACAAATACTACGCCTATTAAACCGGGTATGGTAGAAGTTGAAGGGGGTAAAGGTGATGTCTACGCTATTGCCAGTTATTTTAACGGAACCTATCAGCTTTGGATTACCAAGCTTTCAAATATAGATTTAGATAATCCAAGATGTGATGGAAGTATTTATACTCCAATGCCTACAATCTATAATGATGGATTTGCTGCAGGTGGTTTCAGCTCAGATTGGACGACTGTTAACGTTGTGGGTACTCAGGTTTGGAATACTTCTAACCAAGGTAATGGAACTAATTACTATGCAGTGATGAGTGCTCCATTAGGAAATCCTGCCAACGAAGATTGGTTGATTTCAAAGGCGGTTAGTTTGGTGGGTAAAACTGCGGCTACAGTCAGCTTTACAACAGATGTTCGTTATGCAGGAAATGCTCTGCAGGTTTATGCCACTGAAAATTATACAGGAAACCCATCAACTACTACTTGGGTACAGTTACCTGCAACTTTGGATACCAATACAGGAGCATTTGGAGATTGGGTAAGCTCAGGAAATGTAAACTTAAGTGCATTCTTAGGCAAAAACGTAAGAATAGCATTCAAATATACTTCTACAACTTCTGCTGCGGCAACGTGGGAGATAGATGATTTTAAAATCAAAGCTCAATAATTAGCTTAATATGATAATTAAAGGCGGACTATTAATTAGTTCGCCTTTTTTTGTTTGAAAGTTTTGAGTTTTTAATTGTTCAATTCTGTCTAATTCTTATGATCAAAGCTAATTGATGGTTTTTAAGATAGCGAAAATCGAAAAATGATGACGAATAATCAGGTTTAAATATAATTCATGTAATTGAAGTAAGTAAATTGATTTTAAAATAATTTAATTAAATCAGAATAATGGGGGTCTAAAAACAAAAAACCACCGCAAAAGCAGTGGTCATATAGTTTAAACTAAAAATTCTTATTAAAATGAAACCTCATTCACCTCTTTTCCTCGTTGGAAATTCATGGTTTTTTGAGATCCTTTATAGGCAATATTCACAAGGTTAATTTGTTTTGGGAAAGCACTTAAAAGAATCGTGTTTTTAATCTTTAAATTGCTCACCTCCGAAACACCGCTTGTTTCAAAATAGACCCATACAGTTTCTCCGCTTACCTGACTTCCTGTGAAAGTTAGGGTTTTGGGAGATCCATTTACATAAACATCAAAATTGTTGTTTACATATTTCTTCACTTCGGCTTCAAAACCTGCCGTGCTGCGGTTGATTTTGATTGCATCCGAAATATGACTGGTATTCATCTTTGTAGTAAACTTCAGCGTTTTGCTGCCATCAATATAGTCGACTTTCGTCATTGATGAGAAGAAATCTGCCGCCATGAAACTCATGAGTGCAAATAGTGATAGAATACCGGATATGTATAAAAATTTTTTCATCTTAATTTATTGATTGTTAATCATCTTAGTAAATAAAATTTGCTCAAATATAATGCCAATTAAAAGTTAACATTCACCGCATACTTTTCATAAAAAGATTTGATGTGCTCCACAGCTTCGTCTGCTGTATCTACCACACGATAGAGCTCAAGGTCATCCGCCGAAATCATTCCTTCTTTTAGCAAAGTATCTTTAAACCAATCAAGCAAACCACCCCAAAACTCTGAACCGACCAGAACAATAGGGAACTTTCCGATTTTATTGGTTTGGATTAAAGTAATCGCCTCCGTCAGTTCATCCAAAGTTCCAAAACCTCCCGGCATCACGATAAACCCCTGAGAATACTTTACAAACATCACTTTTCTTACGAAGAAATAATCGAAATTAAGCGAGTACATTTTGTTGATGTAAGGATTGAAATGCTGTTCAAAGGGTAAATCAATATTGAGTCCTATAGATTTTCCCTGTGCGTTGAAAGCGCCTTTATTACCGGCTTCCATAATTCCGGGACCGCCCCCGGTGATGATTCCGAAACCAACTTTAGTGATTTTTTCAGCGATTTCAGCTGCCATCTGATAATATTTACTTTCAGGCTTTAATCTTGCTGATCCGAAAATAGAAACACAGGGTCCAATTTTTGCCATTCTTTCATAACCATCCACAAATTCTGCCATGATTTTGAAAACCATCCAGCTGTCTTTGGTTACGATTTCGTCCCATGTTTTTTGTCTGAAACTATTGTGTAATATTGATTCGTTGATATCTAATTCAGGATTTTGTAAACTTTCATCCCTGCTTCCTTCAATTCCCATTGTCTTTTATTTAAAATATTTTTCGGCTTCTATCACAGATGCCGGTCTTCCTACATCGATCAGAATACTGTCGTGCAGAAAACCATGAATTTTTTCGGTCTGCATCAGATCCAGATATTCTTCCATCACAGAAAATTTCCCTGTTCGTTTAATTTTGTCAAAAATAACAGGGTTAATGCAGTGCACACCACTGAATGCGTAAGGCTTAAATCCCTTGTTAAACTCTGCCAATCGTTGTTCGCCTGTTTGCACATTAAGCCAACCCCTTAAAACCAAATCGTCGTTGAATAATAACTTACGCGAACTTTCTCTGTCCGATACTGCTAAAGTAGCAAAATCTTTAATCTTCTTGTGGTATTCTACTAAATTATTTATGTTGATGTCTGTAAGAATATCAGCGTTCATGATGATAAAATCTTCGCCATGATCAAGAAATTTTTTAGCAAAAACCAAACCACCACCAGTTTCCAAAAGTTCTTCAGACTCATCTGAAACTTCAATTTTACAATTAAAATTATTATTTTTCTTCAGGAAATCTACAATCTGCTCACCAAAATGATGCACATTAATCACAAAATCATTAATGCCAAAACCTTTTAGGTAGGTAATATTTCTTTCCAAAAGCGGAATGCCGTTTACTTTAGCCAAAGCTTTCGGATGATGATCTGTAAAGGGTTTCAGTCGGGTTCCTTTTCCTGCTGCAAAAATTAATGCCTTCATAAGTATGGGTAATGAGTAATTGGTAATGAATAATTTGAATATTAAATAACTATAGCGGAGCTAAAGATATTACTTATTGCACATTATTTATTACCTATTATTAAGTTGGTGCTGTTCGTCATGATGAAGACTAATTTCTACTTTTTCGCCATATTTTTCTTCAATAAAATGAGCGATTTTTATAGCAGAATATACCGATCTGTGTTGTCCGCCAGTACATCCGAAGTTGATTTGTAAGTTTTCAAAACCTCTGCCCAAATAGTTGTCGATATTGATGGAAACCATGCTTTTAATTAGCTCTAAAAATTTCGGCATGTCGGTTTTCGTTTCAAGATATTCCTGAACACCGATGTCATTTCCGGTCTGAATTTTATATTCTTCCACTCTTCCCGGGTTTAAAATCCCGCGGCAGTCGAAAGTAAAACCCCCTCCATTACCTGAATCGTCTTTGGGAATGCCTCCTTTTTTGTATGAAAAACTATGGATGTCTATGTGTAGCATATTTAAATTTTTATAATTGATGGTTGATAAATGATGATTGATTTAAATCATTTAATTTCTTTAAATTTTTTGAACCATTAAGATGTTTTAGTTTATAAGATATTTTAAGGATTAGATAAATCTAAATTAAGCGATATGCTGATTAGTCTGGTAATGATCTAAAATATTCATTAACAAATGGTTTTAAAGATTTTGTGATGTTATCAGTGAAAAAATTAATCAATAAACCTTGTGGTTTCTTTAAAATTTTCATGTACGTCAGTAACTGAGCTTCATGTATAGGAAGTAATTGTTCTATGGCTTTTAATTCTACAATAATACAATCATTTACAAGCAAGTCGATTTTCAAGTCAGCATCGATTGTAATTTCGTCATAGTTTATGGGAATTTTTACTTGCTGTATTACTTCATATCCATTTTTATTAAGTTCATGTACTAAACACTTTTCGTAGATGCTTTCTAAAAGTCCGGCTCCTAATGTTCTATGCACTTTAATGGCTAATCCTGTAATTTCATATGATAATTGAGTGATCTGTTTTTTCGTCATTTGTAAAATTTGTTTTAAACAAATTTAAAAGTTCTTGCTTAAAAAATCTTTAGATTTTACTTAATAATTCTTAAGACTTTCATTCTCTTAATGGTTCAATATTTCTTCAATTTTAAATTTAGTTTTATCCAAACTCAACTGTTCGATTACTTTTTTTAACTCAGGATAATTTTTCATTTCTTCCCAATTGTTTGAAAATGATGTAATATTTTCTATTCCTTTGTCGATACTGGCGATAAAATGTTGCTTTTTTTGAATCAAACCACGGAAACCGTAAGCTCCCAAAACTTGTAAGAATCTCATCAATTGAATTGGTTTAACCGAATTTTTTAGTTGAAATTGAGTTTCCTTATTTTCAAACTGTTGAATGTAAAATTCAAGCATTTCGTTTTTTAAATCTTCAGGAAAATTGGCTTTCGCCTGAAACAGAAATGAAATCACATCGTACATTAAAGGACCTTTCATCGCTGATTGATAATCGATAAATGAAACTTCATTCTTGTCATTCACCATAATATTCCTTGCCTGAAAATCTCTAATCATTAAGCCTTTCGGTTCAAGATTTTCGATGAGGTTGACAATTTTTTGAATTCTTTTAATAAAGTAGACTTATGATATTCCAACTCCAAAACATCAGCAATAAAATTTTTGAAATAGTATAAATCGTGCATCACAGGTAATTCATCATAACTTTCGTATTCAAAAGCCTGGGTGAAATCTATTGTATTCTGTGTGAGAATTTGCAGATTAAAAAGTTTTTCTAAAGCCTGCTTTACCAAAGATTTTACATTTTCTGACAAACCTTCTTTCGCAATGATGTCTGAAAAAGTTTGACTTCCCAAGAATTCTTGGATGTACATTTTTTTGTCATCAGATACCGTAAATATTTTCGGAGTGTTAAGATTTAAATCTGAAAATATTTCTGAAAAGTAAAGAAAACTTCCATTTTCGGGAATATTTTCGTTGTAGGTAATGATATATTTTCCGGTTTGATTTTGAGCCAGAAAATTGACTCTTGCAGATCCGCTTTGAGCTAATGTGACAAATTCAGTTGATTTTTCGCCAAAATGGTTCTCAAAAAATCTTTTTGCGTTTTCAGAAGTCATAATATGGAAACAAATATACTAATTTACAGTCGAATTTTTATCTTTGCATTATGCTAAAGGACTTTAAGCCTGTTTTGGGGATTCTGTTGCGCTTCATCATCATTTATTTGGTGTTGCTTTTTGGGTATCAGTTTTATCTGAACAGCTTCAAAGCGCAAGGTCTTGATCCTTTTTCCCGATTGATTGCTGATCATGTTGTACTTGTGCAGAATGCATTAAATTACCCTTCTCGACTGTATGATGATGTTCCTAACGAGCAGATGTATTTTTATGTTAAAGATAAGACGGTAACAAGAATGGTAGAGGGATGTAATGCGGTTTCTGTGATTATTCTTTTTGTAGCTTTTGTATTTGCTTTTTATAAAGGAACTAAAACTTTCGTTTTTATTGTTGCCGGTCTCGTGGCGTTATACATCATGAATATTTTAAGAATTGCAGGGTTAAATATTGTAACCCGTGACTATTCACAATATAATAAAATCGCTCATGATTATGTTTTTCCAGCTATAATTTATGGAAGTGTAGTGATTCTTTGGATGATATGGATTAAATTTTTTGCTTTAAAAAATGAAAATTCTTAGTTGGTTTTTGGTCGTTGCCGGAGTTTTCGGACTAGTTGGTGTAAGAATGGTGGAAGATGAGATTTTCTATGATCCTTTTCTGGATTATTTCCACGCAGCAAATAAGAATATTAATTTCCCTGAATTTGAATGGGGGAAGTTAATTCTCAGCCATGTATTGAGATTTGTTTTAAATCTTTTTTTCTCGTGTATAATCATTCATTTTTTGTTTAAAAATAAAGAATGGACGATACAAGGAGCGTTATTAATGTCTATTGTTTTTGCGATTACTTTCCCGATATATCTGTACTGCATTTATGACCGATTTGATGTAGGGTATCTTTTTTCTTTCTATATGAGAAGGTTTGTAATTCAACCTTTGATTTTGCTTTTGATAGTTCCGTTGTTTTACTACAGAAAACAGATTTTACTAAGGAGCAACCAAAGTTTATAAAAACTAAATTCCTAAGTTTGAATTCCTGTGAATATTTTTAGATAACGGTTTGAGGAAGATTTTCGAACTGTAAACCGTCCCCTAATTATATTGAGGAAACGTTCTGATAGCCCGGATCGCAGCGGTTACCCCACAGCAAGCTTTGGCAAAATTGGAGTAGCTATAGATAAGCGGCTGTGTGAGGAGTATGAGCGGAGAGCCGCAAATGACTCCTAAAAAATGCTGTAACTTGTATTGAAATAACTAGTTAATAGTATGCTTTTCTACTCTGGTCACGTTATCTGCAGTCCATTTTACTTTTTTGGTAAAAGGCTGTTCGCGAACAGGGCAGTCCATAATCTGACAAACAGGGCAGGAAATCGGTCTGCAGTCATCCATGTGGAAATTAAATTCAACCGTTCTTTTTGTGTTTTTGGCTAAAAGGAGAATGACTTTTTCCATTTCGTTATGAGCATCACGAAGGCTGTAATACCAAGGCAGAGTGATGTGGGCATCGATGTGGAGAGAGGCGCCAAATTGCTGGATTTTCATGTTGTGAATGTCGATCCATTCTGTATGTCTGTTTTTTTCTAATAAATCGATGATGCTATTGAGTAGTTCTGGATTTTGCTCATCCATAATCCCGCTTAATGATTTGCGGACGATTTTGTAACCTACAAATATGATGTAGAAGCCAAAAATCAAGGCAACCACAGAATCAATCCAATATATTTTGGTGAAGTAAACGATGATCAAACTGACCACAACGCCTAAAGTGGTAAATGTGTCGGATTGTAAATGTTTTCCGGAAGCGATAAGAACAAGAGAATTTTGTTTTTCGCCTTTTTTAATAGATATGTATCCTAATAAATAATTAATAATTGCGGTAACGGCAATGATCGCAATTCCCCAATCGAGCCCTTTTAAAACTCTTCCAGTCACCAAGCTGTTGATACCTTCGTAGATGATCATAATTCCGGCAATCGCGATCAATGCGCCTTCTATTCCGGCGGTGACAAATTCTACTTTACCATGACCGTAAGGATGATCTTCGTCTTTGGGTTTTGATGCTAAATGTAAGGAATACAATCCCATAAAAGCACTGATGACATTTACGATACTTTCCATGGCATCAGAAAATACGGCATCGGAATTTGTAAGTTTCCATGCGATGATTTTTCCGACGAATAAAATGATCCCAAAAACAGCAATGAGCTTTTGGAAACCTATTTTATCTTGATTGGTATTTTTTGTTGTCATTTTTCTTTATAAATTTAAATGTCTCGCGACGTTTTTTTGATAGAATTTTATCCTATCCTTTGCTAAGTTGTTATATTCGGAACTGATTGAAACTGGCAACTATAAACCAAATCCAATCTACTCAATAAATATTCGATAAAAAAAGAATCTCTTTTGGAGACTCTTTTCTTTTTGTTAGGTTATACTAAGTTGTTTGCTACTAAGTATTCTGCAATCTGTACTGCGTTGGTTGCAGCGCCTTTTCGCAGATTGTCTGCTACAATCCAGAGGTTGAGTGTTTTCGGCTGTGAGAGATCTCTTCGGATTCTTCCTACGAAAACTTCGTCTTTTCCTTCTGAGTAGAGTGGCATTGGATATTCGTTGTTTTTTACGTTATCCATTACGATTACTCCAGGAGTTTCTGATAAGATTTTTCTTACTTCTTCTAATTCAAATTCGTTTTCAAATTCGATGTTGACACTTTCAGAATGACCTCCCTGTACCGGAACTCTTACAGCAGTTGCTGTTAAATTAAATGTATCGTCACCCAAAATCTTTTTAGGCTCTTTCATTAATTTAATTTCTTCTTTCGTATAATCGTCATCAGAAAATACGTCGCAGTGTGGCAATGCATTTTTGAAGATTTGATAAGGATATACTTTAGCAACAGAATCATCACCAGCGATTTCAGCATTCAACTGATCAACGGCTGCTTTACCGGTTCCTGTTACAGACTGATATGTAGAAACAACGACTCTTTTTAAATCATATTTTTTATTCAACGGACCTAAAACCATCACCAACTGAATAGTAGAACAGTTCGGATTCGCAATAATCTTGTCTTCTTTTGTCAAAACATCTGCATTGATTTCCGGAACAACTAATTTTTTAGTGGGATCCATTCTCCATGCTGAAGAATTATCGATTACTGTAATTCCTGCTTCTGCAAATTTTGGTGCGTATTCTAAAGAAGTTGAACCACCTGCAGAAAAAATTGCGATGTCAGGTTTGGCAGCTATAGCGTCGTCGATGCTTACGATAGTGTAATCTACCTGTTTATACTTCACCTGTTTACCAATAGATCTTTCCGAAGCTACCGGAATTAATTCTGTTACAGGGAAACTTCTCTCTTCGAGAACTTTAAGCATCACTTGTCCAACCATTCCTGTTGAACCTACTACAGCTACTTTCATTGAATAAATAAAATTATTAAGTTAATATATAATTAAGCTCCAAAGACTCTTGTCCATGGAAATGCAAATGCAAATAAACCTACTGCGATCAATCCCATAATCACAATTCCTAAAGAAATGGTGTCATTAGATTTTACTTTTTTATTGATGATGGTCATCAAAACTGCAGCGATCAACATAGAAAATGGGTGCTCTACATATTGAAATCTTAAATCAGCATTTTTCATTACTGATCCCATGTCTAAACCTTTTGTGAAATTCATAATCAGCATTACAATACCGATTAAGAATTGTACGTGAAAGAAAATCATGGTAAAAAGCGTGATTTTTTTCAGAAATTTATTTACTTTACCGCTGTATCCGAACATTACTGTTAAGAGTGCGATGATAAATAAAGCAGTTAAAGCAAGCTCCAGATAGGCAAAACCTTTGTGGGCGCTCAGTAAAATTTTGTAAAGATCCATACTTCTATTTTTTCTATTTATTAAGTGTACAAATATAAAAAAATCCCAGCTATAAAGCCGGGATTTGGTATTTATAAATCTAATGTTTTATTGATTAGAAGTTGAATGATAATGTTGCAGCCCATGTTCTTCCAAATCCGAAGTATACTTGGTTTTGTTGGCTAATACCATTATAGTTTCCTGCTGCTTGGTAAGTTTGGTGTGCAGTGGTTAAAGTTGCAATCTGAGTAGGAGTTAATGGTGTACTTTGAATAGGCTTGTTGATATTAATATATTCATCTAAGCTAAGTCCAGAGAATGTATTGGTGTTTGATTCAGCGATGTAAACTTTATCAAATAAATTATATACATTACCTCTAACTGTGAAGAATTGTTTAGGGTTATTAAGTTTAATCTTAAAGGTAATTCCCATATCAACCAATCCAAATGTAGGCAATTCTAATGCTCCTTTTTTTCCTGCAGCTTCATTTAAGAAGTTTAGAGGGTTATTGTTAGCATATAAATTTCTTACTCCTCTGTACATACCGTCAAAGCTAAACCATTCTGTAGGCTTGAAAGTAAATCCTCCACCTGCAGTGAATTGAGCAGAACCTCCAACTTTTACATCATCTAAATACAGAGTTGTACCAGAAGTTGTACCTCCTAATGGAATTGCTTCATTGGTTTCAGAAAATAAATCACCAGTAGCATTTCCTTTATAGTAATAGTCACCCATTGATAACATTCCTGTTAATGATAACATTTTGTGAACATTCGCTGTTGCGTCAATTTCAATACCTTGGTGGATTTCTGTAATTCCAGACATATTAGCATAAGCTGTAGTCGTGCTAATAGGAACTCCAGTAGAAGGATCATTATAGGTAAGAGAAATGTTTGATCTTCTTTGGAATCTGTCTTTCCATGAAGTTCTGTAAATGTTTACATTCGCATTAAATATTCCTGAACGGAAACCATAACCTGCTTCAACTCCGAAAATTTTCTCGTTGGTTAAATTTGGATTAAGGAAGTTTTTGTTATTTGGATAAACTGCATTTAAGAAAGGCTGCTTTTCGTAATATCCAATGTTTGCGAAAACGTTATGATTTTCATTGATATTATAGTTTGCACCTCCTTTCACATTAAATCCTACTAGGTTTTTAAATCCTGTTTTCGTATTAAGGGCAGGGTTTGTAGCTGTAGCTTGAATAAGAGTAGGGTTTGTAGCACTGGTTGCATATCCAGAAACATTTCCATTAAGAAGAGATCTTCCGTCAACGATAAAGTTATCAATTCTTTGGAAACCTTGATTAGAAATAGCTCCTGAAACAAAAGCTGATAGCTTATCGTTTGAATATTCTAATTGTCCAAATCCTCCGTACCAAAGTACTTCTCCATCGTTATTATAACCAACTCTGTTTTCTAAGGCATCAATTTTTCCGCCAAAAGGATTCCAGTTAGGCTCTGCTTTTGATGTATTTGAAACATAGTTATAGCCAGGTGAAAATACATTGTTACTGTTTGGAGTATAAAGATTTCTGTTTGCAGAATCTCTATAAGAAGAACCTCCTAAAAGATCACTCACTACTTGGTAATGGTAACCATAGTAATATCTTGTATCGATACCAACTGAAAAGTTTAAATGATCTGTAATTTTGTGATTAAAACTTGAAATAACACCAAACCAGTTGTGAGAGTTAATAGATGCATTTCTGATAAGAATACCTCTGTCAGCACTAGATGCTGCATTTCCCGCTGCAAGAGCATCAAAATTTATAATTCCTTCAGAAGTTCTAAAAGCGTCTAAGTTTTTTGTAGTTGTATTTGCTAAGTTTCCTACACTTCCGATATTTCCGGTCCCTGCACCTCTACCGAATGATGCGTAAGCAACCGTGTTTAATTTAGATTTGCTTGAAATGTTCCAATCCCAGTTTAAAGACATTACCGGTTTGTGATAGTAATTTCTTCTTAAACTGTATTCTTCACCGTTTAGATAACCATAATCCGCGTTGTATTTTGTATCTGGAGTACCATCTTTATCACCATTAAAAGCAATATAATTTGAAATAGTAGAATAAGTACTTCTCTGGTTGTGAGCTTGTGGAGCACCGGTAATGGTAAACTGGAAGTCATGTTTGCTTCCTGGCTTATTATAACCTAATGCAAAATAGTAGTTGTATCCCTCAAATTCTGTTCCCCTTGCGTAGGTAGAACCTGAAGCTCTGCTCATTAAGAATGAAGTAGCCCATCCTGAAGCACTTTTACCAGTGTTATAAGCGAATAAAGTTTTAAGATAATCGTCATTACCAACAGATAAAGAAACAATACCACCTTGTTTTTTATCAGCTGCTCTTGTTAAGATGTTAATAGTACCTCCTACAGAAGCAATTGCCAATTTTGAAGATCCAAGACCTCTTTGTACTTGCATTGCAGAAGTTACATCAGAAAGTCCTGACCAGTTTGACCAGAAAACACGTCCGGTTTCCATGTCATTTACAGGCATACCATTTACCATTACAGCAATGTTTTCTTGTCCAAATCCTCTGATAACAACTTTTGAATCTCCGAAACCACCGCCACCTTTAGTAGCATATACTGACGGGGTAGAATTTAAAATTTCAGGAAATTCTTGATTTCCCAATCTTTCAACGATTTGAGCTTCCTTAATTGTAGAAACGGCAACTGGAGTCCTTCTATCTTTAGCGATATCAGCTACTCCTGTTAGTATTACCTCTTCAATGTCTTTGGATTTTGATGCAGTATCCTTAACCTGTTGAGCATAATAGACGCTAGCTGTAGAAAGTGAGATCATCACAGTTAGCATCGATTTGTTGATTAATTTCATAATCGTAAGTAATAGTTAGAATTAAATTTTATGCAAAATTCGGTAAAATAATTTTAACTATTATTAACTCAATGTTAATTTTTAATCAGTCTTAATAATGATCAAATGTTTGATTTACAGTATTTTAAGTAAAAACTGAATTTTAACGTGAAAAAATCATATTGTTTAATTTTTAACAAAGTGGCTGTGTTTTTATTAAAAATGCAATGTTTTACATAGCAGCTTTTAGGCTTAAATCGATATTTTTAGCTGAATGAGTAAGGGCTCCGGCAGAAATAAAGGTTACTCCTGTAGTAGCAATTTCTTTTAATTGATCTCTTGAGATTCCGCCTGATGCTTCACTTTCACAAGATCCGTTGATTAATTTTACTGCCTTTTTCATAGTGGCAACATCCATATTGTCGAGCATGATTCTGTCGACTTTGGCATTGATAGCTTCTTGTACTTCTTCAAGATTACGAGTTTCAACTTCTATTTTAAGTTTTTTCTTTGACTTTTTTACATAATCTTTCGCCATTTTTACTGCGTTGGTGATGCTTCCGTTATAATCAATATGATTGTCTTTTAGCATGATCATATCATATAAACCATATCTGTGATTAGTTCCGCCACCAATTGCAACGGCCCATTTTTCGCAAACTCTGAAGTTGGGAGTAGTCTTTCTGGTGTCTAAAAGCTTGGTTTTTGAACCTATCAATCTCGAATCCCAATCCTGAGTAAGCGTTGCGATACCGCTCATTCGCTGCATGCAGTTTAAAACTAATCTTTCTGTAGATAAAATAGATCTCGCACTTCCGGTTACGATAAAAGCTACGTCGCCGATTTTTGCAGTTTCACCATCTTTGATGAATTTTTCGATTTTTAAGTTTTTATCAAATTGTTTAAAAATAATTTCAGCCAATTCGACTCCGGCAAGGATACAGTTTTCTTTCACTAAAAGTTTTGCACTTTGCACTAAATCTTTAGGAATTGTAGATAGAGTAGAGTGGTCTCCATCCTGAATGTCTTCTTCCAAAGCATTTTTAATGAATTGTTTTAAAACTTTATCGGTTGCGTAGTTTGGTCTTTTCATTATTTTCTTTAATAATCAATTATGCTTGCACTAAATCTTTATTGTAAAATGCGCCTTTATTTTGTATCATTTCCATCGATTGGGTGATGATGAGATGAGCAACTGTTGTTAAATTTCTTAATTCTGAAAGCTGAGGCGATAGAATAGAGTAGTGATAAATTTCGTCAACTGCAGCTGCGATTTCCTGATGCTTTTGGAGGGCCATTTTTAGACGGCTGTTGCTTCGCACAATTCCTACTAGGTCACTCATCATTTCCTGAAGCTGTTTTCTGAGGTAAGAAACAATGACCATTTCGTCGATAATTTTCATACCTTCTTCGTTCCATTCGGGGACAGCTTTTAAATCGTCGAAATTAAAATTATTTTCATTCAATAATTCCATAGTCTTCATAGCGGCATTATGTCCGAAAACTAAACCTTCCAATAGAGAATTTGAAGCTAATCTGTTAGCGCCATGAAGTCCAGAGTTGGTACATTCTCCGACGGCGAATAAATTATTAAGAGAAGACTGTCCGTCTTTATCAACTTCAATTCCGCCCATGAGATAATGACAAGCGGGAACTACAGGAATTAATTGTGTGAAAGGATCAATGCCTTCGTCCTTGCATTTTTTATAAATATTAGGGAAATGTTCCAAAAACTTTTCCTGGCTCATATCTCTGCAGTCAAGACCAACAAATTCGTCTCCCGTAACTTTCATTTCTGCATCAATGGCTCTTGCAACGATGTCTCTGGAAGCTAATTCTTCACGCTCATCATATTTGTGCATGAATTTTTGACCTTTTTTGGTTCTCAGCTTTGCGCCATCACCACGCACTGCTTCGGAAATTAAAAATAACATTCCGTCGAGCTTGCTGTATAAAGCGGTTGGATGAAACTGATAATACTGCATATTGGTCACTTTGCCTTTTGCACGGGCAACGAAAGCAATTCCGTCTCCTGTTGCAATTACTGGGTTCGTGGTGTTTTTATAAACATGACCGGCTCCGCCAGTCGCAACTAAAGTGATTTTTGACGTAATTTTTTTAATCGATTTAGATTTTTCATCTAAAATGTATGCGCCATAACAATTAATTTCACCCTCATTCAATTCCTTTCCCGGAACGTGGTGTTGAGTGATGATGTCGATAACGTAGTGGTGATCAAGAATTTCAATATTCGGACTGCTTTTGGCCGTTTGCAATAAAGCTCTTTCGATCTCAAAACCAGTGATGTCTTTATGGTGTACGATTCTATTTTCAGTGTGGCCGCCTTCTCTTCCTAAAGCAAATTCTCCATTTTTCATGTCAAAATTGGCGCCCCATTCAACGATTTCGTTAAATCTTGCAGGTGCTTCTCTTACGACCATTTCTACCACTTCACGTTTATTTTCGCCGTCTCCGGCACGCATTGTGTCTTCGATATGTTTTTCAAAATTATCGTTTTTAGAATCTGTAACCACAGCCAAACCGCCTTGGGCGTATTTTGTATTGCTTTCGTCTTCGTCAGATTTTGTTACAATGATTATTTTGGCATCGGGAAGCTGTTCTGAAACTTTTATGGCATAAGAAAGCCCCGAAATTCCGGAACCAATCACTAATACATCCGCTTTTATCATATTCTTGCTTTAAGACAATCGTCTAAATAATTAAATAAATTTAAACAATTTTTCGTTTGGTTTCCTTACTTTTTTCATGTGCTGAAACTGATCTTCTTCCGATCGGTAGCCAAGTGCCAATGTTACAGTCACTTTTTCTTTTTCCGGATTGATATCTAAAATTTCTTCGATCAATTCTTGTCTGAAACCTTCCATCGGGCATGTGTCGATATTTTCTATCGCTGCAGCATACATTAAGTTAGCTAACACTATATAAGCTTGTTTTTCTGCCCAGTTCAGAATGTCATCATGCTCTTGTCTGCTGAAATGACTTGTGATGCTTTTTCTAAACAGATTTAAATTTTCAACTGGATGTTCACGTACTTCAGAGATGTGATTGAAATATCCGTCAAGATACGTTTCTTCCATATCTTTTTTGGAAACTAAAACGATGAGGTGTGAACAGGTAGAAATTTGTGAAGGATTATAAAAAGAAGGTATCAGTTTCTCCTTCATTTCTGTACTTTCAACTACGAATATTTTATAAGGCTGAAGACCTTGAGAGCTTGCCGCCAATTTTCCTGCCTCAAGAATATTGAGAAGTGTTTCCTGCGGAATGATCATTTCGGGATTAAATTTTTTCACAGAATATCTTCTGCTTAAAGCTTCCAAATAATTCATAAAGACAAATTTAAGAATTGAATATGAATAAAGACAGTTTTGTGCCAAAATTCTATTTTTAAATTTTCTAAATAAAAAATCACTCCTTTTGAGGGGAGTGATCGCAATATAATTAAAATATGAAAAAAAATTAGTCTCTGTTTTTTACCATGATCCAACCTGAGAACTTGATTGGAGTTTTATTTTTGTTGTTCTCATTCCATGTTACAGAATACCAATAGCTTCCTGTGGGAACTTTCCTGCCATTCGCGGTTCCATCCCAAATGTATCGGTTGGTTTTGTCTCCTTGGTGAAGTTTTGAGCCATATCTGTCGAAAACATTAAATGTCAAATCTATTTTTCCTGCTAAAGCTGAGTAATCGATATAATCATTCTGTCCGTCACCGTTTGGAGTGATTACATTGATTAAATTTGGTACCGTGATATTAACTTCAATTGGCTCACAGTCATAAACATCTCTTACGTAAATTTTATGCATACCTCTGGAAATCCCTGTAAACACGTTGTAATCTTGCCAGTTCACATTGTCTAAAGAATATTGATAAGCAGGAGTTCCGCCATCAACGTTTACAGTAATTGTGGTGTTTGAAATGTCAATAGAAGTTACGACGGGTTGCTCTGAAGCGTAAACTTTTACCGTTTGTGTGGCAATACAGTCACCGCTTTTCAGTTTTACCCAATAAGTTCCTACACTGACATTTGAGATTATTTGTGTCGTTGCGCCAGTGCTCCACTCATATCCGCTAAATCCTGATCCTGCGTCTAAAGTGGTTTTGTCTTCAATACAGATTACTTTATCAACCAAAACGGTAGAATATATTGGTGGAATTACAACCAAGGTTACTTTTGCCACTGAATAACATCCGGTTCCATTGCTTACTTTTACATATACAACTCCGTTTGGAGCCGTGTAAGTTGCAGGTGTGCTGATTTCATTAGTTCCATTTACTGCATCCGTTAAAGATGGAAAGTATTTTTTCGTGGTTCCCGGTTCTGTAGTTACTGGAGCGTTTGGTAAATTAAATATTCCTAGTGAAGGATTATTTGGTTCAAAGCAACTTCTCAGTGTAGCATCATTTACAACGACTAATGGAGAAGTGTTTAGCGTTATAATTGCATTGTCTACACAGCCTTGAGCAGTAGTTACTTTTACATGAATTGTAGTTCCCTGTGCTGCTGGATATGCTGCAAAGTTCATAATTTGATTTGTTCCGGCAATCAAATCAGCTAAAGTTGGATAATATTGTTTAGTAACCCCGGCTAGTGTGGTTACAGCTGCATTATTTAAATTAAATATCCCAACGCCTGAGCCATTATTATTACATTCCGTCATAGATGCATCAACGGCTTCGAATGGACTTGGATTTAAAATAATTCTCGCATCACCATTATCACATAGGGTAGAAGACGGATCTTTGATGACTACAGATATTGTGGTGTTTCCTGTGTACTGAAAGTTGTTAGGTGTCGCAATAGGTGTAGAGCTTCCTAAAACATAATAAGTGATAATATAGTTGCTGGGAACATTAACAAATTGTGTTGCGTAAGAAGTTAAATCAACAAAACCACTTCCTGTAGAAGGATTGGTACAAACAAAAGGTGTAACTGTACTTTGTAAAATAGGAACTTTGTCAATGAAAATTTTGGCATTTTTAATAGAATGTCTTGCGCTCGCCGCTCCCGTTCCTGCTGAAAATCCGAAGTACCCGGTTGTCATACCGATGGCTCCTCCTGATGGAGCAAAAGATTGGTTTGTAATTACAATGCCATCTATTCTGATTTGAATAATCCAATTGTTGATATTGGCCGGATCAACCTGACCGTTTACTTCAACGTGTTTGTAGTTTGCTCCTACAAAAGGCTGTGTGGCCTGCAAATCCGGAGAGTGAAATGTACTTCCTGCGGCCACATTGTATTCAATATTTGGATTTCCTGCTGGAGTATTGTTGGTTCCATATAGAAGATGCACTTTGCTCATTTGTCCTTCTGTAGAATTGTTGAAGATATCAAAAGCAACCATTAATCCGTTTGCGTTTGCTGGGATTCCTAATCCCCCACCGGTTGTAAATGCTGTTGGTGGGTTAGAAAGATACCAAAATGTCAAACCATCACCTCTTCCATAAGCTGTAGTTCCGTTTCCGTCGATTCTGAAGTCGAATTCAACTTTCCATTTATCACAATACTTTAAGTTGATTGCGTTTGAAAGTTTTATGGCTCCAAACTGACCCGTTTGATCTGCGGTAAGCTGTACAAAATCATTGGGAGCAGTTGCTGAAGGAACAATATCCCATCCTGTTGTAACGACGGGGTTTCCTGTGAGCTGATATGTTTGGGCAGATGTGTTTTGAAAGAAAAATAAAAGAATTATTGAAAGATAAAATAGTAGTGTTTTCTTCATTTTATTAAATTGATTATGGTTATGTAATGTATTATAAATTATTTTTATAAAATAATTATGAAAATTTATTTATAAGTGTGATTAAATTTAAAAATAGAATAAAAGTTTATGTTATTTTGAGTTATTGATTTGTTTTTGTATAAATTTCATCAAAAAACACAATTTAGCTCATTTTTTTTATTCAATTTTACTATTACGAAAAATCACTCCCATTAGGAGTGATTTTTATTTGAGAAGTTTATTCTCTATTTTTTACAAGTACCCAGCCGTTGTATTGAGTGCGTGTGTTGTTTGCGTCATTTTCGTTCCAAGAGATGGTGTACCAATAAGTTCCTGTAGGGATTTTCTTTCCGCCGGAAGTTCCGTCCCATTTGAAATTTCTCAGCTTGTCGGCCTCGTATTTTTTGTTTCCGTATCTGTCATATACTATAAATACTAAGTTTTTCTTATAAGCTAAAGCTGTATAATCAATAACATCGTTTACGTTATCTCCGTTTGGTGTAATTGCATTGAGCAAATTCGGAACTGTAATTTGTATTTGCACTGGCTCACAATTGTAAGAGTCTTTTAAGAAAATTTTATTTTCACCTCTTGGTAACCCTTTGAAAACATTAGAATCCTGCCAAGTTGTTCCGTTTAAAGAATATTGATAAGGAGCTGTTCCTCCGGTAGCATTTACTGTAATCGTATTGTTGCTGATATCTATACTTGCAATAACAGGATTTGATGCTGCTTTTACATCTGCAATCTGAGTGGAGTAGCAGCTTCCGGTTTTCAATCTTACCCAATATGTTCCTACAGGTACACCTTGAATTGATGACGTAGTTGCGCCAGTATTCCATAGATATGCGTCAAAACCGGGTCCTGCATCTAGATTTGTTCTGTCGTCGATACAAATTATCTTGTCTTTTAAAACTGTTGATTTTACAGGGGGAATTACTTTTAATGTAATTTTTTTAATGATAAAACAATTGCTGACAGTAGAGGTTACTTTTACAAATACTTCTGAATTGGAAGAAACATAGGCAATAGGATTTACTATTGAATTTGTTCCTGCTAAAGCGTTCGCTAAGGAGGTGTAAAATGTTTTCGTTATACCTGTTTCTGCTGTAACGTTTGCTGAAGTTAAATCAAAAAGTCCTGTTGTAATATTTGTTGGAATAGAACAAGATTGTAACGCTGCGTCTGTCACTATTGGTAACGGAAGAAAGTTTAACGTGATTTGTGCCGTGCCCGTACATCCTTGTGGTGTTGTTACTTTTACATAAATAATAGTAGGTCCCGAAATAAATGCAGTGGGGTTCGTAATTTCATTTGTTCCTGCGTTCAGATCTGCTAGTGTTCTGTAGTATTTCTTAACGATTCCGGGTACACCACTTACATTTGCTGTGGTAAGATTAAATGTAGCTGTGGTATCATTGTTATTGTTACATTCTGAAATTGTCCTGTTATTGGCAGTAAATGGTGATAGGGTGAGATTAATTTGACCATCTGGGTTGTCGCACAATACTCCAGAGTTATCTTTTACAAAAACACTTATAGTTGTATTTGCATTAAACTGATAAGTTGTAGGATTAGTGATTGGTGTTCCTCCTACAGAATACGTAAACGTGTAATTTGCAGGGGTTGCAACAAATTGAGAGTTAAATGATGTAAGGTTTACTGTTGCGAATCCTGTTGAAGGATTAGGGCAGTAAGATTGTGTGACAGATGGCTGTAAGATGCTTACTTTATCTGTGTATATTTTTACGTTTTTAATAGAATGTCTTGATCTGTTTCCTCCCGTAGAAGCCGAGAATCCAAAATACCCAACCGTCATCGCAGCTGCCGCTCCTGAAGGAGCAAAAGATTGATTACATATCACAGTGCCGTCAATTTTTATCTGTATGATCCAATTGGTTGGTATTGCAGGATCTACTTGCGCTGTTACTTCAACATGTTTATATGTAGTTCCCTGAAAAGGTAAAGTGGTATTCATATCCGGAGAATGAAAAGAACTTCCGGCTACATTAAAAAATTCTACGTTGTTGGTGTCAGTTGTGTTGACTACTTGGCCGTATGCAACATGTACTTTACTCATTACTGCTGTAGTTGTATTGTTGTAGGTGTCAAAACCGGCAATAAGACCTACTGCATTTTGCGAAACCCCAAGTCCTGATCCCAATACACTTGCTACCGGCGGATTTGCCAGATACCAAAATGCAAGACCATCACCATTGGCAGTTTGGTTAGAATCCATTCTGAAATCAAATTCCACTCTCCATTTATCACAAAATTTCAAGTTGATAGGATCATTCAGCCTTACAGATCCTGATTGGTTGTTTGTGTCTGGAGTAAGCTGAATAAAATCTGTGCTTGCCACTGTAGGAGCAACCATCGTCCAGCCAGCGGTAGTGAAAGGAGTTCCTGCGAGCTGGTAAGTTTGGGAATGGTATTTTCCGGAAATGCAAAGTAGAAATATGGTAAAATAAAACAGTAAATTTTTATTCATCTATTAGGATTTTATAATTAGACGTGTAAAGATATTAAATCCCAAGTAATAAATATGTATTTAATGTTAATTTTGTAAAAAAGTATGACTATATGGTAAAATATCTTATGATTTGTAAGGGAATAATGGAAATAATTAATCTGAGATTAGAATGATTCAAAATTTATTTGCACTAAAATAAAGAATTGCTTTCCAAATTTTCAAAATAAGTATCTATCTCAAGATTTGCTGAGCTTGCTGCGGCCACGGCGAGCTTATCACACAGCTCATTTTCAAAATGACCTGCATGGCCTTTTACCCAATGCATCTTTGGATGGTGCTCATTAAAAAGTACAGCAAAGCGTTTCCACAAATCGGGGTTTTTTACGCTTTTCCAGCCTCTTTTAATCCACCCTGCAAGCCAGTTTTGATTAATTGCGTCAGACACATATTTGCTGTCTGTGAAAACATGAATGTCGTTTTCGGTAGATTTTAATTTTTCTAAAGCAGTGATTACTGCCAGCAATTCCATTCTGTTGTTGGTGGTTTTTCGAAAACCTTTTGAGAATGTTTTTTGATAATTTTTCTCAGGAACTTTCATGACAATTCCGAATCCGCCTTTTCCGGGATTTCCGCTGCATGCGCCGTCTGTATAGATTTCTATTCTCAAAATTTTTAGGTTGAGATTAAGTTTGGGGTTTAGTTAAATAAAAATTAAATTATTTCAAGGTTAAATAAGCCTAGGCCTCAACCTTAATTTTAGAAGTTAAAAAGGAAAATCATCTTCGTCATCCAGATCATTCATTGAAGAGCCCGAAACCTTAGAATTATCAGGTAAATCAAATGCTGCTCCTGGCTGAATGGTTGTTTTTATTTTTTCAAAACCACTAGGTTCATGAGATTGTGAACCTCCTGATGGATAACTGCTATCTGTTTCGCCAATATCGCCAAATTTCGCAAAATGCTTCATAAAAGAAAGTCTTACATCGGCAGTTGCACCGTTTCTGTGTTTTGCAATAATTAGTTCGGCCTGGTTTTCTGTGGAGGATTCTTGTCCTTCTTCATCATTGTCCCAAACGGCAATTTTATAATATTCTGGTCTGAAGATAAATGATACAATATCAGCATCTTGCTCAATCGCTCCCGATTCCCTCAAATCTGAAAGCTGAGGTCTTTTTCCCGGGCGGGTTTCTACGGTTCTTGACAGCTGAGAAAGTGCAATTACGGGAACATTTAATTCTTTAGCAATTGCTTTTAATGAACGAGAGATCATTGCAATTTCCTGTTCACGGTTTCCGCCTCCTTTTCCTCCGCTGCTTGCAGTCATCAGCTGAAGATAATCAACCATGATGATTCTCACGCCATGCTGCATTACCAATCTTCGACATTTTGCACGGAAGTCGAAAATGGATAGGGAAGGAGTCTCATCAATATATAAAGGAGCATTTTCAAGTTCTGATACGTTGGAGAATAGTCTTTGCCATTCTTCATCGCTCATTTGTCCTTTTCTTAATTTTTCTGATGAAATTTTTGTTTCAGAAGCAATCATTCTGGTGATCAACTGTACAGATGCCATCTCGAGAGAGAAAAGTGCCATTGGAATTTTGTGCCCCACAGCAATGTTTCTTGCCATAGAAAGAAGAAATGCCGTTTTCCCCATCGCCGGACGTGCCGCTATAATAATTAAATCTGAATTTTGCCAGCCACCGGTTTCTTTGTCAACTCCTGTAAATCCGGAAGGAACTCCTGAAATTCCTTCTTTATCTTTAAGAGATTTGATGGTATCAATTGCTTGTTTTACTAATGTATTTGCGGTATCAAATCCTTTTTTGATTGTTCCATTGGTAATTTCAAAAAATGACTGTTCGGCTTTATCCAAAAGTTCAAAAACATCTGTTGATTCTTTGTAAGAGGTGTCAATAACATTGGCAGAAACATTAATTAAACTTCTCAAAATATATTTTTCGAGAATTACACGTACATGATATTCGATATGGGCAGATGAACTTACACCCATAGTTAATTCAATAATATAATGATCTCCGCCTGCAGAAGCTAATCTGTCTGTTTTTTTTAACTCCTGAATAACGGTCATCAAATCGACGGGTTGGTTTCCTTCGTATAGTTTTAGAATCACTTCAAAAATCACCGAATGTCTTGGGTCGTAAAAAACTTCGGGAGTCAAAAGATCAATAGAATGATCGAGTCCTTTTTTATCAATTAAAAAAGTACCGACAACCAAACGTTCAAAATCTACAGCATTGGGAGGCATTTTTCCATCTGCAATCGATAATTCTCTAGCAAAGTTTCCTTGAGTAAGAGAAGATAAAGTTTCTTTCTGCGCCATATTGCAAAGATAGTTTATTTAGAAAATAATTTGAATTGAGTAATTCATATTTATTGTTGATAACTTTTAAAATATCAATATCCAAAGGCATTGAATGATGTTAATAAAAAATCACCCCGTTGCTGAGGTGATTCTAATGATATGAGATTTTACTTATTCTCTATTTTTTACCAATATCCATCCATTGTAAACTGTATGGGTATTGTTGATGTCGGTTTCGTCCCAAGTGATGGTGTACCAGTAAGTTCCTGTTATGATTTTCTTACCGCCTGATGTACCGTCCCACTTGTAATTTCTTAGTTTATCAGATTCATAGATTTTATTTCCGTATCTGTTGTAGATTGTGAAAACAAGATTTTTCTTATAGGCTAATGCAGAGTAATCTAATTCGTCGTTTACATTATCTCCGTTTGGAGTAATTGCATTCACTAAATTAGGAACAGTTACCTGAACTATAATCGGAGTACAATCAAAAGAATCTTTTAAGTAGATTTTATTTTCACCTCTTGGAAGATTATTAAATATATTAGAGTTCTGCCAATTTGTACCGTCAATAGAATATTGGTAAGGGGCAGTTCCTCCTGTAGCATTTACTGTAATTGTATTATTGTTGATATCTAAACTAGCGATTACCGGTTGCGACGTAGGTAATACTTTGACTTGTTGTAGTGTGAAGCATTTACCAGTTTTCAGTTTTACCCAGTAAGTTCCAATTCCTACATCCTGAATACTTTGGGTAGTAGCTCCCGTACTCCATTCGTAACCTGTGAACCCTGGACCAGCATCTAAGGTTGTTCTGTCTTCAAGACAGATTGTTTTGTCTTTTAATACTGTAGATTTTACAGGAGGAAGAACTTTTAATGTGATTTTTGTTATTGCATAACATCCATTTGTGTTGGTGACTCTCACATATACTTCACTGTTTTCTGCAATATAAGTTGTTGGGTTTAAAATTTCATTAGTACCCGATAAAGCAGTTGCCTGAGTTTTAAAGAATCTTTTTGTAATCCCCGTCTGAGAAGTCACGGTCGCAGTTGTCAAATCAAAAGTTGCAGTTGTAATTGCGTTTTCAATAAAACAAGACTCTAAAGTGGCAGGTGTCAAAACGACTACAGGATGGAAGTTTAACGTGATTGTTGAATCATCTGTACATCCTTCTACAGAAGTAACTTTTACATAAATTGTTTTTGGTGCAGAGACATATGCTGTAGGGTTTGTAATAGCATTGATGTCAGCATTAAGATCAGCTAATGTAAGATAGTACTTTTTAGTTGCAGTAGGATCTCCGAAAACAGCGGCTGATGTAAGGTTGAAAATTCCTGTTCCAGCTCCATTGTTGTTACATTCTGTAAGTGTTGCATTATTTGCAACAATATTTCCTTGTTTGAATTTAAAAGTACCGAGCTGAAAACATCCATTAATAGGATTTGTAGGATTTGCAGGATCTGTATACTTTAATCTATAATAGTAGATTGTTGTTCCGTTTATCGTTGTGGTTGTAAGTGGAGAAGTTCCTGTAATAGCATTATTTTCAGTGTCATGATAGGTAACTGTAAAGTTAGTATTTCCGTTTATGATACCTGTAGAAAGCGTAGTGAAATCAAACTGCATCGGTAATGCACATTTTAAAATTTCATTAGGAGATGTAGGTGTTGGTCCCGGAAGTCCTGGAGTAATAAAAGGATTTGGAGTAAGTGTAGGATTATTAAATGCAGAAGTCAAAGTAGCAGTTCCTCCCCAATTTAATGAAAAACCATTGGCGGTGCTAAGATAATTGTCAACAATTAAGTAATAAGTTTCACCAGCAACTACATCCATATAGCTACTCCACTGTCCAAATGTACCTCCATTAGGATCGGTTGATGTTAAATTAAGGCCGGTAGGACCATCTGCTCCTGAAAAGTTACACCTGATTGGTGCTCCCAAAGCTCCACAACTTACGTTGGGACCATATACTGCAAAATCATAATCATCTGCAAATACTGCTGGATCAATAGTAAATGTAAGTGTTCCGGATGTTGCAATAGTGAACGTATACCATACTGAGAAATTTTCATCACTAGACAAACAACCTCCGAGTTCCTCATCAATGGTTCCGGAGCCTATTGGTGTGTATGAAAAACCTGAATTTCCACAAACAGGAATAGCTGAATTACAGTCAGATTGAGAATAAAACAGTTGTGATGTTATTAAGATAAAAAAAAGTAGTAATTTTTTCATGTGAAATGAATTTAAAGCAAATTTAAACAAAATAATACAAATATGTTTAAAGTAAATAAATCGCTCTCAAGAAGCGATTTATTTACAGATTTTATAAAAATGATTATTCTCTGTTTTTAACCATTACCCATCCTGTGAATTTGATAGGGGTTTTGTTTTTATTGTTTTCGTTCCAGGTTACAGAATACCAGTAATTTCCTGTTGGTACATTTTTGCCGCCAATTTTTCCATCCCAAGTGTAGTTATTTGACTTATCTGCCTGGTGGATTTTTGTGCCATATCTGTCAAAGATGTTTAAAATCAAATTGCCTTTTCCTGAAAGAGCAGAATAATTAATCACATCATTCACACCATCACCATTTGGAGTAATTACATTGATGATATTAGGAAGTACAATTACGATTTCCATAGGTACACAATCATAAGAGTCTTTCACATATACTGTGTAATCTCCTCTGGTAAGACCCGAGAATACATTAGAATCCTGCCAATTTACATTGTCTAAAGAATATTGGTATGCCGGAGTTCCTCCTGTAACATTAACAGCAATTGAATTGTTGGTAATCTCAACATTTGAAATAACCGGCTGCTCTGTTGCATAAATTTTCACTTTTTGAATTGCAGTACAATCTCCTGTTGTAAGTTTTACCCAATAAGTTCCTACACCTACGTTAGAGATGATTTGTGTGGTTGCACCTGTGCTCCATTCGTATGCAGTAAATCCAGGTCCTGCATCTAAAGTTGTTTTATCTTCAATACAGATTACTTTATCAACCAAAACTGTAGAGTATACTGGCGGAATAACCACTAGGTTAATCTTTGCAACAGTATAACATCCAGTGGCGTTCATTACTCTTACATAAACTACACCATTTGGAGCAATATAATTTGCAGGGTTTAAAATCTCATTGGTTTGATTAATAGCATCAGTTTCTGATGGGTAGAACTTTTTAGTCGTTCCGGCATCTAAGGTTACCGGTGCGTTTGGTAAATTAAACTCGCCTGTTGAAGGATTACTCTCAATAAAACATGCTCTTAAAGTTGCTTCTATTACAGTAACCACCGGATGAAAGTTTAATTTTATTTCTGCAATGTCTGTACAGCCAAACTCAGAAGTTACCAAAACAAAAACGGATCCTCCTGCAGATAGATACTGGTAAGGATTTGTAATTTCGTTGGTATTGCCATTCAAATCAAACATTGAAGGGTAATACTTTTCGGTAGCAGTTGGAATGTTGATAACATTAGCCGTTGTCAGATTGAAGACGGCAGTTCCCTCATTATTATTTTTGCATTCTGTAAGAGTAGCATCGGTAGCTACGATAGATCCATCTTTAAATTTAAACTCACCTGTTTGCTTACACTTATTAATAGGATTGCTCGGGTTGGTAGGATCTGTGTAAGTAATACTATAATAATAGGTGTCTGTAATATTCACACTGGTAGAACCAACAATAGGGTTTGCACCTGTCAATAAATCATTGGTGTTATAATGGTAAGATACGGTGAAATTTGTATTCCCGTTGATGATTCCGCTTGTTAATGAACTAAAATCAAAAGTTGCAGGATTTGTACATACCACCACTTCATTTGGTTGGGCAGGATTAGCATTTGGCAGACCTGGAGTTATAAAAGGATTGGTAACTAAGCTGGGATCATTAAATGGTGATGCTAATGTAGCGGTTCCTCCCCAAGAAAGTGTAAAACCATTAGCGGAGCTAGAAAAGTTATCAACAATCAAATAATAAGTTTCCCCTGGAAGCACATTCATGAAGCCGCTCCATTGCGTTAAAATTCCCCCAGTATCTATTCCTGTAGGGCCGTTTGTGCTTAAATTCAGGCCAGTAGGACCATCCGCACCGGAATAATTACATCTGACAGGGGCTCCTAAATTTCCACAAGGTTTATTTGGGCCATAGACTGCAAAATCATAATCATCTGCAAACACATTTGGGTCAATAGTGAAGGTTAATGTTCCTGCTGTTGATATTGTAAAAGTATACCAAACAGAAAAGTGCTCGTCACTAACCAAACATCCTCCCAGATCCTCCAAAATAGTACCAGGTCCTGTAGGTGTGTATGATATCCCAGAGTTTCCACATACGGTAATAGCTGTAGGGCAATCTGATTGGGCAGAAAGTAATTGAGATAGTATCAATAAAAAAATGAGTAAAGGTTTTTTCATTTCCGAAAAATTTTTAGTACAAATATAAAAAAAATATTCGCCTACGGTTAAAGATTTAAAAGATATTTAAGAAGTACGTATAATATCTCCTAATATTGCATTTTTCTTAATTTGGGATTCGTGCCGGCAACGATCAATGCAATCAGCAAAGTCATGCTGCCTCCAAACACCACGGAACGTACGACTCCTAAAAGTTTTGCGGCCAAACCGCTCTCAAATTGTCCCATTTCGTTACTTGACATAATGAAGATGGAGTTTACGCTCAAAACACGTCCGCGGATATGATCCGGAGTTTTCAACTGCACAATAGTTCCACGGATGACAACAGAAATTCCATCAAGCATTCCGCTCAAAACCAGAAACATAAATGAAAGCCAATAATAATGTGAAAGCCCGAAACCAATGATGCAAAGTCCGAACCCAGCAACGACACCAAGCAATACTTTACCTTGGTTTTTACGCAAAGGAATTATAGAAAGTGTGGTAATGATAATCATTGAACCAATGTCTGAAGCCGCATTTAATAATCCAAAACCTTCGGCGCCCGATTTTAAAATATCTGTCGCAAAAACAGGAATCATCGCAACGGCACCACCAAAAAGTACAGCAAACATATCCAGACAAAGTGCTCCAAGTATTTCTTTAGTTTTAAAAATATAAGAAATACCTTCACGCATACTTTCCATCACTTTTATTTTATCCTTTTCATGTTCAGAAAACTGTTTATTCAGTTGCCAGAAAAAAATAGAGGCAATTGATATTAAAGAAATTATCACAATTAAAGTCCACTTTACACCAACTAAACCAATCAAAAATCCTCCGGCAGCGTGTCCGCAAACTGAAGAAATTAAAAAAGTTCCTTGGTTTAATGTAATGGCACTTGGTAGATTGACTTTCTGAACAATTTTAGGAATCATCGACGGAACAATCGGGCCTATAAATGCTCTTACAATGCCGGTGAAAAATATTACTCCGTAAATATAATAGGTGATTTCATGTCCTGTAAAATGAAGTTCAACATTATAAAACGCCGGAATTAATAATAATCCAATCAGAAAAACATAAAGATAAGTGCAGATTAATAGTAGTTTCTTCTTTTCATTCATATCAATAACGTGGCCGGCGTACAAAGCACAACTCACTGCCGGAATCACTTCCGAAAGTCCGATTAACCCAATAGAAAAAGGGTCTTTTGTTAATTGATATACCCACCAACCTAAAAGTGTGGCAAGCATCCTGAATGCTAAAACAATAAAAAATCTCCCTGTAAGAAGATTTCTGAATTCTATATTTTCTAAGGTTTTAAGCGGGGAAAGAGAAATCATTCCGCAAAAATAGCCCTAAATATTTATTCAGGGCTATTTGTATATCGGGTTTTCAAAAGAATTTGGTTATTTCTTCTGAAAGATAACGTCTATTTTAGTCAGCTCTCAAAGAACTGATGACTATTGCAGCAACTCCTGCAGCTCCGATTACGGCAGCACCGGCTACCACTCTTCCTTGAGATCTATCTTTTACAGATGCTACATTAGATTTAGGAATCACCACTTCTGTACTGTCTTTTTTACCTGCAGTTCCGATAATGTTGTCGCCACTGATGTTTCTGAAAAGAATCGTCTGCTTTTTAGAACCGTCTCTTGGTGTTACAACATACATTTTTCCTGCTTCAAGATTAGAGTAATTATTTGTTGAAATATTTTCGCTGTACTTTGTGGTAGCACAAGATGAGATGACAAATAAACCCGTTAGTAAAGATGATTTTAAAAGTACAGATGCTTTCATTATTAAATTTTAGTTTTCCAAATTTATCATTTTTTTTGAATATATGTTTTCATAATCAAGAAAATGTGTTTAAATTTTATAAATTTTCAACAAATCCGCAATTTTTCTGTCATTTGCCAATCTTGGGATTTTATTTTGACCGCCAAGTTTACCTTCAGATTTTGCATATTCCTGAAATGCATTTTTAGAAAGCTTACTGATTTTTAATTTCTGAAGAATATTTCCCGAAATCAAATCATCATAATAGGTATTGCGTTTTCTCAGCTGATCATCCAATTCATTTTTAAATAGACCTAAATTTTCCGGCTCTTTTTCAAATTCGATAAACCACTCATGATAAGGTAACCCTTCTTCTGGGTTCACTTCCGGTGCAAGATGAAATTCTGTAATCTGTGCAGGGAATTTCTCAACTGTAGCTTTCATAGCTTCCTCCACTTCAAAAGCAATCACATGCTCACCAAAAGCTGAGGTAAAATGTTTGGTTCTTCCGCTAACCAGTATTCGGTACGGTTTTTTATCAATAAATCTTACGACGTCACCAATAGAATATGCCCACAAACCTGAATTTGTCGTTAAAATCAAAGCGTAATCTTTATTAAGCTCAATGTTTTTTAAAGTCAGTCTTTGAGCATTTGGCTTTCCATATTGTTCCAAAGGAATAAACTCGTAGAAAATCCCGTGATTGGTTAAAAGCAAAAGTCCTTCTTTCGTATAATCATCCTGAAATGCAAAAAAACCTTCCGAAGCAGGAAATGTCTGAACGATGTCAACGTTTCCGCCCAAAAGTTCTTCCATCTTTTCACGATATGGTTCATAATTGACGCCGCCAGTTACAATCAATTGAAGATTAGGAAAAAGCTGTTTGATTTTCTTGCCGTTTTTCTCAATCAATTTTTCAAAATACATGATCAACCACGGTGGAATTCCGGAAATCAAAGTCATGTTTTCTTTTTCCGTTTCTTCTACGATTTTGTCGACTTTGGCTTCCCAATCTTCTATCAGATTGGTTTCCCAACTTGGAAGACGGTTTTTTTGAAGGTAATTTGGAATGTGATGTGCAACAATTCCGGAAAGTCTGCCGGTTTTAATCCCGAAAACTTCTTCCAATTCCGGACTTCCCTGCAAAAAAATCATTTTTCCGTTGACGAAATCGGCATTTCCTTTTTTTGAAATATAATGAAATAACGCACTTTGAGCTCCTGCAACCTGATATGGCATTCCTTCTTTTGAAATCGGAATATATTTCGAACCCGAGGTGGTTCCTGACGTTTTCGCAAAATATTCAGGAGTTTCTGTCCAGAGAATGTTGCGTTGCCCTTTTTTTACTTTTTCGATATAAGGTTTAAGGTCTTCGTAGTCTGCAATCTGCACATTTTTCTGAAAATCTGCAATTGATTTGATGTTTTCAAATTGATGCTCTCTTCCGAAAAGTGTTTTCTCGGCAGTTTTCACCAATGACAAAAGCAGTTTCTCCTGATTTTTTTCTGCATTTTGCTTAAAATCATTTGTCTTTTGAACATGTTTTTTTGCCCAAACCAGTGCCGCATTTTTCTTGAAGAAGTTTAACATGCTTCAAATTTATAAATAAGTAGAGAATTCTGTCAAATATTTTAAAATTTAAACACAAAAAACCGACGAATAAAAATCCCTCGGTTCTTCAAAATTTGATTATGAAAAACAACATTTTTTAATGTTGATTATTTGTTTGTTTTGTACCTTTTATCTGGCGTTCCGTCTTTTTTTAACTTTTGGTTTTCTTTATATCTTTTGTCAGGCGTTCCGTCCTTTTTTAGTTTGACTGCAGGTTTTGCCGCTACGGGTTTAGCAGCTTTTACTGTTTTAGTTGTTTTTTGTACGGTGCTTTTTGTAGCAGGAACAGCTTGTTGAGCTGTTGCAAATCCCAATCCTAATACGATTGACATTGCTGTTAGAAATTTTTTCATATAAAATTGTTTGTTTTTATTTTAAGTAAATTTAAATAAAATCTCAATATGAAAATCAATTTTAAGATACTTAACTAAAGTTTATTACAGATTAAAAAAACATTAAATCAAATTAAAAATAAAAAAACCTGCTTCCCAAAAGAGAAACAGGTTTCGTATATGTATGAATAGTTGTTATCTGGTAGCATTAGCTGTCCATGTTTTGCCGTCTGCAGTGTAGTACATTTTCAGTTCGTTATTGTCAATTCTAACATAAACTAAGGCGTTAGAACCTACCATTACCAATGTGTTATCTCCTTGTTTTTCAAATTCCAGACCATTAAGATCAGGGATTCCGTTTGAAAATCTGAAGTTATACTTTGTAGCACTTGCGATTTTTGTCACAAATACACTTCCATTGTCTTCTGAAACTGTTGTGGAGCCATCATTGTAAGTAATTTTTCCTTTGTAAGTTCCTGCAAAGAAATCATTGTCTGCCGGATCGTCATCGCTACTACACGATGTGAATGAAATTGCAGTGAACATCACCAGCATAAAAACTCCTAAAATTTTGATTGCATTTTTCATAAAATTATTTTTTTGGTTTACGGGAGTAGACTTTTCAAACACTGTGCCGTAATCAATTATGTGAATATTTTTAACGTATTTTTTAATCTTTAATGAAAAATTGTGATTTATATTCATTTATTATTGATATTTCTATATAAAGACAATCCGCTGAACGTTTAAGGAAAATAGCATTATCTTTGTAATGCTAAAACGGTTTCGGAATTCTCCCGAAATCGCTTTTGTCGTTTATACCTATTATAATTTTTATGCATTTAAAAACCATAAAAGAAAGCTTTTTGCCAGATTTACTTAAAAAAGAATTTGGAAAAGAAATTTTTATTCAGCTAGAGAGTCATCAGCATCTTTCTGTGAGAGGAAGTGCCGGCTCTTCGGTTTCGATTTTCACTGCCGAACTTTTTCTTACTCATAAAAAAACAATTCTTTATCTCGTTGACGATAAAGAAGATGCTTTGTATGTAAACACCGAAATGGAAGATTTGCTGGGTAAAGAAAAGGTTTTATATTTTCCGGCAACGCATCTGGAGCCTTATCAGGTTGAGAAAACTCAGAATGCCAATTTGGTTCTAAGAACTGATGTTTTAAATAAAATAAATTCAGAAAAGTCTCCGAAGATTATTGTTGCCTATATGGGAGCTCTGTCTGAAAAGGTTTTGAAGAAAGAAGATTTTAAAGCTATTTCTCATCATATCAAAGTAGGAGACCAACTTGATTTTGATTTTGTGGATGAATTGCTTTCGCATTATCAGTTTCAGCAGACGGATTTTGTTTCCGAGCCGGGAGAATTTTCTGTACGTGGAGGAATTGTGGATGTGTTTTCTTATTCAAACGAGAAACCTTACAGAATTACTTTCTTTGGAAATGAAGTTGAAAACATTAAAACTTTTGACATTGAAACTCAGCTTTCTGTCGATAAAGTAAAAGATTTTCAGTTGGTTTCGAATATGAATTATTCAGTGTCTGGAAGTCGTGTTTCTTTGCTGGAACTTTTGCCGAAAGACAGTTTTGTGATTTCTAAAAATGCGGTAATCGGTTTACAAAAAGTCAGAAACTTTTACGAGAAATCTTTAGAGAAATACGAAACATTAAGCAAAGATATTTCGCACAGAACTCCGCAGGAATTGTTTATTTCTGATGAAGAATTTTTATTTGATTATAAGAAATTTAAAACCATAGATTTCAGTCCACAATCAATCGAAATACCAAATATAGAACAGGTCGAAATCAAACAGACGCAACAATCCTCTTTTCATAAAAATTTCGAATTACTAATTGAAGATTTAGAAGAAAAGCAGCAGCAGGGTTTTGATACGTGGATTTCTTTTTCTACCGATAAACAAAAGGAAAGACTAGAATCTATTTTTGAGGAATTAGAAAATCAATTGCCTTTTAAAAGTTTTAAATCTGAACTTCATGAAGGATTTGTAGACAATGACCACAAAGTTTTAGTGTATACAGATCACCAGATTTTTGATCGTTACCAAAGATATAAAGCGAAAAACACGTTTGCCAAATCTGAACAGTTGACTCTGAAAGATTTGATGTCGTTAAAAGTTGGAGATTATATTGCTCACATCGACCATGGAATCGGAAAATTCATGGGATTGGTAAAAGTGAATAATGACGGGAAAATTCAGGAATGTTTTAAATTAACTTATAAAAATGGAGACTTATTATATGTAAGTATTCATTCATTACATAAAATCTCAAAATACAACGGTCCCGATGGGAGAGAAGTCGTTTTGAGTAAACTAGGTTCGCCCGCCTGGAAATCATTAAAACAGAAAACAAAAGCCAGAGTCAAGCAGATCGCTTTTGATTTAATTAAATTATACGCAGAAAGAAAAACAGCTAAAGGTTTTGCCTACACACCGGATTCTTATCTTCAGAATGAGTTGGAAGCGAGTTTTATCTACGAAGATACACCCGATCAGGAAAAAGCAACCATCGATGTGAAAAACGATATGGAAGCCGACACCGTGATGGATCGTCTGGTTTGTGGAGATGTAGGTTTCGGGAAAACAGAAGTTGCCATTCGTGCTGCTTTTAAAGCTGCTACAGATGGAAAACAAGTTGCGATTTTAGTGCCGACAACGATTTTGGCGTTTCAGCATTACCGAAGTTTTACAGAGAGATTGAAAGATTTTCCTGTAAATGTTTCTTATTTAAACAGATTCAGAACGGCAAAGCAAAAATCTGAAACCATAGCGGGTTTAAAAGACGGAAAGATAGACATCGTCATTGGAACGCACCAATTAGCTTCTGAAAAAGTTAAATTTAAAGATTTAGGTCTTTTAATTATCGATGAAGAGCATAAATTCGGAGTTTCGGTAAAAGATAAACTGAAAACTTTAAAATCTAATATTGATACGCTGACATTGACTGCAACGCCGATTCCGAGAACTTTACAGTTTTCATTGATGGCTGCGAGAGATTTATCTGTAATTAAAACACCACCGCCAAACAGACAGCCTGTGGAAACGCATATGGTTGGTTTTAGTGAAGAAATTATTCGTGATGCAGTTTCTTATGAATTGCAGCGTGACGGACAGGTTTATTTTATTAACAACAGAGTTGAAAATCTTAAAGATATTGCAGGATTAATTCAAAGATTGGTTCCTGATGCGAGAGTAATTACAGGTCACGGACAAATGGAAGGTAAACAGCTTGAAAGAAACGTTCTTGACTTTATGGAAGGGAAATATGACGTTTTGGTTGCAACCACCATTGTAGAAAGTGGAGTAGACGTTCCGAATGCGAATACCATGTTTATTAATGATGCGCAACGTTTCGGGATGGCAGATCTTCACCAAATGAGAGGTCGTGTCGGGCGAAGTAACCGAAAAGCCTTCTGTTATCTGATTACGCCGCCTTTGGATATGGTGACTTCTGATGCCAGAAAAAGGCTGGAAGCGATTGAACAGTTTTCAGATTTGGGAAGTGGTTTTCAGATTGCGATGAAAGATTTGGAAATTCGTGGTGCGGGAGATTTGTTAGGCGGTGAGCAAAGCGGATTTATCAACGAAATGGGTTTTGAAACGTATCAAAAGATGATGCAGGAAGCTCTTGAAGAATTAAAAGACGATAAAGATTTTGAAAATCTGTTTGAAAACGAAGAAGACCGTCAGAAATTATTCAAGTCTGTAAAAGAAGTTAATATTGATACAGATTTAGAATTAATGTTACCAGATTTTTACATCTCAAGCACGGAAGAAAGATTGTTGCTTTACCAAAAATTAGCGGAAATTGATAATGAAATTGACCTTCAGAAATTTGAATCGGAATTGACAGACCGTTTCGGAACATTACCTTCTGAAGCTGTTAACTTATTAAAAAGTGTTGCCTTGAAATGGCTTGCTGCAGATATTGGTTTTGAAAAGATTGTCATGAAAAACGAGGTTTTTTTAGGATATTTCCCGAATAATCCACAAGATAAATTTTATCAGACCGATAAATTCAGGCATATTATCAGTTATCTAACGCAAAATCCGTCACAGGCTCAGTTGAAAGAGAAGATTGGGAAAGAAGGCAATCAATTAATGATGAGAAAAGATGGGGTGCAAAATGTAGATGAGGTGAACGTTTTATTGAAATCTATTTTAAATGTTTAAAATCATCAACATATTTGTGGTTTTCTGAAATTTTAATCAAAATATAAATCTAAAAGCGAAAGTTTTTAGATTTTTTTGTTAAAAATTTAAATTAAATCAAGTCGTGTTGAAAAATAATTATATTTGTGAACTAAAAAAAACTAAACTTTATGATCAAAAACAACTTTTTTAAAGTCGTAGCAGCTCTACTTCTTTTCTTTATGTTCTCATGCGACAATACAACCGCAGATCCTATCAATCAAAATAATCCTAATAACACTCCAGGCGGGAGTGGTGGTGGAACTACGGGTCCCACAATTACAGGTCCAAGAATTTTACACAAAATTACTGTCAATAATGTGACTAATCAAGAATTTGTAACCACCGGAAATGTTCTTCAGAAAGCAATTTTCCAGGAGGCAAGTGGTCCTACTTCATTTATTGTAGGAACTGCGACGTATACTTCAGGGAAAATTACTAAAGTAAAATTCGGACAAGAATTAAATGGTGCGCCAGTAAGTAATGGTCAAACTTATGATTTTGATATTACATACGATGCAGGCGGGAAAATCAATCATACAACTTGTCAAAGAGCTATTGGAGGTATAGCTAACTTTAATAGCGAATATACTTACACTTATGATGGTTCCGGAAAAATGACGAAAATTGTAGAAAAAAAGAAGTCCGGAACTACGTATGTAAATTTTACCAATTATAATTTCACCAATGCCGGAGATAATATTACAAAAATTGTAATAGAAGCCGGAGTTACAAGCTCAACAGGAGTTCCGGATATGTCTTCTGTAATGTCTAATGGTACATATAATTACCCACTTTACGATGATAAAATAAACCCATACACAACTTTGCCAAAAACTTTTTTGTGATGTGGGGTTTGTTTCATCCAGCTAATTTCCAATCATTATCGGCTAATAATGTCAAGAGTTTCAATATCGTCTTTCCACCTGTCGGATCGGTTCCGGTTCCATTGGTAAGCGGCAGTTTTACTTACATTTATGATTCGATGAATTACCCAACTTCGGATCAAGCTCAAGCCCAAAAATATATTTATAAGGCTTTATAACGTGTTTTTATTTGTTAGTTTTGTCAGAATATAAATAAAAAGGTGCTTTTGATTCAAAAAATAATTCAATTTAAATTTTTTAAATTATCATTGTTGGTATTCGTATCAACAATGATAATTTCTTGTAAAAAGACGGAACAGAGTGCGATTGGAGATATAAAAGAACCCCTCAATGATTCCGAAGGATATTTCAAAGGAATCATTAAGCTGGAAGAGAAAGATATGCTTGGGACGCACTCTGATATCGTCTTAACGTTCAACGGCAATGATGTGAAAAGAGAAGTGACAGAAAAGCTTTTTAAAAATATTTCTTATGGAATGATTTACCGAAAAGGGCAAGATTCTGTGGATTATTTTTATACTAAAGATCAAAAATCCTGGCATACTTCGATTGCAAAAAAAGATTTTCAGAAATGGGTTCAGGAACTGGAAAAGCCAATTATTGATCCTGAAAATATTGGGAGTACAAGTCTTACGGCGCAACCCCCGTTTGGGATTATATTTCAATACTTTGACAGTTCTGGAAAAAATGTAGTTTCTACAATTACGAGTTCGCCTCTCAAAAATTATTCTGCTGTCAAATGCCAGACTTTTTTAGTTCCGGACGATAAATCTTGTAATGTCTGGTACAGTGATGCGATAAAAATTCGTCCTGAGATTTTAGATATTATTGAGCATAATCAGCCGAAATCAATCAAAACTTTGGCACTTCAGGTAGAATATTTCTCACCAAAATCTTCTGGCGAAAAAAATACTTTAGATAAAGTTTTTGATAAAATGAATAAGGTTCTTGTGAAGACAGACAAAAAAATACATTTAAATGATATAAGTTCTAATAATCAAATATCAATTGATTTACCCAAAAACAGTTTAAAGATTTCTCCACAAAGTCTAAATGAAATAATTTATCCTGCTCAAGAAAGCGACGGAAAAAGTAGTGGTGGAGGACATCACCATCATGATATTTTCTAATATTGGTGTTTAAACCAGATAGATTTTAGTAATAAAAGATTAGAAAACAATATTCTACTACAACATATTGAAAAAAATGATCGAGTATTTTTCAGGATTATATCGGAATCAATATTTGAGTACCAATTTTTTTAAGTTTTCACTATTATTTTGCGATAATATAAAGTAAAACGCAATTTTTATTCAAAAAAAAATTATATTTGTGGAAAAATAAATAATCCCTTCGGAAATGAAACAACTTTTCTATTTTATTTTACTTGTAGCTGGCATCTCGTCTGTTCATTCTTGTAAAGACCTGACTGATGAAGAAGGTAACCCTTTAATTGACTTGAATCAGAATAGTGGTTTTAACGGCCCTAGAGCTTTGTTCAGAGAAGTTACAGACTCAGATACATTGGCAGAATACCGTTACAATGGTCTCCTTTTATCTAATGTGATCACAGAAAAAAATTCTATAACCAATGTGATGTGGAGTGGTGATAAAATCAGCCAAATAACTTTCAACGGACATTTAGATTTAGATAACGATGGGACGATTGATGATGACAGTATTGTCTACACTCAGTTGTTTACATATGGGAATTTAGGAAGATTGACTATTATCTCAGAAAACAGAGTCTTTTATAAAAGAACACCTCCTGTTCCGCCGTCAACTACGCCTGGTCCTTATTTAGTTGATAAAAGAATAAAATCAATTTATAATTTAACGTATAGTTCTACTACTGGAAAATTTGCCGGAATTACAATGAAGAGCGGTGAAGATGTGACGGGAGTTCCTTATGTAGATCAGAAATACAGTAAAACAGCTTATACTTATTTTGGTGATAATGTTTCAAAAGCAGAAGTGAGCATTGGTGCAATTAATGCGGGAGTAGAAGGTCCGGTTACTGAAAAGTACGGATATGAGTTTTTAAACTACGATACTCAAATCAGTCCTTTCACATTACTTCCTTTTGCTTATAAAGTATCTAGAATGATTTCAGAAGAAGCAGGTGATGTTGAAGCATTTATACTTTCTCCGAACAGTCCGAAAAGAATTTCTATCGCAGATTTGATGATGCCGATTCCAACACCAGTAATTTTTTCTACCGCGTACAGATATGATGCTCAAACATATATGACACAAGGGTTTAGTGTAAATTATATGTACAAGCCTTTATAAAGAAAATCTTTTTTAAAATATTTAAACTCAATTCTTCATAGGATTGAGTTTTTTATTTAATATCTCTTAATTTTGCAAAAAATTTCTCATGAAATATTTAATTGTCGGTTTGGGCAACAAAGGCCCAGAATATGAAAATACACGTCACAATATCGGTTTTAAGGTAGCTGAGAAAATTGCTGAAACCCTTGATGTCTCTTTTAATACAACAAATTTTGGATGGATGGCTGAAGGAAAATATAAAGGAAGAAAAGTTTTTGTATTAAAGCCTGATACCTACATGAATCTATCAGGAAATGCGGTAAAATTCTGGATGCAGAAAGAAAATATTCCTTTAGAGAATGTGATGATTGTTACTGATGATTTGGCTTTACCATTCGGAACTTTAAGAATGAAAATGAAAGGTTCTGATGCCGGACATAATGGGCTGAAAAGTATTCATGAAAGTTTACAGACGCAAAATTACGCAAGACTTCGTTTTGGGATTTCTGCCGAGTTTTCTGAGGGAAGACAGGTAGATTACGTCCTTGGAACCTGGAATGAAGAAGAATCTGCAAAACTGGGAGAAAGAATTGAAAAGTTTTCTAAGGCTTGTCTGTCATTTGTTTTTGCAGGAATTGGGAATACGATGTCGGCATTTAACGGGAAATAATTTTATTTAAATAAAAATTGAATCGAAAATAATTCGAAAAAAAACGCCGGGAGCAAAGCTCCCGGCGTTCATATTATTTACGTTGTGAAGATTACAACCAGCTTACAACACCGGTTTCTACATCATAATTCGCACCTACGATTTTGATTTTTCCTTCTTCCTCAAGTCTCTTCAATGTCGAGCTTTGTTTACGGATGTCGTCAATCGCATTTTTAACATTATGTTGATTTAATCTTTCCAAAAGATCAGCGTTTGCTGAAGAACGTTCTTCACCATCGTTGATAATCGTTTTGATGATTGGGTCAAAGTGATCAATCAGGTGGTTGAGGTTATCCATTCCCATTCCTTCGATTTTAGCAGCGTCTAATCCGCCTTTTAGTGCTCCACATTTGGTGTGTCCTAAAACTACAACTAATTTAGAACCTGCCACATTACAGCCAAATTCCATTGAGCCTAAAATATCTTGATTTACAAAATTACCTGCAATTCTGATGCTGAAAACATCGCCCAAGCCTTGATCAAAAATCAATTCTGCAGAAGTACGACTGTCGATACAGCTTAAGACTACGGCAAACGGCCATTGGCCTTCACGTGTAGCGTTTACTTGTTCTAAAAGATCTCTGTTTGCTTTAAGGTTACCCACAAATCTGTGATTTCCTTCCTTTAAAAATTCTAATGCTTTTTCAGGAGTAATAGTAGATTGTGTTTCAGATGTATGTGCTTTCATACTGTATATTTTTTGAATTATATTTAAATTTAAAATTGATTGATTACATTGCTCTCTTGTGAGTAATGACAATGTGGGAGTCTTCATCTGTTTCATAATCTCTGTATGAGGTTTTGAAGCCCACGAGTTCTACATTAATATCTTCTTCTTTTGCTCTGATATTGGCAAAATCCTGAATCATTTCCAAAACGTCGGTTGCAATGTAAGAAGTCGTTGTTGCATCAATGATTATAGTAGAATTTGCCTTAATATTTTTCAATGTCTTTTTAATCGCAGCTTTATTTAAGAAAGAAACTTCTTCAGCCAGTTTCATGGTGATTCCGTCTGCATTATCCAGTTTTTCTCTGCTTAAATAGTAAGCACGTTTCATATTTCCCTGAAGAATATAAAAGACAGAAATAGCAAGACCAATTCCAACACCTTTTAATAAATCTGTTGCTACAATTGCCACCACAGTCGCCACAAAAGGGATAAACTGGAATTTTCCTAAATGCCAGAAGTGTTTAAATGTCGCAGGTTTTGCTAATTTATATCCTACCAAAATTAATACCGCAGCCAATGTAGCCAAAGGAATTAAATTTAATAAAAACGGAATCGTAAGTACGCAAACCAATAATAATAAACCGTGAATCATCGCAGAAACTTTAGAAGTTGCACCTGCATTGGCATTTGCTGAACTTCTTACCACAACAGATGTCATAGGAAGTCCACCAATAAATGAACTTACTAAATTACCGATCCCCTGAGCTTTTAGTTCAAGATTCGTATCAGTAATTCTTCTTTGAGTGTCTAGTCGGTCTGATGCTTCAATACAAAGCAGCGTTTCAATAGAAGCTACAATGGCAATTGTTGCACCGGCAATCCATACTTTTAAGTTTGTAAATCCATTAAAGTTTGGCATTATGATAAGGTTTTTAAAATCATCAAGACTTTGAGGAACCGGAAGCGAAACTAAATGATTGGTAGTAATTGCTAAAGAGCTTCCTGTCATTTTGAAGACTTCATTCAGCAAAATTCCAACGACTACTGCAACTAATGCGCCCGGAAGCATTTTCATTCTTTTTAAAAAGGAATTTTGTCCCAAGCTAAAAGAAGCCCAATAGATACTAACGTCACAATGATAGCACCGGGATGAATGGCTCCGAGTAATTCATCGAAATAACCAAAATTTAATCCCTTATCGAAAATAGATTCATGTCCTTCATAGTCTTTATCAAATCCCAAAGCATGCGGAATTTGTTTTAAAATAATAATAATACCAATTGCAGCAAGCATTCCCTCGATAACATTATTAGGGAAATAATTGGATATACTACCGGCTCTTATAAATCCTAAAATCAACTGAATAAGTCCTGCAATAATACCTGCGCAAAGGAAAAGTTCAAATGCGCCTAGGTCTGTAATTGCCGTTAAAACAATCGCGGTAAGCCCTGCGGCAGGACCGGAAACGGATATATTTGAATTACTGATGGCTCCGATGACCAAACCGCCTACAATACCGGAAATGACTCCTGATAAGGGTGGTGCCCCTGATGCTAAAGCAATTCCTAAACACAAGGGAAGGGCTACTAAGAATACTACTAGACCCGAAGGGAAGTTCTCTTTGATTTCTCCAAAGAAAGATTTTGATTTTTTCATGACAATTGAAAAATACGTTGATGTAAAATAATTAATCGATTAAAGTCAATCAATAACGATTGAGATTAATGTAATGTAGAAGTATTCAATATCGAAAATGATTTGAATAGTAAAATGGAGAATAACTAAGCTTCTGGAGGAGGAGAAAATATGCTCAGTAAGGGTGATAGATGAAAATCGTCATTTATTAATGTGAAAGATCTGCCCTCAATATCAGGCTCAAAGAACTTAAGATAATCGTAAACATCTAAAGTTTTTGGAAGTGTCTTTTCGTAAACAGAAAACAGAGATGAGTAATGAGAATGGGTTTCTTCCTCGTTCACTATTACATTGGTTGTCATGATATCCCAATCAGCAACCGCAGCAATGCTGGGCAATGCTGTGAAGTTGAGAACGATCATCAATGTAATTATACTCCAGAATTTCATTTACTCTTTTTATTTTTTGAAAGATTATTTCTTTCGGCTCATCACCCAGTCAGAACTGGTAAGATTGTATATTTTTTGAATGTCTTTTAAAATTTTCTCAAAGTCAATCTCCAAATCAATAATTTTGCCCGTTCTAAGGTCAAATACCCAGCCATGCACCACAGGAAACTCATCAATGATATATCTTTCCTGTACACAAGCCATTTTGATAACGTTGATGCATTGCTCCTGAACATTTAGTTCTACAAGCCTGTCATAGCGCTTTCCTTCATCATCGATAGAATCCAGCTCAGCTTGATGCAATCTGTACACATCACGGATATTTCTCAACCAAGGATTTAATAATCCTAAATCCTGAGGCGTCATCGCAGCTTTTACTCCACCGCAATTGTAATGCCCGCATACAATAATGTGTTTTACCTTTAAATGCTCTACCGCATACTGAATAACAGCTGTGGAACTCATATCCAAAGTATTGACAACATTGGCGATGTTTCTTGTTACAAAAACTTCACCCGGCTCTGTGCCCATCAATTCTTCTGCAGTTACCCTGCTGTCTGAACATCCGATATATAAATAATCAGGATTCTGAGTTTTGGCTAAATCTTCAAAGAACGTTGGGTTTTTTGAGATTTTAGACTCTACCCATTTTTTGTTGTTTTCAAAAATAACTTTGTACGATTGTGACATAAATAAGATTTAAATAAGGGTTATTTATTTCGTTTAAATTATTTCCAAATTCAATAGACTAAATCAATAATTGTACAAAAATATAATTTTTACTGAATTTACAATCAATTTTAACACAATTTAATATAGATTAAATTACAATAAAATGAATTATTCTACCCTATTATTAATATATCCTTCAGTTGCATCACTTTTAGGATATATTTTTGCCTTATTCCCAGCAACAATAGAATTATCCGGTACATCAGTGTTAACATAAGAATTGGGTGCAATCAAAACATTGTTTCCAATGGTGATGCTTCCTACAATTACAGCGTTCGGCCCAATCCAGACATCATTTCCGATAACGGGAAAGCCTTCGTTTTTACCTCTGTTTTGTTGTCCGATGGTTACGCCTTGGGCAATATTACAGTTTTTACCAATTACCGCTTTTGGGTTGACCACCAAGCTTCCCCAATGTCCAAGATACAAACCTTCCCCAATCTGCGTCTCCGGATAGATTTGGAAACCATATTTAATTTGAAAATGTCTCAAAACAATCTTCCAATACAGTCCTAAAATAGGAGTTTTGTCAAATTTTTGTGCCTTTCTCAGAAGATAGATGAAGTGAAGATTTGGATTGATGCATTTCAGCAAAATCTGGATAGAAGAAAGCCACTCTCCGCTTTCTCGGTAAAAATCTTTTTGTATAATTGAATAATTCTTGGGCATGTAGCAAATTTAAGGATTCTCTTTTGTTTTTATTTAAAGCCGATTTCAATTTTATGTAAAATTAACTTCCTTGATTAGTATATATACTTATTTCTTTTCAATACGGATTTATAAATAATGACAATATGAAAATCAATAGTAAAAAGCCAACAACTAAATTAAAGTTCATCTAAAACCGAAACGATTCTCGCGACAGAATGGTCAAGATTGAAAGGCATCGTATAATTCTGAAGTTTCTCGGTAAATTCCGAGAAAGATTCAGGCTCGGTCAATGCTTTTTTCATTCCCTGATAAATTCCCTCTTCTGAGTTTTCTACAATTAAGCCCAATTCGCCGTTATTCAGCATTTCATTCACTCCCGAAACTTCTGTTGCGATAATTTTCTTATTTAAAGTGATTGCCTCAAACAAAACCGTCGGAAAACCTTCATATCTCGAACTTAAAATATAAAAATCAGAATGTTTAAAGTAAGGATAAGGATTATCTGTGAACCCTAGCATTGTGGCAGTGTCATCGACTCCTAGTTCAGTTTTTAAGTTTCTGATGTTTTCAAAATCATAGCCGTCGCCGACAATTAAAACTTTATGTTTTAAGCCTTCATCTAATAGTTTTTTGTGAACCCTCAGAAGCCTGTCGAATCCTTTTTGAGGGAAAACGGTTCCCACAGAAATAAATGTAGGAATATTTTCGTCAAATTTATAATTGATGACAGGTTGTTCAGCTTTAGTTAAAATTTCTTTGGTATCTAAAGGATTATAAATCTTTACAATTTTCTGTTTTTCTGCTTCGCTTATCGCTAAATCATGGAATAATTGCTCGATTTTTTTTGAGATTACCATAATCGAATCAAACCCGAAAAACTTTCTGATTTCCTCATTGGTGTATTCTTTCACCTGCGAAAGGTCATTATGAATCCAAATGATTTTTTTGATGAATGATGACTGGAATGAAGGATTTCATCTCGCATTCCATGAATTGCCGCAAATTCTATATCGTATTTTTTATCCTTTAAGATTAAGGTGTACAAAAGATCAGGGAATTCTTTTAAAACTCTTTGGAAAATCACTCTCGCCGCTTTTTCCGGAATATCCTGAAGGCGGTTGGTAGTAATCATTTCACCTTTGTTTAGGTAGATGACATTAATCCATTTCGGAACATCGGGTAGGTATTTTCCTGAATATAAATTTAATAATAAATCAATTTCGTACTTGTCTTCCGGAAGATTTTTGAGGAAGGTCACCAGTACTTTTTCAGCTCCGCCGTGTCGCAGAGAGCCAATACGAATGAGGATTTTTTTCTTTTCAGTCATTTATTTTTTAATGTGTTTATAGGTGTAGGGAAGATGCTCTTTGATGTAAGCATCTAATTTAGGTCGGAACGGCTCGAGTTCTCTCGGATACATTACATTGTTTGTTAAAGCCTTATCGCCGTATTCTTCGATGGTACAAATGAATTTTGCCGGGACTCCTGCATAGACAGAGTTGTCGGGCATGGAAGAATTTAAAACAGAACCTGCCCCCAAAATACAATTGTTTCCCATTTGAGAGCCTGGTAAAAATGTACAGTTGTTGCCCACGAAACAATTGCTTCCGAGTTTTATTCTTCCAAAATTTCTTGCATCTTCATATTTTTCCATCGTTCGGATGACGTACATTGCGCCGTCATGGTTGATGAAAGTACAGCCTGCAGTAATTTTGGTGCGGTCACCGATTTCGATGAGGTAGGGTTCTGAACCGAAGGCCGGAGCTTCTATAAAAATGACATCTTTGCCCACTTTCATGCCTCTTGCTTTACATATTTCTATGTAAGCGGTGTCATGTATATTTTGCCAGGTGGCATGGATTTTTAGTATGATTCGGTAAAATAAATTCATCAATTATTATTTTAAATTGAAACGGGAATTATTTTTCAACTAATTTAGTGATGATATTTTCAACGGCATCAAAAATTTTCTGATTATCAAACTGTTTTTCAATATCCGCGAGATTTTCTTTAATTTTCAAAACAAATTCAGGCTCAGTAAGAAATTTTTTCATCGCATCATACATTTCGCTGGTTTCGTAATTGATGAGGTATCCTGTTTTTCATGACTGATCATTTCCGGAATTCCACCTACATTGGTTGAAATTATTGGTTTCTGGAGGATCAGTGAATCTGCGATAATCAGTGGCCAGCTTTCAGACTCAGAAGGAAGAATGAAAAAATCTGCTTTTTTCACGTAAGGATAAGGGTTCAGTAATGATCCTAAAAACTCAAAACTTTTGGTTACTCTCAAACTTTCTGCCTGTTTTTTTAAATTTTCTTTTTCATCGCCATCACCGATGACGATAACGTGATGATCAAAACCATCTTTCAATAATTGGGCGTGCGCGTCCATCAGTTTATGGAAGCCTTTTCTGCTGTGAAGTCTTGCTACAGAAACGAATATAGGTTTGTCTGGAAATTCAGGTTGAAAAGCTTTAGCCTTGGTTTTTAATTCTTCAATCGGAATTGCATTTAAAATAACCTGATTTTCAGGGATGTTTAAATTGGGATATGTTTCAATTAAAATATCTTTCGTCTGCTGAGATCCAAAAATAAAGTAATCAAACTGCGGAATTTGCTTTAAAATGGCAGGAACCAACGGTTGCAATTTGGGAAGCGTAATGTCTGAATGAAACCAGCCTATTTTTTTTGAATTTTTATTGGTAGAATTTAAAACCGATGAAAATGCTGCATAAGTAGGTGCAATTTCAACTTCAAAATTTTCATTGAGTAATTTTCCAGCTATTTTGGGGTTCTTCTGAGCTTTTTGCAGTTTCAGTTTTCTTTTAGCCAGCTGTAATTTTTGAATGACAGAATTTTAGAAAAATCTTCTTTTCCGTTTGCAATAAAAACTTTTCTGACGTGTTTTGGGAACTCATCTCGAAGCTCGCCCTGATTGATATTCAAACAAACCGTCATCTCAAATTTTTCTTTATCAAGATGATTGAGCATGCTTAGAATTACTTTCTCAACGCCACCCATTTCCATAGAACGGTGTCTGAAAAGAACTTTTATTTTATCTTTTTTCATCATTAGCTAAATAATTGTTGAACCAATATTCTCAATTTCTTTTGAATTCTGTAGGGTATAGAATTTTGATATTCAAGCAAATCATAAATCTGTTTTGAATCACTAAATTGAGAAGGAACGGTTTTCCCGTTAATCATTTTTAAATTTCTCCTTTGCATGGCATTAAAAATAACCTTAGAAAAATATTCCCTTGACTTTGGTCTGTTGTCGTTCTGTGAAATGCCTCCGGGATGTGTTCTGTACAAATAATTGGCTTCGTCAATGAATTTCACTTTTCCCTTTTCGTACATTTTTAAGTATAAATCCTGATCTTCTGCAATTTTCATTTCCGTATTCATCTTTTCTGTCGTTTCATAGATGTCTTTCCTGAAACACACAAAATGGACAATATGAACCGGACAGTTAAAAAAAAATGGATCATTATTGGGAACCGGCATCGGATTCTTTGGAATGTCAATCTCTTTTAGATTTTCATCACATTTTATATATTTTGAATAGGTGAGTACAACGTTTTTCTGATTTTTAAAAATTTTGATACTCGACTTTAAGGCATTGGGTGTAATGGCATCATCAGGATCTACAAAACCACAGATTTCTCCTGCCGCCAATTCAATCAGTTTACTTTTGGTAATGCCTACACCGCTGTTACTTTCGTTTTTGAAAATTTTAAAACGGTGATCATCCCCAATAATTGACTTGATGACTTTTAAAGAATCGTCTGTAGAAGAATCGTCAAGGATTACAGCCTCCCAATTGTCATAACTTTGAGCAATAATAGAATCGTAGCAACTCCTGAAAAACTTTCCATTATTGTAGTTGGCAATGAGTATCGAGAACTTCATCTGGGGGAGAGGTTTTTGTATTAGTAAATTTTCACAAAGATAATTATTCTTAAAAATTATTAATAAGATAAAAATCTTTATTTTTGCAACATTAAAACAAACACTGTGAGCGAAATAACTAGAGTTCTTAAAACTTTTATAGGCTATCTGAAACGTCCGGATCTCTATCCTGAATTAGGTAGGAAAATCATCAAAAATACTTTTAACAGAAACAGTGCTTTCAAAGGGAAAGAAAAAACGAACCTTTGGGCTTCGCAAATTGCTGTCAGCCAAAACGATGCTATAAAGAAATTGTTTAGTGTTGAATTTCTGTCTTTTTCAGAAAAATATCCTCAAGAATTTAAAAAAGCTTTAGACATACAAAATGCCTGCCCGATAAAAATGGGTGGAGCAGGAGCTTTAGAACTTTTATACAGTGCATGCGAATTCACTGAGGCAAAAGCCGTCATCGAAACCGGTGTTGCTTATGGCTGGAGTTCTTTTGCTACGCTGACTTCTCTGCAAAAAAGAAACGGAACTTTGTACAGCTCAGATATGCCATATTTAGGGCAAAATGGTGACCAATATGTTGGTTGTGTGGTTCCGCAAAATTTAAGAAGAAATTGGAAACTCTTTCGTCATGCCGACCGCGAATCTTTACCTAAAATTTTAAAAGAAAGCGGTGAAATCGATGTGGTACATTATGATTCTGACAAATCTTACGAAGGAATGAGATGGGCTTACGAAACGCTTTATCCACGATTAAGAAAAGGCGGAGTCTTCATTTCTGATGATATTAATGACAACTCGGCTTTCCAGGATTTTTGTGAGCAGGAAAAAATTGCACCTACTGTGGTGGAGTTTGAAGGGAAATTTGTGGGAGTTTTTGTGAAGTAAATTTTTTCTGGTTTTCTGGTTGCCAATGTTTTAAAGTACCTTAAAAAAGAATTGTTTAATATGAAGAAAGTTTACCTGATTATATCTGCTTACAACGAAGAAGAGAGTCTTGCAGTACTGCATGCAGGTCTTCATGAAGAATTAAACAAAATTTCTTTTGAAGATTATGAGCTTGTTTTTGTAAATGATGGCTCAAGAGATCAGACCCTTCAGGTTTTAAGAGATCTTCAAAAAAAGATTCTCATATAACCATAATCAACCAGTCTAAAAATTTTGGGCACGAAATGGCGATGACCGCAGGATTAAACTACGTGGCTCAGCACAATAAAGAGAAGGAATTTGCAGTCCTCTTCATGGATGCAGATTTACAACATCCGCCTGCAATGGCCGCAGAAATGATTCAGAAATGGCTCGAAGGTTATAAATTGGTGCTTACACAGCGAACGGATAATGAAGATAAAGGGTTAAAATACAGGATTCTCGGAAATACCTATTATAAAATTCTCAATTTTCTTTCGGATGTGAAAATTCCGCGCAATATGCCTGATTTCAGACTTTTGGATAAAAAGTATGTTATCTGGATCAATCAGCTGAATGAGACAGACAGAATGTTCAGAGGGATGCTTTCTTTGGTTGGACTTCAGGATGCTTTAATTTTAGAATTTACAGCTCCTAAAAGATTTGCCGGTACTTCAAAATATAATTTTTAAAATTGTATAAACTGGCTATTGATAGTGTAATTCAGTTTTCTGTAAAACCTTTGAGGCTTGCAACTTTGCTTGGCTTTTTAGGGTGTTTCAGTTCAGTTCTATTTTTGGCATACTCTATTTACATAAGCCATGTTAATCATGAACCGAAGACGGGTTTTCTTACGTTGCTCTCGGTGATGATTTTTTTCTGCTCTTTAATTATGCTTTTTTTAGGAATTTTAGGAGAGTATATTGGAAGAATTCATATAGAAGTAAAAAACAGACCACTGTATTTTAACGAAATTATTAAAAATGAAGACTAAATATTTGCCATTATTTTTAATTGTTCTTATCAATATAGGGTTTCTACTAAGTCTGTATTGGTTTCCTGTTACCCGTGATGAATTTTATTATCTTGATAAGTCTCAATTGCCTTATGTTTTTTCTGAATATTGGACGAGCTACAATTATGTAAACCCTAGAAGCGGACAATTCTTTCTGAATATTGTCACTCGGAGTAAAATATTAAAAGTTATATTTGGATTCCTACTTTTTAACGGATTTTTATGGGCTTTATTCGCTAATGTTTTCAGACGATTTCCGAAAATTTCTCAAAAAGAAGATGCTTGGAAATTTCTGATTCTAACTGCAGCTTTTATTTTTTTAATTAACTATTTTGGGGAATTGTTTTATTACAGCCCGTTTGCAACCAATTATACTTTTACGCATGTGCTGTATTTGCTGTATTTGTTTGTGATGACAGAATACTTTATTTTTCGCAGGAATGTATTACCGAAATCTGGTTTAAAGATTATTTTACTAAGTCTTGTAGCGTTTGTAACAGGAATGGGCAATGAGCATGTACCACCTATTCTTTTGCTTTTTTCAGGGGTTTGTGGTGTTATATTTATGTTTAAAAACAAGAAACTTCCTGATTTGAACATTATGGCGATTAATATCTCAGTAGCAAGTGGCTATTTGGCATTATTTTTTGCACCGGCGAATGCGGTGAAATATAAAACTGTTGGTAAGACTCAGTATGGTTTTAGTTTCGAGGATTACTTTGCCACATTTACTAAAATACTGAAGTTTTATTATTACTTTAATTTTGAATTGATTTTTATAGCTGTGATCTCTTTTTTAGGATTTATTTATCTTGCTAAAAGAAAATTACTAAACCGAAGAGAGTCCTATTTTTTGTTAAGCTGCCTTTCTATGGCTATTTTGGCTATATTGATTATTTCTTATTCTCCACTTACAGGGACGAGATTGATGTTTTTTTCAACAATGCTGATAATTATTGTAATTGCCTTTATAGCTAATCGGGTTGTTAAAGTTTTTAAGTTTAACTCATCATTCATAAAAGGCATTGCTGCTGTTTGGCTTGTTGTATTCTTTATGGTCAGTAGCTCAATTTGCTTTGGGGCAGATAGGATATACACAAGTCTTTCTCGCGAAATTTTAGAAAAAAGGAGGATCAGTGACGAGGTTGTAATAAATGAACAACTCAATTATTTTAATGATAATTATTCGAAATTTAACAGAAGAGTTCTTTTTGAAAACGGAATAGAATACATTGATAAAAATCCACATAAAAATACAGCTGAAGAAAAAAATATTATAAAATATTTTGATTTGAAGTCCCTTTCGCATAAATAAAATGAGCAACATATTAATCATCAATGCAGACGATTTAGGTTTATCCAAAGGTGTAAATCAGGCAATACTTCGTGCGCACAATGAAGGCTATCTTACGCACGCAAGCCTCATGGCAAATACAGACTATTTTGATGATGCCATCGCAAATGTGATTCCAAATGCATCAAAACTGAAAGTAGGTTTACATATCAATTTAACGTGTTGCAAGGCACTTTCTGGTGAGAGCGGTATCACTGATAAGAATGGATTTTTGGCTAATAATTTTGTGAAAATTCTTTTTCTGAAAAAGTCAAAAACCAATTTGAAAGCTATAGAAACCGAAATTGAGCTTCAATTACAGAAACTTTTAGACCATAATATCCAGATTTCTCACATTGATGGGCATGAGCATATACACATTATTCCATCTATAAATAAAATTGTACAGAAACTTGCAAAAAAATATGATATTGAAAGAATAAGAGAGATTAATGAAGATTTTTCTACTTCTTTTAAGTATAATTCAAGAACTGCAAGTATAGCAAACGTTGTGAAACTTACATTGCTTAAATTTTTGAGCTTGTTTAACAGTAATAAGAAAAATGTAGATTTTTACAGCATTTTAAATACCTGCGAAATTAATTCTCAAAATCTTTTTACGTATTTGGAATCGGTGAATGAGAAAACTGTAGAAGTCATGTTGCATCCTTCTCTGAGAGATTTAGATGTTGAGGCACCAAATCTGGATGCACGTTTTATAGAATTTTTAAGGTCAGATTTCAGAAAGCAGGAATTTGATTTGTGTTTTAATGAAAAATTTAAAGATTATGAGTTCGTGGACTAATTTTTCTGAATCAGATGAATGGAAAAGTATTGTTCTTGATACATATCCTTTAGAAGCAAAGATTGTAGAATTTCAGGAAAATAAACTCAACCTTTTTGGTAATGGGAGTTATTATTCTAATGCTCCATATTTATCTTACGGGGGGCATTTTTTAAAAATAAAGAAGTTAGTAAAGATTTTCTTAAAATTACAGACAAGCCGATTCTGATAAAATCGAAAGAAGAGCTAAACCTTCATGATTCGTTACAATTCATTTTAGTCACTGATTATAAAACATTCGTACTTGATCTGTCAGGTGGAATCGATGTGGTTTGGAATAAACACATCAAATCTAAGACAAGAAATCAGGTTCGTAAAGCAGAAAAAAATGATTTTCAGATAAAGACAGGAGGAGAGGAATTATTAGATGATTTCTACGAAGTTATCACCAAAGCATGGCGTGATTTGGGAACACCCACACATTCAAAGAGTTTTTATGGTAACATCATAAAATATTTTAGTGCTGATTCAAAATTTCACGGTCAGTTTATGGTAATTTATATTGATGAGAAACCAATTTCTGCAGCTTGCATGATATTCAGTGATGATTATATTTGTCATCCTTATGCAGCGACTTTAAAAGAGTTTAATAAACTTTCTGTAAATAATATTCTCTATTGGAATATTATTAAATTTGCTATCGATCGAAAGATTTTAGCATTTGATATGGGCAGAAGCAGAAACGGACAAAGTACAGTGAAGTATAAGCTATCTTGGGGTGCAGAGCCCATTCAGCTGTATTACTACTATTTCAACAAAGCTTCTCATACAAATGATGAAGACGGAAAGCTTGTTAAGTTTCTCATCAATATGTGGAAGAAACTACCCTTGTCAATAGCTAATTTTCTGGGACCTAAACTGATTTATAAAGTATTAAAATGATTTTTAATCTTACCAAAGAAGATTTAACGGATGTGGTCAATATTCATAAGAATAATTTGCCCAGCCTCATAAATTTCTATACCAACGATTTTATAGAAAAATTTTACTTACATCATTTACGTAAAGGAGATGATACGGTTTTAGTAGGTTATAAAGAAGGAGGAGAGTTGTGCGGTTTTGTGTTCGCAACATTAGATGTGGAAGATATGTTCGGAAGCTTTATATCTCAAAACAAAACGTATTTTATTAAACAAACACTTTTAGCTTTAATTAAGCATCCTAAATATCTCTTGTATATTTTTCAGAGTTTTTTTGCTAAAGGATTTCAGCAGGGAGACTCAAAAACACAATTGGTTTATATCGCAGTTGATCAAAAACGCAAAGGATCAGGAATCGGAAAAAAACTTCTGGAAGGATTTGAGCAGGAACTTAGGAAAACAAAGGATTATTATGAGCTTGAGGTTGAGCAAAATAATTCTGCACTGCAATTCTACACGAGTAAGAACTTTAAAATTATAAGAGAAATCAATAACATCCTCGAAAAAAAATACTTAATGGGGAAAAAGTTAAAATAACTCATTCCTGAAATTTATATTGTAAAGCCCTGATCTTATACTTTTAAAATCTGTAATTAAATACTTCGCAATCATCCCCCATTTTTTCAAAAAAGAAGCTTGGGCAATTTCCCAGCTTCTGTGGGTTCTTTTGATGTGAAGTTTTATGTCTTCAGACATCGTTTTCTCGCTTTGAGCCCACGCATTTACTGCTCTCCACAATAGTACTCTGGTATTTGACGGTTTTACTTTTTTGGTATCAACTTGTGTAATTCTGTTGCTCTCATGCACACCTCTCATTGCAACGGCTTTGTCTAAAACTCCGGGATAAAAGTTGAGATAAAACGAACTTCGAAATAGGAGCTCAGTATCCTGATGCAACCTTAAATGTGTTTTAAATAACGGCTGTACCTTTTCTAGCAAAGGTTTTTTTCTGATTGTTAGAGTGTCAATGCTAAAAAGTCCAAAACTTCCGAGCATATTAAGCTGACCCGGAAAAACGTCTTTGGGAGTTTGTTTTTTATAAACGGTCGTCAGTCTGTCGCCAAACAAAGAATAATATTGCTCCTTTGCCTTTTCTGAATAATAATGCACACCCAAAGCACCGTAAACAGCATCAACTTCATTATTCTTAAACAACTCTCTTTCAGCATCAAAACGGTTCTGAAGATAGTAGTCATCGGCGTCCAAAAAAGCAATAAAATCTCCCGTAGATTTTTCAATACCCAAATTTCGGCTTGCTCCGGCACCGTGGTTTTTTTTGTCGGGATGTTGATACAATTTTACTTTTTCATATTGCTCTGCCAGTATTTTGCAGACTTCAAGAGCATTGTCAGGTGATTGATCTTCAACTAAGATTATTTCATACACTTCTTCAAACTGAAGAGCAGATTCCACAGCTTGTCTGATGTATTTTTCGGCATTGTAAACGGGAGTGATGACGGAGATTTTCATGATGTGATTTTAAACTTTGATTTTTAATTTTAAATACTCTGTTAGCTTTTTTTCTATAAAAAGGTAAAGAACTGATGATAAAACAACAACAAGTATAATCTTTAAAATAAAATAAGGGATGATAAAGGTGTCATTTGGAATAATTCTTTTTGAAAAAATTTCAACAAATGAATGGGATAGATATAATGAGTAGGAAATATCTCCCAAAAAAATCAGAAATTTATTTCCCTTACTTTTAAAAGTATAATCGAAGAGTAAAAAGGCTAAAACAAATAGTGAAACAATCACAAGCAAAATCATCTCATTTTTTATTTGAATAATATTAAAAAACATTAAAATAAATAAAAAGATGCCAAAAACAGAAATAGGGAGGGCAACTTGTTTAGAAACTGAAAATTTATTAAAATAAAGTCCTAAAAGAATTCCTGAGATGAAATAGAGGTTGAGTTCGCTTGTAATCATCCTAAGATAGGCAGTCTCAAATTTAAAAATAACTCCTAAAACGTAAGAGATTACAAAAAAACTAATGATGAAAAAATATCTTTCAGTTTTAAAGAAAAATGAAAGCCCGAAAATCAGATAGAAAAAAATTTCGTAGTTGAGAGACCATCCCAAATACAGTACTGGGAATTGATCCTCAAGTGGCAAAAACAGTAACGAATAAATCAGTCTTTTTAATCCAAGTCCTTCAGAATAGTGTAGAATACTTCCTCCCAAGATAATCCAGGCAAATGTGAGCAGGTAATATAATGGAACAATTCTGATGATTCTTTTTTGAAAAATGAAATTATTTCTTTGGTTGTATTTTCATCGAATTTGATTTTTTTAGTCGTAAAAACCATGATGAATCCACTTATGACAAAGAATATAGGTACTCCGATACTTCCTCTTCCGAAAAGAATTTCGCCAAATTTAACATCACCAAAAATAAGTCCTTCACGTATATGAAAGCAACAAACAAATAGTGCGGAAATTCCACGTAAAATCTGGAGATTATGAAGCTTCATACTTATTCAAATAGGTGAAACGATATTTTGTTTTTAAAATAGAGGGTTTTTTTAAAATCTCAATCAACAGAGCAAAAATTTTGTGAAATTTACTTTTTAAGGAAAGATCAAAAGCTTTATACTGAAGATAGATTCTTTCCTTCACATCAGAATCCAGTTTTTGATTTTTAGACCATTCAAACAGTGATTTCCAAAGGAGAAACTGTCTTTCATTATATTTTTTAGAATACAGTTTAATTTTTGTAATGCGGTTGTCATCATGTACGCCACGTATAGCAATTGCTTTATCAATAATTCCGGTTTTCAGATGACAATGGTAAGAGAGTTTTATAATAAAATCAGAATCCTGATGCACCCGAAGATCTTTATTGAAAAATAGATTGTATTTGATAAGCGAAGACCGTCTTACTGTAAGTGTATTCAAATGAAAAAAAGAACCGAAAATTTTCGTTGAAAGTCCAAGAAGACCCACAAAAATTTCTTTTCCTTCAGCCTGATACTGTACCGTCGTTAGCTCAGTGTTTTTAAATTTTTCCTGAAATTCGGCTTTCCCTTTTTCGGTAATAAATTCTGTTTGTAAAGCACCGAAAATGCCTTCAATCTTTTCATTATTGAATAGAGTCTTTTCTGCGTCAAAACGGTTAGGAAGGTAATAATCATCAGCATCCAGAAAGGCAATAAAATCTGAAGTTGATTTTTTAATTCCCAGATTTCTGGTTTCTGCTGCTCCATGATTTCCTTTATCTTGATGTTGAAATAATATTACACGCTCGTTTTCCTGTGCGAGTTGTTTGCATAGCACTAAAGAAGCATCAGTAGAAGCGTCTTCAGCCAAAATAACTTCAGCAACTTCCTCAAATTGTAAAGCTGATTCTACCGCTTTTTCAGAAAAGCCGCTGCATTATAAACGGGAATAATCACAGATATTTTGAGCATAATAATTATCCTGAAATATGTTTTCCTAAAGGTAATTTATTTAATACAAATGTTATTACTAATGCCAGGGCTAAAGATAATAGAGCGGTAACAAAAATATTAATAAAAGTAAAATTTGTAGTTATGGCAATCCCTATTTTTGGGAGAATCATCATTGCAAAAACATGAGATAAATAAATTCCGTAGCTGTATTGACTGATGATATTGATTACTTTAATAAAGATATTCTCTTTAAAGATAAGGTCTTTAAACAGCAAAAATATACCAAGACTTGACAAGATTACATTGGGAGTAAGATAGCTGAAAAATGTTTTGTTGAGTTCACCACTCTCTTTGCTTGTGATATAAGTTAAAGCAAAAGTCAAAAGATTCCCGACAACAAAAATAAGGGCATAGACCCATCTGTTTTTTGTCACTGTAATGTTTTTATGTAAATAATATCCTAAAACAAGGTAGCCCAAAAATCCTGAAAAATAACGCCAGTCGATTCTGGTAAAAAGGCGGTTAACTCCAGGGAGATCAATCATCAATACTGCGAACCAAATAATAAGGTAAAAAAGAATTTCATTTTTACTTGCTCTCTGAATCCACTTGTTAATAATGGGCAAAAATAAATAGACTCCAATAATCATGTAGACGTACCAAAGATGATAGCAGGTTCCGCCTTTCATAGCCTTGAAATAGTCGAAACCAATTTGAGTGAATGTACCGCGTATCGGAAAAATCATAAAAAAATAAATAGTACTCCAAAATAAGAATGGTAGTATAATTCTCGACATTCTTTTCTGAAGAAATTCTTTTAAAGTATAGTTTTTCCCAAGCAGCAAAACCCCACTCAGCATCAAAAATACCGGAACACAAAATCTTACATTGCTGTTGATAAAACTTGCAGTAAGCCATGAACGACTTTCAATGTCAAATGCATTGCCCGAAGCAATTGTACAATGTAAAATGATTACTGCAAATGTGGCGAATGCCCGCAAAATATGAACCCATTGTAAAGAATTTGAAGCCATGCTAAAAGATAGGTTTTTCAGTTATTATTTTGTACACAAGATTCACAGGATTATACACTACATAATCATTAAAACTCCATCCGCTGTGCGGCATCGTATTGATGAAAAATAAAATATAGGGAATCCAATACATTTTTTTGAAAAATAAGAATGAACTTTCTGATTCTGAACTCTGATACGTACTTTTCTTTTTCAGAATGTAAATAGGAATCAGAGTGGTAAAATTGCACAAGAAAATCCACCGTGAAAAATCTTTGGCTACAATGCTTAATAAAAGCAGAACGCTATATTGCAAACCCATAAGTATGTAGAAATTGATTTTTAATTTTCTGTTTTTTAAATCATTACTGATCATAATTATCATGAAAACAAAATGCAGCATAATGGCTATTAGAAAAGAAATGTATTGATTTTGAGTAAAACCAAGCTCCCAAATGTAAAGGCTGCGGTCAAAAATACCTGAGTTAAATAAAATATTTTCAACACCAATTTGTTTCCAGGATGCAAGAATGGCTATTTGCTGATCACTGTTTCCTAATCCAAAGAAGAAAATAATCAGGAAAATCAAAATGGATGGAAGTAGAAATAAAACTGACTTAAAATATTCCGATAGTTGATTCTTTTCAAATATAAAATTCTTTAAAAGGAGCACAATCGGAAAAAACGAAACAATAAAATACAGTTCGTGAGTAAGAGATGCGATGATAAATAAAAGGTTGACGGTGATAAAGGCTACTGTTTTATTCTTTCTTTTTACAATTTCAAAACACGATAAGAAGAAGAAAACCAACAAAATATGATCTTTTCTGATTCCCCGACCTAAATAAAATACAAAGAGCAAAAGTACGCTGGTAGAAAAGATGACGAAGAATGGTGGTCTGTATCTCAACATAAAATAACATACCAATGCTGCAAAAATCAGGAAAAATAAAAGGTTATAAGTTTTCTGAATCCACACCGCATTCACTGAAATGATTTTGCTGAGCTCGTAAATAATTTGTCCCTCTAACCCTCTTCTTACAAAACCTCCTTCGTAATTGATATAAAAATCGGATTGGTAAAATGAGTTCCATATTTTCATCAGATTAAACCCCTGAAATCCGAAATAAAAATAGAAACCAATTAAAACCAATGCAAAAAAAGCAAAGATTTTCTTTATCATCGATTGGTTTAGAAAACTAATATTCATCATGCTTGCGAATGATTTTTTTCAGCCCACAATGCAAGTTGCAGAAGATTCCAATGTTTCCGATCCTTATTTAAAAATTTTTGAGTTTCATTAAAATCAATATAATTAAAAATCCTTTGGTCTTTATTTTTAAGGTGATCGTCAGAAAATTTCATTAGGTTTTTTTCTTCAAACCAATTTTCAATTCCTAATCCGAAACCTTGTTTACGACGGTTCCTGATGGTTTCTGTCCAATAAGAATTCATCGATTCTCGGAGAATTATCTTATCCTGTTCAGAATTGATCTTAAGCTGATCAGGAAGCTGAATGCAAAATTCTGCAAAGTCAACATCTAAAAAAGGTGTTCGCACTTCCAGTGAATTTGCCATTGCCATTCTGTCAGATTTCACCAGCATATTTCCCGGGACATATTTCTCCAGATCCGTGCGCATAATATCGTTTAGTGAATTTTCATCGGCTTTAAAACTATAAGGTTGAGAATAGTTTTCATTAATACCTAGTTGCCTTCTTTCATTTTCATTAAAGAAATTTCGTACGTCATTTTGATGAAAATCTAAAATCGAGCTGTACTGAATATTTTTCTGTGAGATGTAAGAAGTCTGCTTTAGATTCTGATAAAGTTTTAACCCAAACTGGGCGATTATATTCTGATAACTGAAATGTTTTTTAAGCTCATTTTCAACCTTATAAAAATTATAACCGCCAAAAAGTTCGTCGCCCACATCGCCTGACAGCACAACTGTTAAATTTTTTCTTGCTGCTTTACAGATTTCAAACTGAGGAAGAGTAGAAGTGTCAGCAAAAGGCTCATCCAAAAAAGGGGTGATTTTCAGAATTCCTGAAACAAGATCTTCCTTTTTTTCATGAATTTCTATATGTTTTGTTTTGTATTTTTCGGCTATTTCTCTGGCATATTTCAGTTCACTGTCTTCATGATCATATCCAAAACTGATGGTAGTCTGATTAGGTAAAAACTCGTGGACCATCGCAACAATTGATGAGGAGTCTAAGCCACCACTTAAAAAGCTTCCAACTTCCACATCGGCAATCAGCTGTTTTTCAACAGCGTTTTTCAAGAGATAAACAAATTCTTCTTTTGCATCAGAAAGACTGATTTGCCTTTCTTTTTTTGGAAGACTGTAATATCTTGACACTTCAGTTTTACCATCTTTCCAGATCAGCTGATGAGCAGGAGGTAGAGAATGAATGTTTTTATAAATACTCTGATAAGTGCTCACATAACCGTATTGTAGGTAATGAGAAAGTGCATCGTGATTGATTTCTGTATTGGCGAGTCCGCTTGCTAATATGGCTTTGATTTCTGAAGCAAAAATAAATTCACCATTTTTTCCGGTGGTATAGTAAAATGGTTTTTCACCAAAACGGTCCCTGGCACAAAAAAGCTGTTGCTTATTTTCATCCCAGATGGCAAATGCAAACATTCCGGGAAGATCGTGAATCAGGTTTTCCTTTTTCCGTTGGTACATTGCCAGAATGACTTCCGTATCCGAACCTCCGCGGTAAGGATATTCAGCATGTTGCTTTTTAATTGACTGGAAACCATAGATTTCACCATTCAGAACAATGCATTCGTTTTTGGTATTCGAAAACATCGGCTGTTTTCCGTTTTCTGAAAGATCGATGATGGAAAGGCGGCGATGGCCTAATGCGGCATTTTCATAATATTCATGATGAGCAGAATCGGGACCACGATGCGCAATAGCATCGGTCATATTCTGTATTTCACGATTATAATTTTTGGCGTTAGGTGTAATGATTCCTGCTATTCCGCACATGTTTATTTGTGTTTTTCTTTAGTCCTGAAGTTTCAAATTTACACATTCAGAAAGGTTAATCCAACTTCTTTTACTTGATTTCGCAATTCGGTCAGTGTTTTTTCATCTTTCACAATCTTACGGTATTTTTCTTGAAGTATCTTGTATCGGCTCCGGTTTCCTGTAAACATATTTTTGAGCATGCTTTGTCGCAGAGATTTTTTCTCAAGAAGGATGGCATTTGGAAGGCTGGGGTTCATCATTTTGGTTTCTATACCAAGATCTGGATATTTTGCAGGATCTACTTTGCTTAATATTTGTTTACCATCATGTACAACCCTGCTTTCGGGCACCAGCAATACTTTTTTCTTATGGAAATGTACTCGATTGGCATACTCTACATCTTCACCGTAATGGAAAAAATAAGGGTTGAATCCGCCAATGGTTTCTATGGTATTTCTTGGCAAAAGCCAATGTGCTGCATTAATGAAGCTTAGTTCATAAAATGGCTTCATATTTTGAAAATAAAGATCAGAAATCAACCGGGTCTTCTCAAAATTAGTGGCGATATATTTGTCGAGAAAAATATCAAGCAGTTTTTCGCTTCCGTCAATATGCATCGGGCTGAGAATGCCAATTTCTTCTTGTTTTGAATGGCTTTCAAATACCTCTAAAAGTTTCTGAATACTATTTTCGTACAACCATGCATCCTGATTCATCAGGTAAAAAAAATCGGCTCCTTTTTTATATGCTTTTTCAATTCCGATATTGTTGGCTTTTCCAAAACCTAAATTTTCCGTTGACTGTATAAAATCAACTTCGGGGAAACTGTTTTTAATAAATTCCTGACTGCCGTCTGTAGAGCCATTGTCAATCACTATACAATCAAGCGGAACAGAAGACTGTCTCAAGCTGTTGAAACTTCTTTCAGCCCATTTCATGGCATTGTAAGTGACGATAATGACAGTAGTTTTTGGCATTTTATTTTTGGTAATATTTTGAAATTAAATTTCTCAGGTACTCCTCTTTATCGTTGAGATTGTTTCTTTTAAAATAACTCTCAATTTTAGATACCTCTATCTCGTAGCCTGAGCCTTCGTTCTGTAAATGCAAAATAGGTTCATTCTGTAAAACGTCAGAAATGGTCTCTGTTATCTCTATGATAGAGAAATTCTGAAGATAAGCCAAATTGATGATCTGATTGGGACTAAAATTCTCTACAATCTCTTTGGTAATAGTACTCACGTCGCTCACGTCGATCAGATTTCTTGTTGCTTTGGTGTGAACCGTAATTTTTGTTTCACTTTCTATAGCCCGTACAAGATAGTTCACAAGAAGGTTTGGGTTTCCACCTTTTCCAACGGCATTACTAACCCTTAAAATATAATATTGATCACAGGAATCTGCGATGATTTGTTCCATTTTAAGCTTGTGCAGAACATAATGACTGTTGTTTTTGGAAGAGTCGTAAATACTGCAAGTGGAGAAATAGACAAAGATTTTCCCAGGATGGTTTGCAATCGTATTTTTTAAGAGATTATGTTCCCTCTCAAATTCTGAATCTCTTGTCTCCAAAGAATTAGAAACACCTGATGCGAAAAACAAAATATCTTCCGAATCGATGCTTTTGAGAGCTTTGGCGATAAGTCCGTTTCCTATTATCATCAGTGTTTTTTATTAATGTCTTTTGAATACCTTATCAATTGATAATATTTTTTCATCAAAAATAAGTGTTGTGCAAATTTAAGATGTTTAAAAGGATAAAATTGAAGTGAAAATAAAGTATTCTTTAAATTAATCGGATAAAATTTAAAATATTGATACAAAAACTCGTCAAATACACTGGTTTCTGTTTCAGAATTAATTTTCTGATTAAATTTGATATTCAGGTTTTCTCTTACTTTAATAGTAGCATCGAGCCAATTTTTATCTTGGTTTCCTTTTGAGAAGTGTTGAATAAGAATATCATCAACGACAAAATTTTGAAATTTCTCTGAGACTCTCAAACTGAAATCTAAATCATACCCATGAAAACCTATGAGATTTTGATCAAATTTAAATGGAGTATAATTTTCTTTTTTGATGGCTAAAAAACTCCGTCTACTGCAAAGACAGGATTTCTTTTTTGTGGAGTTTTAAACTGACTTATATATTCATTATTGTTTTTGTTGCCCTGCAAAAGATGAATGAAATTATATTTTTCAGATACTGTCCAGCTGCTCGGTGCGTGAGGTACATACGATGATCCTGCAACACCGATGATTCCCGTTCTTTCATCAGAAAGATTTTGTATTAAAATATTTCCCCAGTTTTGAGTATGAAAAATTAAATCTTCATGCAAAAATAAAAGGTGGTCATACTGCGATTTTTCTGCTCCGTCGTTATACGCTTTTGTGATGCTTATCAGACTAGGATTCCATATCTGGATAATTTCATATGAAAAGCCGTCACCAATAGTTTCGCTGATGTTTTTTACCAGCTGATTATAATAAAGGGGTTGATATGATGATATAATGATTGAGAGCATATTGTTATTTTAGCAAGTGATCATACTCGTCAGATGCGTGGTTGCCTTTCTCATCAATTTTCCATGAAGAAGATTGATTGGCCGTTTTTATATAAAAAAGATTTTCTTCTGTAAGTGCATTGGGATTGAGATACCAGCCGCCATGCTTACAAGTGAAATCTCCCGCTATCCTGATTGCCGTCATAAATTTAAATAAATTAAAAATAGTTTTAGGATATTTGGGTTTATATAGTGCGAAAGTAGTGTCTATGAATGCAAAATAAATGTTTTTTTCAAGCTCGTCCTCCCAAAAACGTTTTTCCCAAGCCTGCACTTTTTCTTTTAACGGATAATAATCAGGAATATCCTGAGTATCGATCGCAAATCCTATCTTATTGATTTTTTTATAATATTTAAAAAGATAATTGATCATAATAGTCTCGAAATCTTTCGGCAAATTCTCATTGGGAACAATATCTGAGTCGGTAAGAAAATAAAATCCTTTTCCGTATTTACGCTGGAGGTCTTTGTTTTTAAAGAATACATCATGTCCAGAATTTGTGTTCATTTTTTCAACGGTTACAGCGTCCTGAATTTCTGTATAATAATCTAACAGCGGTTGATAGGTAGATGCGTTATCAATAATGATGATGTTTTTAAATTCTCTTTTAATCAGAAAATCAATAAGTTGCTTAAGAAAGAAAAGCTGATTAAAATTGATGATGATAACCGGAATACTTTTGTGATCCTGCATCTGGTGACGTACTGTACCATCAAACTTCATCAGAAATTTGAGATAAAGCGTATCTAAATACAGCATGAGTCTACGTTTTGTAATCATCCTTTGGAATGTTTTATTTTTTGTTGATCGACCAAACAACTTTGGTCATATCTAAAAATCTTTTCGGATAACCTCTTTTCAGAAGGATGCTGAAAAGTCTGAGATGAGGTTTTACCAGATTTTTCTCACAGAACCTAAGGTGGTCATTCAGCATTCTGATCAGGAAGCTTTTGTCAAAATATTGTGAATACTTATTCAGCACAGTTTCACGCATAATATGGTAACCTAAATCTTTTTTACTTTGTAAAGATAAGTCACCCGATATGCTTGATGTTGATATCCTTACCGTAACTTTTGCACTTGAGATATAAAAGACCTTATCTAATCCTGAAAAAGTCAGAATAGCATAATCATCCGCTCCCCATGCAAAAGGGATTTTTAGAAAATGATGTTTTTTATAAGCCGAAAGTGCAAAAATGTTTTCAGACAAACTGCTTGGCATTAAACCTTTATATTTTCTTTTAAATAATTCTGGTGCAGGAATTATAGTTTCGTCGGTTGTAATGGTATGTAAAATGGTTTTATTTTCATCTACAATTTCGTGTGAAAACTTAATGGCAGAGATGTTTTCAGATTGTACTTTGGGTAGATTTTTGTAAAATTCTGCTACGAAGTTTTCAGAAATAATATCATCATCACCTAAAATCTGAAACCAGTCTTCCTTTACATGAGCTAAGATTCTTTCCCATTGCAAAGCAAGGTTTTTCCCACCTAAATTATCATTATAATCAAAATATAAATAAGAAAAATCACTCAAATATTTTTCGATAAGAGGTAATGGATTGTCGGGGCTTGCATCATTGCCAATATACAGCACAAAATCTCTGTTGCTTTGTGCAGCAACAGATTGTAGTGTTTCTTCAAAGAAATCTATTTTGTAGTAGGGGATGACAATGGCGAGACAATTCATTATTGTGAAATAGTAAATTTAAGAAGTGGTAAATATTTTCTGCGGCCTATTTTAAAAAATGGAAAAAACTTTAAAACTTTAATGACCGTTAAAAATTTTTAGGATAGGATTTGAAATAATCACGAACGAATCGTTCATACATCTGATATTCGAGATCTTTATTTATTCTAGCATTAAAACTACTGCCAAGCTTCTTTCTAATGTAGATATTGCTTTCTAGCCATTTTTGGTCAGGGTTTCCTTTAGAATAATGTTCTAAAAGAATTTCTGATGTCACATAGTTTTGATATTGTGTTGAGACACGAAGACTTATTTCTGTGTCGTAGCCATGGTATTCTTTAAGATTTTCATCAAATTTAAATTTATTGAATATTGATTTCCTAATACCTAAAAAAACGCCATCTACAGGAATTACTTTTTCTTTTGATGCATCAAAAGTTTTTTCTAACGTTTTGGTTCCGTTTTTTTTATGTTGAAGAATGTTGATTCTTGCATTTTTAAGAGTAGTAAACCAGCCATATGGTACTGCAGGGACGTAAGTTCCTCCGGCAACTCCTATCAGGCCTGTGTCAGATTCAGAAAGTTGTGAGATAATTAATTTTCCCCAATTCACTGTAAGTAAATTCACATCTTCATGCAAAAACAATAGATACTCATATTTTGCTTTCTCTGCACCTTTATTGTAAGCTTTGCAAAGTCCCATCAAACCGGGATTATCTATTTTGATCAGCTCATATTCCACGCCGCAGGTGGCTGCAATGTTTTGTTCAAGTGCAGTGTAATAGTGGGGCTGGTAGGATGAGATGATAATGGACAGCATAGTGATAAATCAGATGTTCTGTTTAAATATTTTACGTTTGATTTTTTGCAAAAAAGATTCATCGGCAAGCTTTAGCAATCTTGTATTGTGATGTTCTAAGTTTCTATTTTCTTCCTTCAGCTCATTTATTTCTTTCTGCATTTCAAAGAAATTTCCATATTGCTCGAGGTATTTTGTGTAATGCTTTTTGTAGATGTAGTTTAGTATTTTCTTGAAATTTATACTATCACCATTGATGATTGTGTCTCTGGATATTTCTTTTCTTCTGTAAAAGAAACCTACATAATCTAATTTGATAACTTTTGTACCTGAGTTCATTAAATTAATCCAGAATTCCCAGTCTTCATACCCCTTTAGCATTGTTATATCGTAACCACCGGTTTTGACAAAGGAAGATTTTTTGTAAAAAGCACTGCAGAAAATGAGGTTATGTTTTAAGATTTCCTTAAAACTGTAATCAGATAAATTCCAAACACTGTTTTCTGTGCCGAAGAATTCGGCGTTACAATAGATAACTTCAAAGTCAGAATTCATGTATGTAATGGCTGCTTCCATATACAAATTTCCTATCTTATCATCACCGTCTAAAGGCAATATCCATTCTCCTACAGCCTTATCGATTCCGTAATTTCTTGCTGCCGAAACGCCGCCGTTTTTTGTTTTGAAATATTTAAAGCGAGCATCCTTTTCTACCCATCTTTTTGCGACTTCCTCAGTATTGTCGGGAGAACCATCGTTTACAATGATGCACTCCCAGTTTTGGTAGGTTTGATCAAGTGCAGACTGCAGACATTCATCTAAATACTGAGCCTGATTGTAGCAGGGAACGATGATAGAGATAAGGGGTTGGTTCATACCGTGTTTTTCAAAGGCAAAGATATTAAAAAACTCGTACTCAATGTGTCTGTTATGAGGTTTTAATCTGTCAGAATTTAGGATTTGTTATGGTGTGAGCAAAAATTTTCTTATGCAAGCTATAAAAGCGAAGTGGATACCATTATCAGTGGGTACACGGGCTTATATAAGTGGTATATGTCTTTGGATTTGAGAGAAAATATAAACGCCACAAATTAATGGATAGTGATCTTTGTAAATTTCAAAATTAAAAATTCAGACCTTTTTATTTTTACCCAATATATTTATATAATAAATTTTCTTTATAGTTTTTAGAAAAGACTCAAAACCTTGATTTCTAAGTACGGTTTTGGCGATACCGTAATTTGCGGTCTGTTTATTGAGATGACAAAACATTAAATAATCATCAATCAACTTATCAATAAAAGGTTTTGGAAAAAACAAGGAATGATTGATAATTAATCTCTCTAAATATCTTATAAAGGCAAGTTCTTTATCTTTCTGCATCTCTACAGACCCGGAAATACTTCCGGAAAAAACTCTTACCAATACATTTGCAGACATATTATAGTATATATTGCCATAATCTGAAAATCTCAGTATAGCCAAATCATCGCTTCCCCATGCTAGTGGGATTTTTTCAAATTTATATTTGCGAAACTGACTGGTTTTAAAAATGTTTTCAGATAAGCTACTATACACCAGGCCTTGGTGTTTGCGGAGAATCAAATCGACAGAAGAAATTGTTTTGGTATTTAAATTATGTGATTGTATTAAACTGTCATTTTCATCAATCCAATCGTGTGTGAATTTGATGACTTTGATATTTTTGTCTTCGCAGTCTGTTATTGACTTATAGCATTCCTCAATAAAATTTTCTGGAATTACATCGTCGTCACCCAATATCTGAAACCAATCTTCTTTTACATTACCTAAAATTCTTTCCCACTGCAATGCGAGATTCTTACCACCCACATTTTTTTCATAATTGAAATAATGAAAGTCTTCATCTGCAAAATATTTATTGATAATCGGAAGCGGATCATGAGGACTTTTATCATTACCTATGTACAGAACAAAATTTTTGTTTGTCTGCAATGCCACAGATTGGATTGTCTTTTCAAAAAAATCTATCTTATAGTAGGGGATGATGATGGCAAGGGTACTCATATTATTTTACAAGATCTTTGTATTTCAGCATTTTTTCTTCAACAAAATGCCATGATAGATAGGCCAATATATAAGTGAAAGTTAAACTTATTATCATCAGCGACAAAGGGCTGAGATTAAAAAAATGCATCAGAATTTGCTGTACAATAAATCCGTAGATGTAAACGCCGTATGAAATATCACCAAATTTTTCACCTACTCCATTGATATATTTTGTACTGAGAATTCCTATAAAGATTACCAAAAAAGGTAAAGCAATTGGTGCAATTACTAAATAAAAATTAAATAGTAACGAAATAACTATCAATACCAGCAATCCGATTCTGGAATAAATTGTATTGATTCTTTTTAAATCAAAAAGAGTGATCAGGCTTCCACACAAAAAATAGGTAGCAAGACGATATAGCTGCGCTGTGTCTAAATAAATAGAGATGAACATTTTTTGGAAGAGCTGTGGTTTGAACAAATAAAGATAATAAGACGCTAAAAAAGCAATAAACAAAAGAATGTAAGATATTTTCTTTTTTCTTACAAAAAAGAGGGAAAGCAATGCCATGTACATCGTAAATTCGTAAGCAAGCGTCCATAGACTTCCATTAATTGCTCCTTTATAAGGATTATTTTCAAAGACACCTTTTATTGTGTAGCTTACCTTAAAAAGAGACAAACCGTTTACAGCATAGTGCCAATAATCTTTTAATGTTGAAGTCAATTGGGTTCCGACATACACAAATGGAATCACTACTAAAGTAAAGATAAATAATACAATAAGTGCAGGATAAAGCCTCAAAATTCTCTTCCAGATGTAGTTCGAAATAGTTTTACTCCTTTGCAGGCTTAAAAATATAAAGTATCCGCTCAATGCAAAGAAGCTGTTAACTGCTAAGCCTCCAAAATCAACCTGCCCATTAGTGAGAGAGCCAAGGATTTCTTTGTTTTTTGTAAGAGGGTAGGAGTGAGAAATAATAACAAATGATGCTAATACCAGACGTAAAAGATCAAAATTATTGCTTCGGTCTATTGTTTTTGAAGAATTCATTTTCGTAATATAATGTTATTCGAAAGGAACAAGTGATCGATTTTATATAGTAATACCAAAATAGGATAATGTTTTTTTAAAAACCTATATCTTTTGGAAGAAAGGATTTCGTTAAATTTTGAGTTTTCAAATTGTAATTTTCCAAATTCATTATCAATCTGTGCTATACATGATTGAATATGCTCAAAGAATATTTCTTTAATTTCTGCATCTTTTTCAAAAGAGTAAAGATTTGTAAATAACAATAAATTTGCCTTAATACTTTTTAAAGCGCTTAGAGAGCTAAACATGCCAACTCCATATCGATAGACAGCCATTGTCTCAGGGATATGACCCATTTTTCCATATTTCGTAAGAACCATATATATGAAAAAATCACCTATCGGGCTTTTGTAAAATTCAATCGTATTGAGCTCGTCCTTGAGAATGTTTCTAAATACTACCGAAGGAGTATGGATATAATTCAGCTTTTTTGCAAGCGTTAATCTTTCCTCGTACTGGTCCGGTAATGTTGTGATAAAATCATCAGCGATTTCTCCGTCACTCTTAAGAATCTTTATATCATGGAAACATAAAACATATTCAGGATTATTTTCTAAAAAATCAACTTGTTTTTGGAGTTTTAAAGGGTCTGTCCAATAATCGTCGCCTTCGCATATCGCAATATATCTCCCAGTACAATTATCTAATACCTGCTCCTGATTCTTATTAGCACCAATATTTGTTTTATGTAATAGTAGTTTAAATTTTCCTGGATGATTTTTTTGATAATTTATTAAGATTTCTCTCGAATTATCAGAAGAACAATCTTCACCTACCACGATATCAAAGCTAAAATTACATTTTTGCATAAGAATGCCGTCAAGACATTGATTCAAGAATTTTTCGTGATTATAAACCATCACAAAGACACTCAGTGTTGGAGTTTGTAATTCTGACAAATCATGACTCATACATATAATTTGTTCATTTTGCGACACTTTTTTAAAACCTGTACTTTCATAACTTTTAATTGCCGCTATATGTGAAAGATTTACTTCTAATTCAACAGTTTTTAGTTTAAGAACTGTTTTAGCAAAATATAACAGCTGATATGTTGCTAATGAAGAAATACCTTTCCCCCAATAGTCTTTATCTCCAATAAAAATATGGAACACTGCACTATTTTTTGTTATATTCGTCAATTGGATATTCCCAATATATTTTTCGTTGACTACTATTGCAAATCTTTTAGAAGATTCTTCATTTATTACTTTCTGTAACCATTGTAATTCAATTTCAGGCGATATTTCTATATTTGGTTTAGATCCTGTAAATTTCCACACTTCAGGATCGTTCCGCCATTTCCAAGATATCTTAGCATCTTCAATCTCTAAAGGCCTGATTAATAAATTATACATTATTATCTTGTTTTATAATCCTTAAAATTATTTCCATGTCATTCTCATCATATCTTTGGTCTATTGGTAAAGCAATAATTTCCTTACTTAATTGATAAGAATTTTTATCAGAATCTGCCCAATTTAAAACATTTGGCCAATAAGAGGCACAATAAATTTTTTGATTGATAAGTTTTTCTTTCAAATTTTGATCTTTCGTTCTCAAAGGGTATATCATAGGAATACTGTCTTTGCCTATCATGATGGGTAGAAGATTTTTTTCCTTTAATTTATCGTGAAGAAAATGAAAGTTTTTCTTTCGTTGCTCCTTTACAAAATCAAAGTCAACATTTAATAGTAATCGTTCTGTAAGATCAGACATAAATTTAATTGGTTGATTTTCTAGAGATTTATCATTTCTCTGAAAATCTGAATATCCCGATTCAGCAGATACGTCAATTCTTTTTAAAAGATGTGTCATCCTTTGATAACTTGAATCTTTATCGAATGAAATATTAAGTTTGTCTGTATTGGTAACAAAGCCTCCATCAGGTACGCCGACAAATTTTCTCGGAGAATAGAATGTTGGAATGTCTTTTATAGGTTCGGAAAATAAAGCTTGTGCATTATCAATAATTAAATTATCGGGGATTTCATCAGATAGATTTTTTATTGTATTGTCTTTTATACCAAAATAGTTTGTATAAAGAAATGCATCCGTTTTTTAAGAATAGAAAAATTAAATAGAGGATCCAAATTAAAATCTACATCATAGAACTCGTAAGGAATGTTTAGTTTTATCAGAGGTTCGAGTAGCACATCACAAGTATAATAAGGAATGTATATTTTACTGTATGCAGCTGATCGCAATATAAACTCAAGACAGTTTCTGGCTGAATTAAGTCCTAAATAATTTTGAAAGAAGTTATTTTTTTTGAAAGTTCTATTTCAAAATAACCTCCAATAGATTTATCATTCATCTATAATAATTCAAAGTTGTCTAACATTATATTTATTTCTTCAGGAGAATTAAACATCATAACATCGATAATTGACAGCCATGGAATAAATACATTATTAAACTGCTTATACTCTACAGGATTTGCTTTAATAAAATAGAGTTTTATATGATGCTCTGAAAAATAATTTTTATTGTACAATTCTTGTCCTCCCAGAGGATTAATATATACATCTGCATTTTCACATCTGCAAATATCAATAAGTCTTTCTGCTCCGGATAATTCTGAATTTTTGTAAACGATTGATGATCTTTCAATAATCGTTTTCATATCTAAATATTCTGAAATCTCTACTAAGCTTTGATAAATTAGATCATTGATTCTTCCTTCGTTCATGTGAAAAATTTTTTCTAATAGTTGACGAACGATGTAATAATGAGGTGCTTTTTTATATGCTTCAATTGTTTTGAAGAATTTTATCTTCCATTTAGGAAATAGCATTTCATTTAGTTCTATCTCATTTATCTTTTTGAAAGAACTTGCATCCTTTAATGGTAGAGAAAACATGTAGCTTCTATTCTGAACCAATATACTGTTTCTATTAATCCAACCTTGTTTAATATAATTTACGTCATCATAAATAATGAACTTATCAACTGCTTTTATCAGCTGGAAATAGCCGATATATGGCATGAAATAGGGTTGCATTATCGCCGCTTTCATAACTAATTATTCTGTACTCTTAGAAGGAGGCGACAAATCAAATTAACTTCCTCTGAAGTAAGATCATAAAAAAGTGGTAAACACAAAACTCTTTTTGCAATATCGTCTGCAATTTCCAAATTTTTTGCCTCAATATATGGAAGAGCAGAAGCTAACGAGGGATAAAAATATCTTCTAGAGAAAACTCCGTGACTTTGTAAATGGGTGATACTTTTTAGAAGAAGTTCTTCACTTTCAAAAACTATCGGGTAGTAAGAATTGTTGTTTTCAGATTGCGAATGCCAAATTGGTCTTCTGGCTTTTAACGTCAATAATTTTTCGTCGTATTGTTTTGCTAAAGTTTCTCTTTTTCCTTAATGGCCTCTATATATTTCAAATTTGCCAATCCCATTGCTGCATGAAATTCGGAGTTTTTTCCATTAAGGCCCAATTCTGCAAAATTTTCAGGGCCATCAAATCCGAAGTTTCTGATATAAGCCAATTTCTTAAGTAATTCTGCATCTGTAGAAACAAGCAATCCTCCTTCTATAGAGTGATAAAGTTTTGTTGCGTGTAATGAGCAAGTAGAAATATCACCATATTCAAAAATTGATTTTCCATTGATTTCTACGCCAAAAGCATGTGCCGCATCATAAATGACTTTAAGATTATGCTTTTTTGCAATTTTTTCAATGGTTTCTACATCACAAGGATTTCCGTAAACGTGTGTTGCTAAAATTGCTGAGGTTTTTTCGGTAATCGCTGCTTCAATTTTTGCAGCATCAATATTTAAAGAATTTTTATCAATATCTACAAATATGGGTTTGCAATTTTCCCAGACAATACAGCTGGTTGTAGCCACGAAAGAAAATGGAGTGGTGATAATTTCTCCTTTTAAATCGAGAGCTTTGATGGCCATTTGCAAAGCAACAGTTCCGTTAGATACAAAAAGTAAATGGGAAACTTTCAGCTGATCTTTTAGTTCCATTTCCAGCTGGCTAGAAAGTGGACCCATGTTGGTGAGCCAGTTTCTTTTCCAGATACCGTCGAGATATTTTTCGTATTCTTCTTGTGGCGGAAGAAATGGTTTTGTTACAGGAATCATTATGCAGTAATATTAATATTATTTACTAAATATCCATCTTTTCGAACAAATGCAATTTCAATAAGCCAAAGAATTGGAGAATGTGGAAAAGGCCTGTTTAAATCAGTGATTTCGTACATTTGATACCCAGATTGATCCATCATACTTACTATTTTTGCAACAGAATTTTTGTAAGTTTCACAACAAACAGATGCTTCAACCAAAAATATCTCAGTTTTTCCGTAAAAATTTGAAGCTCCCTCAATCACTTCTAAATCTAATCCTTCTGCATCAATTTTAATTATATCAGGAACAGTATAATCATTTTCTTCTATGATTGAATTAAGTGTTTTTACGGGTATCTCAATTTGTTTTAACCCCATTTTGGTGGCTTCTTCTTCGGTGTAGATAAAAGAACAACTATCATCTCTTTCATGGATTGTAAATCTCAAAATGTCATTTTTATTGCTAACACCTACAGGCATAAAAGAGACATTATCACCCAACAAATCCTGAAAATTAGGCATCAGTCTTTCCTGTGGTTCTATCATTAGAACATTTGTTTCGGGAAAATTTTTTAATAATTCTCTAGTCCACGTTCCTGTATTTGCACCAATATCTACTACGAATTTTGGATAGAAGTTATTAGCTTTAAGATTATTGTAGAAAGTACTTAATAAATCTTCTTTATTTTCGATTGTTTTTATAATTTGAGTAGCCGAAGCAGCAGAAACATTTGAGGTCTTAGTAATCTTATAACCTAAAGTCTTAAGTATGTTTCCTATTAGATTTTTTATCATTTGTTAAAGTAATTTTGAGTTAATAAGTATAGGTGTCCATAACTGTTCGGTATTTGTTACATTTATGTTTATGACACGGTGTTCTTTGTAAAAAATATCTGTATTTAATGTTTCAGTAAAAGTTATTGTGATGGAGTAGAGTCCTTTTGAAAATATGAAATTTTTAATATCGAATAATACTGTCTTTTTCTCTCCTGCTTCAAAATTAATGCTTAAATCTTGATTTTCGGGAAGAATTTCTGCGATACCTCTTTGTTCTTTATCATATACGGCAAATGATATATATGGCATTTTTTTTAAACTTATGTTCTCAATTTCGAATTCCAACTGAAAATCTGAGTTCCATTCAATTTCATAAAAGTTATTTTGGGCTTCTTTTCCTTTTACCTTAGAACTGAGTAGCTTTACGTCATTTGAGTCAAAAACAATTTCGCTGTTCTCATCAGTTTTAAACATATTATAATACATATCGATGCCTTTTCCTGTATCATGTCCTTGATAGGTAACAGCGCCATGATCCATCAAAATAATTTCATTGCAAATTCTAGATATCATAGGCATACTGTGAGAAACAAATATTAAGGCTGTATTCGGCAGTAATTCATCAATTTTTTTAAAGCATTTCAAAACAAATCCCAAATCACCAACTGCAAGAACTTCATCAATAATCAATATATCGGGTTCAAGATGTGCTGCAATCGCAAAACCAAGCCTTACTTTCATACCGGAAGAGTAGTTCTGTATGGGCATATCTATGAATTCCCCAATCTCTGAAAACTCCACAATAGAATCTAATTTGTCCTCAATTTCTTTCCTAGTAAAACCTAAAATAGAAGCATTGTTGTAAATATTTTCTCTTCCTGTAAGAATAGGGTTGAAACCTGCTCCCAACTCAATAAGAGCGCCTATCTTTCCTTTCATAACGATCTGACCCTTATCAGGAGCATAAAGACCGTTTAATATTTTAAGCAAAGTACTTTTACCGGCACCGTTATGGCCAATTAATCCTATGCATTCGCCTCTTCGAAGCTTAAAACTTATATCTTTTACCGCCCAAAACTCTTTTGGTCTTAAATCTTTATTAATTTTTATACCTAAAGTGCTTTTAATGATATCTAGTGCTCCATATTTTAACGACGATCTCAAGTCCATTGAAAACTTCTTGGAAACATTCTGTACCGACACTAAAATTTCTTTTTCTTCGTTCTTCATCTTATCCTCCGATTTTTTCAATTATTATGGGCATTGATTTTCTGAAAATAACCATTCCCACGAGCATCACGATAAAACTGAGGCCTGCCAAAACCAATGAAAAGGTAATGTTTTCAAGCTGCATATTAGTCAGGCTGCTTCTGGCGTCATTAAAAAGAAAAGTCAATGGGTTGAGCTCAAAAAGTTTTCTGAAAATTCCTTGTTTTGGAATGGCATAAACTACCGGAGTAATGTACATCATAAATGAAACAGCAGTAGAAACAATCTTGTTGATGTCTGTATAAATAAGTCCGATTGGTGTAAACAGTAAGCCTAAGCTTAATGAGAAAACAATAATTACTGCTAAAATTATGGGAAAGTAAAGAATTCCTATTCCGGGATTAATGCCATAAATCACAAGGATTCCGGCTATCAAAATAAGCTTCAGGATAAGATTGAAGATCATTTTGTAAATGCCAGACATGATAAGTGCTTCTTTGGGGAAATTGATTTTTGAAAGCAAACTTCTCGCACCGTTTACAGATGTAATGGGAATGAAAAGCGTTTCATTAAAAATACTCCAAAGTGTTGTTCCTATCACTACGAAGGCAATGTACGGAATACTTTGATCAGCATTGACGTTTACCGTTCCTGAGCTGCTTAGAAATATCCACACCAAAGAATTGGTGATGATTGGCATAAATGCCCAAAAAAATCCTAAAAATGATTGTCGGTATTGAGATTGTAAATCTCGTTTAGCCATTTGGTAAGCCAAAAAATTAGATGACTTGGTGTCATGATATATGGCTTTCAGCTCTTGGAAAAAATGGGTTTTCTTATCAGATGTGTATACTACGGTTTTCAAGGGAATTTTTTACAAATTTAAAATAAATTATTGATAATCATATGGCAAGGCAATTGTAGTGCTCATGCCTTTTGTTGTGTTTTATGCAGCAAATATATTAAAAAATAAAGTAGAGATAAATTTTGTTAATAGGTTTTAATCGATTAGAGAATATAAATGGATTGCCTGAATTTTATTTCTAGGCCTTATTGATAGAAAAGATGGTGAACAGAAATTTCATGGAGCGGAAGATTCCCATTTTTGTAAATGTTGAAAAAACAACCTGATTATTTGCCTTTGTTTTGAATTCTTTACAGTATGCAAGGTATTCTCTGATCAGATGCTTGACAAAAACCTTCGGAAAGTGAGCAGAATGCCTGATAAGCAGTTTTTCACGGAAAATGTTTTTGGCGTACTCTTTCTTGCCATCTAGTTCTTCATTTCCGGAGATACTTTGAGCCGATATTCTGACTCCTACTTTTGTGTTGCGGTTATAAAATATTTTTTTGTAATCTGCAAAAGTAAGGATCGCAATCTCATCAGACCCCCAAGCTAATGGTATTTTCTCGAAACCGTATTGGCGATACATTTTGGTCTTAAATATATTTTCAGAGAGACTGCTTTTTATTTCGCCGCGATATTTTCTCACTACGAAATCTATAGAATCCAGAATGTCGGTATGGTAATCACATACTTCTAAAGTTTCATTGTTTTCGTCAATCCACTCGTGAACAAATTTGATGGAGTTTATCTGTTTTTCTTCAAGATAAGGCAGACTGTTGTAAAATTCCTGAACAAAGTTATCTGCAATGATATCGTCATCACCCAATACCTGAAACCATTCTTCATTGATTTCATTCAGAATTCTTTCCCACTGTAATGCGGGATTTTCACCACCCAGATTATCGGTATAATTGAAATAATGATAATCTTCTTCTTGAAGATATTTGCTGATAATAGGAAGCGGGTCGTTCTGGCTCTTATCATTCCCGATGTAAAGGGCGAAATCACTGTTGCTCTGTGCTGCTACTGACTTAATGGTTTCTTCAAAGAAATCAATTTTGTAGTAAGGAATTACAATAGCTAATTTTTTTCGGAGGCTTTGGGACATCACAATAATTTTAATATGAACAATCTGAACTTAATTACAGATTCGAAGGTAGGTTTTTTAAATAATCTTTGCTGATAGGTTATGAGATTTTAGAAAATAATGTTTTGGAATGGGATAGCTACTTTATTAACAAATAACTGTCTGAATCTATTTTTTAAAAATAAAATATTTAAATACTTTAGTGGGGTTCAGATAAAGTGCATAAGGGTTTTTATGTTTTGACATTTGGTAAACAAAATATTTCCCACCTAAAGAAAGCTTTTGTGTAAAACTGAAATGAGGCAATGTACGGTTGTCTAAAGCGGCAAGTAGTTTTTCATTATCTCCATCATAATAGGTGTCTTTTGAGGGTGGGTGAAAAGAATGGTTGACTTTTTCTGTGAGAAGGTAAATTTCTTTCACTCGAGACTTCCATACTTTAATGCTAAAATTGTTGAGAATATACTGATGCTGTCTTTTACCGATATTATTTCTGTATTGTTGATCTCTAATCAGATTTTTCACATTCTGATGCCATTCTTCTAAATTGTCAGGATATACAATTCCATCATCAATACGGTCACTAAACAGTTTGAACAAAGGCAGCGGATTGTAATGGAGTGCAAATGGAATGTTCTGCAGAGCCGCTTGTAAAAGCGCTGTGAAGGATGCCATAGGAAAACCTTCTACATAAATAGCTGTATTTTTTTCTATTTCTGCTAATGCTTGTGCAGGGATAATTCCGTGTAATACAAGTCTTTCATGTCGGTATTCTTTACCATAATCTGACTCTTGATCTATTCCTACAACATTAAAAATAACGTTCGGATTTTCTTCAACAATTCTGTAGGCTTCTTTCAGGAAGTTATAGGAGGAATTGGGGTTGTATTTATAAGGTGTGCCGGTGCTTAAAAGCTGCAAAATCTGGTCGTTCTTTTTTGTAGCATCATTATTTTCGGTCAGCAGATTTTCTATAGGAATCGGAAGAAAAACTTGTCGTTCTACCGGTATTCCGCGTCTTTTCGAGTCTAGTAAAATATTCGATTCCCTGATCTGCAATACAAGATCTGCAATAGATGTACCCAGCCAAAAGGTATGGTCTGCATGATTGACCAAGCAAACAGGTGTCGTTATTGATTTCTGAGAAAAAACAATACTTGGTATGGTCTCATCCGGATGAACGTGGAGCATGATGATGTCATAATTTTTCTGCACTTCGTTTTGTAAAAGTTTTGCAGATTCTATTTTAGACGATGCATGTACACTGAGATGATCTAAGTCTGATGAATTTTTGAGATAATATGCAGTTACATCTTCAATTTCTTTCACAGATTGCCTTGTACAGAGAATGCTGTGCTTTTTTGACTGATCATTTTTAATCCAGGTGTAGAGAAGTTTAGAATGACCGCCCTCCGTGTATAATTCGGATGCGATGTGGAGTATTGTATTGCTTTTTTTTCGCTTTTTTTAATACTGATTTCGGGTAATACTTTTTCTTGAATTTTTGAGAGAAGAATTTCCAGTTTCTCACTTTTATAGTAACCTGAAAAATTATGCCATCCAAAAAATGCAGTTTTTTCAATGTAATTGATACAATCTTCGTAAAGATTCTCTTCAAAAAGTCTTTCTGCGATGCGAACCCGCGATTCAAAATAATCTTTATTAAACTTGATCATATTTAGTTTTAATAATTAAATGATTATCATCAGACTGCTAATCAAATGTAAAGAGAGAGCAGACTGTGTTGCTTGGAGAAGTATATATTTAGACTTTTTACTGAAATTGATTGATACATTGAATAATTTTTTCAACTTCCTCTATTTCCATGACAGGGCTTATGGGCAAGCTTAATACCTCGTTGTGAATCTTTTCTGAAATAGGAAAAGAAAGATTTGAAAACTCTTTATAAGCCTCTTGATGGTGTGGGGGAATAGGATAATGAATAATGGTTTGTATACCGTTTTCATTAAGATACTGTTGAAGAGAATCTCTTTTTGATGTTCGGATGACATATACATGCCACACGTGTTCATGTTCATTTTCAGGATGTTCTGGCAGAATAATCAGAGGGTTATTTATTTCTGTATTGTATTTCTTTGCAATTTCTCGTCTTATCGTGTTTTCTTGATCGATGTATTTTAATTTTACATCTAAAACAGCGGACTGAATTTCGTCTAATCTTGAGTTAAGTCCTTTGTAGATGTTGACATATTTTTGTCCGGATCCGTAGTTGGCCAATGTTCTTATCGTTTGAGCAAGCTCAGCATCGTTCGTGGTTACAGCACCGGCATCACCCAGGGCACCAAGATTTTTACCGGGATAAAAACTAAATCCAGCTGCGTCTCCCAAGTTTCCTGACTTTCTGCCTTTAAATTCTGCACCTATGGCTTGTGCATTATCCTCAACAATTTTTAAACCGTGTTTTTTTGCAAGATCAGTTAGCTTTTCTGAAAATATAATTCTTCCCTGCAAATGCACAATCATCACCGCCTTGGTTTTAGCAGTGATTTTTTCTTCAATTTTTGAAATGTCAATATTATATGTTTCAAATTCAGGCTCTACCATTACGGGAATTAATCCGTTATCTGAAATAGCGAGAATTGAAGCAATGTAGGTGTTTGAAGGAACAATCACTTCGTCGCCAGGCGACATGGTTCCCATTTCAATATATGCACGAAGGATAAGGCGTAAAGCATCTAAGCCGTTAGCAACACCTATGGCATGAGTACTACCGATATATTTTGACAGATTTTCTTCAAATGTTTTTACTTTTTCGCCTAATAGATACCAACCTGATCGGAAAACATCAAGCAGTTGCTCTTCAATTTCTTGCTGGTACTGCAAATTGATTTTTTGAAGGTCTAGAAATTTAATCATGGTTATTTTTCTTTAAAAATTTGGCAGGATTTCCTACCCATATTTCATTATCCGGAACATCTTTAGTGACCACACTTCCGGCGCCTATGAGTGAGTTCTCACCAATAGTTATACCCGCTAGAAGAGTAGCATTTGCACCAATAGATGCTCCTTTTTTTACCAGAGTATTTTTTAAAACAAAGTGGATGTTTTTAGATTTTGGAAATAAGTCGTTGGTGAACGTAACGTTCGGGCCAATGAAAACATTATTCTCAAGAGTAACCCCGTCCCATATCTGAACTCCTGGCTTAATAGTAACGTTGTCGCCTATAATGGCTTCGTTTTCAATAAGTACATGGCAGTTGATGTTACAGTTTCTGCCAATTTTTGCATTTTTTAAAATAACGCAAAACTGCCAGATGGATGTTCCTTCACCAATGTTTTTTGATTGAATATCAGCTAAGGGATGAATCATGGTTTGAAATTTTTATAATCTTGAAAATCTCTGAAATAATCATTTTCATCGTAAAGCTCAGAAGCAAGACATAGGAGTACTGCATTGTGAGAAAATTTGATATCTCTCCAGATTAATTTCGGAAGGTAAAGACCTACCGATGGGGAATCTAAAATAAATTCTTCTTTATTTCCATCCTGATCTTCTGTATTGAAACGAATAGTTCCTGCTACAGCAAAGATCAATTGTTCCAGATTTTTGTGTGCATGACCTCCTCGTATAACATCTTGTGGTGTGTAATACGTCCAATACACACGCTTCACTTCGAAAGGAACATTCTTAAGGCTCTCGGCAACGGTGATGAATCCTAAAGAAGAGCTTCCGATTTTATCTAAATTGAAATAGGTGGGTTTGTTCATTAACTTTTATTTAACATCCAAAACAGAATACGCTAAATAAAAATGCTAAAATCTTGATTGAAATTTTATTATAGCTGATATGCTGCGAATTTAAATAGCTGCAATTCTGAAGGTAATCAATTACAAAATTCTTTACAATGAATAGTATCAATCAAAACTACAAGTTAGCAAATATATAAATTAAATTTAAAGAACAAGTTTTTTCAAATATTCACCATACCCGCTTTTTCCATATTTTAGAGCAGTTTCAAGCAGTTTTTCTTCATTGATGAATCCGTTTCTGAAAGCAATCTCTTCGATGCATCCTATTTTGAAATCTTGTCTTTTTTCAATGACCCTTACGAATTCTGAAGCGTCGTTTAGAGAATCAAAAGTTCCTGTGTCTAACCAAGCGGTTCCTCTGTCAAGAACTCCAACTTCCAATTTGCCTTTCTGTAAATAGACATTGTTGATGTCGGTGATTTCCAGTTCGCCTCTTGGGGAAGGTTGTATGTTTTTAGCGATTTCTACCACTTCGTTATCATAAAAATACAATCCCGGAACAGCGTAATTTGATTTTGGATGAGTAGGTTTTTCTTCAATAGAAACGGCCTTTAAGTTTTTGTCAAATTCTACGACACCATATCTTTCAGGATCGGCAACATGGTAGGCAAAAACAACACCTCCATCAGGATTGGTTTTGTTTTTTAGCAAAGTGCCCATCTCAGAGCCATAGAAAATATTGTCTCCTAAAACTAAAGCTGCAGAATCATCTCCGATAAATTGGTCACCTAAAATGAACGCTTGCGCAAGACCATCCGGGCTCGGTTGAACTATATATTCAATGTTGCACCCAATTTGAGAACCGTCACCCAAAAGCTTGATAAAGCCAGCTTGATCGTGTGGTGTGGTAATAATTAAAATATCTTTAATCCCTGCTAACAATAGAGTTGATAGAGGATAATAAATCATTGGCTTGTCGTAAACCGGCATCAGTTGCTTGCTTACTGCAATTGTAAGAGGGTAGAGTCTTGTTCCGGATCCTCCGGCTAATATTATTCCTTTCATTTGTTTTGTGATTAGTATTAATTATACTGTTCGTTGTAATATTTCTGGTAATCTCCACTCGTCACATTCTCAAGCCATTCTTTATTGTCTAAGAACCAATCAATTGTTTTTCCTAAACCTTGTTCAAAAGTAACAGACGGTTTCCAGCCAAGATCTTTATTCAGTTTTGTAGCATCAATTGCGTAACGTTTATCGTGACCCGGTCTGTCCTTCACATAAGTGATTAATTTTTCTGAATGACCTGCTGGATTACCAAGCTTTTCATCCATCTGCTTGATTAATTCTTTCACCAAATCAATATTTTGCCACTCATTGAAGCCTCCAATGTTATATGTTTCTCCGGTTTTTGATTCATTAAAAATCTGATGAATCGCTTTTGCATGATCGATGACAAATAACCAATCTCTTGTATATTTTCCGTCACCATAAATTGGCAATGGTTTTTCATTGATAATGTTAGAAATACAAAGCGGGATCAATTTCTCAGGGAAGTGATTCGGGCCGTAATTGTTGGAGCAATTCGATAAAATAAACGGCATTCCATACGTATTTCCGTAAGCTCTTACCAAGTGGTCAGAAGCTGCTTTACTTGCAGAATACGGAGATTGCGGATCGTAAGGAGTTGTTTCAAGGAAAAATCCTGTTTCGCCTAAACTTCCGTAAACTTCATCTGTCGAAACATGGTAAAATAAATTTTGTCTCGGCTCATTTGGAAATCTTCCGTGAGTATGATCAGGGTTTAATGTCCAGAATTCGATGCAGAGATTCAAAAGATTTGCAGTTCCGTTTACATTCGTGTTGATGAAAGCATTAGGGTCTGTAATGCTTCTGTCAACATGGCTTTCTGCTGCTAAGTGAACTATGGCGTCTGGATTGTATTTTTCAAAAACCTTTCTTAATTCTTCGGGTTTTGTAATATCTGCTTTTTCGAAAACATAATTAGGTTCGTTTTCAATATCTTTTAAATTTTCAAGATTTCCGGCGTACGTTAAAGCATCAAGATTGATGATTGTTGAATTAGGATTATTTTTAACGAACTCTCTTACAACGTGCGAGCCTATAAATCCTGCTCCGCCTGTGATGATGATGTTTTTCATTGTGTATGTTTTGCCAACTGAATGACTTTGATTAAATTGTATTTTTGCTTAAGACTACTTACCAATCGTTTTTCTACCGATCGATTTATAGAAAAACCCATTTTGCTCAGGTGTTTCTAGCGGGTACATATTTCTTCCGTCAAAAATAACCTTATTGTTCATTTTCTCAGCCATCAGTTTAAAGTTTGGATTTTTAAATTCCGGCCATTCCGTTGCAATAAATAATGCATCTGCATTTTCCAAAGCTTCGTACATCGTTTTTGCATACTGTATTTTGTCACCAAGAATTTTCTGAACATTTTTCTCAGCAATGGTATCGTAAGCTACAACTTTCGCTCCTTTTTTTAAGAGTAAATCAATGTTATCTAAAGAAGAGGCCTCTCTGATGTCGTCTGTATTGGCTTTAAAAGCAAGCCCCCAAACTGCAATTGTTTTTCCTTCAAGGTTTCCGTTAAAGTATTTTTCAATTTCTGAAACCAGAATTACTTTTTGGGAAATATTGACATTTTCTGTCGCTTCTAAAATCTGGAAATTAAAATTTTCATCTTTTCCGGATCTGATCAATGCTTTCACATCTTTCGGAAAACAGCTTCCGCCGTATCCGATTCCCGGAAATAAAAATCTGTTCCCGATTCTGTCGTCACTTCCCATCCCTAGTCTTACTTTATCAACGTCGGCACCTACTTTTTCACAATAGTTGGCGATTTCATTCATAAAAGTGATTTTAACCGCTAAGAATGAGTTGGAAGCATATTTTGTTAATTCAGATGATTTCTCATCCATAAATATAATAGGAATTCCGGTATTGGTAAATGGCTGGTAGATTTGAGCCATAATGTCTTTCGCTTTCTCTGAACTAGATCCTACAACCACTCTCGCAGGATTCATAGAATCTTCAACGGCAAAGCCTTCACGCAAAAATTCAGGATTTGAAACTACGTCGAAAGAAATTTGGGTTTTTGAAGCAATGACTTCAGATACTCGGTCTGCGGTTCCTACAGGAACGGTACTTTTATTTACTATAACCTTATATTCGGTCATCATTTCGCCAATGTCATTGGCAACTTTCAAAACGTAAGAGAGGTCTGCAGAACCATCTTCACCGGGAGGTGTCGGTAATGCGAGGTAAATAACTTCACTTTTATCTAAAGCTTCTTTTAAATTGGTTGTGAAAAAAAGTCTTTCTGCCTGTATGTTTCTGAGGAACATTTCTTCAAGATTCGGCTCATAAATAGGCACAATGCCGTTTTTCATGTTCGCTACTTTCTTTTCATCGATATCAACACAGTATACAGAATTTCCAAGTTCTGCAAGGGTAGTTCCTGTCACCAATCCTACATAGCCTGTTCCTACTATTGTTATATTCAAAATATATGTTTTTAAAAAATTCTCGACAAAAATACTAAAAATACTTTCATGGTCTTCTAATTAGTAATAAGTTATAGATGATGATTGATAAATTCGTAAATAATATACCTGTTTTTATATCAATTTTAATCTTTTAATTGCTTGAATTTTAAATTCTTATTTAATTGATTATGAACAGTATTTGTTTATTTTATAAAAATGTATTATATTTGCATAAGATTTACGGGAAAAATGGGAAGGCTTCGCAAGAAAGCCTTTTTTCGTACAGATAGACCATGATTATATAGATATGGAGTTTAGAAAAAATATTGAAACATTATTAAGTACTTTCCTTGAGACAAGAGAGGATTTATTTCTTATTGATTTAAAGATTTCTGCAGCAGATGATGTTACTGTGATTTTAGACGGTGATAATGGGGTGACTTTACAAGATTGTCTTGATGCAAGCCGCGCCATAGAATTCAATGCAGATCGTGATGAGCATGATTTCAGCCTTCAGGTAATGTCAGCAGGGTTGAGCGAACCTTTGGCAACGCCGAGACAGTTTAACAAAAACTTAGGAAGAGAAATCGAAGTAATGCTGGCGGATTCTACAACAATAGAAGGTGAGCTGGCTAAAGTAGACGACGAAAAAATCACACTGATTCTTCGTTACCGAAAACCGAAAGATATAGGTAAAGGTAAAGTTGATGTGGAAGAGGAAAAAGAAATTTTGTACTCTGAGATTAAAAAAGCGTTGGTAGTAGTTAAATTTTAATTTAAAGAAAAAAAGATAAATGGATAATATAGCGTTGATTGAATCCTTTGGTGATTTTAAAGACGAAAAGGGGATCAGTAAGATCGATCTGATGGCAATTATTGAAGATTCTCTGAAAACTCTTTTGAGAAAAAGATTTGATTCTGATGATCACTTTGATGTCATTGTAAACCCTGATAAAGGTGACTTTCAGATTTTCTTGAATAAAACAATTGTTGAAGACGAAATGTCTGAAGATGATGATTTGGAAATCGAAATCACTGAAGCGAAGAAAATCGACCCGACTTTTGAAGTAGGTGAAGATTTTACAATGGAAATTCCGGTGGCTCAATTGGGAAGAAGAAATGTTCTTACCTTAAAGCAAATCTTGGCTACGAAATTGCAGGAGCATAACAATGCAATGCTTTATGAGCAGTTTAAAGATAAAATAGGGGAAATTGTAACGGGAGAAATTCACCACATTCGTCACAAACACGTAATTTTGTTGGATGATGAAGAAAATGAATTTATTTTACCAAAAGAAAATCAAATTTCATCAGACTTTTTCAAGAAAGGTGAAAATATCAGAGCTATTGTAGAATCTGTTGATTTTAAAGGATCTAAACCTCAAATTATCATTTCAAGAACAGCTCCAAAATTCTTGGAGAAATTATTGGAATTAGAAATTCCTGAAATTCAGGACGGAACTATTATCCTTAAAAAAGCAGTAAGAATACCGGGAGAGAAAGCGAAAATCGCTGTTGATGCTTACGATGACAGAATAGATCCAGTAGGAGCTTGTGTCGGAGTAAAAGGATCAAGAATCCACGGGGTGGTAAGAGAATTAAGAAACGAAAATATAGATGTAATTCAGTGGTCAAACAACCCTGAAATATTGGTGAAGAGAGCTTTAGGTAATGTTACCATCAATAAAATTGACATCAACGAAGAGACAAACTACGCAATGGTTTATACTCCTGTTGAAGAGATTTCTAAAGTTATCGGTAAGCAAGGTCAAAACATCAGATTGGCTTCATGGTTGACAGGTTATGAGATTGACGTGTACAGAGAAGCTAGCGAAGATGATGACGTTGATTTGAGAGAATTCAATGACGATATCGAGCAGTGGATTTTGGATGAGTTTAAGAAAGTAGGTCTTACGACTGCAAAATCAGTTCTGGATAAAGATACAGAAAGTCTATTGAAAATGGTTGACTTGGAAGAGGAAACAATCAATGACGTTAAAAATATCTTGAAAGCAGAATTTGAAGATTAAAATTTGAATTAATTTTAATAGCAGTAAAAGAATACTTTAATTTTAAGAATTAAAAAAAAACAGTAAATAATATAGATGCCAAAAATAAGATTAAATAAAGCGGTTAAGGAATTCAATATATCGATGTCGAGAATGGTAGAATTTTTACAGTCTAAAGATATCGTGGTTGAAAGTAATCCTAACGCTCAATTAGATGAGGCGGCATATTCTGCATTGGAAGCTGAGTTTGCCAAAGACGGCGAGCAGCGTAAGGCTTCCCATGAGGTGGTTATTTCTAAAGTTCCGGAAGAAAAACTGGAAATCGAAGAATATAAAACCCCTGAAGTAATAAGAGCTAAAGCTAATAAACCAGAAACCAGAATTTTAGGTAAAATTGATTTAGAGCCTAAAAAACCTGAAGCTGTGGAAGTAACTCCTGCTCCTGCACCTGCACCAGCTCCTGTTGAGGAGAAGAAAGAGGTTGTGGAAGAAGTGAAAGAGCCAGTGAAGGAAGAGCCAAAAGCGGTTTCTGAAACTAAACCAACACCTGAAAAGCAGGAGTTTAAAGTGTTGGACAAAATTGATTTGTCTCAGATTGAGGGAAATAGAAACAGACCTGCCAAAAAAGATAAACCTAAAGTGGAAGAGGTGAAAGCACAGCCAAAAGCTGCTGAACCTGTAAAAGAAACACCTAAACCGGTTGAAAAACCAATTGAGAAAGTGGAAGAGAAAAAACCAGCTCCTGCAGCAGAAGAGGCTCAGGAATCTCAGAAGATTGAAACGGTTTATCAAAAATTGGATGGGCCAAAAATTGTTGGTGAAAAAATTGACTTAACGCAGTTTGCGCCTAAGCCAAATGCAGCTAAGAAGAAAAGAAAAAGAATTGAAAAACCGGGTGGTCCAAACCAGAATACTGGGAATAACCAACAAGGTGGAAATAATCAGGGTGGACAAAACCGTCCTCAAGGTCAGAACGGCCCAGGTGGAAACCGTCCTCCGGGACAAGGTGGTCCTCAAGGGAACAGACCTCCGGGACAAGGCGGACAAAACCGTCCAGGTGGTCCTCAAGGAAACAGACCTCCGGGACAAGGTGGACAAAATCGTCCTGCAGGACAAGGTGGAGGAAACCGTTTTGGAAACAACAACAGACCTGGTCAGAGAACAATGCCTGTCGAATTAACCGACGAGCAAGTTAAAAACCAGATTAAGGAAACTCTTGAAAAACTAACCAATAAAGGTGGTAAATCTAAATCTGCTAAACACAGAAAAGATAAAAGATCTTACCGTAGAGAGGAGAATGAGCGTCAGCAGGAAGCCGATGCAAGAGATACATCACTAAAAGTTACAGAATTCATTACTGTCGGAGAATTGGCAAGTTTGATGGATGTAAGTGCAACTGAAGTAATTTCTGCTTGTTTCTCTCTTGGAGTAATGGTTACCATGAACCAAAGACTGGAAGCTGATACTTTACTATTGGTAGCTGACGAATTCGGATTTAAAATTGAATTCTCAGATGCTGATCTTGAAGAAGCAGATTCTGAAGAAGATATCGATACAGAAGAAAGCCTTGTTTCAAGAGCTCCGATTGTAACGGTAATGGGTCACGTTGACCACGGTAAAACTTCATTATTGGATTACGTAAGAAAAACTAACGTTATCGCAGGTGAATCTGGAGGAATTACACAGCACATCGGTGCGTACAATGTGAAACTGGAAAACGGTCAGAGAATCACATTCTTAGATACACCGGGTCACGAAGCCTTTACCGCGATGAGAGCGAGAGGTGCACAGGTTACTGATATTGCAATTATCGTAATCGCTGCCGATGATGATGTAATGCCTCAAACGAAAGAAGCAATTTCTCACGCACAGGCTGCAGGTGTACCGATGATTATTGCCATCAACAAGGTAGATAAGCCAAATGCAAACCCAGACAACATCCGTCAACAACTTTCAGGAATGAATATTCTTGTTGAAGAATGGGGTGGAAATGTACAGGCGCAGGAAATTTCTGCTAAAATGGGTAACAATATGGATGTCCTTTTAGAGAAAGTATTACTTCAGGCAGAAATGCTTGAGCTGAAAGCTAATCCTAATCGTGCTGCACAAGGAGTTGTGATTGAAGCTTCTTTAGATAAAGGTAGAGGGTATGTAGCAACAATGTTGGTACAGACCGGAACTTTAAAAGTTGGAGATTATGTAGTAGCAGGTAAAAACCACGGTAAAGTAAAAGCTTTGCTTGACGAAAGAGGGAAAAACCTTGAAGAAGCAGGTCCATCTATTCCGGCAACGATCTTAGGTCTTGACGGAGCACCAACAGCAGGTGATAAATTCAGAGTATATGCTGACGAAAGTGAAGGTAAAACTATCGCTAACAAAAGAGAGCAGTTACAAAGAGAACTTTCTATCAGAACCAAGAAACATACGACACTTGAAGAATTGGGTAGACGTATTGCTCTAGGAGAATTCAAAGAATTGAATATTATCCTGAAAGGTGACGTGGATGGTTCAGTAGAAGCGCTTTCTGATCAGTTACAAAGATTATCAACAGAAGAGATCAGTGTAAACATTCTTCACTCAGGTGTAGGACAGATTACTGAATCTGATATCAACCTAGCTGCAGCTTCAGATGCAATTATCATCGGATTCAACGTAAGAGCCGGTGCTAATGCAAAAGAATTGGCAGATCGTGAAGAAATCGAGATCAGAACATATTCTATTATCTATAAAGCAATCGATGAGGTAAAAGAAGCGATGGAGGGAATGCTTTCTCCGGAGATTCAGGAGCAGGTAATCGGTAATGTAGAAATCCGTGAAGTCTTCAAGATTTCTAAGATCGGTACTATTGCAGGTTGTATGGTTCTTACCGGAAAAGTAACAAGACAGTCGAAAGTAAGATTACTAAGAGACGGTATTGTGAAATTCGACGGTGAACTTGAAAGTTTAAAACGTTTCAAAGACGATGTAAGAGAAGTTACAAAAGGCTACGAATGCGGATTGAACCTGAAAGGTTACAACGACATCGAACAGTACGACATTCTTGAAGTATACGAAGAAGTTGCTGTGAAGAAGAAATTGAAATAATATTCAGTTATATATATTAAAACTGCCCATATCATTGATACGGGCAGTTTTTGTTTTTGTGTTACTTTTTTTGAAATTGTTTTTCGCAATAAAATTAGAAATCAGTTTGCCATTTATTATGTCGAATCTTCAATTTCCGTAGAAATCTTAATGATATTTTTGTAAAGCGTAACTTAGATTCCTACGGAATTACTAATTTTATTCAATCCTTATTATTTATTATTGATTTAAAAAGATAACTAATTTTTTCAAATCTTCTTCTTTATCAAATCGAATTTTGTTTTCTTTAAAAAAAAAGTTTAACGCTGCTTTTTTTTCAGGAAATTGGTCAATAATTTCTCTCTTATTGTTTGGACGTTTTATAAAACCCTTTTCTGTATTAATATAATAAGTTGGATTTAAGATATTAAAATTAGCAGGTCTATCCATTGCATAAGAATTTGCTGCAGGAACAAAATCATTAAATTTAGCTATTACTTTTTTGTATAGAGAATTTTTGTCTTTTACTATCTCAAAAAAATATCCTTTTAAATCATCGTCAATATTTAATTTCACTAAAATTTGATTTGTGTCGGAAAATTCGACTCTTGTAAAAGGATTGTCAGATAGAAGAGCCAAAACTTCATCTCCTCTTTTAAATTCTATATTATCAGAATATGCATTGTAGCGTGCAGGTGCTGTTTCAACGTTAACTTTATCAGAAATAATAAAACTTGCTTTAGAAAATGTTTTGTTTAAATAGGGTGTACCTTGGATTTCATCATACGATAACCCTCTTTTTGAACTTGGAGAATCTACTTTAAATAGAGTGCCGCCTGTCGATAATTGACCACCACTGTATGATAGTGCTGTTGCCTGCTGTGCGGATAGTGGATAGAATAATAGTACTACGAAAATACCTATAATTTTTTTTGTCATTTTTTTAAACTTTATTGTAAAATTACAAATATATATATTATTATAAGTTTCTTTAGACAAGTATTTAATATTTAAATGCATATCCCTAATTACTTACATTCCATTATTTGTTTAATAATTAAATAATTGAGATGAATACTTTTAGTTTTGAGGTAGAATTTGGTAATTCAATCAACCTTCGACAGAACAAAACACTTTAGCCGATACTGTAGACAGAGCCCGCCAAACTTCTACAACTCATCAAGAATGTTAGCTGTGGAAATCAGAGAATTACATATCGAATTTTCAATAATAAAAAAGAGTTTCTCAATCCGAGAAACTCTTTTTTATTATTGATGAAATTAAACAATTTTACTCTTTAATAAATTTAAAGCTTTTAATTTCTCCTTTTTTATTGATAAAGTTAGCAATATAGCCTCCTTTTACTAATTGACTAATGCTGACTCTGTTGTCAACTAATTTAGAAGTTAATACTAATTTCCCAGAAACATCATAAATATTAATTAGCAAGTCTTTATCTTTCTCATTAATCTGAATGTAATTCTTGGCTGGGTTAGGATAGAAATCAACTTTAGTATCATTTGCTTTAATTGCTTCATTAGTTGAAAGAGTTGCAAGATTATCAGATGTAGCAATTAAACTGAAATTTTGGCTATTCCCAAATAAGTTTCCTTTATGCGTAACGGTAATCGTGTAAGTTCCGGAAGGGTTATTGATATCTACTCTCTCAAAATTGTCAACATCATTTGTTCCTGTATTTGTAGCGGCTGCGGAAGTATTTGACATACCCTGAAGTTTCCATGGAAAATAATCAACACCGTCCTTAGAAACCTTTATATCTAAATCATTTACTAGGTATTTGGTTGTTGAATCCACAGTTCCATTATTACTTATTGGTGCTTGCCTATCAGTCCATGAAATAGAAATTTTCAGTGGACTCGTTCCGCTGGCAGTTATAGTTTTAGTATAAGTTGCAGTATTATTTAATGTAAGTTCTTCAATAACACTTTTAGTACTTGTAGTAGAATTTTTATCACGAATTGCAATTGCACTCTTTGTTGCGTTTATCAGACCCCACCCAAAACGATAATCAGGGCCAACAGTAGTTCCGGCCTCATCTGCTGTGTGCAATATTAATCCTTTAACTGTTGCGGATTTCATAAAACTACTATATAACTGATTATAATATTGCTGAAGTAAAACAACAACTCCTGTTACACCTGGTGAAGCCATTGAGGTGCCAGACATATATCCTGTAGCTGTATCGGATGTAGAGAGTGTAGATAATACATTTACGCCTTTCATTGAAATATCTGGTTTTATTCTACCGTCGTCAGAAGGTCCCCAACTACTGAATGCTGACATTACAACATTAGATGGATTTACATAATTTAAAACCTGGTTAACTGCAGCAACAGTAATTGCATTTTTGGCATTTGCATGTCCGAAAATCATGTCATATCCCTCTTTAGTATTAATTTGAACTGATGCAGGAGGTGTCGTATTATTACGATCGTTTCCTGCCGCAATAACTGGAAGGTAATAAGGATTGTTAAAACAGATATTATCAATTTCCTTAGCTCGAGAATCATAAGCTCCGTAAAACCATAAGCTGCTTAATGATCCTGTTCCATAAGAGTGATTAGAAACTAATAATCCTGTTGATGCTTTATCTAGCATTTCACTTAAATCAGAATCCCAATCATACGAGAGAATAGATGAATTAAATGCAATACCTTTCACATCTACATCTATCCCCTGAGCAGCAATTGTTCCTGCAACGTGTGTAGGATGTGGCTGAAAATTTGATCCATCACCAAGGGTTATTTTACTGTTACCGCCGACCATAAATTCTTGATGAGTATTTCTTGCATTTCCCCCATCCCAAACACCTGCAATCATATTTTGGCCTTGAATGTTGATTCCTAAGCTTCCTCCATTATACAAATTTTGTGCTCTTGCAGTGAGGGCAGCACCAGAATTAGTTGTTCTTGCAAATATTTTTTCACCGTTTGGCAAAACATCTAAGAGTTCTTCAATTCCAATATCTCCAATTTTTCTAATAATTGGAAATGTAGGGTTATTAGTTATAAAATTTTGTAATCTGATTTTTCTATCAAAATTCTCCTTCTTTAAAATTGCTGCTAATTCAGAATTTCCTTCTTGATTGGAAAATTTGGCTATGTTTCTTCTTTCCTCAACTGTCTGTGCATTAGAAACAATTGGAAATAAAAACGAAAAACATAGGAAAAAAGTATATTTTTTCATTTTAAGTATAATTTGGACAAATATATGTAAAATCTGTTACTATATAATTAATTGTAAAATAAAAGTTAAAAAATTTGGAGGTTTTAATAATTATTAACATATTTGCACGAAATAATATTAAAATTTGTTAATATGAATGTTAAATTACGTGTGTTAACGGCTGGTGTACTATTCTTTACAGGACAGTTAGCTTTTGCTCAAAAGAAAGACACTTTAGAAAAAGAAGTAAAGATTGAAGAAGTTGTTGTATTGGGGTATTCAAAAACAATTACAAAAAAGAATTCAACAGTTGCTTCTAATACTGTAAGTGATGTTTTTCTTGAGAACAGACCAAATGCCAATGTATTGACTGCTTTGCAGGGTTCTGCTCCAGGTGTTGTTATGAATGGAGGGTCAGGAAGTCCGGGCTCTGCTAAATTCAGTTTGTTAATTAGAGGAACAAGTTCAATCAATGGTAATACTGATGCTTTAATTGTTATTGATGATATTCCTTCAAACGCTTCTGAATACAGAAACTTGAATCCTAACGATATCGAATCAATGACTGTTCTAAAGGATGCTGCTGCAACTGCGATTTATGGAAACAGAGGAGCAAACGGAGTAGTGGTTATTAGAACAAAAAGAGGGAAGTTTAACACTGCACTTAAAGTGAGCTATACTGGTATGACTGGTTTATCTTTGAGGCCTCTTGATAAGTATAATCTTGCGAATACCAATGAGTATTTGGATATTATGAAGGCTTATGGGTTAACTCCAAGTACTACTACGACTCCCAATTCTTATGATATAGCATTAAAGGGTCAGGCAGCAGGTGTTGATACAGACTGGAAGAAAGTATTCTTTAAACCTGAAATGTTTCAATCTCATGATATAGCGGTTTCTGCAGGTGGAGGTAATGTAAGTTCTTATACTTCTTTTGGTTATATGGAACAAGGTGGAGCAGTTCCGACAACTGATTTTAAGAGATTTACTGCGAGATCAAATATTCAAGCTAGGTCTAAAGACGAAAAGCTAACTGTGAACTCACAGATTGGTCTTGCTTTCTCAAGAAGAAATGAATTGTTCGAAGAAACCAGCTCTGCAATTAGAAATAATTCTGTACAAAATCCACTTCTTGGAGTTCTACAGGGTTTACCTTATTTAGCTCCTGGTGTTTATGCTAATGGTCAGGAATTATTTAATGCTATTGGCACCAATTTCAATAACGGAAATAATATTTACGTATTAGAAAACTTATTGACTAGAGGTAATCTTCCAAATTTTGTTGATCAGATATCTATTACAGGTAACTTAGGTGCATCTTATCAATTTACTAAAAATTTTAGCATAAATAATAAATTAGGGATAGATTATAGACAAGGTGAAAGAATTTCAGGTAGAGCACCTTGGTCTTATTTGGCTTTAGCAACTCAGGGTACGGCTGCATTTACAGGGAGTGAATCTCAGGCAACAACCAGAGATTTGAGTATCAACAATGTGGTGTCTGCTTCATATAATGGTCAGGCTGGTGAACATACCGTAGATGCAACAGTAAGTATGGAATATAACAAAGTTCATTACAGAACAAGTTCCAGAACGCAAAATGGTCTTGATCCAAGGACATACGTTCCGGGATCCGGTACAGGATATGTGCCATTTTCAAATCCAAATTTTCTTCCTGCTGTAAGTGCATCGAGACTCGTTGCGGGGACACTCGCTTATTTTGCAAATGCTAACTATGACTATGCAGGAAAATACGGTTTCAGTGGAACTATAAGAAGAGATGCGAGTTATAGATTCGTGGGTGATAATCAATGGGCTACCTATTGGTCTGTTGCTGGTAGATGGAATATTGATCAGGAAAACTTTATGGAAGGTTCTACGTTCAGTGTTCTAAAGCTAAGAGCATCATATGGTACGAATGGTAACCAAAATATCATTGCTGCAGGAGCTGGTTCAAACCCTCTATTAACAGCTACTAGTATTGTAAGAGATCAATATACTACGCCTACAGGTTATGGAAATGCTTTAGGTTCAGGTTTTGGTTATGGAAATCCGAGAGTGCAATGGGAAGATGTGGCGCAGGCTAATATTGGATTAGACTTTACTTTATTAGGTAATAAATTAGAAGGTACATTTGATGTTTATAATAAGAAAACAACAAATCTATTCAGTACTATTCCTGTTTCTGGTATTGCTGGTACTTACGGGGTAAATGGTAATAATGGTACAATGACTAATAGAGGTATTGAACTTGGATTACGTTACAATATTCTTAACAAAGACGGTGTTAAGTTCAGTATATTTGCCAATGGTGCTTACAATCAGAACAAAATTAATGAATTTATCACAAATGGAGATCCAGAACCAGGAACAACGACTACGATTGCTGGTCACCAGCTAAGTGAGTGGTATGTTTACAAATATGCCGGTGTTAACAAGAGTAATGGGAATTTATTATTCTATACAAAAGATGGTGGAGTTACAGAATCACCAAATGTTAGCGATGCTCAATATTTAGAGGTAAGTCCTATTCCTAAATATGCAGGTAGTTTCGGTTTTGAAAGTGGATATAAAGGTTTTTTCCTTGATGCATTATTTACATTTCAACAAGGAATTAAAAAGTTTGATAATGCACTATACTGGTTAGCAAACCCAGAAGGATTAGGGTCAAATGCAGTAGGATCTTCCAACCTTTCAACTGATTTGTTGGATGCATGGAGTCCAAGTAATAGTAACAGTGATGTACCTAATCTAAGAGCAACAAATTGGGGATTTTCAGCGACCTCAGATTACTTTATAAAAGATGCTTCATTTGTTAAAGTAAGATCAGTTACTCTAGGGTACCAACTTAGTAAAGATATGTTGAGAAATTTACCTATTACAGGTATGAGAGTATATGTACAGGCTGAAAATGTTTATACATGGACAAAATGGAGAGGTTTCGACCCTGAACCTATTACAGGATCAAATTTAAGTGTTTATCCAAATCCGAGGATGTTTACATTAGGGGTAAAAGTTGATTTTTAAACTAAATTATTACAATGAAAAAGATATTTTATATATTATCAGTTTTTTTAGTGATGACATCTTGTAAAGATGCACTAGATATAGTTCAGGATTTTGAAATTAATGATCCAGCTGTTGCTTTTAAAACAGCGGATGATATGAAATTGTTTCTTAATGGTAACATTTATCCTGCTGTCGATCCATCGAATGAAATTTTCTTTACATCTAACTTTACAGATGAAGTAGGTTTTGGTCCGGCTGGAGTTAGTACTTCAGATATTCAAACTCACAGATGGGTGTTGAACTCAACTTCTGGTGATGCATCAGGTATATGGGTAAGCAATTATAATATAATTAATAAGGTTAATATTCTTTTAGATAGAAGTAAGTTAATTAATTATAATAGTCTTAATGCTACAAATAAAGCAACTTATACTGCTGTATTAGTTCATGCGAGAGCTTTAAGAGCGTATGCTTATATTACTTTGGAAGCATATTTTTCAACAAATATGAAGGATCCTAATGCATTGGGTGTAGCGCTTAGTACAGAGCCAGCGGATATCTTCAATACTAAATTGCCAAGAGTAAAAAACTCCGAAATTTTTGGTTTGATCGAATCTGATTTGCAGTATGCATTGACTAATTTTACTACTACAAGTGTAGCTGCTTCAGGTACTTTAGCACAGCATTATCTAGAGAAAAGGGCTATTAACGCTATTGCTGCAAGATATTATAATTATAAAGGTGATGATGCAAATGCAAAACTTAATGCAAATGCTGCTATAGTTGGTTTTAGTTTAACTCCTGTTGGAAGTTACGCAAGTATGTGGACTGATGCTACAAGAGGGGAAATAATATGGTCTTTGTACAGACCTAACAGTGCTGTTGGTTCATGGTCAAACATAGCCGGTCTATGGACAACCAATTCTACTGATATTAATGGTTCCGTAAATTTTGATATGAGCAGAAAATTATATTCTCTTCTAAATCAACTTCCTAGTAATACTGGTGCAATTGCTGATGTAAGAAATAAACCAGTATTTATTGATCCGTCAACTACACTAGATGGGGGATATCCTAATGGTCCAAATCCAAGAGAAGAAGATGTTATCGTAATTAATAAATATCCAGGTAAAAATGCTCCTTTAGCAAGTGCAACTATGCAATTGAGAAACGATATCAAAATGTTCAGATTATCTGAGATGAAGCTTATTTTAGCAGAAATTGCTATTCATGAATCAAATCTTACTTTAGCAGCTAGTCTTGTAAAAGAAATTAGATTGGCCAGAAATTTGGAAGGTATTGCACAAAATATTACATATACAACTCCTCAACAAGGTTATGCAGACATTCTTTTGGAAAGAAGAAGAGAACTTTGCTTTGAAGGCCACCGTTATGTAGATTTAAAGAGAATGGGTGTAGCAGCTGGTGTTGGTATAGACAGAGATAAGTATGATGATGATAATCAGGGTCTTCCTCTTACATTGCCTGCTAGTGATTTTAGATTTACCCTTCCTATTCCATTGGATGAGATCAATTCAAATCCTAATATTCAACAAAACCCAGGTTATAATTAATAATATATACATATGAAAAAAATCTCGTTTTTAATATTTGCCTCTCTTATTTTCTTATTAAATAGTTGTAAAGATGAGGCGGAAGTATATGATGGTCAACCTTATTTACATTTCAATAAAGGAGTAAGTGGAGAATTTTCGGTAATACAGGGTACAGGTTCCAATACTATAAATATTGATTTTGGAACAATTGATGCCTTATCTAGCACTTCGCAAGTTAAATTGGTAGTTGACCCCACTGTTTCAACTGCTGTTGAGGGCACCGATTTTCAAATCGTTAATCAAAACACTACAGTTGAAGCTGGTCAAATTGGCGGGAAATTTCAGGTTAAGCTTTTAGAAAGCGGGGCTACTGTTGCGCCGAAGGTTATAGTGTTTAAGTTGCAGTCTTCATCAATTCCTAATGCTACGTTTGATCAAACATATATTTTGAGGTACACTAAATTATGTCCTTTTAATATAGCACCATTTTCTGGAACTTATAAAGTTGTGACTGATACATGGGCGGATTACGCGGCTGATGATCTTATCTCTGTACAACCAGGACCAGGACCTAATCAATTCAAAATATTAGCAAATAATAATGCTTATATTTCTAATTTTAGTACTGCTTATATGTTGGTAACTGTTCAAACAAATGGTAGTGTTACAGTAGCTTCCAATGAAGCTTTTAACTATGGAGGATCAACAGGTCTGCTTTCGGTTTCTGGTAGTGGAAATGTTAACTTTTGTACAGGCGCTATAGATATTTCAAATCTTAATTTTTCAGGTGCCTCTGGAACATCTAATGGTAATAAATTTGTCTTAGTTAAAAATTAATTTATATTAATTTTATTATACAAAAACCCCGTCCAAGGACGGGGTTTTTTATTTCCTTTTATTTCTTATTTTTGCTGTACAAAAAATATTCATGAAATATATCCTCCTTCTCATATTCTTCGGCTCCCTATTCAAAGCCCAAGTAATCGTCAACAAAACAGACTCCAATAGATTGGATAAAAAGTTGTCTGATACTTTGGTGATTGATTCCGGGAAAAAAGATTCTTTGAAAATATTTAAGCCGACCATTCAGGATTATCGATATCAGACGCAGTATTCTGAGAAGAAAATTTTTGATACAGTGCTGACTTTTGACAAAACCCATATATTCTCACAATACAATAATCAAGATAATTTTGGTCGTGCACAGTTTGCAAACATTGGGGCAGGATTTAACCCACTCTCGTACGAAGTCAATGCCGAACAAAACCTGTCGTTGTTACCTTCCAATAAAGCGTATGTGATTTTGGGAATTGATGACGTGAAGTATTACGATGTCAAAACCCCCACGGCAACTTTTGTTTATCATACCGCAATGCGAAACGGTGCTGCATTACAGTCGATGTATACTCAGAATATAGGAAAGAGATTTAATTTTTCTGTTGAGTACGATGGTTTACGCTCTGAAGGAATGTACAGAAACTCTTTGGCTGCAAATAATAAAACCTTGTTTTCGGGACATTACACTTCCAAAAGTGGAAACTATGAGCTATTTGCCCATTACCTTCATCAGAATGTCAACAATCAGGAAAGCGGAGGAATTGTAGATGATGATCTCTTTCAGGCGGGGTCAAGTAACATCAGCAACAAGTACAATGCTCAGGTTAATTTAGAAGCATCTAGTTCGCAGTATTCTTACAGACGTTACTACCTAAGTCATCAGTTTACTCCTTTCAACTCTGAAAAATTTCCTTTTAGAATCAGGCATACGATATTTAATCAAGGGAATAAATATTACTACTTTCAAGATGCTTTAGAAAATTATTGGTACAGCAACACAGCTTCAGAGATTATATCTGGATTTAGTCCTTCTACCAAAAAGTATTCAAATAATCTGAGCAACACGTTAAGCTTAGTTTTTGATAACGAAAAATTTAAATTGGATGCCGGAGTACGATATCAGATGCTGAAATTTGGTTTAAATGAAATAAATCTGCCCACAGTCAATGTTCCGGGTGAATTAAAAGAAAACAGATTGGGCGCTGTCGGAAATTTGCAGGTGAAATTATTCGACAAGTTTCAGTTAAACTCATTCTTAGAATTTTCAAAAGGAAGTCAGTTTGGAAATTATCTGAAAACAACAAATAATATAAAGTTTGAGCCGATAGAAGAGTACTTTGTTAATGCAAAAGTGAACTTCCAAAGCGTTTATCCGTCTTTCAATTATCTTGCGAATTCTTCTGTTTACAGAAAATTTAATTATTATTTACAAGATGCAAAAAATCAGGCAATCACAGAAATCGGAGGAAGTATCAATTTAAAATGGTTCAAATCTGAATTGTTTGCCAACTATTTCAGAATAGATAATTACACGTATTTTGATTCTAATGCAATTTCTCGTCAAAGCGAAAACTCACTCAATATTTCGCAAATTGGTGGTGATGCAACGTTCAGCTACAGAAAATTTCATTTAAATACGAGAGTACAGTTTCAAAGTGCTTTAACGAATAAAGATCTTTTACCGATGCCTTCATTCATCGGTAGAGCCAACTTTTTCTTTCAGACAAGAGCATTTAAAAATGCGGCAGAAATCCAGGCGGGTATCAAAGTGTATTATTTCTCAAAATTTGCTTCAAGAGAATATTTCACAATTCTTAGTGAATACATTCTTCCAAGAGCAGATTCTTTTTCTATCGGAGGCGAGCCGATTGCTGATCTTTATTTAAATTTCAAGGTCAAAAAAATGTTTTTCTTCATCGAAGGACAGCAAATCGGAACGATGCTTTCACATAATAAAGCCTATGCATTTCCACATTATCCAGTCTATGATTTTAGATTGAATATTGGGATTGTATGGTATTTGTTCAACTAAATTTAATCAAGTTGAAAACAGTTAATAAAATTTCATTCAACGATATCGAAAGTATTCCTCAGCTGATAAAAGATTTTCTGAATCATCAGATTGAGGGCTTCGAAAACGCTACTTTTTCATTTGAAAATTTTGCACAGCAGATTCATTTGAAACAAAACTCTTTTGAACAAGTTCAAAGAGATGTTATTTCAAAAACTTTCACAGATCAGCTTTCAAATCTTCAGCTTTCCGCAAAACAGAAAGATAATATTCAAAGTTTAAAATCAATCAATACGTTTACAATCACAACAGGACACCAGTTGAACCTTTTTTCAGGTCCCGTGTTTTTTGTCTATAAAATTTTTCAGACGATCAAAACGTGTACAAGTCTTAAAGAAAAGTTTCCCGATTATAATTTTGTACCGGTGTATTGGATGGCTTCTGAAGACCATGATTTTGCAGAAATCAATCATTTTAAAACAGAAAATAATTATTACGAAATCAATGAGAAATCTGGCGGTGCTGTCGGAAGAATGAAGATAAACGATACATTTTTTATTTCTGAATTTGAGAAAGAATTTAAAGATTCTATTTTCGGAACCGAATTGATTTTGATGCTGAAAGAAGCTTATAAAATCGGAAATACCTTAACGGAAGCAATCAGAACTTTAGTCAACAGATTATTTTCAGATTTTGGGTTATTGATTCTTGACGGAGATTCTAAGGAATTAAAAAATCAGATAAAAGAAATTTTTAAAGATGAATTAATTAATTTTAGTTTAAATAAATCATCAAAAGAAAAAGTTGATTTCCTTACAAATAAATACGGAATAGTTCAGGTCAATCCGAGAGAGATTAACTTATTTTACCTTTCTGAAACCAGAGACAGAATAGATTTGGACGGTGAAAATTATGTTATTGTTGATACCGATAGAAAATTTACAAAGGAAGAAATTTTAGCCGAACTTGAAAATTTCCCTGAAAGATTTAGCCCGAATGCTTTGATGCGTCCGGTTTATCAGGAAAAAGTTTTGCCCAATTTGGCGTATATCGGTGGAAATGCCGAAATCATGTACTGGCTGGAGTTGAAAGATTATTTTTCTAAGATCAATATTCCATTTCCAATTTTGATTCCGAGGAATTCGATGTTGTTTATTAAAGAGAAAACTTTAGGTAAAATCGAAAAGCTGGATTTAAAAATTGAAGATTTCTTTCAGAATTTCACCAAAATTACCAATTCAAAAATTTTAGATAATAATTCTGTTCTGGAATCTTTAGAATCACAGGAAAATTTAATTTTAAATAATTTTTCTCAGCTAAAATCATTAGCAGAAACAACTGAAAAATCTTTCGGAAACATGGTGAAAGCGGAAGAAGTACGTCAGTTGAAGTCTTTTAAACGATTGAAAAAAAGATTGCTTCACGCAGAAAAAATAAAACAAAATGAGCTGCTGGAACGTTTAGAAACCTTATTCTTAGATGTTCATCCGGCAAAAACCTGGCAGGAGAGAATCTTTAATTTCTCTGTTTTTTTCGCCGATTATGGCTACGAATGGTTGGGAACGATTGTTGAAGAAATGGAAGTGGAACAATCAAAACTAATAATTGTTGCCATTTAATTTTAAAGAAGTATTTTTGTACATTATAATATTGAAAATGATTAAGAGGTTTTTTTTACTATCTGCTTTATGTATGTTTCTGAGCGTATCTGCACAGAAAACACACACGGTTATAAAAGGTGATAATCCTTATAATGTTTCAAAAAAGTACGGCATTACCATTGCTGAATTAGAGAAACTAAATCCAAAAATTAAAGACGGAAAGTTTTCAATTGGTGATATTCTTAATGTAAAGGCTGGAAATGCTACAGTTGTAAAAAACACAACGGCGTCTAGTTCTGCACAAACCGGAAGAATTATTCTTCAGCCCAAACAGACGATTTACGGTATTACAAAACAATACAGAATTTCTGAGACAGATTTACGAAAATTAAATCCTGACTTAGATTCGCATACGAAAATTGGGGATGAAATTACTTTGCCTCTTGAAAACATCAGGAAGTATGGCGGAAGTGAAGCTGTAGTTGCAACCGCAAAACCTGTAGTTGCACCAGCAGAAACGGTATCACCAAGCAATAGCAAAACCAAAATAGATTCAGGAAATGAGAAATCTTCTTCTGTGCAGTCTTCTTCTAATCAGGATGAGTATGCAACGTATACCGTTGAGCAGGGAGATACAGTTTTCTCTATCGTCAATAAATTTGGAGTGACCATTGACGAATTGGTTGCTTTAAATCCAGATTTGTCAAAAGGTTTAAAAGCCGGCATGATTCTTAAAATAAAGAAACTCGACGCTGCGTACATTAAGAAAAACGGTGATGCGTTAAGCGTAGTTTTGATGTTGCCATTTGGGTACAGTACCAACGAAACGCAATATCGCGCAATGGCCTTAGACTTCCTTACCGGAGCAAAATTGGCTATTGAGAGAAATGCAGCGAACGGTCAGAAACTGGATATCAAAATTGTAGACTCTGGAAACGAAGCTTCATTTAAAAGTTCGCTTACCCAGATTAATCCAAATAATACAGATTTAATTATCGGTCCATTCTTCAAATCGAATGTGATTGATCTTTTAGATTTTACAAAAACTCAGAAAATACCGGTGGTTGCGCCATTTGCCAACTCTCCGGAATTGTACAACTACAGCAATTTAATTATTGTAGAAACCAACGATCAGGCGTATGCAGATAAGATTGTTGAGGAAGTGAAAACGGTATATTCAGATCAGAAAATATATGTAGTGGCAGATGCTAAGAAAGATAATGCCAATTACATCAAAGCAAATCTTGAGAAAGTATTAAAAAATGCAAACGTTACTATCGTTAATTCTGCATCAGAAATTCAGTTAGATCAAAACATGATGACGGGGCAATCTGCACCGGTGATTGCAATTTTGGCAAGTGATAATGATACAGTGGGTGAAGCTTTCTCCAGCCGAATGATTGCTCTTTCTAAAGACGTTCAGGGCATGAAAGCCTTCAGTTTATATTCTGTTCCAAGTTTTGAGAAAAAGGTTGATGAATTGAGTCAGGCGAGTTTAGTTTATTTAATGGATAGAAAAATCAATGCAGAAGGCAGTTTTGAGAAAGAAATTTTGGCTGCTTACAAAGCTAAATATTGCAAAACTCCTGGTAAATATGCAGTGATTGGTTTCGATGTTGTCAATGATATGTTGACAAGAGAAAACAAAAAAGGAGAGATTTTCAAGCAAATGAATAAAGTTCAGACGCAACTTGCGACAAAATTTGAATTTGTGAAGTCTAAAACCAACGGTGCTTACGTAAATACCGGATTCCGTGTCATAACACTTACTCCTTAAAATCAAAAAAAATCTACTTTTAAAAGTATATATTTGTATTAAATTTTTTAAATCAATAAATGAAAGCACTTGTATTTCCTGGGCAGGGTTCACAGTTTGTAGGGATGGGAAAAGAGTTATACGATTCCCGTAAAGACATTAAAGACCTAATGGAATCTGCTAATGAAATTTTAGGATTCGACATTTTATCCATTATGTTTAGTGGAGCAGATGAAGATCTGAAAAAAACGGAGGTTACTCAACCTTCAATCTTTATTCATTCAGTTGCTGCGTTAAAAGCAGTAAACGGTCTTGGAGCTGAAATGGTTGCAGGGCACTCTTTAGGAGAATTTTCAGCATTGGTTGCCAACGGAGTTTTATCTTTTGATGACGGTTTGAAATTGGTTTCTGAAAGAGCAAAAGCTATGCAAGCGGCTTGTGATGCTAATCCAAGTTCTATGGCAGCAATTTTAGGTTTGGAAGATGCTAAGGTAGAAGAAATTTGTGCTTCAATCAGCGGAATTGTAGTTCCTGCGAATTATAATTGTCCCGGACAATTGGTAATTTCCGGAGAAACAGTTGCGGTAGAAGAAGCTTGTGCTAAATTAAAAGAAGCAGGAGCAAAAAGAGCATTATTATTGCCTGTAAACGGAGCTTTCCATTCACCATTGATGCAACCTGCACAAGAGAGATTGGCCGCTGCGATTGAAAATACGAAATTCAGAAAAGCGACGATTCCTGTTTATCAGAATATTACCACGACTGCTGTTACAGATCCCGATCAGATTAAAGCAAATCTTATTGCTCAGTTGACAGGTCCTGTAAAATGGACGCAGTCTGTACAAAATATGATTAAAGATGGTGCTACCAATTTTATTGAAGTAGGACCTGGAAAGACTTTACAAGGATTAATTAAAAAATTGACAGCGAAGTTACATCGGCTTCCGCAATTTAATTTAAATAAAAAATGGGCGAGATTTATTCACCGGGAAAGCTGATGCTGACTTCAGAATATTTCGCTGTAGACGGAGCTCTTGTCTTAGCGGTACCCACCAAGCTAGGACAAGAGTTTTTTTTTGAAGAAAAGCATGACAGAAAATCTCTTATTTTCTGGGAAGCTTATCATCAAAACAAACTATGGTTAAAAGCGGTCATTGATTATAAAAATTGGCAGATTCTTGAAACCAATATTACTTCAAGTGCAGAGTTTATTCTTAAAACTCTCAAAAATGTTCAGAGTCTTTCTGAAATTAAATTTAAAAGCACAGATTCATACTATTTAAGAACAAACCTTCAGTTTCCTGCAGACTATGGTCTTGGAAGCAGTTCGACTTTAATGAACAATCTAGCCGAATGGTCCGAGATTGATCCTTTTCATCTTAACACCATAAGTTTAGGCGGAAGCGGATATGATATTGCAGTGGCAAAAGCAAAGTCTGCGGTATTGTATCAGAACAAACCTGAAATTCATTTTGAAAAGGTAGATTTTAATCCAAAATTTAAGAATGAGCTGATTTTCATTCACTTAAATCAAAAGCAGGATAGTCGGGAAGGAATTAATCTTTATAAGTCTAAAATAAAGTCTCAAAACTTAGTCGATGAATTTTCTAATCTCACAAGAAATATTTTATTGTGTGATGGATTAGATAATTTTTCTGACTTAATGATATTGCATGAGCAATGTATTTCTAATTTTATTGAAATACCGACAGTTAAATCAATTTTTTTTGCAGATTGTGCAAAATTCGTCAAAAGTTTAGGCGCTTGGGGCGGTGATTTTGTGATGAGTGCAAAATTTGAGGGCTACCAAGACTATTTTTGGGGAAAAGGTTTTACTACTGTTTTTGAATGGCGTGATTTAATTAATTAATAATCAGTTGATTAAAAGGTTTGTTTTTTATTTGCCATTTTCGCTTATATGTTTATATTTATCGAAGTTTAACAATTAGTTAATATGAATTGTTAAACGAACAAAAAGCAAAAAGAAAATATAAGTAAAATGAAAAACGCTAAAATCATCCAGGATTTACAAAAATTAGGGATTAAAGGAGAGTATGAATTAACTTATAATCCTTCGTACGAAGAGTTATATCAAGCGGAAATGGCACCTGAAAATCAGGGGTTTGAAAAAGCTGAGCTTACAGAATCGGGTGCGGTATCTGTACAGACAGGTATTTTCACTGGACGCTCGCCGAAGGACAGATACATTGTTCAGGATGATGTTACGAAAGATACTATTTTCTGGGACGGTAAAGTAAACCTTCCTACAACACCCGAAATTTTCGAATCTTGTAAAGATTTAGTTTTAAATCAACTTTCTGGTGCCAAAAAAATCTATGTTGTCGATACATTTTGCGGGACTAATGAAGATACAAGACTAAAAGTAAGATTTATCGTTGAAGTTGCGTGGCAGGCGCATTTCGTTACAAATATGTTCATCCGTCCATCTCATTACGATTTAGAAAACTACGGAGAACCAGATTTCACAGTAATTAATGGTTCAAAAACTACCAACCCAAATTGGGAAGAGCAGGAATTGAATTCTGAAAATTTTGTGATGTTCAACCTTACAGAAAAGCTTCAGATTATTGGTGGAACTTGGTACGGCGGAGAAATGAAAAAAGGAATGTTTGCGATGATGAATTATTACCTTCCGTTAAAAGGTATGGCATCGATGCACTGTTCTGCTAACGTTGGTGAAGAAGGAGATGTAGCGTTATTCTTCGGACTTTCGGGAACAGGAAAAACAACTTTGTCTGCAGATCCTAAAAGATATTTAATTGGTGACGATGAGCACGGTTGGGATAACAACGGAGTTTTCAACTATGAAGGTGGATGTTATGCTAAAGTAATCGATTTGTCAGCAGAAAAAGAACCGGATATTTTCAGAGCGATTAAAAGAGACGCGCTTCTAGAAAATGTTGTGGTTAATGATGGAGTTGCTGATTACAAAGACGGTTCAATCACAGAAAATACGAGAGTTTCTTATCCGATTTATCATATTAATAAAATCGTTTTACCTTCTAAAGCAGGTCACGCAAGCAAGATTGTTTATCTTTCGGCTGATGCTTTCGGAGTTTTGCCTCCGGTTTCTATTTTAGATGAAAACCAGGCTCAATATCATTTCCTTTGCGGTTATACTTCAAAATTAGCTGGAACAGAGAGAGGAATTACAGAACCGGAACCATCTTTCTCTCCGGCATTTGGTGAAGCATTCTTAACATTGCACCCAACTATGTATTCTAAAACATTGATTGGTAAAATGAAAGAGCACGGAGCAAAAGCTTATTTAGTGAACACAGGTTGGAACGGAACAGGAAAAAGAATTTCTCTAAAAGATACAAGAGCAATTATTGATGCAATTATCGACGGATCAATTGAAAATGCTGAGAAAACTACAATCCCTGTAATGAATTTAGAAATTCCAACTTCATTGCCGAATGTTTCTGAAGGTATTTTAGATCCGAGAGATACATACAATGATGTTGCAGAATGGGAAGAAAAAGCAAAAGATCTTGCTGCAAAATATATTAAGAACTTCGAGCAGTACTGCGGTAATGACGAAGCCAAAAAGCTGATTGCCTCTGGTCCTCAATTGCAGGAACAGACCATTTAGAAATAGTGAGAAGCCTCATCGATTGATGAGGCTTTTTTATTTTAAAGAAAAATCGGTATAATCAGTTTGATCTGCGAGAGCAAAATTCACACATTTATCTGTGAAAATCTGTGCAATCCGTGAGGAACTATTTTAAACTCAAAATCGCCAGTCGATATCCCTCCATCCCAAAACCAGACAAAACTGCATCCGTACAAGCTGCCGTTACAGATTTCTGCCTAAATTCTTCTCTTTTGTAAATATTACTGATGTGAACTTCCACTTTCAGTTTCTGAATATTTTTTAAACAATCCGCAATTGCATAAGAATAATGTGTGAAAGCTCCCGGATTAATCACAACCGCATCAAAATCACCTTTCTGAAGTCTGTTAATTAGTTCGCCTTCAATGTTTGACTGATAATAATGCAGTTCGTGAGAAGTGAACTCAGACTTTAGTTTTTCTAAATAATCTTCCATGGAAATGCTTCCATAGATTTCAGGTTCTCTTGTGCCTAGAAGATTCAGATTCGGGCCGTTGATGATTAAAACTTTCATAGGATAAATTTAAAAAGTTTTTTCAATAAGTAGAAAGCTTTTCCATTTTAAATCATTTTTTTCGAATTACATTATTTTTAATGATATTTATCATATTCTATAATTTAATATTTTTTGTAACGCTCTATTTTAGTGTTTTTTAAGAATATATTAAGTTAATTTTCATTAAATAATAATTTGAAACTTAAAAGTCTACTTGTTTTGTAGACTAATTGTTTTTAGATTTGCACTCATATTTCGATCGGCTTATAAAGAAAGATGGAGGGAACTGACCCTGTGAAGTCTTAACAACCTGCTCTGCGCAAGGTGTTAAATTCAGCCTTTAAAGGAAAAATAAGCAATTGGTTAATCGTATTTATCGATGCCTTTTGCCGTCTTTTCTGCAAAGGGTTATTTTTTAATAATTGATAAATAAAATGGATTATGATTAACAAAAATTTAATTAATTCTAAAATTTGGATTCCTCCCGTTGCTGTATTTTTCTTAGGAATTATCAATCTACATGGGCAGGAAACAAAAAAAGATTCACTACGCGAACAGGAAATAGATGAAGTCGTAGTGGTCGCTTACGGTAAAGCGAAAAAAACAAGTTACACAGGTTCTGTGGCAACAATTTCCAGCGAAAAAATAAATAACAGACCGGTAACCAATATTACCAAAGCTTTGGAAGGCCAGGTTCCTGGACTTCAGGCGGTGAGTTCTTCGGGACAACCAGGAGCCACAGCTTCTATCCGTATTCGTGGGATTGGCTCGGTAAGTGCTTCCAGCAATCCTTTGTTTGTGGTTGACGGAATTCCTTTTGACGGAAACATCAACTCTATAAGTCCGAATGATATTGAATCCATCAGTGTTTTGAAAGATGCTACAGCAAGTTCACTATACGGATCAAGAGCGGCCAACGGAGTGATTATTGTCACCACAAAATCCGGTAAAAAAGGTGAGGCAAAGGTCAACTTTAATATCAGTCAGGGATTTTCTAGTAGAGCGGTTAAAGATTATGAGCAGGTGAATACCGATCAGTATTTTCAGCTGTATTGGGAAGCTTTGAGAAATGGGTATAAATCGAGTCAGGTCTCTTCACAGCAGGCGGCACAGATGGCAAGTGATAATTTAGTACCAGCTTTAGGGATCAATCCTTATGGTTCAAATTTTGCAAAACCGGTCGGAACAGACGGGAAGCTTTTGTCTGGTGCAAATGCTTTATGGAATGACGACTGGAGAGATATTCTTCAAAGAGTAGCCGCAAGAAGTCAGGTTGATCTGGATTTCAGTGGTGGCAGTGAAAAAAGCAATTATTATTTCTCTTTAGGTTATCTCGATGATAAAGGAATTGCCATTGGTTCAGGTTTTACGAAATACAGCACAAGACTGAAAATTAATTCTGAAGTCAAAAAATGGTTGAACGTAGGAGCTAATTTAAGTTATACCAACAGTCTTCAGGAAGCGCCGCCTTCATCAGATTCTAGGACGGATAATATCATTAATGCGGCAAGAGTCATCCCTTCGTTTTATCCTTATTACGAAAGAAATGTAGATGGAAGCCACAGATTAGATGCCAATGGAAATTACATTTATGACTTTGGAAAATACCGTCCAACAAGTGCTTTACAGAATCAAAATGCAGCAGCGACGTTGCCTTTAGATAAAAATGAAAACAGAGAAGATAACTTTTCAGGAAAAGGGTTTTTAGACTTTACTTTTTTACCAGAATTGAAATTTAAATCTAGTTTTTCTGTTGATTTGGTGAATTACAACGGTCACTTTTATTCAAATCCTTTGATTGGGCAGGGAAGTGAGATCGGTGGTTCAGTAACAAAAACAAACTCAAGAACGCTGTCTTATACGACCAGTAATATTCTGACTTTTGATAAAAAATTCAACCAGCATCACTTTAATATTTTGGCGGGTCAGGAATTTTATCATTACGAATTTCAAACCATCTCTGGAAACAGAAGCCAATTTTCACTTCCCTATTATTACGAGCCGGATGCGGCAGCTTTGTTGGGTGGATTCAGTGGAAACAGCGATAAATTAGGCTTGTTAAGTTTCTTGGGAAAAGTGGAATATGATTTTAAAAATAAATATTTCGTTTCCGGATCGGTAAGGGCAGATGGTTCTTCAAGATTTTCTCCTGAAAACAGATGGGGGACGTTCTGGTCAGTCGGTGGTTCTTGGAGGGCTTCGAATGAAGATTTCATTAAAGATTTAAATATATTCGATCAGCTGACTCTTCGTGCAAGTTATGGAGGACAGGGAAATGACAAATTGAGCACGTATTATGCGTATCAAAGTCTGTATACCTTTTATAACAACTTAGGTGAAGGCGGTACGGTGGCAAGCAGGCTTCCTACTCCGGATTTGAAATGGGAAACCAACCTCAATCTGAATGTAGGTTTGGAATTTGCCATTCTGAAAAACAGAATCAAAGGAAATGTAGAATATTTCCAACGTCAGAGTCAAGATCTTTTGTTTGATATGCCTTTGGCTCCGTCAGTGGGTTTCAGCGGATATCAGGCAAATATCGGAGAATTAAAAAATACAGGTTTTGAATTTTCTCTATTTACAACGCCCGTTAAAACTGATGACTTTCAATGGGATGTTGATATGAATCTGAGTACTTTAAACAATAAAATAACCAAACTGCCGAAAGGGTCTATTGTCAGCGGAACAAAACTTTTGCAAGTCGGAGGTTCTATTTACGATTTCTTCATTCCTGAATGGATTGGAGTCGACCCAAGCAACGGAAATCCCCTTTGGAAAACAATCACCACCGATGCCAACGGAAATACAGTGGAAGGAACAACTTCTGAGTATTCAAAAGCCACAAAAATTTTGCAAGGATCTTCTTTGCCAAAAGTGATGGGAGGTCTTACCACAAGTATCAGATATAAAGATTTTGATTTTTCAGGATTGCTGACTTTTAGTTTGGGAGGAAAAATTCTCGATACTGATTATACGATGTTAATGCACAACGGAAGTGCTGCCGGAAGAGCATGGAGCTCTGAAATGTTAAATCGATGGACTCCCGAAAATACCAATACCGATGTTCCTGCTTTAAGCACGACGACCAATAACTGGACTTCCGCTTCGTCAAGATTTTTATACTCGGGAACGTATGCAAGAATTAAAAACGTGAGTCTGGGATATACACTTCCGTCAAATTACTTTGAAAGAATAGGGTTAAAAAAACTGAGAGTGTACGTTCAGGCAGAAAATCTTTTCACATTCTACAAACATAAAGGAATGGATCCTGAGCAGACTCTGGACGGAACAACCTATTACAGATATCCTGCAATGAGAACGGTAACTTTCGGACTGCAGGCTACGCTTTAATCTTTTTAAAATTTAAACAATGAAATCGCCATGATTTGGAAAAACAAAAACTGATGAAGATGACACGATTCCATAACCTATCCCGACCATTCGGGATGACCTTTAAAAAACAATAAATCCTACATATGAAAAAATTAAAATACATATCTTTTGCTTTAATTGCCGCCATCTCATTGATCAGCTGTGAGCAGGATCTTGAAACCGCACCAACCAATCAGGCAGATGAAGCTGAAATTTTCAAAACTGCAGAAAGTGCCGAAACAGTAATCAACGGAACTTGGGCGAAGTTTAATGACGACGGAACGACGTATGCCAATATTGGTTATTCAACGGTTTTAAGAACCAGCGATGCCATGGGAAGTGATGTTGCAGTTTTGACTAACAAATATGGGTTTCCATCGGCTTATGCATTTACTGATTTGGTGAATAATACTGGAGGTAGATCGCTTTATATCTGGACGTCTTTATATTCTGTCATCAATAATATGAACAATGTGATTGCCAAAATTGATATTGCTGAAGGAACTCAGGAAAAGAAAAATCAGGTGAAAGGCCAGGCGAAAGCGCTACGTGCGTTCTGTTATTTAAATCTTGCCAGCTTTTATCAGTTTAGTTATTTGAAAGATAAAAATGCTCCGACTGCTCCCATTTATACCGGACCGGCAACCACCAATTCTGTAGGGAAGAAAAAAGCAAGCCTCGAAGAAATTTACACTTTAATTAAAAGTGATTTGAAGGATGCCGACCAATTGCTTCAAAATTATTCCAGAAACAATAAAGATAAAATCGACCGATTTGTCGTCAACGGACTTCTGGCAAGAGTTTATTTAAACACCGGCGAATGGACCAACGCAATCGCTTCTGCAAAAATTGCGAGAACAGGATTTCCTTTAATGAATGCCGAAAAATACAAAGAAGGCTTCAACGACATCACCAACGGAGAATGGATCTGGGGTCACGCACAAACTCAGGAACAGTCTGGTGAAAGCTATGCATTCCACTTTTTGGATGTCTCATCTTCGGGAAGCTACTATTACAGTTTTATGGCTGATCCTTATTTTAAAGATTTATTTGATACCAATGATATCCGTTATTCTCTATTTTCATGGGACGGATTGCCGGGAAGAGAAGGACTTTTGAGATATGCTAAATTTAAATTTAAAGCTAATTTAATTGCCGATATCGTTTTCATGAGAGCATCTGAAATGTATTTAATTGAAGCTGAAGCCGAAGCAAGAAACGGTAATGTTTCCAATGCGGTGACCGTTTTAAATCAATTAAAAACAGCTAGAAATGCCAATGTTTATAATGGTTCTCTTGCGCAGAATGCTGTGATTAAAGAAGTTCTAACTGAAAGAAGGAAAGAACTATTCGGAGAAGGTTTCTCTCTCTCAGACATCATCAGAACACAAGGTAAAGTAGAAAGAAAAGCTTATGTCAATACAAGCGGACAACCGATTCAGGTGCAGGTAACCACTCCCGATGGAACGGTAAAGATGGTGAATGGAAGAGGACATTCTATTTTCGCTTTTCCTGATCAGTCGGCTTTTGCGCCCAACAGCAGATATTATTTGTTTTCAATTCCACAGAAGGAAATAGAGAACAATCCAAATTTATAGTTTTGATTTTATATTTTTTTAAAAACCATTGCGTAATGCAGTGGTTTTTTATTTTAAAATTAAATTGAGAATATTCCAAATTTATTTTACAAAAAAAACTCTACCTTTGTCATAATGAACCTATTCAGATTGATTTTAGCAATGTATTTCATGGTGTTATCCGTAATGCCGTGCGAAGATGTGCATCAACAATCAGGTTCAAACAAAACAAAACTATCATTAAACATCGACGAATCTCATTCTAAAGATAAAGGCGATATCTGTTCACCATTATGTATTTGCAATTGCTGTCAAATTACGGTTACAGCTTTTAAAATGGATATTTCAATGAATATTCCTAAGCAGATTCAAACTTATTTTTCCAAGAAAATTCTATTTCAGAAAAACAATTTTGCCTATCAGGTGTACGATCACATCTGGCAACCTCCTAAGATTTAATTTATTGATTTTAAATATTCCATGAAACTTTGCAATATCGTTGCAGAGGTATTCATGATATTTTTGCATCCTGTCATTTTTAAATGATGGAGTGTACATTTCAATTAAAATTAACAGATTGTCTCTTTGCTCACTTTGCGTTAAAAAATTAAAAGGCGTTAAAAAAACAAAGCAGACAATCACAAATTAAATCTCAATTTGTGTTAGATAAAATCATAAAATTTAGCATCAAAAACAAGATCGTTATTGGCATAATGACCTTGCTTTTGATCATTTGGGGAGTTTGGAGTGCTTCCAGATTACCCATCGATGCTGTTCCTGATATCACCAATAATCAGGTTCAGATTATTACGGTTTGCCCTACTTTGGCTGGACAAGAGGTTGAGCAATTGGTCACTTTCCCCATCGAACAAAGTATTGCAACCGTTCCCGATATAGAAGAAACCCGAAGTATTTCAAGATTCGGATTATCGGTAATCACCGTTGTTTTTAAAGATAAAGTAGACATTTATTTTGCCCGGCAATTAATTAATGAAAGATTAAAACAAGCCGAAGAAAATATCCCAAAAGGAATTGGAACTCCTGAGTTAGCGCCTGTCAGTACCGGATTAGGTGAAGTCTACCAATATATTTTGCATCCTAAAAAGGGAAGTGAAAAAAAATACAATGCGAAAGATCTGCGTACGATGCAGGATTGGATCGTTTCCCGACAATTATACGGAACAGAAGGCGTTGCTGAGGTCAATAGTTTTGGAGGCGAGTTGAAGCAATATGAAGTTGCCGTCAATCCTAATCGTCTAAAAGCAATGGGAGTAAGCGTTGCAGATATTTTCACAGCCCTTGAAAAGAACAATCAAAATACAGGCGGAGCTTATATTGATAAAAAACCAAATGCCTATTTCATCCGTGGAATTGGCTTAGCAACTTCTATTGAGGATGTTAAAAATATTGCGGTCAAAAATACAGGGAGTATTCCTGTTTTTGTGAAAGATGTCGCAGATGTTCGTTTCGGGCACGCAACCCGTTACGGTGCGATGACGTACAACGGCCAAACCGATGCTGTAGGTGGAGTGGTCATGATGTTGAAAGGAGCCAATAGCAATGATGTTGTGAGCAGAATTAAAGAAAAAATTCCTACAATTCAGAAATCGTTGCCTGCAGATATTGTAATCGAACCATTTTTAGACAGAACCGACTTGGTAGATCGAGCCATAAGTACAGTAGAAAAGAATTTGATTGAAGGAGCATTGATCGTGATCTTTGTTTTAGTTGTATTTCTCGGCAATTTCAGAGCAGGATTAATTGTAGCGTCAGCAATTCCTTTATCATTATTGTTCGCTTTAGGAATGATGAATGTTTTCGGAGTAAGTGCCAATTTAATGAGTTTGGGAGCGATTGATTTCGGATTAATTGTAGACGGTGCCGTAATTATTGTTGAAGCTACTTTACATCATTTAGGATTAAGGAAATCTGTCCAAAAATTGACACAAAGCGAAATGGATGAAGAAGTTTTTCTATCAGCATCAAAAATCCGTGGAAGTGCCGCTTTTGGAGAAATTATCATTCTGATTGTATACATTCCGATTCTTACGTTGGTAGGAATTGAAGGTAAAATGTTCTCACCCATGGCTAAAACAGTAGGTTTTGCAATTCTCGGAGCACTGATTCTTTCATTGACCTACATTCCGATGATGTGCGCACTTTTCCTTTCAAAGAAAACGTCTCACAAAGAAAATTTTTCGGATAAAATGATGAATTGGCTGCAAAAAATATATCAACCCTTATTACAGAAAGCCATTAAAATTAAATATGTGATTGTTGGGCTCACCGTCTTGTTATTTTCAATTTCAGCATTGATTTTTAGCAGAATGGGTGGTGAGTTTATTCCACAGTTGCAGGAAGGAGATTTTGCTTTTCACTGTATTTTACCGCAAGGAAGTTCATTAAGCCAGAGTATCGAAACTTCGATGCAGGCTTCAAGAGTTATTAAACAATTTGATGAGGTGAAAATGGTAGTTGGAAAAACGGGTTCAGCCGAAGTTCCTACAGATCCGATGCCGCCTGAAGCAACCGATTTAATAATTGTTTTAAAGCCTCAAAAAGAATGGAAATCCAAAAAATCATACACTGAATTATCGGATGAGATTACAGAAAAGCTGGAAGTAATTCCCGGTGTTTTCTTTGAAGCCAATCAGCCAATCCAAATGCGTTTTAATGAATTAATGACAGGGATCCGACAAGATGTTGCGGTAAAGATTTTCGGTGAAAATATGGATACGCTTTCTATTTATGCCGATAAAGTAAGCAAAGTTATTCAAAATGTTGATGGCGCAACTTCTCCGCAGGTTGAAAGAGTGGGAGGACTTCCGCAGATCAATGTGACGTACGACAGAACGAGAATTGCAAATTATGGTTTGAATGTAGAAGATGTCAACAATGTTTTAAGCACCGCATTTGCAGGAAAAACCGCTGGACAAATTTTTGAAAATGAGAGACGTTTTGATTTGGTAGTAAGATTAGATAGTCTGTACCGAACGGATATTGAGGATGTCAGTAATTTGATGGTTCCAACGAATACCGGAACTCAGGTTCCGTTGTCGCAAGTCGCTAATATTGAATATAAACTTGGACCTGCACAAATTAGCCGTGAAGCAGGAAAACGAAGAATTGTCGTTGGTTTTAATGTAAAAGGAAGAGATGTAGAAAGTGTTGTGAAAGATATTCAGCAAAAATTAGAGAAAGACGTAAAACTTCCATCTGGATATTATTTTACCTATGGCGGACAGTTTGAAAATTTAAAAGAAGCCAGTCAACGATTGATGATTGCTGTTCCTGTGTCGCTACTTTTGATCTTTATGCTGCTATATTTTACATTCCATTCATTTAAACAGGCAACTTTAATATTTACAGCGATTCCGATGAGCGCGATCGGAGGTGTTTTTGCTCTTTTATTGAGAGGGATGCCTTTCAGTATCAGCGCAGGAATTGGTTTTATCGCATTATTTGGAGTGGCGGTTCTTAACGGAATTGTTTTGATTGGAACATTCAATCAATTAGAAAAAGATGGAGTTACCGATGTATTTAAAAGAGTAATTGAAGGAACGAAAACCAGATTAAGACCTGTTTTAATGACGGCAACGGTAGCCTCTTTCGGATTTTTACCGATGGCAATAAGTACAAGCGCGGGAGCAGAAGTTCAGAAACCATTAGCAACGGTTGTTATTGGAGGATTACTCTCTGCAACTTTCCTTACTTTATTCGTCTTGCCGATGTTGTACATTATTTTTAATTCTAAAATTAATCTTAAAGATAAATTGTTGAAAAAGCCTTTAACAGTAATCATTTTAATAGGAACTTTATTTTTAGGTCAAAATTTGAAAGCCCAAAGTTCAAGAGAAATTTCTTTGAATCAGGCGATAGAATTACTACAAGAAAATAATCCTTCCATCAAAGCAAAAGATCTTAATATTCAGTCTTCCGAAGCCTTAAAACCAACAGCAAAAGAGCTTCCGAAACTGGATTTCAATGCGCAGCTCGGACAATATAACAGTCCGAAATTTGATCAGTCTTTTGCCATCTCACAATCTATTCCGTTTCCGACGTTATTTAAAGCCAGAAAAGAATTGATTCAGGAAGAAATTAAAACTAAAAAGCTTGAAAAGCAAATCACCGAAAATGAATTGATCAAACAGGTTAGATCCTATTTTTATCAGATCGAATATTTGCAGTACAATCAAACAAAATTGAAATATCTCGACAATTTGTATGGCGATTTCATAAGAATTGCAACGGTGAGATTCAAAGCAGGAGATATTAAAAAGATCGAAATTAATACTGCCGAAACCCAAAAAGGAGAAATTAATCTTTTGTTTCAGCAGAATAAGGTGTATCTAGATAATGCCTATAAAAATTTAAAGGTTTTGTTGAATACGGACGAAGATATTTCCATTCCTGATTCTCAAAAATATGAACCGTTAAAAGTAGAATATCTTCTAGACAGCGAAACGGTAGAAAATCATCCGTCGATCCAGATTTTTAAGCAGAATATGGAAGTGCTGGAAAAGAATAAAAATGTTGAAAAGGCGCAGGGATTACCAGATTTCAGTATCGGATATACTAATCAGTCTTTGATAGGTTTTCACACCTTAAATGGACAGGAGAAATACTATGGCGCTGAAAATAGATTTAATTCTGTAAGTATTGGAGTGGCTATTCCATTGACTTTCGGGGCTACAAAAGCAAGAATAAAATCTTTGGAATATCAAAAGCAGATGGAGGAAAATAATGCGAAGTTCCAACAGCAGCAATTGGATGCTCAACTAAAAAATTCGTTAAGCCAGTATCAGCAAGATCTTCAGCAGTATCAGTATTATTTAAATCAAGCGATTCCTAATGCGAAAAGTATTGTAAAAGCCGCTCAGTTAGGTTATAAAACAGGAGAAATCTCTTATGTAGAATATTTGTTTGCGCTTCAAACAGCAACCAATATCGAACTGAAATATTTGCAATCCATTCAACAGGTGAATCAAACTGTGGTCAACATTAATTCTTTAATCAACAAATAAAATGAAATTAAAATTTAATATCATCATAATCATTCTTCTGTCATTTTTTCTAGCGAGTTGTGGGAAATCTGAAAAAGCAGAAGAACCAAAGGAGAAAACCGAAGAACATTCAGAACATGAAAGCTCAGATTTTGCAGAATTGACGCAAGATCAAATGGATGCAGTCGGCATTACATTAGGGCAAATTGAAATGAAAGAGCTAACATCGATCGTTAAGGCCAACGGTGCGCTGAGTGTTCCCAATAACAACAAAGCTAGCGCAACTTCTTTATACGGCGGAGTGATCAAAACGTTGAATGTTCAGGTCGGAGACTATGTGAAAAAGGGTCAGGTGATCGCTACAATTGCTAATCCGGAGTTTATTCAATTGCAGGAAGATTATTTGACAACGGGAAGCCGCATTACTTTTGCAGAACAGGAATACAGAAGACAGAAAGAGCTTTTCGATAACGATGCCGGAGCGAAAAAAAATCTACAAAATGCTGATGCCGAGTTAAAAACATTAAGAACAAAAAAAGCGTCTTTACAAAGACAGATTCAGATGATGGGAATCAGTCCTGGAAATGTCTCCAACAAAAATTTAAGATCCGGACTTGCCGTTACGGCGCCAATTAGCGGGACAATCAGTAATATTTTATTGCAAATCGGAAGTTATATTGATGTTTCTTCGCCTGTTGCAGAAATTGTCGACAATAGCTCTTTACATCTTGATTTACAAGTTTTTGAGAAAGATTTACCATCAATAAAAGTGGGGCAGAAAATTCATTTTACATTGACGAATAGCCCGGTTGCCGAATATGATGCTGAGGTCTACAGCATCGGAACAGCTTTTGAAAATCAAAGTAAAACCATTCCGATTCATTGCAAAGTAAAAGGAAATAAAAATGGTTTGATTGATGGAATGAATGCCACCGCAGTGGTAAGTTTAGATAACAGATTAATGTCTGCCGTTCCTAACACGGCTATCACAAGTGCTGGCGGAAAAGATTATATTTTTCTTGTAAATGATAAAAAAACGGAAGATCATAAAGATGAAAAAACTCAGGAAAAACACAACGAAAAAACCGTTAACTTTGAGAAAGTAGAAGTGGTAAAAGGGACTTCAGAAATGGGTTACACAGCAATTACGCCTGTAAAATCGATTCCTGAAAGTGCAAAAATTGCTACAAAAGGAGCGTTTTTCATTAATGCTAAATTGACAAATTCTGGAGAACACGAACATTAATTTTCAAAAATTATGAAAAAAGATATTGAAAATAAATTAATAGATAAAAATACCAAGCCTACAAGCATGAGGATTTTGGTGTATGATTTTTTGAGTTCTCAGGAAGCAGCTTTGTCATTATCAGAAATTGAAAATTATTTTGAAAATGCCGACCGAACTACAATTTATCGAACATTAAAAACCTTTGAGGAAAAAGGAATTGTTCACAGCATACAGGAAAATACCACGACAAAATATAAGCTTTGCCACGATGGTTGCGACGAGACAACACATAAAGACTGGCATCTTCATTTTTACTGTAAAATTTGCAAACAGACGACTTGCAAAGAAGATGTTTCAATCCCTGAAAATATTCAGACGAATTTCAGAATCGATGAAATAAGGCTTTTTGCCAAAGGAATTTGCGAGAATTGTCTTGAAAGTTTGCAATAGTATTGCATTAAGTTTAGACCTAATTTTGATTAAAATTATTCAGTTATGGAAGAATGTTGCAGTACAAAACCTAAAAAAGAATATAATCACAATCATGAAGGTCATGACCACGACCATTCTCATGATACGGGAGATCAATCTACGTTTCAGATGTTTCTTCCTGCGATTATTTCTTTTACTTTATTATTAATAGGAATCGCTTTAGATTATTATATAAAACCCGATTGGTTTTCGGGCTGGATTCGCTTGGTTTGGTATTTAATTGCTTACGTTCCTGTCGGATTTCCAGTTTTGAAAGAGGCATATGGAAGTATCACGAAAGGTGATGTGTTTTCTGAGTTTTTCCTGATGGGAATTGCCACAATCGGTGCTTTTGCAATCGGAGAATATCCCGAAGGTGTTGCCGTGATGCTGTTTTATTCTGTAGGTGAAGTTTTCCAGGCAATGGCAGTGACCAAAGCCAAATCAAATATCAAATCTCTTCTCGACCAGCGTCCTGATGAAGTTACCGTTTTAGAAAATGGGAAGCCGAGAATGATGAAAGCTGTCGATGCAAAAATTGGGGATATTATTCAGTTAAAATCGGGGGAGAAATTAGGATTAGACGGCGAATTGCTTTCAGATAAATCATCTTTCAATACTTCTGCACTTACCGGAGAAAGCAAACCCGACACAAAAATAAAAGGTGAAACGGTTTTAGCAGGAATGATTAATTTAAATACTGTCAGTCAAATCAAAGTTACTGCTTCATTTAAAGACAGTAAGTTGAGCAAAATCTTAGAACTCGTTCAGAATGCGACGTCTCAAAAAGCTCCGACAGAACTTTTCATCAGAAAATTTGCGAAAATTTACACCCCAATCGTTGTATTTCTGGCGATAGGAATTACTTTGTTACCGTATTTTTTCATTGAAAATTATCAGTTTAAAGAATGGCTCTACAAAGCATTGGTTTTCTTGGTTATCTCTTGTCCTTGTGCTTTGGTTATTTCTATTCCACTAGGATATTTTGGTGGAATTGGAGCAGGAAGCCGTAATGGGATTTTAATTAAAGGCAGCAATTTCTTAGATGTTTTGGCTAATATTCAGAATGTGGTGATGGATAAAACAGGAACGATGACCGAAGGAGTTTTTAAAGTGCAGGAAGTTCATTTTAGTAAAGAATTTAATCAGGAAGAAATTTTAAAACTTGTCAATGCACTTGAAGGTCAAAGCACACATCCCGTTGCAACCGCTATTCATGAGTTTGTGGGCGAAGTGGATCATTCAATTCAGTTAGAAAATGTAGAAGAAATTGCAGGACAAGGTTTAAAAGCTGACATCAACGGCAAGGAAATTTTAGTCGGAAATCTAAAACTCATGAAGCAGTTCAATATTTCATTTGATGTCAATATTGAAAAGATTGTCTACACTTTAATTGCCGTCGCTTATGATAAAAAGTTTGTTGGTTATCTTACAATTGCAGATAGTATTAAAGAAGACGCTCAATTAACGATTAATAAATTGAAGTCATTGGGCGTAAAAACAACCATGTTAAGTGGTGACAAAACTTCCGTAGTTCAGTTCGTTGCCGATCAGTTGGGCATTGAAAATGCTTACGGCGACTTACTTCCAGAAGATAAAGTCAATAAGGTAAAAGAAATCAAAGCGAAAAATCAAACAGTAGCTTTTGTAGGAGACGGCGTGAATGATGCTCCTGTTGTTGCTTTAAGCGACGTGGGAATAGCAATGGGCGGTTTAGGAAGTGATGCCACCATTGAAACTGCTGATATTGTGATTCAGGATGACCAGCCAAGTAAAATTCCAATGGCAATCAATATAGGAAAACAAACTAAAAAAATAGTTTGGCAAAATATTATTCTGGCTTTTGCTGTCAAAGCCATCGTTCTGATTCTCGGAGCAGGCGGTTTAGCAACCATGTGGGAAGCTGTTTTTGCCGACGTCGGTGTTGCATTATTGGCGATATTAAATGCAGTGAGAATTCAAAGGATGAAGTTTTGATGAGCTAGAAGACTGAAGCTGGGAGATGGAAGTTTACAAATAAACTATAAATCTTTGTATGCATTTTTATCAATAGGGGCGGGCTTTAGCCCGCCTTCTAAATTTCCAATATGATTGGCTTTAGCCAAAACTTAAATATTTTCATAATATATTTTCAAATATCTGTGCAAATCCGTGTAATCTGCGGGAACTAAAAAAACATCCCGCTCCAATTCAAAACTGACTTTCATCATAAAAGACCACTCAACTCAATTTTCTACACTATATTTGTACTAAAGATTTGATACTTGAAGTTTCTCTTATCCTTTTTCATCATTTTTACTATTGCAATCCGTCCGGTTTTGCCATTGGTCAATTATGCTGTCAATTATGATTACATCGCGAAAAATCTTTGTGAGAACAGAAAAATAATTGAGTCTGACTGTAAAGGAAAATGTTTCGTCAAAAAAGAATTGGCAAAAACAGAAAAGCAATCTAATAACGGTCAGAATGTAAAAATTTCGGGATTAGATGTTTTTTTATACAATGAAATTCTTTCTTTTTCAGAACAATCACCATCGGAGATTCAATTAAAAAATCTTAATTCTGATTACATTGATTCTCATACTTCAGAATATTTCTTCAGAATATTCCATCCTCCTTTATCATAAGCTTTATTTAAACTAAATTCTTAGTTGTTTGTCTTTGGTGAAATTTGAAGTAGCTTAAATTGTACTTTTAATTAAATCTCTTTGATTCCTTAAAAAACCTTAACCGTTTAAACCTCTTAATGGTTCAAATTTCGGCCAATCAACATTAATTTTAGTTTAAAAATCCACTTAATTTTATTCATCTCAATTATTAATTTCAATTTAAATAAAATGAAATCAAAGATTTTATTAACGGCATTTTTGTCTGTTTCATTATTAGCCTGTGCGCAGGAAACCCCGAAAGTAAAGCATAAAAAGAAAAATACTGCTACAAAAACGACTGCCCAAAAAGTGAAGTTTGCAAACGCTGTAGACCCGATTTGTGATATGCCTACCGAAAGCGATATGAAAGATACTGCGGTCTACAAAAATAAAACGTACGGTTTTTGCAGTAGCTATTGTAAGGATGAGTTTAAGAAAAATCCTGAGAAGTATGTCCAAAAATAAAAAGGCCGATAGTAGTGCAAAAAAGAAGATTATCATTCCGATTGCAATCATTGCCTTACTGTTTTTAGGAATAGGATTTGGGATGAGTTATTTTAAAAGCAATCTTTATATGGTGATGAAAGTTCCGGATTTTGAACTGACTGATCAGAACAATAAAAAAGTGACAAATAAAGATATGTTGGGGAAAGTTTATTTGGTTGAATTTTTCTTCAGCAAATGTCCAACGATTTGTCCGGTGATGAATTCCAACATGAGAGCGATTGAAGATGAGATTAACAATCCTGATTTTGGAATTATTTCTATCAGTATTGATCCTGAAAATGATACTCCTGAGCTTTTGAAAAGTCATGCTCGAAGAATAGGCGTAAAATCTCCGAACTGGCATTTTTTGACTGGTGACCGAGCCTATATCGGAAATCTGGCAGATCAGTTTGATATTTATGTTGGCGATAAAGAAGACGAAAGCGAAAACCTCAATCACAGCGGAATGATTGCCTTAGTCGACCAAGATGGAAACATCAGATGTCGATACAATAAAGAAAATATGCCGATTCTTTATTATTCAGGATTAAATTATGAAGATGCCGAAGGAAAAATCCCTAAATTGACAGGCAAGTTTCATCCAGACCGAGAAATTTTAATTGAGGATATTAAGAAATTACTGAAATAAGGCCGAAAGTTTGAAGCTAGATGTGGGAAGTTATGATCACACCGAAAAAGACTTCCATCACCCATCATCCAAAAAAAAATAAAAGTTTAACCTTACATACAAAACATTATGAAGATTTTTAAAGTAGCTGCATTCACTGCAGTATTTGCGGCGCAGTTTGCGTTTGCACAGTTCAAACAAACGCCTTTACCATACGCTTACAATGCGTTGGAAGGTAATATTGATGCACAAACCATGGAAATTCATTATTCAAAACACGCTGCAGCGTACGTTGCGAATTTGAATAAAGCAATTGCCGGAACTCCACAGGAAAAACAAACGTTGTTTGAGATTCTTTCAAAGGCGGGAACTTTGCCAATGGCGGTAAGAAATAATGCTGGCGGACATTACAACCATGAGCTATTCTGGACGGTTTTGACTCCACAAAAAGACACAAAGCCTTCTGTGAAATTAACAAAAGCAATCACGGATGCTTTCGGAAGCATGGACGCCTTTAAAGAAAAAATGGCTAAAGCAGGAGCAGACCGTTTTGGTTCTGGCTGGGCTTGGCTTTCTGTAGATAAAAGCGGGAAATTATTTGTTTCCTCAACACCAAATCAGGACAATCCTTTGATGGATGTGGTGGAAGAAAAAGGAACTCCAATCTTCGGAATCGACGTTTGGGAGCACGCTTACTATCTGAAATATCAGAACAAAAGAGCGGATTACTTAACTGCCATTTGGAACGTTACCAATTGGAAAGAAATCAGCAGAAGATATGACGAAGCGTTAAGCAAAAAATAATCTTTTGAATTTAATTTGCAGCATATTCCTCACCTTTTTTACGGTATTCAGGCCTCTGATTCCGTTGGTGGAGTATGCTGTAAATTATCAATACATTAGCGAAGAACTCTGCGTCAACAAGAAAAATGTTGACCTTCATTGTAACGGAAAATGTTACCTGGCCAAAGAATTATCAAAAACAAACGATACCGATTCTTTACCACTTTCCAAAGGGAAAAATTCCGTTCAGAAAATACTGGATTTTTACATTCCTACAGAGATTTTTAAAACCTCAATCGGGAACAATTTCTCATTCCCAAACCTGAATTTCACTTACCAAACAGGTTACACATTCCTCTTTCTGAAAAACATTTTCAGACCACCGATTTTTTAGTTGTACATATCAATTTTTGGACGATTCTCTTTCCCTGGCTTTTCCAGCCGCTCGGGTCGGGCTGTCCGCTCATATCTTTTTGTCTTGCCAAGTGAGTCTATAAAACAATGATTCAGAAAAGACAAAAAGGATAACCGCTACCATCCCTATCGCGGGATACAGCATAAAACAACGTTTCAACTAAAAAATCAACAATGAACATCAATAAATTTTTATCATTATTCTTTATTGCCTTTACTTTTTTAACCTTTACATCATGTCGTAACAATGATGAAGAAGATTCATCACCGGAAGCAAAAGGAAAACTCCAACTTAAATTTGAAAACGGATTCAATAATCTCGGAAATATTGTTCTTAATCAAACTACTCAAACGTCTTCCAGCGCACAAAAACATCAGTTTTCAACCTTAAAATATGTTATCAGCAACATCAGTTTGATCGACGAAAACGGAAATGAATTCAAATACAACGAAAATAATCCCGACAAAGGTGCTTTTATCATCAATCAAGAGAAAGCCGTTGCCGGAATTATTTATGTAGACTTAGATGAAATTCCGAAAAACAATTACAAGAAAATAAAATTCGGATTAGGGATCAGTCAAAATGCTTATTTGCTGGGACAAAACGGACAAGCAGAATTCTGGGAAAAAGCCAAAAAAGAAAGTCTGACCTGGTCTTGGGCTGCCGGATATATTTTCGTAAAACTCGAAGGAAAATACGGAACGAGTTCTGCCAGCACAGAATTTATGAATCACACCGGAAACATGGGAAATGTAGCCGCCAATAATACTCCAGATTTGTATCGTGAAGTCACTTTGGATCTTCCAACAACCGCGAGAGTCTCGACAACAGTAAAACCTTCGATTCATATTTTGGCAGATTTCAACCAATACTTAAGTGGAGAAACTGCTTTAAGCCTTTCTACAGCTAATGATATGGCGATGGGCTCCAATCAGCATTTGGTAAATGTGACGAATAATTTAACGAAAATGTTTAAAGTAGATCACGTTCACAATGACTAAACTTATTTTAAAAACAGGATTATTAATTGTCGCTTTTCTAAATTTTATTTCGTGTTCTGATGAGGTAATTCAGCCTTTAGATAAAGATGAAGCGGTGAATCTTCAGTTTCCATCTTACTTTCCAGAAATGACCTTTGATAAAGATGAAAATCCAATCACAAAAAATGGAGTAGAGTTGGGCAGAAAATTATTTTATGAAGGCAGACTTTCAAGAAATAATACCATTTCCTGCGGTTTCTGTCACATTCACGAACATGCATTTACCCATCATGGTCACACGGTAAGTCATGGAATTGACGACAGAATAGGAATCAGAAATGCGCCGGCCATTCAAAACATGGCTTTTCTGAAACGGTATATGTGGGACGGAGTGATTCATAATTTAAACCAACAGCCGATTATTCCGATCACCGATGCAAACGAAATGGATAGTTCGATGCCTGAAGTGATTACCAAACTCAGTAAAGAGGATGTTTATAAAAAATTATTTAAGCAGGCTTACGGAGACGAAAGTATTACCGGAGAAAGAGTGTTGAAAGCATTGTCGCAGTTTATGGCCACTTTGATTTCGGCAGATTCCAAATATGATCGGTTTAAACAGGGGAAAGTAAATTTATCTTCTGAAGAATCTCAGGGAATGGCTTTGTTTCAGCAAAAATGCGCTTCTTGTCACGGTGGAGAATTGTTTACCGATGAAAGCTTCAGGAACACCGGAATGTATTACAATACCCAATTTAAAGATGCAGGACGACATCGTGTGACGTTGGATCAAAATGACTGGATGAAATTCAGAGTTCCAAGTTTAAGGAATGTTGAATACACAGCACCTTACATGCATGACGGAAGATTTTACACTTTGGAAGCTGTACTTAATTTTTATTCTGATAGTGTTGAAGATCATCCTAATCTCGACACGCAACTGAAACAGAACAATCATATTGGAATTGCGATGAATGCTCAGGAAAAACAATTCATTATTTCTTTTCTGAAAACGCTATCTGACAAAAATTTTATTTCTAATCCAAAATTCGCTGAATAATTTATAGAAATGAAGAAAATAATTTTTATCATAAGTCTGATTTCTTTGAACAGTTTTCAGGCAAAAACAGTGAATGACAGTTTATACATTTCAAATAATTTTCAAGATGAGATTTTATTCAACGAATGCGATGCCTGCGGTTGTGCGGCAGGAAATGGATCTTCAGGTTTTGAATCTCTTTTGAATCCTCAGTTTATCGGAATTAAATATTTTGCTCAGCATTATAAAGCCAAAGAGAATTTGTTTATCAATGATTTAACGCAGGATCAATATTTCAATACCATTCAGCTTTGGGCAAAAATTCCCTTGACTCAAAAATTGAGTATTTACGGAAGTCTGCCGTTTTATTTTCATGAAAAGAAAACTTTGCAGGGCGATATCAATATCAACGGAATCGGAGATTTTAATTTGATGGGAATTTATCAATTGATTAGTTCAAAAGACAATATTCATCAACTGAATGGTGGAGTCGGAGTAAAAGTTCCGCTCGGAAAGTTTGATGAAAAAGGAATTTCCGGAGTCAATCCTAGTTTTCAGTTGGGAACCGGAAGTTGGGATTATCAGGCAGTTTTAAATTACAGATTTCAAAAAAATAAATTTGCCTTACTTCTCAATACCGATTATACCATTAAAACTAAAAACAAAAAAAATTATCAGTTTGGGAATCAGTGGAATTATTTAGCCACAGGATTTTATCAAATCTTTGGAAGTGAGAAAAGTATTCTTTCTGCAAAATTTGGTTTTCAGGGTGAAGTCTATGACCGAAACCTCCAATATAAAGAAGTACTTCCGAAAACTGCCGGAAGTGCTTTGTACGGGAAGTTAGGTTTTGAAGCTTCTTATAAAAAGTTCAGTCTGGGAACAGAAGTCATGCTTCCGACTTACACCAATTTGGCAGGAGGAGATATTGAAGCGAAATCAAGATTCAGTGTTTTTCTCAATTTTGGTATTTAAAATAAATAGAAAATAGAATTTTAGGTAAAAAAGCAATTGTCGTAATTCTTTCTTAAACCTAAAATTCTACTATTGTAATAGTCCTCATCCACAGCGTTGAGGACTATTTTTTATTCCCTTTTATATTGGGCAGAAATGCGGTAATAATTCCCATCAAAGGTAAGAATGCGCAGATTTTGAAAACATATTCTATGCTGGTGTCATCTGCGACTGCTCCTAAAACGGCAGAACCTATTCCGCCCATTCCAAACATAAATCCGAAGAATAATCCTGCAACCAATCCGATTTTATTGGGCATCAAATCTGTGGCATAGACTAATATTGCAGAAAATGCGGAAGCGATGATTAATCCTATGATAACTGCAAATGCAATTGTCCAGAATAGTGAAAGATAGGGAAGACAAAGTGTGAAGGGTGCCGCTCCTAAAATAGAAATCCAGATGATTTTTTTCCTGCCGTATTTATCACCTAATTTCCCTCCTAAAATGGTTCCGACAGCAACTGCAGATAAAAACATGAATAAAAATAACTGAGAATCTTGTACCGAAATGTGAAATTTGTCTATCAAGAAAAAAGTAAAATAATTGGTCATTGAAGCCAGATAAATGTATTTTGAAAATACCAAAGCCAATAAAATAGTCACTGAAAACAGAACTTTTTTACGGGAAAGCTGTATTTCAATGATGTCATTTGGATGTTTTGATGATTTTTTCAATGATAATCTTTCAGCGTACCAGTTTCCGATTCTCCACAGTACGATGATTCCGATAAATGCTGCGATGGCAAACAATCCTACATAACCTTGTCCTAAAGGAAGAATAATCAACGCAACCAACAAAGGTCCAATCGCACTTCCCGAATTTCCGCCTACCTGAAATATAGATTGAGCCAATCCTTTTTGTCCGCCAGATGCTAATTGTGCTACCCTTGAAGCTTCAGGATGAAAAATAGAAGAGCCCATTCCGATTAATGCAACCGAAATTAGAATGACATAATACTGATGAGCAGCAGCCAACAAAAGTAATCCGGCCATTGATAATCCCATGCCGATGGCTAAAGATCTTGGGTTAGGTTTTTTGTCAGTGTAAATTCCTACAAAAGGTTGTAAAATTGAGGCGGTGAGTTGAAATACCAAGGTGATAATTCCAATCTGGGCAAAAGATAAACTGAATTCTCCTTTTAAAATGGGATATAATGAAGGAATGGTAGATTGAATTAGATCATTTAGAAAATGAGAAAAACTAATCATGAATAGGATAGGGTAAACAATTTTTGTGGTGTCAATTGTTTTTGTAGATATATTTTCCATAATATTATTTTTATTCATCATATCATCTGATGAATTTTATTAAATTTTTTTAGTAAATCTGATCAACTATTTTTTGCGCAATGATGGACGCTTTTTCAGCATCGCGGTTTTCGATAGATTGATAAAGTTCGCTATGTATTTTTTGCGAAATTTTAAATGAGTCCGTATTGTTGTGATGTCTGATTTCAAAAGAACTCAATATATGTTTTGTTGCTACTTTGTAAATTTCCCGTAAAAGTTTGTTTCCGCAAGCTTCTGCAATGGCTAAATGAAAATTGATATCTGCCTGATAACATTCTGTCGCGAGATTTTCTTCTGCAAATTGAGATCTGAGATCCAAATATTTTTTAATTGTTTTTAAATCTTCCTCCGATCGGTTCATCGCTGCCTTCGCTGCAATTTTCGAATCGAGCAGTGAACGCACTTCTTGTACATCCTGAATCTCTGCTTTATTCATTTGAGATTCTAAAGATTCTTGAGCGTTTTTAGCAACCACAAAAGTTCCCACGCCTTGCTGTACATTGAGAATTCCTTTGATGGATAAAATTTTTATTGCTTCACGAATGCTGGAGCGGCCAACGCCGTAGATTTTCATCAGCTCAGATTCAATCGGTAGTTTTTCGCCAATTGCATATTCATCGCTGGATATTCCTTCGATTAATCTATCTGCTACTTCCTGCGCTAAAGTTTTTCTTTGAATCTGCATGATTAAAACATCACATCATCTGATGAATTTCAAAAGTATAACTTTAAAAGAATATAAGGTGAATTTTATATATGATTTTTGACCATATAAAATAAAAAAAAGAGATTTCAAATCTGAAATCTCTTTTTGTAGCCCGTAGGGGAGTCGAACCCCTCTTACCAGGATGAAAACCTGAGGTCCTAACCGATAGACGAACGGGCCATCTACCATCACACTATAAATAGCGGGTTAGTAATTTTGAATTTTTGAAAGTTTCAATTCTTTTTAGTAGCCCGTAGGGGAGTCGAACCCCTCTTACCAGGATGAAAACCTGAGGTCCTAACCGATAGACGAACGGGCCTACTATAATTACGCTAACTTGTTAACGTGCTTAGTCAATTTACTTTTTAAGTTAGCCGCTTTGTTCTTGTGGATAATATTTTTCTTAGCTAATTTATCCAATAAAGCGATAACTTTTGGCAATTGTTCTGTTGCTGCAGTTTTGTCCTCTTCATTTCTTAACCCTTTGATTGCTGTTCTAGCAGTCTTGTGGTAATATCTGTTACGAACTTTTCTAACTTCGTTTTGTCTTATTCTTTTAAGAGCTGATTTATGATTTGCCATATCGTTCAAATGTGAGTGCAAATTTATAAACTTTTTTTATACCAGCCAAATTTATTTTTAAAAAATTTAAACTTTATTCTGAGAGGTATTTTTTGAGTTTATCTAATGCCTGTTCTAGTTTTATATTCTGTTGTTCTTTTTCTATTTTTCTGATTGTGCTTGTTAGCATATTCAGAGCATTGTTCCATTCCCCAGTCGTATTGGTGAACGTTATCCCGTCAATCAGTACCTCAAAGGCACTTCCCTCACCGTTCCTGTAGAGTCTGAAACTTATTTTATCATCTCTGCCTGTAATCCCTTCTTCATTGATCTTTAAATCGTAACTTTTTGGGTTCGAGTGGATTTTAGTAAAAAGCAATTTTGCTTCCTGTATCTTTAAATCCGGCATGATATCAAATTTGGTAATCTAAGAGTTATATACATTCTAGATTTACGACATATAAAGCTTTAAAGATTTGTCTGTGACGAAATCATTTTAAAAACCATTGTAGTCATGAATTAAATTATAAGAACTCCCAATCTCCCTTTTAGGTTCGTGCAAAGGTAATATTTTTTTCTTTTTTCAAAATAGAGATATTAATTAAATGAAAGTTTTTGTTAAAAAGCTAATTATCAGCTTCAAAATAATGTCTTACCAGTGATTATTTTTCAAATGTATTTCAAAATTGATGAGATTTTACACCTATTTCAGTTACGATGATGAATAATTTTTCTCAAAAGGATTCCGAATGAAATATTAATTCTAATTTTGAACATTATATTTTTACAGCATTGAACAGCATTTTAATCATAGATGATGAAGCGAAAATAAGATCGCTTCTCTCACGAATCATTGCCCTTGAAGGTTTTGAAGTTTTCGAATCTAGCAATCTGAAGAGTGGTTTAAAGAAACTTGAAACCTCAGAGATCGATATTGTCATCTGCGATGTCAAACTACCCGACGGAAACGGAGTGGAATTCTCTAAAATTATAAAAGATAAATTTCCTAGCGTAGAAATTATTCTCTTAACAGCTTTTGGAAACATTCCTGACGGCGTTTTAGCGATTAAAAACGGGGCTTTTGATTACATTACAAAAGGTGACGACAATACCAGAATTCTTCCTCTCATTTATAAAGCATCTGAAAAAGTTGCGTTAAACAAACGCGTTCTGCATCTGGAAAAGCAACTCAACAGAAAACAATCCTTTGACAGCATCATAGGGAAATCATCAGCTATTACCAGCGTTGTAGATTCTGCAAGAAAAGTTGCAACTACCGATGCTACCGTTCTTTTGACGGGCGAAACGGGTACAGGAAAAGAGGTTTTTGCCCAGGCAATTCACCATGCAAGCAAAAGAAATAAAAATAATTTTATTGCCGTCAATTGTTCAGCTTTTGGAAAAGATTTGTTGGAAAATGAATTGTTTGGTCATAAAGCCGGCGCATTTACCGGGGCTCTGAAAGACAGCAAAGGTATTTTTGAAGAAGCCAATCTGGGAACTGTTTTTTTGGATGAAATCGGTGAGATGCCGTTGGATTTGCAGGCAAAACTTTTGCGTGTTTTAGAATCAGGCGAATTTCTGAAAGTGGGAGACAATAAACCTATCAAAACGGATGTGAGAATCATCGCTGCCACCAACAGAGATTTAGAAACTGAAATCGAGAAAGGGAATTTCCGTGAAGACTTATATTATAGAATTAATATTTTTCAGATTAAGCTTCCTTCCTTAAGAGAAAGAGTGGTTGATATTGAATTGCTGGCTCAGTTTTTCCTAAAAAGTTTTTCGCTTAAAACCGGTAAAAATATCAATTCGGTATCTCCTGATTATTTAAAAGCCTTAAAAAATCATCCCTGGAAAGGCAATATTCGTGAACTTCGAAATGTAATTGAACGAAGTGTAATTCTCACAGATTCATCTGAATTAGAGGTAGATAGTCTTCCTTTAGATATTTCGGTCTATAATAACGAGATAGATTCTTCTCAAACCAAAATGATGTCAGCGTTTTCTATGGCGAGTGCAGAGAAAATGCAGATCCAAAAAGTGCTTAATCATACCAAAGGTAATAAAGCCGAAGCTGCCCGTTTACTCGAGATCGGCATTGCCACCTTGTACAGAAAAGTGGATGAATACAAAATTTCTTAAAAAATAATTCCATTCTGATAACGACCCTATCATTTTGATAGGGTTTTTTGTGTTTTGAAATGTTTTAAATTTTGTTTAAATATTTGTTTTATAATGAGTTGGGTATTTTTTTATTCAAGGGAATAAATCTTGGCATTAGAGATTCAAAACAATCTAAAAATGAATCATACAGATGCTGTAAGAGAAATCGTTAAAATCATTCCTGAATCTCAGGAAGAATTTAAAGAGTCTTACAAAACAAAAACTCCGTTTATGGTGATCAGTATTTTCACCAAACAAATTAAAAAACTGATTAAAAATCATGATCAGAAAATTCTGATGAAGTCGATTACCAAGATGAATCAGCTTTACAACAAAGGGGATCAGGCATTAAAGAACGCCATCGAAAACATTTTCATTTATTCTTTAGACAGTCTTACATTTTGTTGTGAACCTTCATACAAAGATTTGATTTTTTCTAAAATGTCACCAAGTCTTCAAAACAACTACTTACGTCAGGTTTATAAATCAGGAATTTAAAAATTTTAAAGAAATGAAATCACCATGATTTGGAAATACAAAATTGTATTGAAGATTCAGCGATTGCATAGCCTGTCCCGACCATTCGGGATGACCTTTAAAAAACAATAAAAATCTACATATGAAATCAAAAATCAGAAAAATCGGAGACTGGAAACTTCTGAAGTCTACCCGTGAAAAGCACAACCTCGAAGTCATTACGATCAATATTGCTGTAATCCTTGGTGTGTTTGTAGCAGCTGCGATTCTGCAGGTTAATTAAAATTACATAAGATGATAACAATTATTCTATTAATTACGGCAGTTGTGTTATTTGTTTTGTTTTACCGTCTTGTTGAATATTTCGACAAAATCTAAAATGTTAAACAAAATAAACAGATTCACCGCTGTAGAATATCTGAAAGTGTTTTTTCCGTCAGTTCGAAGAGAGATTGTTACACTTTCTGAGCAAAACAATTTCCCGGGAGTGATACAGGTTATGATTGATGATATGAAAATAGATACGCAAAAATCAAACGTACAGAAAATCAATATTTCAATCAAAAGAATGTACTGGATTTACAAAAACGGAAATTCTTACATCAGATACATTATAGAGAATCTCTTTATACGCTCATTTGCAAGTCTGAGTAAAAATCTAAAACCGCAACAGTGGAGATTCCTGTATCAGGAAATTCCAAAAGATTTTAGAATGGTATACAGCGAACAAACAAAAAAAGATCAAGATCTAAAATTCTAAAAATGACCCTACTATTTTTTATATCAATAGCCATATTCATTTATATCTGCTATGTGCTCGTAAAGCCGGAAAAATTTTAAAACCAATTAATAAGCAAATGAACCGTAAGATCATACATCAAATAAAAGAGTGGGGAATTCTGATTTTTTGGATCAGCTTCATCGTCGCTTTTTTGTATCTAGTGATTACGGTAAAAGAATTTGCACTAATTCATTAAACAAACTATGAACACTGAAATTTTAGGCGTTGTAGCAATGTTTGTCATAACATTGCTGTTGGCGATACCTTTTGGAAAGTACATTTCAAAAGTATTCACAGGAGAAAAAACATTTCTGGATCCTGTTTTCAAACCCGTAGAAAGATTTTTCTACAAAATATCAGGAATCGATCCTGATCATGAAATGAACTGGAAACAACATCTGATTGCACTTTTAACCATCAACTTTTTATGGTTTTTCATCAGTATGCTGGTTTTAATGAATATGAGCTGGCTTCCGCTCAATCCGGACGGAAATCCGGATATGTCGCCGGATCTGGCATTTAATACAACCATTTCTTTTTAGTTAACTGTAATTTACAGCATTATTCAGGCGAAACAGGATTAAGTTATCTCGGACAGATGTGGCTGATGTTTCTTCAATTCGTTTCCGCTGCAACAGGGATAGCAGCAGCAATCGTTGTATTCAAAGCTTTCCGAGAAAAAACAACCGAAAAACTAGGTAATTTTTATGATTATTTGCTAAAATCAATCACAAGAATTTTGCTACCTCTTTCATTCTTAATGGGTTTGGTGTTGGTTTTTCAGGGCATGCCGATGACGTTTGAAGGAAAAGATAAAATGATTACGCTGGAAGGTAAAAATGTGGAAGTTTCTACAGGACCTGTTGCTGCTTTTGTGCCTATAAAACATATAGGAACGAATGGCGGTGGATTTTTTGGAGTAAATTCAGCTCATCCGTTAGAGAATCCTAACTATTTTACCAATATGGTAGAAATGGTTTCACAGTTAATAATTCCGATGGCAATGGTTTTTGCTTTTGGTTATTTCATCAGAAGAAAGAAATTTGGATACATGATTTTTGGAGTCATGACCATCGGGTTTCTATTACTTGCAGTACCTACAGTTGTTATGGAGATGAACGGAAATCCCGCCATCAGCCAAATGGGGATTGATCAGTCATTGGGCGCAATGGAAGGTAAAGAAATCCGTTTTGGTTCTGCCGCTTCAGGTTTTTGGAGTATTGTAACCACGGTGATTTCTACGGGTTCAGTCAACTCAATGCACGACAGCTCGATGCCACTTTCCGGGATGACACAGATGCTTTCAATGATGGTCAATGCTTTCTATGGAGGTGATGGAGTAGGTATCTTAAATATTTTTATCTATATCATTCTGGCAGTTTTCATCAGCGGATTGATGGTAGGTCGTACTCCGGAATTTATGGGTAAAAAAATTGAAGCTCGTGAAATGAAAATTGCGATGATCATCGCATTGCTTCATCCGTTTCTTATTTTGGTAGGTGCCGCAATAGCTACTTATTTCCCCGCAGTCGGTACTTCCACACTCAATAATCCTGGATTCCACGGTTTCAGCGAAGTGCTTTATGAATATACTTCTTCAGCAGCCAACAACGGAAGCGGTTTTGAAGGGTTGGGTGATAATAATCCTTTCTGGAATATTTCTACAGGAATTGTCTTGTTGGTCGGTCGTTTCTTACCAATTATTGGTCCTTTAGCGATTGCAGGATTATTGGCTCAGAAGAAATACATACCTGAAGGAGAAGGAACTCTGAAAACCGATACTTCAACATTCGGACTGATGACTTTTGCAGTGATTGCAATTATTGCAGCATTATCATTCTTCCCGGCATTGGCATTGGGTCCAATTGCAGAATATTTTTCAATGAAATAAATTTTAAATAAAAGAAATTAAAATGACTCAAAATAAATCTTTGTTTCAAAAAGAATTGGTTCAGGAAGCATTGAAACAGTCTTTTGTGAAACTGAATCCGAAACTAATGTTTAAAAATCCCGTCATGTTTCTTGTATGGCTCGGTACATTGGTGATGTTTTTTGTAAGCGTCTGGACTTTGACAGGAGAAAAATCTCAGGGAAGTTTTGCTTACAATTTCACGGTATTCATCATTCTTTTACTCACCGTTTTATTCGGAAACTTTGCTGAAGCAATTGCCGAAGCAAGAGGGAAAGCTCAGGCAGACAGTCTTCGTAAAACAAGAGAAGAAACGCCTGCAAAACTGCAAAACGGTGAAATAATTTCTTCATCTAAATTACAGAAAGGAGATGTTTTTGTTTGTGAAGCTGGAGACATTATTCCTTCTGACGGAGAAATCATTGAAGGACTTGCTACCATAGATGAAAGTGCGATTACCGGAGAATCGGCTCCTGTCATTCGTGAATCTGGAGGTGATAAAAGTTCTGTAACAGGAGGAACAAAAGTTTTGTCGGATAAAATTGTTGTACAAGTGACAACGCAACCCGGCGAAAGCTTTTTAGATAAAATGATTGCTTTGGTAGAAGGTGCTTCAAGGCAGAAAACACCGAACGAAATTGCCTTAACGATTTTACTGGCAGGTTTTACATTGGTTTTTATCATCGTTTGTGTGACTTTAAAACCATTCGCAGATTATTCTAATGTCACGATTACTATTGCATCATTTATCTCACTTTTTGTTTGTTTAATTCCGACTACTATTGGCGGATTATTATCAGCGATTGGTATTGCCGGGATGGACAGAGCATTGCGAGCCAACGTGATCACAAAAAGCGGTAGAGCAGTGGAGACAGCTGGAGATATCGATGTTTTACTTTTAGATAAAACAGGGACAATCACCATCGGAAACCGTAAGGCAACGAGTTTTTATCCTGCTAACCAAGTTGATGAAACACAGTTAATCAAAGCGGCTGTTTTGAGTTCAATGGCAGATGAAACTCCTGAAGGGAAATCAATCATAGAGCTGGCGGGAATCAATCCTTTAAGCTATGAAATCAGTAATCCTCAGTTTATCAAATTTACCGCAGAAACCAGAAGTTCAGGAATTGATTACGACGGAAACCGCATCCGAAAAGGAGCAACCGACGCCATCAGAAAAATATCGGAAGCTGCTGGAAATATTTTTCCACAAGAAATTGATTTAAAAGTTAAAGAAATTTCTCAGAACGGAGGAACACCATTGGTGGTTTCAGAAAATGAAAAAGTTCTGGGAGTGATTGAACTTCAGGATATCATTAAACCCGGAATCAGCGAGCGTTTCGAACGTCTCCGAAAAATGGGTATTAAAACCGTGATGGTGACCGGTGACAATCCACTGACTGCAAAATTTATTGCTGAAAAAGCAGGTGTTGATGATTTTATTGCCGAAGCAAAACCGGAAGATAAAATGAACTACATCAAAAAAGAACAGCAGGAAGGTCGTCTGGTTGCCATGATGGGTGATGGTACCAATGATGCTCCGGCATTGGCTCAGGCAGATGTAGGTGTTGCCATGAACAGCGGAACACAGGCTGCAAAAGAAGCCGGAAATATGGTCGACCTCGACAATGATCCTACGAAATTAATTGAAGTTGTAGAAATCGGCAAACAGTTGCTGATGACAAGAGGTACGCTGACTACATTCAGTATCGCCAATGATGTTGCAAAATATTTTGCCATTATTCCGGCATTGTTTATCACGGCAATTCCTGCTTTGCAAGGTTTAAATATTATGAATCTTCACAGTCCGGAAAGTGCAATTTTATCGGCAGTCATTTTCAACGCGATTATCATTCCTATACTGATACCGTTGGCATTGAAGGGGGTGGCTTATAAACCAATCGGCGCATCTGCGTTGCTGAGAAGGAATTTATTCATCTTCGGATTAGGCGGTGTCATTATCCCTTTTATCGGAATTAAAATCATAGATATTATTGTATCCTTATTTTTCTAAATAGCTCACAGGCACGGCAGGAAGAAACTTTTATCATGCAACTTTTCGTCCTTTTAACTATCTCAATTCTTCCTGTTTCATGCCTTTTTAAATTATTATCAAATGAAAAAACATATTTTACCAGCAATCAAACTGACCGCTTTGTGCATTGTTTTTCTTACCATTGTTTATCCGATATCCATCTGGGCAATTGCTCAGCTTTCACCTAATCAAGGAAAAGGAGATTTAATTAAACATAATAATAAAACCTATTACGCCAATATCGGACAGTCGTTCAGTACAGATCAATATTTCAATTCTCGTCCTTCAGCGGTCGATTACAATGCAGCAGGTTCGGGAGGAAGCAACAAAGGTCCATCGAATGAAGAGTATCTCAAACAAATTCAGGCTCGTATCGATACAATTTTGATGAAAAATCCTGGAATTGTAAAGTCAGATATTCCGGCAGATTTAGTGACGGCCAGCGGAAGCGGATTAGATCCGAATTTTTCTGTGCAGGCAGCGAAAATTCAGGTGAAAAGAATTGCGAAAATCAGAAATATCGATGAGGTGAAAATCAATAATTTGATTACTCAAAATACAGAAAAACCTGTGATAGGATTGTTTGGTCCTGAAAAAATCAATGTTCTTCAACTCAACATCGCACTTGATCAATTAAGTGGAAAGTAAAATTTTAAAATCAATATTTATCATCGGAGGTTTTATTTTTTTAATAAAATCCCATCTTTTTCTTAAATTTAAATTAAATGAAAAAAATACTATTTGTTTTGTTAGCTGTATGCGGTATCAGTGCATCTGCTCAAAACGATTCAATTGCAAAACCTCTTACTGTTGGCGGATACGCTGAGGTTTATTACACTGCAGATTTTAATAATCCGAAAAATAATAACCGTCCTGGATTCGTATACAGTCACAACCGAAACAATGAAGTGAACGTTAATTTAGCGTTTGTAAAAACAGCATACAATACAGAAAATGTGAGAGCCAATCTTGCTTTAGCAGTCGGAACATACATGAATGCCAATTACGCAGCAGAGCAAGGTGTGATGAAAAATATTTACGAAGCCAATGTAGGTTTGAAAATTTCAAAAAAACATAATCTTTGGATTGATGCAGGAGTTTTCCCATCCCATTTAGGATTTGAAAGTGCTGTTGGAAAAGATAATTGGACATTGACACGAAGTCTTTTTGCTGACAACTCGCCGTATTTCGAGACAGGTGCTAAAATTTCCTACACTTCAGAAAGTGGAAAGTGGTTTGTAAGCGGTTTAGTACTCAATGGTTGGCAGCGTATTCAGAGAGTTGACGGAAATTCTACGCCTGCATTCGGACATCAGTTGACATTTAAACCTAATGAAAAACTGACCATCAACAGCAGTTCTTTTATCGGAAATGATAAACCCGACAGCATTCGCCAGATGCGATATTTTCATAATCTGTATGCAGTGTATCAAATTAATAAAAAGTTCGGAGTGACAGCAGGTTTTGACATTGGTGCCGAACAAAAAGCAAAAGGAAGCGAGCAGTATAATATTTGGTACACACCAGTTTTAATTGCAAAATACAATGCTACAGAAAAACTGAGTTTTACCGCAAGAGGAGAATATTACCAAGATGAAAAGGGAGTGATCATTGCTACGGGAACAGAAAACGGTTTTAAAACTTTCGGGTATTCTCTGAATGCTGATTATCAGATCCTGCCGAATCTCGTTTGGCGTACAGAAATCAGAAATTTAAACAGTAAAGATGCTATCTTTATGAACAGGACGGATGAATTTAATAGCAATAGTCTGACGGCAACGACGGCATTGGCCATTTCATTTTAGTAATAGCAATTATAACTTTTGGTTAAATTAAGTTAGCTAAAAAAGATTGTGAATTTTTATAAACCATTAAGGGAATTAATTGATTAAGGAATGTTAAGAATCAATAAATTGATTTAAGCGTGTAACTTAATGATTCACCTTGGTGAATCTAAAAAATGAAAATTATTTTTGTCCTTAAAAACTCAATACCCTTAATGGTTTAAAACATTTTTCTTACCTGAAATAATCAATTCTACAAATGAACGAATCAAGAAAATCCGCAGAAGAGTTTCTGCATCTCATCAACAGTTCAAAACGGGGTAAACTGAAAATTTACATCGGGATGAGTGCGGGCGTAGGGAAAACCTACAGAATGCTTCAGGAAGCTCACGTACTCCTTCAAAACGGAATAGATGTAAAGATAGGATATGTGGAAACACACAATCGTAAGGAAACACACGATTTGCTGGAAGGTCTTCCTATTATTCCCCGAAGAAAATTATTTTACAAAGGCAAAGAGCTGGAAGAACTAGATGTTCCGGCGATCATCGTCCTGCGTCCGGAAATTGTGATTATTGACGAATTGGCTCACACCAATATCGAAGGAAGCAAAAATAAAAAAAGATGGCAGGATGTTTTTGAGATTTTAGATGCCGGAATTAATGTCATCAGTGCTGTGAACATTCAGCATTTGGAAAGTCTCAACGATGAGGTAAAAGCTGTAACCGGAATTGAGGTTGCCGAAAGAATTCCTGATACCGTTCTAGCTTCGGCGGATGAGGTCGTCAATATTGACCTTACCGCTGATGAATTGATTTTAAGATTAAAAGAAGGGAAAATTTACGATCAAAGTAAAATACTCTCTGCACTCAATAATTTTTTTAAAAACGAAAATATCCTTCAACTTCGTGAGTTGGCGCTGAAAGAAGTGGCATCGCAGGTTACAAGGAAAGTTGAAACAGAAGTTGTCACAGGAAAAACTTTAAAAAAGAAAGATTTCTTGCTTGCATCAGTTCAAACGAAGTGACAGCAAAAAATGTTATTCGGAAAACCGCAAGACTGGCAAGCTACTACAACAGTCAGTGGTTTTTATTGTATGTTCAGGTTCCTAGAGAATCGGCGGACAGAATTGCGCTGAATAAACAGAGACATTTGATTAATAATTTCAGATTGGCTACTGAGTTGGGTGCAGAAATCATAAAAATTCAAAGTAAAAATATTGCAATGACCATCATGGAACAATGCGAAGAGAGGAATATTACGACGATGTGTATCGGAAAACCACATTTGGATATCTGGAGAATTATTCTGGCTACAGACACTTTTAATTCCTTACTCAAAAGACTGTCTAAACAGAACGTAGATTTAGTAATTTTGTCGTAATGAAAATAAAAACTAAGCTTAATGCAGGCGTTGGTCTGCTGTTTTTTATGATAATTGTGCTGTCAACGTTGGGTGGATGGTTTATTTATCAGCTGAAAAAAGATACACAGAATATTCTTGTAGCCAACTACAATACGTTGCAGTACTCCAGAAATATGCTATTGTCACTCGAAGAAATTTCTACCGAGCCTTTTGCGCTGTCAGAGTTTCAAAAAAACCTTGATCTTCAGCGTCAGAATATTACAGAAAGTGGAGAGAAAGAGACAACTCAAAATATTCATGATCATTTTTCGGAGCTGAAAGTTGATAAGGGAAATTTAAGCTTACATTCAGCCATCCGAAAAGATATTGCCGAGCTGATGCAGCTAAATATGAATGCGATCCAGATCAAAAGCGGAATTGCCAATACGACGGCAGAAAACGCAATTGCGGTGATTTCTATTGTCGGAACTCTGTGTTTTTTGATTGCATTTATCTTAATGGTGAATTTGCCGGCTAATATTTCAAATCCGATTCGTGAATTGACTTCGAGTATTCATCAGATTGCCAATCAAAATTACAGACAGCGGGTGCAGTTTGAAAGCAGCAGTGAGTTTGGCGAACTGGCGAGATCTTTCAATACAATGGCAGAAAAACTTCAGGAATATTCCGAAAGTAGAATCGATAAAATTTTAAAAGGAAAAAAAGAATTGAAACGCTTATTGACAATATGCATGATGCGGTGATTGGAATTGATGAAGACCGGAAAGTTCTTTTCGTCAATGATGAAGCACTGAAAATTTCAGGTTTGAAAAAAGAAAACTTCGTAGGAAAACTCATTCAGGATGTTGCCGTTTCTAACGATTTGGTTCGTGATCTTATCCGGGAAATTGTTAATCCGGATGCTGCAAAAAATTCTACAGCAGCATTGAAAATTTTTGTAGAAGGGAAAGAAAATTATTTTGAAAAAGAAATATTAGCTATCAATGTAATTCCTACAGGCGAAAAAGAAAGCCGTTTCATTGGTCAGGTCATTATGCTGAGGAATATCACGCCGTTTAAAGAATTGGATTTAGCCAAAACCCATTTTATGGGAACAGTTTCTCATGAATTCAAAACACCTATTTCATCCATTCAAATGGGCTTGCAATTGTTGGAAAATGAAAGAATTGGTCATCTCAATGAGGAGCAAGGGAGATTGGTTTCCGGAATTAAAGATGATACGCAGCGTTTACTCAGAATTACCGGAGAACTTCTCAATATGACTCAGCTGGAATCTGGCGTGGTGCAATTAAATATAAAACCTTCATCAGTTCAGAACATGATTGAAGATGTCATTGCTGCAAACAAATCGGCTGCAGAGAATAAAGAGATTGCCATCAAAACGAATGTCGCCTCGGATATTTCCGTCGTGAATGCAGACAGCGAGAAAACATCGTGGGTTTTGAACAATATTTTATCAAATGCAATTCGGTATTCGCACGAGAAGTCGGTGATTGAAATCAATGTAGTTAAATTAGATAACGATCAGGTGAAATTTTCGGTTACAGACAATGGTCGTGGGATAGAAGAGCAATATTTAAATAAAGTCTTCACCCGTTATTTCAGAATTCCCGGAACCAAAACCGAAGGCACCGGTCTCGGCCTTAGCATCAGCAAAGAATTTATTGAAGCCCAAGGCGGAACAATTGCTGTGGAAAGTGAAATTGGTGTAGGAAGTACTTTTTATTTTATTCTTAAATCTGATAGCTTTAAAGATTAGAAGATGCAATATTAAAATTTAAACGTAAAAAAAGCCTTTCGATCGGAAGGCTTTTTTTGTTTTGAAGTGTAGTCTATAGGAGAATCGAACTCCTGTTGCAAGGATGAAAACCTTGAGTCCTTACCACTAGACGAATAGACCAAATTTTGAGGATGCAAAAGTATTAATTAACATTTACACTTCAAAATTATTCTCCTTATTTATACACTTTCTGGATAATCGTATTTTTAATCCCTTTGGCTTCTAATTCTTTTTGAAGTTTTACGGCATCTTCTAAAGAAGATACTTTTCCGTAGGTGTAGTAGAATAAACCATTGTTTTTCTCTCTTTCCACATCTTTTAAAGTTTGTAGAATAAACGAGTTGGCGCTCAATTTATCTTTTCCGGTAAAGACTTCGATGGTGTAATATCCGGTATTTAATTTTTGGTTGGGCATAAATCCTACCGCATACGCATTTCTAAAGCCGGCATCTTTAGCGGTTTTGATATTGCTGTCTCTTACAGATGCCATATTTGTCACGCTGTAGTAGTATTTGTAAATTCCGTTTTCTTTTAAAGCAAGAATGTAATTTAAGCCTTTCAATGCAGGATCATCTTCGTTGTATTTTATGGCAGAAGTCATCAATAATATTCTGAAATCATTCTTCAACGGAACTTCTTCTTTTTTCTCAGGTTCGGGTTTTCTCGTTGGTGCTTGCACGCCGCCTTTTCTGTCGACTGCTTTTTTGTAATCAATGATTGCTTTGTAAATGTTTTCAGCCGTTTGTTGTTGTCCGCTTTCTGAGTTTAAAAATGCTGCGTCTTCATAATTATTTACAAATCCTGTTTCAATAAGAATAGAAGGCATCGAACTTCTTCTTAAAATGTGAAGGTTTTCTTGTTTTACCCCTCTTGAAAAACGTCCGCTTTTTTCAAAATTTCCTTCTACAAAACTTCCTACAATTAAGCTGTTTTCAAGATATTTACTTTGTTGAAGTTTTAAGGCGATTAAAGATTCAGGAGAACCCGCATCATACGAGGCAAAAGTCTCTTTATCTTTCTCATCAAGATAGATTACATTGTTTTCTTGCTTCGCAACTTCCAGGTTTTCCCTGTTTTGGGCAGGCCCTTGTACAAAAGTTTCGGTTCCTCTTGCTGTTGCCGATCTGCTGGGTGAAGAATTTACGTGTACAGAAATAAATAAATCTGCCTTACTTCTGTTGGCTGTATTGGTTCGATCCGTTAATGATGGATATTCATCAAATTTTCTGGTGTATATTACTTTGAAATCTTTGTTTTTCTCAAGCATAGAGCCTAATTTCAGCACAATTGCCAAAGTGACGTTTTTCTCCAAAACGGTGCCTATATCAGAGTAATTTCTGTTGGCTCCGTGATCACTTCCTCCATGCCCTGCGTCTAAAACAACAGTGAATTTTTTTGAGAAAAGACAAATTGAGTAGAAAGTATGAAGAGAAATGCTAAAATTATTTTAAATTTTCGTGTGTACATCTTACAGTTTTAAAAATTATACTAATTTTGAGCCTAAATTATATAAAAACAAAATTGGACAAAACCGTCTTCAAAAATATATTACAAATTTTAATTATCCTAATTTTTAACAGTTTTTTAGCACAGCAGTCGCCTAAAAAATTAACGGAAACAAAGGTAGTTAATGATACCATCCCCAAAAAGGATACCATTATTGTAAAAAAAGAAGCCCTAGAGGATGTATTCGAGACTAAGGCAGACACAGAACGTAGAGATTTTCCGAAAAAGATGATTTATCTGATCAAAAATGCTCAGATAAAGTATCAGGATATGCAGGTTGATGCAGATTATATATCGATCGATGAAGCAAAAAGTACCGTTTTTGCTAGAGGTAAGCAAGATTCTTTAGGTAAAATTGTAGAGTTGGTACAAGTTACACAAGCTGGTAAAAAGTACGAAACAACAGAATTTAGCTACAATACAAAAACGAAGCAGGCAATTGCTTATAATGCAAGAACTGAGGAAAGTGAAGGGGTTATCGTTGCTCAGAAGACAAAAAAGTACAATGATTCTGTATATGTAATGCGACGTGCAGATTTTACGACAGATGATTATTTTATCAAAAAGAAAGATACTGTTGCCGATTATAAATTACGTGCATCTCATATAAAAATGGTTAAAGGTAAAAACGGTTCTTCTTTAATTACAGGTCCGGTGCAGATGTATATAGAGGAAGTTCCGACTCCGCTTGTGATGCCTTTTGCTATATTGCCTTTTTCGCAAAAAGATCCGCAGGTATTTTGATTCCTAGCTTTGGAGAAAGGGAAGATGTCGGGTTTTTCTTAAATGGAATAGGATATTATCAACCCATCGGAGAACATTTTGACCTGAAAGTTTTAGCAGATATTTATACAAAAGGAAGCTGGAATCTTCGTCCTGAAATGAATTACCTCAAAAAATACCGATATTCGGGTAACTTCTCGGCAGATATTGGGACGACTATTCGAGGGATTAAAGGTTTAGATGATTACAGCAAAACCGGAACTTACAGAATCGCGTGGAGACACAGCCAGGATGCAAAATCGAATCCGTTTCTGACGTTTTCTGCATCGGTGGATGTTACCAGCCAGACGTTTTATAACAATACGGTCAATAATGCTTATATTTTGAATGAGAGTGTATTGAGAACCTCTCAGAATTCTACGCTTTCGCTTACCAAAAGATTTCTAAAGCTTCCCGCTACAATTACCGGAACGGCTTCTTATTCTCAGAATTTCTCTACAGGATTAGCAGATTTAAGATTGCCTCAAATGAATGTTGCAATCAATCAGTTTTATTTATTTGGTTCAAAAACGGGTGTTCGAAGTGGTTTATTAGAAAATATTACAGTTAATACAGGTTTAAATTTAACCAATTTTGTGAGTACTGGTGAAGGCGAACTTTTCACAAAAGCGATGTGGGATAAGATGCAGACAGGCCTTAAAAATAATATCACGATAGGAACCAATACCACAATTGCAAAATATTTCACCTTCAGTTTGGGAGCTAATATTGATAATGCTTTAACGACGAAAACACTGACAAGATTCTATGATCCGCTTCAAAACAAAGTGGTTGATCAGGTGAATAAAAAAGTAGCAGGATATTCTACTTTTTCTACCACAGCAAGTATTCAGACACAGTTGTATGGGCAGGCAAATTTCAAAAAAGGAGCAGCAATTGAAGCGATAAGACATATGATGTCACCAAGTATTGGTTTTACTTATTCTCCGGATTTTGGTGAGCCAGGATTTGGGTATTTCAGAAACTTTTCTGATGCCAATGGTGCGATAACGCCTTATTCAATTTTTGATGGCGGAATTGTAGGTGCACCAACTTCAGGAATGGTAGGAGCTTTAGGATTTAATATCGGGAATAATATCGAGATGAAAGTGAAATCTAAAAGCGATTCTACAGGTATTAAGAAAGTCAAACTATTTGAATCATTAAATATTACAGGGAATTATAATTTTGCTGCAAAAACTCATCCTTGGTCTATCATCTCTATCAACGGTCAGACATCTTTATTTGATAATAAATTGAGTGTTAATACGAGTTTAACTTTAGATCCTTATAGAACAGTTTTTGCTCCCGGCGAGGAAATAGGAGTGAGGACGGAAGAATTTGGTGCTTTCAGTGTACAAGGATTCAATGTTCAGTTATCTTATCCTTTAAGCAGCGAATTGTTTGGAGAGAAAACAGATTACGCCAAAAAATACAAACAGAAAGGGGAAATCAGAAACGAAAACTATTATTTCGATGATGATAATTATGCCCATTTTGATCAGGCGTGGACGCTGAATGTCAATGCCAACTACGCATATTCTAAAACAACCGCAAGAACTCCAAACAGAATCGCTTCTGTAGGTTTAGACGGAAGTATTAAACTAACTCCATTCTGGAATATTACAGGAAGTACTCACTACGATATGGTGACCAGAGAGTTGGCGTACACCAGAATTGGTTTCTCAAGAGATCAGCGAAGTTTCACCATCAATTTTAACTGGGTGCCTTTCGGACAATATAAAGTATATGACTTTTTTATCGGAATTAAAGCCAATATCCTAAGCGATGCATTGAAGTACAAAGACCGAAGCTTTACATCGCCAAATCCACCTTTCTAATCGATATTTTTATTTAATTTTAAATTTTATATTTGCATCCGAAATAAATTTTGTCAAAATCGGCATGATTTTCACTTGTAGTGAAGATAGTGCGATATACATAATAAAATAATATATCTACTTATGAAAAAAATAGTATCTACTGTAAATGCTCCTGCAGCTATCGGGCCTTATTCTCAAGCTAATTTTGCAAACGGAGTTTTATACATCTCAGGACAAATTCCGGTTGATCCGGCTACTGGCAAATTGGTAGAAGGAATAGAAAAAGAAACGCATCAGGTAATGAAAAACCTTGAGGCTATTCTTACTGAAGCCGGGATGACTTTCAAAAATGTTGTTAAGGCAAGTATTTTTCTTAAAAGCATGGATGATTTTGCAGTGATGAATGATATTTATGCTTCTTACTTAGATGCAGAAAGCTATCCGGCAAGAGAGACTGTACAGGTTTCTTGTCTGCCAAAAAATGTTGATATTGAAATTTCTATGATTGCACATCAGGATTAATGAGTTTTATCAGAAATACATTTGCTGTTTTAGTAGGTCTTGTTATTGCAGGGCTTATCATCACGCTGGGCATAAGAGCTTTCCCGAAATGGGTGACTTTTGAAGCTTTTGCGCCTTTCGAGCACTGGCAAAGATTTTTGGAAAGCATGAAAAATAATGATGCATTTTTTGGTTTTCTTCTTTTTATTTCAGGATTGGGAAGTACAGTTGGTGGAGTTGCTACAGCTATTATTGTTAAATATGCTAAGGTGGCTTATGCGATTTTAATTGGTTTCATCATGTTGTTTATAGCAATGCTTGATGTAATTGTTTTTCCTTATCACCCAACTTTTTATAAAATCTCAATTTTCCTCATCTTTTTTCCGTTTGCCTGGATGGGAGGGAAGATTGTAGAAATCATTTATGAAAGAAAAAAGAAAAAACGAATCGCTGATAAAATGAATAATCGATAGATTTTTAAAACATAAAAAACGCTGCAGTAATTAAACCGCAGCGTTTTTCTTTTGCTCTGAATTTCTACTAAGGCATTTTAAATCCTTTTGTATAAATTCTTCCAAAGTTATCTACAAATTTCACTTGTACATTACCTTGATATTTATCTAAAATCTTCTCTACATCTTTCTGAGAATTGACAGGTTTACCGTTAATTTCAATGATGATATAATCGTCAACGATACCTATTTTAGCCATTTCGCTGCCTTCAGATACATTCTTGCTGACAACACCACTATTTAATCCGTATTCAGTTTTAAACCTTTCATTTAGCGGTTCAAACTCGGCTCCTATTTTTTCAGTAACACTCAAGTCAGCTTTTGATCTTGCAGTAGTTCCCCCATTTTGATCTTTTAAAGTAACTGTTGCTGTGTTTTCTTTTCCATTTCTAAGGTAAGTTACCAAAACTTTATCGCCAGGTCTTTTGCTGCCAATTGAGATAGATAAGTCTGCGAAATCTGTAATTGGCATATCGTCAACTTTTACGATAACGTCACCTACTTTTAGTCCGGCATCTTGCGCTCCACTTTTTTCAGGGAAAGCTCTCAAGAAAACTCCTGAACCGACTTTAAGGTTTGCTTTTTCAGTTTTATTATAATTGGTAACTTGATTTTGGTCTGAAAGATCCAATGACATTACCCCTAAGAAACCTCTCTGTACGATTCCGAATTTTTTGATGTCCTCAACTACTTTTCTTGCCAAGTTAGCGGGAACTGCAAATCCGTAACCTTGATAATATCCTGTGGTAGATGAAATCGCTGAGTTAATTCCAATCAAGTCTCCATTCACGTTGACTAAAGCTCCTCCCGAGTTTCCTGGGTTAATAGCGGCATCTGTTTGAATAAAACTTTCAATAGGGTTTGTAGCTTTTCCTTGTCCACCCAAAATTCCGATTCCTCTTCCTTTTGCAGAGATAATTCCGGCAGTCACTGTAGAATTTAAACCTAATGGGTTACCTACTGCTAAAACCCACTGTCCGACATCAATATTATCCGAATTAGCAAAATTCAAGAACGGAAGACCTTTCTCTTCAATTTTCAATAAAGAAATATCCGTATTGGGATCTGTTCCTACTAAAGTTGCGATGTAAGATTTTTTATTGCTTAAAACAACTTCAAGCTTATTAGCTCCGGCCACAACGTGATTGTTGGAAATAATATACCCGTCAGCAGAAATGATAACTCCTGAACCCATACCTGAAGGCATGTTGTCAGGCGTTTGCTGTTGCTGTTGTTGTTTTTGTCTTTGCTGACCTCTTCCTCCAAACGGATCACCGAAGAAATAATCAAATAAATCTTGTTCAGACGCTCTGCTTGTGCTTCTTGATTGGTAATTTTTGATAGTTACCACTGCCGGAACTGTCGTTTTGGCAGCCTTTACAAAATCATCACCTACAGCTCCGGTATTCATACCGACAAAAGAGGCATTCTTTGATGAGGTAAAGTAAGATTGGTCAGTATTATTAGAATCGTGACCTAAGTATTGTTGTACGCCAACGGTAGTAGCTCCTGAGATAACCCCTACAACGGCAAACGGTAAAAGTTTTTTTAAAGTACTCTTCATTGTATATCTTCTTTGTTTAAAATTATTTGTATTACTGAATGTAAATTTAATGCTTAATTAGTATGCAATATGTATGCTGTGTTACTGTTTTAACTAAAATTTAACGACTATTGTGTCATTTTATACATTAAATCATAATTGTTAAAATATTTATTAACAAAGCTTAAGATTTTATTAAAGAAAAAGTGACATTTTTACATGATATAGAATCTGTTTTTGCATTTTAGTCATACCGTCGGAATTTCATATATTTGCAAAAATTTTTCTCACTTAAAACGTTTATAGCATGCAACTGTATAACACCTTAAGCGCAGAAGAAAGAGCTCAACTTATTGATGAAGCCGGTAAGCAACGCCTTACTTTGTCTTTCTATGCGTACGCCAAAATTGAAGATCCCAAAAAATTTCGCGATGACTTATTTATAGCCTGGAATGCACTTGATGCGCTTGGCCGTATTTACGTTGCTCATGAAGGAATTAATGCCCAAATGAGTATTCCTGCTGATCATCTGGAAGAACTCCGTGATACGCTGGAAGCTTATGATTTTATGAAAGGAATTCGATTAAATGTGGCGGTGGAGCAGGATGATCATTCTTTTTTAAAACTGACAATAAAAGTTAGAAACAAAATCGTTGCCGACGGTCTGAATGATGAAACTTTTGATGTAACCAATAAAGGTATTCACTTAAAAGCGCAGGAATTTAATAATTTATTAGAAGATCCAAATACAATTGTCGTTGATTTTAGAAATCATTACGAAAGTGAGGTTGGTCATTTCGAAGGCGCAATCACTCCTGATGTTGAAACATTCAGAGAAAGTTTACCCATTATCAACGAGCAGCTACAGGATTTTAAGGAAGACAAAAACTTGTTGATGTACTGCACAGGTGGAATTCGTTGTGAAAAAGCCAGCGCTTACTTTAAACATCAGGGTTTTAAAAATGTTTTTCAGTTAGAAGGCGGAATTATCGAATATGCACGTCAGGTAAAGGAAGATGGTGTTGAAAGTAAATTTTTAGGTAAAAACTTTGTATTCGACCATCGTTTAGGCGAAAGAATTACAGACGATATTATTTCACAGTGTCACCAATGCGGTAAACCTTGTGACAACCATACTAATTGTGCTAATGATGCTTGTCATTTATTGTTCATTCAATGTGATGAATGTAAAGCGGCGATGGAAAACTGCTGCTCAACTGAATGCCTAGAAATAACGCATTTGCCTGCAGCTGAACAATTAAGATTAAGAAAAGGCTTACAAGTCGGAAATAAAGTCTTCAGAAAAGGAAAATCTGATTCTTTAACCTTTAAAAACTCAGGAGATTTACCAGATAAACCTTTGGCAAAAGCGGAAACAAAGAATATCCGTCAAAAATTGCCATCAAAAAATCTTTGATTGGCAAGGCTGAACATTATTATACAAAATCAAAAATTGCACAGTTTTTAATTGAACAAAACGAACTTTCAGTTGGTGATAAAGTTTTGATTTCAGGACCTACAACAGGCGAACAGGAGGTTACAATCACTGAAATTTTTGTGAATGGAAGTTCTTGTGAAACTGCAAAAATAGGAGATCAGATTACCTTTGAGTTACCTTTCAGAGTTCGTTTGTCTGATAAAATATATAAAATTTTAGAATAATAATCTTAGATTGATGATATACGAGTTGCATTCTTCAGAGTGCAACTTTTTTAATGTAGAAATCGCATCAGTAAATTCCATAAGAGCTTTATCTAAGGAATACTATTTTTTATAAATTTGATAATGAAAAAATCTGAAATCAGAAAATTATATCTTGATAAAAGAAAAGCATTGTCGCAAGATAAAGTTATTTCATTGTCTGAGAAAGTTTTCGAAAATTTCATCAATTATTTTAAACCGATTTCGGGACAGAAAATTCATGTTTTTATTCCAATTGAAAAGTTTAACGAAATCAAAACTGAAAGTTTTATTCAATATTTTTTAAGGCGAAATATTCAGGTTTTTGTGCCAAAAATTGTTGATACAAAATTGATTTCTGTTCAGATTTTCAATGAAACAAAATTTAAAACAAATAATTGGGGAATTTCTGAGCCTGTCTCAAATCAAGATTCAGGAATTTATGATTTTGATTTTATCATTACTCCGCTTTTATATTGTGACAGTAAAGGCAATAGAGTAGGCTATGGTAAAGGTTTTTATGATGAATTTTTGAAAGCGTTTCCAAAGATTCAAAAAAAATCGGAGTCAATTATTTTGACCCCGATGATATGATTGATGATGTCTGGGAAAATGATATTCCCTTAGACTACTTGGTAACTCCTAAAGAAGTACTATCTTTTTTCAAAGGGTTCTGATAGAAATTAACAAAGTAAAACTGAAATTCTTTCTTGAATTTTACAGGCTTTGAAATCAAGGTGTATTGAGCATTTTTCTCAAATGTACCGATAGATTTATTTTTGCTGTCAAAATACTCCACATTAAATTTAGCTAAATCTAATGTGTCTTGATTCTGAATTTCTTTATAAACCTTTAAATTATTTACTTTCACAGATTTTACTTTAAGGCTTTCAAGTTCTTTAAATAATGGCTTAAATGTAAGGCTGTCCGGTTTGTGGAAATATCCCTGCATTTGAGAATAAATGGTCGTGTCAATCTCCGTATTTCTGCTTCCCGACAAATATAAAGTAGTGAGCTCTAATAATTGCTCTACTTTTAGGGTTGTAATTCCGTTGATGACCTGTACGCTATCCATCTGCACGGCAGGATAGGTCTTCTGATTGCTGCTGTTTCTTAATTTTTCTAGGTCGCTGATAGTCTGTTCCTCTTTTTTACACGATGTCAAAGCGAGCATCATTAATGCAAAAATCCAAAGTTTATTGATTATTTTCATTGGTTGAGATTTTAAATTTAATGGAAATTATTTTGCCCTTTTTGTCCTTTTTCATTTCAATAACCGAAAGGTTTTTCAGGGAGGTTGTAGGTGTTGTAACTAAAGTAATGTATTTCTGCTTATCTAAAGTTTCAATTCCATAAATTTCATTATCATAAACTTGAGAAATAACAGCGTCGTTGCTGATACGGTTTTCTAATTGACGTCTTTTAGTGGTGATTTGCTCCGATGGGTTTCCCGAGACATCTTTCGTTGAGTAATAAAATACCGCCATCTTATAGTCATCTGGTTTTAGAGCAATCGTTTCTTCATCTGAAGCATTTTCCAGATTTCTGTTGATTTCCAGATTTTCATATACTGTAGAACTTATTTGCATCCTTAAGTTCTTATCTTTCGTAGGATAATGAAAGCATTCACCAGGTTTTAATCTGAAATAAACGGGTGATTCGTTTTGTTTAATCACTTTTATTTCGATATTACTTTGTACTTTTTGATTTCTGTCAGCATCCGTAAAACAATAAGTGTAAGTTTTCTCAAATAATTCATCTTTAAAACCTAAAAGTCCCAATAAGATTACAAAAATTGATGTTGCGGCAATCCAAGCTATTCTTTGATGGTTCTTTTTTATTGGTTTTGCTTCTGTTTTATCAGGAGAATTTTCAATTGCTGTTTTTTGTTCAATGATTTGATTTTCAGTATCATTTTTTTGTAAAATAACGTTTTCGGGTGCTTTAAATTCAATTATTTTAGGTTGATAATCAGTTTTCGGAAGATTTAATGCGCTTGAAACTGTTTTTTCTAATTCCCTGCGCTCATCATCTTCCAAATCTTTCTCATCCTGTAGCAATTCACCTGCAAAAAGATGTTGTTTTTTAAAATCAAACCATGAGGTGTAACCTGCATAAACACTGAGTAAAGTAAGCATGTCGATACGAGGTAATTTGGTAACCGGAGTATTTTTAAAATAAGTATAAAAAGACTTCTCGCTAATGTTACCTTTAGCCTTTTTTCGGAGATCTTCCTGAAAATATATGATGTCTATCCCTTTCCATTTTGATATATCATCATAGGAAGGAGTGTATTCTTTCAAATATTGAGCCTGTACGTCCTTTTTCAGCTGCTCAAAGTGTAGTAAATCTAAATCAGTCAATTTTTTAATAAAGTATTAATGTATTGATTTTCAGTATTATTTATTTGTAAAACTGTTTTACAAAGGTATTACAATTATTTTTCATAAACAAATTTCATATCTGCTCTACCTTTGTCTTGTTCAAATATCCGAACAGAGAAAAAGATTTAAAAAACAATATTAACAAATTAAATTTAATTTATTATGAAAAAGTCATTATTCGTAGCTGCTATCGCTGCAATCTCTTTAGTTGCTTGTAAGAAAGGTGAAGCTACAACTACAGCTACAGATTCTTTAGAGAACAAAGGTGATTCAGCTATTCAAAACATCGATTCTACAGCTAACGCTGCTATCGATACAATCAACAAAAAAGCTGATTCAGCTACTACTGCTGTTGAGAAAAAAGTTGATTCTGCTAAAGTTGCTAAGTAATTAGTAGTTACAAAAGAATAAAAGAACCGTTTCGCCTAGCGAAGCGGTTTTTTATGTCTTATAATGACGAATCGCAAAGTAGTCTTTACACTATTGAACTTTAATTAAATCAAAGAATGTGAAAACGCTACTTTAATCAATTTTAATTTTTCTTTTGTTTCAAAGTTTCATAGCAGGTAATTGCTACGGCATTACTCAAGTTTAGAGAATCAATACTTCCTGACATAGGAATTAATGTATTCTTTCCTTTTCCAAACCAGAAGTCACTTAGTCCTGAATGCTCGGTTCCAAATAGAACAGCAGATCTTTTCGTAAAATCACGTTTATATAAATCCTCAGAAGTCTCATCCATAATGGTTGTGTAGATGTTGAAATTATTTTCTTTAAGAAATTCTAAGGTTTCCTGATTTTCAGCCTGGAAAACTTCCATTCCAAACAAACATCCCACGCTGGAACGGATTACATTCGGGTTGTAGAAATCTGTTTTTGCATCAGCAATAATCAAAGCATCAATTCCGAAAGCTTCGCAGCTTCTCAGAATGGCTCCCAAATTTCCGGGCTTTTCAACGCCTTCAACAATAATTACGGTTGAGTTTTCTTTAGGTTTAAAAGTATTTAATGCAGCTTCTTTTGCTTTATAAATGCCGATAATTCCTTCAGAACTTCCTCGGTAAGCTATTTTTTCATAGACTTTTTCAGAAACATAATGAATTTTCTCTTTCGGAAGTTCTCCTTTGAAAATAGTTTCACAAACAAAGAATTCTTCAGCCTCAAAATGATATTTCTGAGCTCTTTCGTTTTCCTGTTGTCCTTCCACAACAAAAACACCCGATTTTTTTCGGAAACGGTTATCCGTTAAAAGTTTGGTAATGTTTTTTACTTTTTCGTTCTGAAAACTTTCGATAATCATGATAGGTGGTTGATAAATGATAGTTGATGCAAAAATAATTTTTAAAAATCATTTATCCATCATAAATCCTCATTTATACCATTGATCAGACTTTGTGGAAGCTCTTTTTTGTTTTTAATTCCTAGAGATTTCAGCTTTTGAGTTTGCGAAATTAAGTTGTCATTACCGGTAGATAATTGCTTAAAAGCATCATTGTAAACATTTTTTGCCTGATCAATATTTTTCCCGACTTTCTCGAGATTTTCTATGAAACCTGCAAATTTATCATATAATTTAGCCCCTCTTTCTGCAATTTCCATAGAATTTCTGTTCTGATATTCTCTTTTCCAGAGATCGGCAATCAATTTCAGGGAAGTAATCAGATTGCTCGGATTGAGAAGTAGAATTCTTTTCTCATAAGCGAAATTCCAAAGGTTTTGATCTGCTTGCATCGCAGCAATATAAGCAGGTTCGCTTGGAATAAACATCATCACGAAGTCCAATGATTTTCCGTAATCGTCATACGCTTTCTGGCTCAGTTGGCTGATATGAGTTTTGATAGAAGATAAATGTTGATTGACTTTGATTTGATAAATATCAGAATCTGTTTCGTCAACCAATTCTGTGAAAGCCGTCAAAGAAACTTTAGAATCAATAATCACATTTCTTTCATCTGGATATTTTACAACAGCATCCGGACGCATTTTTTTACCTGAAAATTCTGAAAATAAAGCTTTATTATCTTCATCTTTAAGTTCATGTTCCAGAAAATATTCTCTTCCTTTTACCAAACCGGATTTTTCCAAAATACTTTCCAAAATCATTTCGCCCCAATTTCCCTGCGTTTTGCTTTCACCTTTTAAGGCTCGGGTTAATTTTTTGGCATCTTCGGAAATTTGCTGATTCAGTAAGGATAATTCTTTTACTTTTTCGCCCAAAGAAAAGCGTTCTTTGTTTTCCTTTTCATAAACTTCATTGACTTTGTTTTTTAAATCAGTAATTCTTTCCTGAAAAGGATCGAGGATGTTTTTTAAATTGGTTTGATTTAAATTGGTAAATTTTTCTGTTTTTTCTTCTAAAATTTTATTGGCGAGATTTTCAAACTGCAGTTTTCCTTCTTCCTGAATTCTTTTTGTTTCTTCTTTTTGAGCTTTCAAAAAAGTGTTTTCAGCAGAAACTTTTGCAAATTCGGTTTTTAAATCATTTAAAAGATCTGATTGCTGAAGATTGGCTTCTTTTTCATTTTTAATAATTTCCTCTAAATCCTGAGTTTTAAGATTTAAATTCTCTAAATCTGCATTAGCTTTAATATAAAAATGATTCAGTTCATCATAAGATTTTCTTGAAATCATTGAAGATTTTAGATAGAAATAGATTAAAAATGAACCTAAAATTCCTCCAATAAAACAAGCGATGATGAGATAAGTGATTTCCATTTTTCAAAATTACAAAACAATGAATTATTTTTTTATGGTTAACAGTAATCTTTCGGTAATTATATGGTTTTTGTTTTTTCTAAAATTTCAATATTTTTCACAACATCATGGCTTTCACATTTCTTCAATTCTTTGGCTAAAGCTGAAGAAAGTAATTTGGGATTCAAAATTTGCGATGCAACTTTAGCCGCAGCATAATCTACGATATTGATTACAGATTCTTTTAAGAAATTGGGTGTGTTTGAAGCAATCACGGCGGTTGTCCACGAAGTTTCTCTCGCTTTAGAGATAGCAAAATCTAAAATTACATTGTCTTTTCCGTTAGAAAGTTTGTCGATAAGATTGACTGGATAACAGATTTTATTTAACGAATCCTGAACATTTTGATTAATCGATGCAATAACAGAATTGATGTTTTCAAAATCTTTTTTCAAAGGATTTATTTTACGGTAAGGCATCACCGAAGCTGCAGAAATTCCCAAATCTAAATTAATGTGCGCATTCATCCCAAGAAAAATATGCTGAAGAATCAAAAGGTCTTTATTTTTTGTCGCCTCAAAAGCGAGATACCAGGCGTTTGTGCATTTTTTCCCTTTAGTGTAATTGTCCCAGGCTTCAAGATATCGGTTAGCAAAAGCGAGATCCAATAGAATCATTCTTGGATTATCTTCAAACTTTTTCTGCTGAATTCCTTTTAAAACCTGAGCGGTCATTATTCTGTAAGTACAAGCAAAATAGCCGATAGGATTCTGGTTTGTTTTGCTCCAAATGATAATTTCATCTAACTTTTTTAATACTTCTTCGATGGTTTTCATGGTGGTTTAGTTTTAATTTAAAGATAAGAAAACCTTTCAGTTTTGAAAGGTTTCCGTTTGTTGTTTAAGGATTCTCTTTTGCAATCTCGTCATGATGCTTTAAATAAAGAGGTAGTGCAGCAGAGCCATACCATGGGAAAACTTCATAATTGAAAACTCCAGCCGAAACTGCGGGGTCTGTTTTTACCCAAGACTCGGCTTCTTCTTTAGATTTTGTATTGAAAATAAACATTCCACGATAGTCGCGTTGGTTTTTTCCTGAGAATGGTCCGGCTATGACAATTTTTCCTTCTTTGGCGAGTTTACCGATGTTTTCCATGTGTCCTTTCATCAATTCTCCCATTTTTGTTTTATCATCAATTTTTGCTGAACCTGTTGTCAGCATTACAATAACATAAGGTTTCATGCCGTATTGATCCGCACCTAGAGAGTCAGCCAACTTTTGATTGTAACTGATTTTTGAATCGCCAGAACTTCCATCTTTCCCTGGGGCTCCAGGTTTTCCATCTTCACCTTTTTTGTAAACAAAACAAGAGGTCAAAGTGGATGAGATTAAAATTAGTGTAATAAGTTTTTTCATCATTCTTATGTTTTAATTAATCTTTAATTCTTAGAAATTCTTTTGCCAACTCAATCATTTTAGGATCACCGGTGTATTTTCCGTGTTCGTCAGAAAGCTTTACGGTAGGAATCCATTCTTTATTTAAGGCTTGAACTCCTATCAGTTTCATTACGATATTCATTGGTTTTAACCCTACATCGTTGGTAAGATTGGTTCCGATACCGAAAGAAACTCCGATTTTTCCTTTGCAGTAATTAGTGATTTCTTCTACTTTTTCAAGATTTAAAGCATCTGAGAAAATAATGTATTTGAATAAAGGATTGATTCCGTTGCTTTTATAGTGGGCAATTGTTTTATCGGCAAATTCAAAAGGATCTCCGCTGTCGTGACGTACACCGTCGAAAAGTTTAGCAAATTTCTTGTCAAACTGCTGGAAGAAAACATCGGTAGTGTAAGTATCTGAAAGTGCAACTCCCAAATCTCCGCGATAAACATCTACCCAATGCTCAAGGGCTAATTCGTTGGCCATTTTGAAACCAAATTCAGCCCCATGAAACATAAACCACTCGTGAGCATGAGTTCCGATAGGTTTTACGTTGTACTTCATCGCAAAATGTACGTTTGAACTTCCAATAAATGTAGATTCTTTTTTTTGCGTTAATGCTTCCATGACCAAATTCTGAACTTTATAAGAATGCCTTCTTCTGGTTCCGAATTCTGCGAAATTTACTCCTAAGTTATTTAATGAATCCGCTTTTTCTAATGTTTTGCTCATCACCACGTCGTTAGAATCTCTTTCCATGTGGTTCATCTCGTAATGCAGTTCGCTTATTAAAGCCAACAAAGGAACTTCCCACAAAATAGTTCTGTACCAAAGTCCTTCTACGATAACGCTTAAATCATTTCCGGTTTGTACGATTTTAACTTCTGACGGATCGTAATGATAGCCTTCTAAAAAATCTAAATAAGGTAAATTTAAATACGGACAGGTTTTGGCCAAAAATTTCTTTTCATCTTTGGTGAGTTTCAATTCTGCCATTTTATCAACAATAATTTTCAGGGCAACGTCGAAGCCTTCAGGAAAATGATGCTTTCCACGATTGATAAATTCATATTTTACGATTTGGCTTGGGAAAAGTTTGACAACGGCATTTTGCATGGTGATTTTGTAAAAATCGTTGTCAAGTATTGAATTGAGTCGTATTTCGGACATATTTTAATTTTAAATAAATTTAATAAAATAAATAAAAAAAATCGCCTTTTTGATGGGCGATTTTGCAATCAATGAAATATTTTTTGTCTTTTATTTTCCTAAGTATGAGTTGTACATCCAAACTTCTTTTTCTTGTTCGGTGATATAGTCGCTCATTTGAGAGTTGGTACCTTCATCGCCTGCTTCATCAGTAATATTTAAAAGTTCTCTTTGTAAATCGATAACAACTTTGAAGGAGTTTAGAATGATTTCTACACTTTTGTTGCCGTCACTTACTTCCTTGCTTTCCTTAATTGTGGAAACCTGAAGGTAATCTGAATAATTATGTGCAGGAGTTGCGCCTAACGTCAGGATTCTTTCTGCGATTTCGTCAATTTTTAAGACCAGACTATTGTAAAGCTCTTCGAATTTTGGGTGAAGCGTAAAGAATTGTTCACCTTTTATATTCCAGTGAGAACCTCGTGTGTTTTGATAGAATACTGAATAGTTGGCTAGAAGTATATTGAGTTTTTCTGAAATGTTTTTACAGTCCGCTTCTTGTAAACCAATAATGTTGGCGTTTTTCATAATGTTTATTTTTTATATTCTAAATACAGGAAATATTGTGCCGAAATTGTATGAAGATGATTGATGATACTTATCTTTGGTATTTTTAATTTGTATTAGAATTTTGCTATTAAACAAACATGAAAAAATATAAGGTACTTGCGATAATTGTTGTCGTTATCTATTTTTTACAATCAATATTTACACCTTTTGGTGGTATCATGTCAGACAGTCTTTCGTATTTTGGCATTGCGGAAGATTTGCCAAGACCAGAAACTAATTTGTTTCCTTTGGGATATCCGTTGTTGATTAAGTTTTTTCATATGATATTTCAAGATTATTTTTGGGCGTATAAAATTCTTAATCTTCTATTTACTATTTCTATTTTAGTTTTTTCTTACAAAAAGAAATTTTATTTCAGAGAGACCACATTGTTGTTTGCGGGTAAAACTTTTTTCTGTGTTTTTATTCAGGCTATTTCTGAATCGGCATTTATTTTTGTACTTTATTTTCTTGTTTATTTTTTACATGAAATCCTTATCAAACCACAAAAGTTATATAAAAATGCAGTTATTGCGGCTTTATTAATGGTCAGCTTGTTTTCTATAAGATATTCGGCAGTTTTTATTTATTTGGGAATTTTGGTTTTCTTTTTTTTAAATTTTATTAAAATTAAAAATGCAATTTATTTTAAAGCCTTCTTCTTGTTTTTGATTTTATCAGGTTTAGGGATTTCAGGGTATTTATTTCTCAATTATTTAGAATTTAAAAGCTTTACAGGTGAACAGTTAAGAGGAACCCCAAACGGGATGACATATCTATATGTAATAAGAGATTTGTTGGGGGTTTGTAATGTTATTGATCCTTTTATTGGGTTAAAGCCTGCATCTAATAGTTTAGGGAGTTTACTGTTTCAGGGATTTATTCTAGCGATAGATATTTCCATCTTTATGTATTTCTTTAGATATTACAAAAAAGCAAAGGGAACTCTTCAGAGAAATTTTCATGTTTTACTTTGGGTAGTTGCAGTGGTTTATACATTTGCATTGTTGTTCTCTGGCTGGATTCAGCAGATTGAGGAAATGGGAATCAGGCTTTTGGCGGCGGCTAATTTCTGTTTGTTTTTTTCATTTCTTATCTTGTATTTTAAATATAATGCTGATGATAAAAAGATTTGGTGGATATCGTGTTTCTTCTTAATTTTTTTAACTACCTACAGCTTAAAAGATCCTGCATATTATTTGACTAAGAAAGAAGTGATAAAAGCTCAGATGCCAAAATTTAAAAACAAAAAATATTTATTTAATGATGAAAGAAATATTAAAACACTCACGACATACGAGATACCTATTATAAAGAAAACGTTCAATTATGAACATACCAATAAGCAGAAAGGAAAGCTTAAAGAAAGTTTAGCTGGAAGCGTTTATCCTAAAATAAAATGGTTGAAGTATGATACGGTGCGAAACAAATCTGAAGTTTTATATACATCACAACTTTCTATAGATTAATTTTTTTAGATTGAATTATCTTATGAATGTCAATATTTATGAGATAAACGCCTGATTCTTTGTCGAATTTATTTTCAATAAAAAATATTTATTTACACATAACTTATTGTCAATTAAAAAATTATTCATAATTTTGCACCCTAAAATAAAAAGCAATTAAATGCCTACTATTCAACAATTAGTAAGAAAAGGAAGAGTCGCACTCACCAAGAAGAGTAAATCGGCTGCCCTTGATTCTTGTCCACAAAGACGAGGTGTATGTACGAGAGTATATACTACCACTCCTAAGAAACCTAACTCTGCACTTAGAAAAGTTGCAAGGGTAAGACTTTCAAACGGTAAAGAAGTCAACGCCTACATCCCGGGCGAAGGACATAATCTTCAAGAGCACTCGATAGTATTGGTACGCGGCGGAAGGGTGAAAGACCTACCGGGAGTACGTTATCATATCGTAAGAGGAGCATTAGACACTGCAGGTGTTAGCGGAAGAACGCAGAGAAGATCTAAGTATGGAGCTAAGAGACCAAAACCAGGTCAGGCAGCAGCTGCGCCAGCTAAAGGAAAGAAAAAATAATCATTAAATAAGGTACAGAAACAATGAGAAAGACAAAAGCGAAAAAAAGACCGTTGTTACCAGATCCGAAATTTAATGATCAATTGGTAACTAGATTCGTAAACAACTTGATGCTAGACGGTAAGAAGTCTATCGCATTCAAAATATTCTATGATGCATTAGACCTTGTAGAAGCAAAAAAAGGAGAAACTGAAAAGACTGCCCTTGAAATCTGGAAAGATGCATTAACTAACGTTATGCCTCACGTAGAAGTACGTTCTAGAAGAGTAGGTGGAGCTAACTTCCAGATTCCTATGCCGATCAGAGCTGATAGAAAAATTTCTATGGCAATGAAATGGTTAATCCTTTACTCTAAAAAGAGAAATGATAAGTCAATGGCTTTAAAATTGGCTAACGAAGTTGTAGCTGCTTCAAGAGAAGAAGGTGCTGCTTACAAGAAAAAATCTGATACTCACAAAATGGCGGAAGCTAACAAAGCTTTCTCACACTTTAAATTCTAATTAGAAATGAGTAGAGATCTTAAATTTACAAGAAATATTGGTATTGCTGCGCACATTGATGCTGGTAAAACTACCACTACAGAAAGAATCTTATTCTATACAGGTGTAAACCACAAAATTGGTGAAGTACATGATGGTGCTTCTACAATGGACTGGATGGAGCAAGAGGCTGAAAGAGGTATTACAATTACTTCTGCTGCAACTACTTGTTCTTGGAATTTCCCAACAGACCAAGGTAAGCCATTAGCTGAAACTAAGCCTTACCACTTCAACATCATCGATACACCAGGACACGTTGACTTTACAGTAGAAGTAAACAGATCTTTAAGAGTATTAGATGGTTTGGTATTCTTATTCTCTGCAGTAGATGGAGTAGAGCCTCAGTCTGAAACAAACTGGAGACTTGCTGACAACTACAAAGTTGCAAGAATGGGATTCGTAAACAAAATGGACAGACAAGGTGCTGATTTCCTTAACGTGGTAAACCAGGTTAAGACAATGTTAGGATCTAATGCAGTTCCAATCGTTTTACCAATCGGTGCTGAAGAAGATTTCAAAGGTGTAGTTGATTTAATTAAAAACAGAGCGATCGTTTGGGACGAAGCAGGACAAGGAGCTACTTTCGAAGTAGTGCCAATTCCTGAAGACATGAAAGCTGAAGTTCTGGAATACAGAGAGAAATTAGTTGAAGCAGTTGCTGATTATGATGACACTTTGATGGAGAAATTCTTCGAAGATCCAGATTCAATTTCAGAAGACGAAATCAACGAAGCTCTTAGAAAAGCTACTATCGATTTATCTATTATCCCAATGACTTGTGGTTCTTCATTTAAGAATAAAGGAGTACAGTTTATGTTGGATGCAGTATGTAAATATTTGCCTTCTCCATTGGATAAAGATGATATCAAAGGTACTGACCCAAGAACTGATGCTGAAATTTTCAGAAAACCAGACGTTAATGAGCCGTTCGCAGCTTTGGCATTTAAGATTGCTACCGATCCTTTCGTAGGAAGATTGGCATTCTTCAGAGCATACTCTGGAAGACTAGATGCTGGTTCTTATATCTTGAACACTCGTTCAGGTGATAAAGAAAGAATCTCTAGAATCTATCAGATGCACGCTAACAAGCAAAATCCTGTAGATTATATTGAAGCAGGAGATATTGGTGCAGCGGTAGGTTTTAAATCTATCAAAACTGGTGATACAATGTGTGACGAGAAAAACCCAATCGTTCTAGAATCGATGGTTTTCCCTGATCCGGTAATTGGTATCGCTGTTGAGCCTAAAACTAAAGCAGATCAAGATAAAATGGGTAACGCTTTGGCTAAATTAGCTGAAGAAGATCCTACTTTCCAGGTTAAAACTGACGAAGCTTCTGGTCAAACGATTATCTCAGGAATGGGTGAACTTCACCTTGACATTCTTGTAGATCGTATGAGAAGAGAATTCAAAGTAGAAGTAAACCAAGGTCAGCCTCAGGTAGAATACAAAGAAAATCTTACAAGAGTTGCTCAGCACAGAGAAGTTTACAAAAAACAATCTGGTGGTAAGGGTAAATTTGCTGATATCGTATTTGAATTAGGACCAGCTGACGAAGGTAAAATTGGTTTAGAATTCGTTAATGAGATCAAAGGTGGTAACGTTCCTAGAGAATTTGTTCCTGCAATTGAAAAAGGCTTTAAAGCTGCAATGAAAAACGGTCCTTTAGCTGGTTTCGAAGTTGAAGGTATTAAAGTAACTCTTAAAGACGGATCTTTCCACGCAGTGGATTCTGATGCACTTTCTTTTGAATTAGCTGCTAAATTAGGATTTAAAGAAGCGGGACGTGCTGCTAAGCCAGTAATTATGGAGCCTATTATGAAATTGGAGGTTGTAACTCCGGAAGAATATATGGGTAACATCATTGGTGACCTTAACAAGAGAAGAGGTACTATCAGTGGACAAGAAGAAAAGAACGGTGCCGTTGTTATCAAAGGTTCAGTTCCATTATCTGAAATGTTCGGATATGTTACGACTCTAAGAACACTTTCATCAGGAAGAGCTACTTCTTCTATGGAATTAGAGAAGTACCAGGCTACTCCTCAAAACGTTGCTGAAGATATTATCGCTAAAGCAAAAGGTTAATTTTTTAAATTAAAGAAATGTCACAAAGAATCAGAATAAAACTAAAATCTTACGATTACAACTTGGTAGACAAGTCTGCTGAGAAAATCGTAAAAACGGTAAAGGCTACTGGTGCTGTTGTAAACGGACCTATTCCATTACCTACAAATAAGAGAATCTTCACGGTGTTGAGATCTCCACACGTAAACAAGAAAGCAAGAGAGCAGTTCCAATTATCAGCTCACAAGAGATTGATGGATATCTACTCTTCTTCTTCTAAAACTGTTGATGCTCTAATGAAATTAGAACTTCCTTCAGGAGTTGACGTTGAAATTAAAGTGTGATAATTGAGCCTTTTGGCTTATCATCTTAAATATAATCCCTTTTCGAAAGAAGAGGGATTTTTTTTGCTTTAAATTTTATTTAAGCTAAATATCTAATCTCTAAATTTCATCTAATTCAAACATTATTGATATTTTTGATTAAAAATTAAAATATGAAGAAACTGATATTGCTATTATTTCCATTACTCTTATCGGCACAAACGCACCGCTTTATTTATCAGTTTCAATATAAATCAGATTCATTGGCAACAGAATTTGGTAAAGACAATATGATTTTGGATATCAATCCGGATGATGTTAAATTTTATCCATATTCTTATGCTGAAACTGATTCTCTAAATATTATTCGGGGTCAAAGAAGATCTAGGTGGGATGATCATCTGCCTGCTCTTATCAGAAAAAAGAACTCTTTTGAAAATACTTCATTGATTTTGCTGAAAGATTTTTTCTCTCTCAAATCAACAGATAAAATGAATTGGAAACTTTTCAATGACACAAAAGTTGAAGGACAGTACACACTACAGAAAGCAACGACAACTTTTGGCGGTAGAAATTGGATCGCGTGGTTTTCTAAAGACGTTAATCTCAGTGAAGGGCCATACAAATTCCGAGGACTTCCCGGATTGATTTTTGAGATTGAAGACGATAAGAAAAACTTTATTTTTAAGTTGTCTAAAAGCATGAAGTTCCCCAAGACGTATGAAGCTCAATTTCTGAATAGTTTTATGGGACGAAAACCAATTCCTGTCACTGAAAAAATAATTGTAAAAAAACAATTGGAACTTTACGATAATCCCTTACAGGATATTGCAGAATCATTTAAATCGAATACCAATCCTGAAAATACATTTTATGTAATGGGAGTGCAGATAAAAAGTTTAGAGCAAATAAAAGGAATGTCTGATGAACGGAGAAAAACAATGCTTAGAGAAAACAATCCCATAGAAATTGATAAAGCGGTACACTATCCTATACAATAATAGGTAAGCATTCTCTATTTTGAGGCTGAATTTTTGATTACATTTAATAAAAATAAAATAATGTCAAAAGAAGATAGAAGCATATTTGAAAAATTTTCAAATTGGGCAACGAAGTTTACAGGAAGTTCTTATGCTTTTCTTAGTGCCGTAGCCATTGTTGTCATTTGGGCAGTTTCAGGCCCTGTTTTCAATTATTCTGAAACGTGGCAGCTTGTAATCAATACAGGAACTACGATCATAACTTTCCTGATGGTTTTCCTTATTCAGAAATCTCAAAATAAAGATTCAAAAGCCATTCAGATTAAATTAAATGAGCTCATTGCAGCCAACGAAAAAGCCAGCAACCGAATGGTCGATATTGAAGACCTTACCGAAAAGGAGCTGGATCAGATACATTGTTATTACGAAAAGCTGGCAGATTTTGCAGAAGAAGATCAAGATATCCATGCTTCACACTCGATAGATGCTGCGAAAAGAAATCAAGACAGGAAACATGAAACTTTTAAAAAGAAGCATGATCTTTGGCTGCAGGAGCAGAAACAAAAAAGGAATCAATTTGATTCCTTTTTTCTTTTAACTAAAACAATTATCTCTTCATAAAATAATCAAAATAACTACAGCTTCCCAAAAGCGTTCGCGCTGCTTCGGTATCTGAATACTGAGATTTTAGCTGAGCAAAGTAAGTTCTGTATTTTTGATTTTTCAGATCATTCATTTGCTTTTGATAAGCATCATTTTTCTCAGACCATTTCGGATCAGCATAATCAATGTTTGCCTGATTTTTAGCTTCATACTGATAGTATTTTCCCTGCTCGGCACTTGCCATCTGGAAAAGTAGTCTTGCTTTTTGTTCTTTGTTGTTTGACAGATTTAAAGCTTTTTTGTAAAAATTTAAAGCCAAATCAAAATTATCAGGTTCGATGTAAGTAGTCGATGTGAAATTCTTGTAATAGTATTGATACGGAGTTTTCTTATCAGTACTCCAGAAGTCATATTTTCCGCCGTTGCTGTTGTCGACATCCATTACAAACAGTTCTCTGTAATAGCCGAGAACAGAAGTGTTGTACAAAATATTTCCTATGAGTTGATTTGCCTGAGCTGATTTTTCATCTTTGCCACTTCCAATTTTTTTAAGTTGAACTAAAGCATCTGCCAATTCAAGTTTATTCATTTTTGGTTTAATGAAAGGAAAAGCAGTGTAATCTTCTGTCTGCATACTTTCTACATCAGAACTTTGGAAACTTTCCCAAACGTTATGCCCGAAAACCAAATTCGGAATGTTGCTGAAACCATCATAGTTTTGACCATCATAAACCAGTTTTTCATAATTCCCGGTTTGCGGATTGTATCTTTCATAGTTCTCTCTTGGAATTCCTGAGAAGGTCTGAGCTTTTTGATAATACGATTTTGCTTTATCGAAATCTGCCAATCTCATCGCTCTGTCACCGTAAATCACATTGAAGAATGCGTCAATATTTCCTACATTGTCCATGTTTTTGGCGATGATCTGCTGTTCAAATGCTGTCTTGTTTGGTTTTCTGTAAAAATCTTCTACACTTTTTACCAAAGTAGAATTCGGATTATATTGAAGATCAGACAATTTATTATTCATCAGGTAAGATTTTCCGTCTTCACCCTGAAGGAAATATCGGTTGGCCAAAACATCTTTTAAGAACGACGCAGTAGAAGGAGCAGAACCATAGTAATCATATCTTTCATCCTCTGTGCTATCTTTTTCGATTTTCTTTTCAACAAAGTAATCGGCATAGTCTTTCATTAAATGATCTTCATATTCCGCATCAATCTTTGGCTGCGAAACAATATCATTCAAGACTTTCATTCTCTTGATTTCTTCAAGATATTCCGGATTGTTGGTTTTGATGTTTTCTAAAATTTCTGTGCTGGTTTCATAATCTTTCTTTAAAAATTTAAGATAAGCATCTGCTATCTGCCAATATTCGTCAGTAGATTTTTCTTTAGTTTTTGAAGTGAATTTTTCTAAATCATCAAGAAAGTCTTTCTGTTTCTCGTCGTAATAATAACTTTGATTTTTTGTGTAAAAAGGAATTCTGTTTGGGTTTTCCAATAACTCATCATCGCTTTGGTCATTTTTAGTTCCGTCTTTCACTTTGTCAGATTTTGAGCTAAAAAGATTCTTAAAGAACAGAACAATTTTCTGCCAGAAGCTCAGTTCTTTTTTCTCTATTTTTTTTGTTTCTGTAGTTGCAGTAGTTTTTGTATTTCCTGACTGGTCTGCATCTTTTGATTCGTAATAATATGTCGGAAGATAGCTTCGTTCCAGTTCGTTGATGCTTCTTGCGGCCATCACTTTCAGAATTTCTGAATTAGGATCAATGTCATACATCTTTTCCATCATCGGAATCGGGTTGGTAAAATCTTCATAACCCAAAAGAAAATACGCCATGTTTTTCTCTTCGTTATTTCCCGCTCTTTTCAGAATATTGTTGAAAGATGCCGTGTCTGAAAGCTTCATCGAGATAAACGCAGATTCTTTTCGGCTTTTGCTGTTTTTAAAAACCTGAAAGAAATTCCAGTTGGCGTCATTCCCCATTTGCAATCCACGTTGTGCACCTGCCAATTGGTCTAAAGCCATATAATAAGAAGCGCCTCTTAACGAAATTGGCTGAACGTAAGACTTGAAAGCCTGAAGCGCTGCATCGAAATTTCTTGTATAATGATTGAATCTTACTAACTGATAGCCATACCGCTGCTTAATTTCAGGATTTTTGGCTGCATTATATAAAGATGTAAGTGCTGAAACTGTTTTAGCATAATCTAATTGTGTAGCATTTTTGTCGCTTTCATTTTCTCTGTAGTAAAATGAATCTGCAGTTTCCACATAATTGATTTTCATGTAAGGCTCAAGATATTTTGCCTCAATCAAATAATCAATTCCTTCACGGTATTTTGTATAGAAACCCGTTCCAACTTTTTGCAGTAACAGATTGTTTGGTGTTCCTCTCTTCAAATCATTGAGATCATTCATGGCAATTTTATTCACCAGATAATCTGTTTCAGTGTACGTCAACTGATTGTTGAAGAATTTTCTCCATGCTTCGATATTCTCATTTGGAATCTGTGAAGATTTAAAATCGGTATAAAACCTCGAAGAGTAGTTGTGAAGAAAAGGAAGGTAAGATTTATCTTTAATGATGCTTTGGGTAAACAGATTAAAGTAGTCATAATCCGGATCTGCCCATGCACAAGCCTCCGATTTGGTATAGATAAGCGATGCAACGGCTAATGATAGAATATACTTTTTCATATGTATTTTTGGTGTTTTGTTTAATTTTTTATTTCCCGCAGATCACACAGATTTGCGCATATTTTTTTATTTAGTTTAATTTAATCCGTGAAGATCTGTGAAATCTGTGGGAAGAAATTGTTGCGCTTAATTATTGAGCCAATCTTCCTGCTTCCAGCCATCAGAAAATTCTGCCTTCCACAAATTTACTATCTAATTGGTAATATATAATGTTGTAGCCGTTTAATTTTTTACCTAAAAACTGTGTAACATTATCAAGTTGTTCATCAGAAATTTCTTCCACCTTTATTTTGAAACCTTTGTTCATGAAACTCCCAAAATAGAAACCGTCTTTTGTAATTTCAATTTCATTATCAGATGTTTTTTTGAAGTTGGAGTTTTCAAGATCTTTTTTAGACAACGCATTGATGAGCTTGTGCTTTCCTAAATGATTGGTTACAATTCCCACGAATAAATCGGCAATGCAACTTCAATGTTCTTTAACGGATATTCTTCGAGCTTAGATAAATAGCTTTTCAGAATATTGACATCTAAAATCGAATTCTTATCTGAATTTTCAAGCGGTGAAGAAGTGGAGTAGCACATGAGATATACTTTTTTCACTGGCGGAATTCCCATCAGATTTTTATCTTTCACCTGATGAAGTCTAAGTGTACAGGTAATTTCTTTTCCGGAGATTTTCTTTAATTCATTTAGAAATTTAAAATAATCATCTTTCGTTCCGGCAGTCCAGTCGCAGTCAATTTGAATTTCGTTGCTAGAAGTTAATTTGTATTCTTTCACTTTTTTTTGAATTAATTGATAAACGCTTTCAGTCAGAAATTTGATGTCGGATTCATTAATTTCAAAAAAAGTTCGGTTGGTGATAAAAATTGTCGGGATGATTTCTTTTTCCGTACTAAAGCTTTCGTCTTTGGTAATGACAGCAACCGGTTCAAATTTTCCATTAATCTTATCGACGTCAAAAAATCTTGTATATAAATAAGGTGAAGTAGATTTTACAAGTGCTTTTTTCTCAGTTTGATTTAAAGCAAGATTGGTTTTCCAATAATAGTAAGTGTAGGGATGCGTTTGTTTTTCTTTGCACGAAATCACCAAAAGCAAAGCCAAAAGAAGTTGAATAATCTTCATTACTTATATATAATGCTTTCGCAGTTGCAATTTATTGAAGCAAGTTCAGAAACCGGACAGCAGTCATCTGATTTTTTGATATTTCCTTTTTCATCGGTAAGATAAATCTTCTCTTTATTAAATTTTACATAAAAAGTTTCATTATACGTTTTGAAATGTATTTTCATCACTTTCGGATTATATTTTCCTGCATTGATCTCTTCTTTGGTTTCAGTTTGGTCTGCCTGATTAATCTGCAGAAATCCAAAATGTACATTCCCGTTTTTCTTTACATCAAGATAATAGGCCGGAGTTCCTGAGCCGCTTGCGCCTTGTTCGATATTGAAGCTTCTTTTCCCGGTAAATGGCGCTTTTGATTGAGCAAAAGACAGAATACTGATGAATAGAAGAAGTAAACTATAACCCTTTTTCATATTATAAATTTTCTCAAAATTAAAAATATCTTAGCAATAATTAAACCGTAAAATTACGGTGATTACTTTCATTAAGGCTTCTCTTAATTAATAGAAACAAAAAACCACTCCAATATTGGAATGGTTTGTAAAATACTAACAATTTTAATTTAAAATACCGTTGCGGCAAGTTGTATTCTCGCAAACTTATTCGAAGGGTTCCACATCGCCATCATAGAAACCGGCAGTGTGTAATGTTCCGTAATTTTAAGAGATTTGGTCGCTTTTACGCCAACATTTACAATATCAAAACTATTCGTCCCGTTTCCGTACAGAAAGTTTTTGTCATTTAAGGCAAAACCAGCTCCTACAAAAGCATCAAGGTTAACTTTTTTATCTTTAATCACGGGATAGCTTACCTGAACGTAGGTGGAATATTTATTCTTTTTATAAGTTCCGTCATATTCCAAAACAACTTCTCCTGCATTAGCACCACCGTAAAGCATAATGTCTGCTTCAATATTTAATGGAAATGCTGGTCCGAAAGTATAGTTGGTTCTTAAATCAATAATATGCGCGGTTTTTCTGTTTGAATAATTAAAAATATCATCCGAAGCAACCGCAGTATTAATGTTTCTTGAATTAAACAAATCCCACAAACCAATATATAAACGCCCGTTGGAATACTGAACATAATAATTGATTTCTTTATAGTGCGTTCCATCTTTATCATCAGTCATTGAAGATGCTCCCCAAATTCCGACTTTCCAGTTTTTATCTTTATCTAATGCGTAGGAAACATTTCCCATGATAACGGGTTTATCCGTAATAATCAAACCTCTCCAAAGGTGATTATTCTGAATGTTTGCAGTGAAATCTAATCTGCTGTCTTCCTGATTTTCTTCATTTTGCTGGGCATAAAGATTCCCTGTGCCTAATGCAATCAGGCATATATAAAATAGTTTTTTCATTGTGTAGACTTTTCTGTGATTAACTTAAGGCGAGATGTAGTAAAGCTGCGAGAGTGGTTCCTACAATAGGTCCTGCAATAGGAATCCATGCGTAGCTCCAGTCACTGCTTCCTTTTACCGGAAGGATAGCGTGCATAATTCTTGGTCCTAAATCTCTTGCAGGATTGATGGCATAACCTGTCGTTCCTCCTAAAGATAAGCCAATTGCCCAAACCAATAACGTAACTGGTAAAGCACCAAGTGTTCCTAAACCAATTTTTGCGGTCGGATCGTTATTTAAAGTAACACTCGGATCTGCAAAATGGAAAATCACAAAGACAAGAACGAAAGTTCCGATGATTTCGCTGATTAAATTTGAAATAGGTTTTCTGATTGCTGGACCTGTACTGAAACAAGCCAGTTTTGCACCTTCATCTTCTGTAATAGCAAAGTGATCTTTGTTAAATAACCAAACCAGAAAAGCACCCAGCATTGCCCCAATCATCTCTCCTGCAATATAGGTTGGAACCAAATCCCAAGAGAATTTTCCTGCAATTGCCAACCCTAAAGTTACTGCCGGATTCAGATGTGCTCCGCTGATGGGTCCCGCAACGGTTACGCCAACGAAAACTGCCAAAGCCCAAGCCGTGGTAATCACGATCCATCCGGAATTATTTCCTTTGGTTCCTTTTAAGACAACGTTTGCCACCACGCCGTTTCCTAAAAGTATCATCAGCATAGTGCCGATTATTTCTGCTACAAATGGAGTCATAGTTTTAATTTGTTTTAAATGGGTTTAATCTTCGATCCAGTTTTGAGAACGTTCTACAGCTTTTTTCCATGTTTTAAGCATCTTTTCAACTTTCTCTTCTTCCATTTGAGGTTGGAAATGTTTGTCAACGATCCATTGAGACTGGATTTTATCAATATTTTTCCAGTATCCGACTGCAAGACCTGCAAGATAAGCTGCTCCTAAAGCTGTTGTTTCCAATGTTTTTGGTCTTGTAATTTTAGCACCGAAAATATCTGACTGAATCTGCATTAAAATATCACTTGCAGAAGCTCCGCCGTCAACTCTTAATTCAGGACTCTTTTTCCCTGCATCGGCTTCCATTGATTTTACGATATCGTAAACCTGAAAAGCAATTCCTTCCAAAGTGGCTCTTGCGATATGTGCATTGGTCGTTCCACGGGTTACACCTACAATCGTTCCGCGAGCATACTGATCCCAGTAAGGAGCGCCTAAACCTGTCAAAGCAGGAACGAAATAAACGCCGCCGTTATCTTCAACAGATTGTGCTAACGTATTGACTTCTTCTGCAGAATTGATTAATTTTAAACCATCTCTCAACCATTGAATGGCTGCTCCACCAACGAATACACTTCCTTCCAATGCATAATTTACTTCTCCGTTAATTTTCCATGCAACAGTCGTCAACAAATTGTTTTTGGATGAAACAGCTTCTGTTCCTGTATTCATTAAAAGGAAACAGCCGGTTCCGTACGTATTTTTTACCATTCCGGGAGTTGTACACATTTGCCCGAATAAAGCAGCCTGTTGATCTCCTGCAATTCCTGCAATCGGAATTTTTGTTGAAAATAGAGTAGTGGCAGTTTCTCCATAGATCTCACTGCTTTGTTTTACTTCAGGTAAAATGGCTCTTGGAATATTGAATAATTCTAATAGCTCATTATCCCATTCCAAAGTATGGATGTTTAGAAGCATGGTTCTACTAGCATTCGAAACATCGGTAATGAACATTTTTCCACGTGTTAATTTCCATACAAGGAAAGTATCCACTGTTCCGAAACACAGTTTTCCTGCTTCAGCTTTTTCTCTTGCACCTTCTACAGTGTCTAAAATCCACTTCAGCTTTGTTGCAGAAAAATAAGCGTCTAAAACAAGACCTGTCTTTTCTTTAATCATTTCGGCATGACCCTGTTCTTTTAATTCATCACAATATTTAGACGTTCTTCTGTCTTGCCAGACAATTGCATTGTAGACGGGTTCTCCGGTTTCTCTGTCCCAGACGACGGTAGTTTCACGTTGATTGGTAATCCCGATAGCGGCAACTTCTCTTCCGGAAATTCCTGCTTTGGCAATAACTTCTGCAGCTACGGAAACTTGAGAAGACCAGATTTCGTTGGGGTCATGTTCTACCCAACCCGGAGTAGGGTATATCTGTTCAAAACTTTTCTGAGAAACAAATTCTATTTCTCCGCTGTGATTGAATAAAATGGCTCTTGACGATGTTGTACCTTGGTCTAGAGCGAGAATTAATTGGTCACTCATCTTTGAGATTAAATTAAAGTTAGATGTTTCTTGGCGAATAAGGAGTCAGTAAATATCCTCTCGCCAATTCGATAAACTCGTTTTCCTGTTCGTTTGCCCATTCTGCAGAATGTCCGTTTTCTTTTGCAATAATAAAAGCGATTTTATGTGCACTGTCGATCGCTGCTCTTGCATCCAAAAATAAAAGACGGACTCTTCTTGCCAAAATATCTTCAATAGTCTGCGCCATTTCGTTTCGAATTGCCCAAACTGCTTCTGCTATTGTGAAAGGATGATCAGGATGTATTTTTTCTGAAAATTCAGGATTGTTTTGTTGTAATTTTTTGATTTCAGGAATGTCTGAACCATATACATATAAATGATTGGTTCTGTCAACAGTTTCAGATTTTACATTTCCATGAATCGAAAGATGCTCTGTTTTGGAAGTTGTAATTCCTAAGTTGTGAACTTTTAATGCTTCATCGATCGTGTCTTCTGCCATTTTACGGTACGTTGTCCATTTTCCACCGATAATGGAAATCAATCCGGTGTCGGATGTAACCACTTTATGACTTCGGGAAACTTCTTTTGTGCTTTTGCTTCCGTCTTTTGGAGCGGCAAGGGGTCGAAGTCCAGCGAAAACAGATTTTACATCTTCACGGGTTGGCTTTTTAGATAAATATTGTCTTGCTGTATTTAAAACGAAATTAATTTCTTCTTCCAAAGCTCTCGGTTCGAAACTTTCGTTTTCCAGTAAAGTATCAGTTGTCCCGACTAAAGCTCTGTCGTGCCAAGGAACGACAAACAAGACTCTTCCGTCTGAAGTTTTAGGAATCATAATGGCGTCGTCACTTTTTAAGAAAGATTTATCCAAAACCAAATGAATTCCCTGACTTGGAACTACAAATTTTCCGTGTTTCGGGTTATTCATATTTAAGATATCATTCGTAAAAACTCCGGTTGCATTGATGACCACTTTCGCTTTAATTTCGAATTGCTGTTTCGTGAACTGATCTTCTGCAACTACACCTGTTATTTTATTGGAATCATTTTTAATTAAATTAATAACTTTAACATAATTAACGGCAGTTCCTCCTTTTTCAATAATGGTTTGCGTTAAATTAATCGCCAGTCTTGCATCATCGAACTGTCCGTCCTGATAAACAACTCCGCTTGCCAAACCTTTTTGCTGAATTGTTGGAAGTTTTTCTACGGTTTTTGATTTGCTGATGTATTGTGTTCTTCCTAAACTTAGTTTTCCTGCAAGGAAATCGTAAATCGAAAGTCCTATTTTATAATAAATTCCTCCCCACCAAGTGTAATTTGGAATAATAAAAGACTGGTTTTTAACCACATGAGCTGCATTTTTGGCGAGTAGACCTCTTTCTTTCAAAGCTTCTTTTACTAAACCTATATCTCCCTGTGCTAAATATCTTACTCCTCCGTGTACCAATTTTGTACTTCTGCTGGAAGTCGCCTTTGCGAAATCGTGTGATTCTAACAGTAAGGTTTTAAATCCTCTGCTTGTAGCGTCCAATGCCGAACCTAAACCACTCGCTCCTCCACCGATGATTAGAAAGTCCCACTCTTTTATGGAGGTTAATTTGCTAAGTTCTTCGTTTCGTTTCATAATATTTCGTTATGTTTCGTTTTCAAATGTATAAATTAAAACGAAACTAAAAAGAAAATAAGTGAAATTTTTTTGAATCAAAATAAAATTGGTATTTTTGATGAAATGAAACGAAATGGAAAAGCTGCTGCCAAGACATAATGATATCTTGAAAGAATTGGATGAAAAAGATTATGTGCTTGTTCAGGATTTGTGTGAAAAATTTAATGTTTCGTCAGTTACAATTCGAAAGGATTTGAATTATCTCGAAAGTTTAGGATTGCTTTTCCGAAATCATGGCGGTGCAAGTAGGCATGTAAGATATGCGTATGAAAAGAATGTGGATGAAAAGGAAAACATCAATGTAGAAGCAAAGAAAAATATTGCAAAAACCGCATTGTCCTTGATTCAAGAAAATGACTGTATTATTTTGGCTTCCGGAACGACGATGCATTATCTGGCAAGAATGCTAGTGAATTTCGGTCCGTTAACGGTTTTAACTTCTTCTTTGCGTGTTGCAATTGAATTGTGTAACAATCCTAACATTAATATCATACAATTGGGTGGAGAAGTGAGAAAAAGTTCTACTTCTATTGTAGGTTCTATTTCTGAAGCTATTTTAAAACAATTCTCCTGTAATAAATTATTTCTTGGGGTAGACGGAATCGATATGGATTTCGGAATTAGTACTTCTAATGCTGCAGAAGCTCACCTGAATCAATTAATGATT